>JAJEGJ010000111.1 GCA_022819905.1 Alphaproteobacteria bacterium
CGGAGAGCGCTGGCGGAAGCTCCGGGCGCCGGCCGGGCTCGACGACGTGCGCATCCATGACTGCCGCCACACGTTCGCCTCCCACGCCGTGATGAGCGGGCTCGACCTCTACACCGTCGGCCGTCTGCTCGGTCATGCCGACCTCGCCTCGACCGAGCGCTACGCCCACCTCGCGGACGACCACGTTCGCAACGCGGCCGGGCGTATCTCCGGGATCGTCGGCGACGCGATGACGGGCGGCGGGAACCGGGAGGAGGCGCGGCATGGCGCGTAAGCCCGTGAAGAAGCCCCTCACCCGGAACGCCATCGCCGCCGCGCGGCCCAGGACGTTCGAGTACACGCTCTGGGACGGCGCGCTCGCCCACTTCGGGGTCAGGGTGCACCCCTCCGGCGTGCGCGCGTTCATCGTCCAGACCCGCGTGCAGGGCCGGATGCGGAAGCTCACCCTCGGGCGCTACCCGGAGACGAGCCTCGCGGACGCGCGGAAGGAGGCGGCCACCCTGCTTGCCCGCGTCTGGACCGGCGAGACGGTTCCGGAACGCAAGGTCAGGGCGCCGCTGTTCCGCGATTTCGCCGCCACCTACCGCGAGCGGCGCCGGAGCCGGTGGAAGCCGTCCTCGCTCGAGATCTACGACATCTACCTGCGCAACCGGCTGCTACCTGCCTTCGGGCACATGCGCCTCGACGCCATCGACCACGGGCGGGTCTCCGCGTGGTTCGACGCCGCGAGCGCTGAGAAGCCAGGCGCGGCCAACCGCGCCTTCGAGATCCTCCGCGCCATGCTTGCCACCGCGCGGCAATGGGGCGAGCTTGGCGGGCACGTCCCCGACGCCTGCGCCAACATCGTCATGAACCCCCGGAGGCCCGTCGCGCGCTTCCTCGACCGCGACCAACTGCAACGGCTGGGCGCGGTGCTCGACCGGCACGCTCCCGATCACCCGTGGCCGGTCGCCGCGATCCGCCTGCTGACACTGACCGGCGCGCGGCTCTCCGAAGTCCTCCATCTGCGATGGGAGGAGATCGGGGAACTGTCCCCGGACGGCGCAAGCGCGCGCCTCGAGGATTCCAAGACCGGCCCGCGCACCCTCTGGCTCGGGCCCGAAGCCGTCGCGGTGCTCGCGGCGCTGCCCCGGGAGGAAGGCGCAGCGCGGGTGTTCCCCGAAGAACTCACCACGTCGCGCCTCTACACGTTCTGGGTCGGGGTCCGGGAGGCGGCCGGACTGCACGGCGTGCGCCTCCACGACGCCCGCCATACGTACGCCTCGCAGGGCGTCATGAACGGGGTCGGGCTTACCGCCGTGGGCAAGCTGCTTGGACACCGCAAGCGCACCACGACCGCGATCTATGCGCACCTGGACGATGCGGCGCTGCGCGATGCCGCTGCGCAGGCCGCGACGGTCATCGCCCGCGCGATGGGATACCGGGCCGGGCCGCCGACGCTGCCCCGCGAGACGAATGACTGGACGGCACCGGCCGCGCGACCCTGAGGTCGTTCGAAGGAACCGCGGAAAGGTCATGCATCGGGCGGAGCCGGGCCAGCCACAACCCCCGCGCTCGCCCGAAGGCATGAGAGTAGTACGGAATGCTTCCGGCGCCGGTGGGATCATTGCAGCGGGAAGGGACTGGGCCGGGCGCCATCGGCGCGAACTTTGAGGTAATACTCTGGGAACCGCTTCTACCGGGCGACGGGACCATCGTTTGTATGCATCGGCGGCGGCCCCTGCACAAACCCGCAGCGGTCCCCGGGTTACACGCCGCAAACCGGCTTACGCACCGTCTGTGCGCGCGCATTGCGGTTCTAGCCGGCTCCGTACCCACCCTTCGAGGCGCAGCCGGGCAGGCACCGGAGCGACCAGTGTAGACCATGCTTGCTTGCCCGTAGAACCAGAGAAATAAGGCGTGAAGCGGCCTTCTTCCCGTCGAGAATTGAACTTGACCTGCGCATCCCGGCAGATCGCCTAGGAGCGTTACACATGGCTGTCTCGAACCGACAACAGCCCAAGAGTTGAGGATCACATCCATATCCAAGCAGAATGCCGGAGTAAGGTGTTGGCAAGATCTGCCACATGTTTCGCAAACGGAGAAGAAGGTGAAGGACTACGCAGAGCAAAGCGGTGCCAACGCGGGGCCAGAAAGCGGCGATGATAAGCGCCGAAAGGACAAGGATGTCGTGGACAACTCTCACCTGTCGGCGGCCGGAATAGCGGGGGTCGCCGCAGGAGCGGCCGGCTCAGGTGCGAACTACGCTGACAATGTCTTGTTGGGCGGCACAAGGGGGCACGGGTTCGCAGCAGAGAGCGCGAACAATCTCTTCGACAGGTTCGCCGGAAAAGACGCCGAGCTCACTGGTCGGGGCAACGAAAGGAACGGGCCAGATCGCATCTTCAATGGTGTGCAAATTCAGAGCAAGTATTGCAGCAGCGGGGCGAAATGCGTCGCCGAGTGCTTCGAAAACGGGGAATTTCGGTATTTCAACGCGGATAACTCGCCGATGCAGATCGAAGTCCCAAGCGATATGTACGAGGGCGCGGTAACAGCTTTGGAGGCCCGCATCGAGAAGGGCCAAGTGAAAGGTGTTTCAGATCCGGCCCAGGCAAGGGAGATCGTCCGCAAGGGCAATGTCACCTATGCACAAGCCAAGAACATCGCACGCTTCGGAACTGTTGAGAGTCTGTCGTACGATGCAGGCAATGGCGTCAAACTGGCCGGCCAAGCGATGGGGATTTCGGCAGCGTTGTCGTTCGCAGTGTCGATCTGGAACGGGGAAGAACCCAGCGTCGCGCTGGAACAGGCCTGCAAGACCGGAATGAAGGTTGGGGGAATCGCCTGGATCGGAAGCATCGCCGCCGCGCAACTGGGTCGAACCGGGATCGAACAGGCCCTCCGAGGTTCGACGGATTGGTTGGTTGGCCAAGCGGGGCCCAAGGCTGCGGCGTGGATTGCCAATAGCTTGCGCTCCGGCAGGTCAATCTACGGGGCAGCGGCCATGAACCATGTCAGCAAGTTGCTGCGGGGCAATGTCGTGACGGCAATTGCAACGACCGTCGTCCTATCGTCGGCTGACTTCGTTCGAATGTTTAACGGGAGAATGTCTGGTGCGCAGCTCATTAAGAACGTCACAGTTACGGCGGCGGGCGTGACAGGCGGCACAGCTGGTTGGTTCGGGGGCGCGGCTGTGGGAGGGGCAGTCGGAACAGCAATTGCCCCGGGGCTGGGAACAACTGTGGGCGCAATCGTTGGGGGGATCCTTGGTTCGCTAGGAATTGGCACCGCAGCATCCAAGGGCGCGGCGGTCGTTCTCGACGAGTTCATCGAAGACGACGCCAAGGAAATGCTGGCGATTATGGAGATGGTCTTTGGCGACTTGTGCGAGGTGTATCTATTGACCAAGGATGAAGCGATGGCAGTCCTTGAAGATTTTCAAGCCTTGGATTTGCCCAATGCGCTGAGGGACATGTATGCGGCTGATGATCGGCATGAATACGCACGTCGCGTGCTTGAGCCGCTCATCGAGAAGCGCGTACGGGCAAGGATGCATGTCGCGCTGCCCTCAATAGAGGAAATGTCGAAGGGTACGTTTTCGGTTTTGGAGGAGTTGGCGGATGAAGCAACGCAGGCTCATGACGAGGGGGGTATTGGAAACGTTACAGGTGTCGTTCATTGGACCCTTGGCTTGATTGGACCCCATTACCGTTCCGCAGCTTCTGTAACCGACATGGCTAGGACACACGAATGAACTTGGAGGAAGCGCTCAGCGCCTCGCATGACCTGACACATGATCGCGTCGCCGAGTTTTGTCAGTACGTCAACCTGGATGTGGGGGCGGACACAATCTGCTCCTTGCGACTTTCACGAATCGTCACGGTGGGCAGGAACAATGACCGGGATCCACTTGACTTCCTGAGCGACCGCATAGGCGTCTACGCTTTTCGGCTCCGTAGGCGCGTCATATACGTTGGTGAATGCGGTACCAAGACGAGGAGTGGCAGTCAGGATCTGCAAGACCGCATATCTCAACATCTCTGTCCGAACGACGCTGGCGCGACGTTGCGCGACAATTGGTACAAATGCCACGGCTGTGACTTCCGAACGTTCCAGAAAGAAATGCGTCAATGTTGCTTGTGGACCGTTTCGTTTCCCCGCAGTCAGGACCCGGACACCCAGAAGATCGCGCGCCTGGAGCATTTGCTCATTGGAGTGCTTGGCCCCGAGTACTGTGACGTGCCTGGAAGTCTCAATCAGAACCATATCCATAGGTAACGGATACGAGGCGGTGCGCGAAGCGCTGAAGGGGAACGAGGATCAGCGCCCGCCTCCGTAACGAATGGGCCTGCGGTAACATGTGCGACGGCTCATTCTGAGGTGCGGTAACACCGGCGCCGTAGCGGTCGCGTCGGGCCGCTGGTGCGCGGAGTGTGAAATCCGACCTCTCTGGCTTGCGCGCCGTCCTTCGTTTTGTTACCTCTGCCGCCGGAAGGCGATGCGGAACGCGCTCAGGTGTCGCGGCCCGGTCGTCTCGCTCAGGCGCCGCGAGGGCTCCAAACCTTTGCGACGACGGCGGTTTCGGTCGACGACGGTGTGCGTGCACGCGTGTCCATCTGACTCCTTGCGGAGTTGATTTTGGCCACACCCGACGCAGCGAACTGCGAGCGCGCGCATGCGCGCTCTGGCGTGCCCTGACGGGCACTTCAGGCGCCTCTGGACGCCTCGGCTATGAGGGGCACGTGTATGCTCGCGAGCATACACGCAGAGCCCTGTATTCGCTTGCCCTGCCGCCTTTGTATGCTCCGGAGCATACGCCGTATGCTCGCGAGCATACGCGCCGAACGGTTTCCGAAGCGGGCAAATCCCGCCCGATCCGCGCCCTGTCCGGGCATTGACACACGCTCTATCGCTGACGCGCATCGCTCCACCGGCCGCAAACCGGGCCTATTCCGGTGTCGTTTCCGCCCCGCTTCCAGTCGAGTCAGGTGCCGCCTTTGCCAGCAGTCGGGAGCGTTCTCGGCCGCCGGTGCGGCCGTATCTCGCCGGTCGGGCACCGATCCCGGTGCGTTTTACTCCCCGGAGGCCTGGTCCGGACGGGCCGCAGCGCGCTTGTTCAGCTCGCGCTGCAGCTCGCGCGCCGACCGGACCAGCTCCTCCAGTTCGTCGCCACGGCCGTTCTTCAGCATGTCATCGCGCAGGGCGGTCGCAATGATGTGCGTGTACCGGAAGATCTGTTCGATCTGCCGGGCGAGCCGGCCACCCGAATCGGTGAGCCCGGGCTCCTCGCCGAGCGCCGTCAGGACCGTGGCGCGGATCAGTTCCGTGACGGTCATGCCCCGCATGACGGCGTAGGTCTCGATCCGGTCCCAGTCCCGGTCATGGAACCGGATTGTTCGCGGCGTCAGCTTTCCCCACTTCCCGTCCTCGCCGACCGGTCGCCGGACCATATTCCGGTTCATCTTTCGCCTCCCGTGACTGCCGTTCCGCGCGCGATGCGGGCACGTCCGGGCCCGGCCTGGTGCCGCCCGCTCGCCATTTCCCTAAAGCTCCAGGTCCAGCCCGGCGCCACGGCCGCGGTCCCGGGCGGCCGCATTCGGCTCCGCCGCGCGCGCATCCGCACTGGCATCTCTGCCGGCAGCTCCGTTCCCCGCGGCTTTCCCTGACGCCTTCCCGCGCACCCCGCCGGTTTCCGGTGCCTGCTCCGGTCCGGCCACCGGCATCTCGCCGATGCCTTCGAGTGCGGCGATGCGCTCGCCCGTGACCGCCTGGAGCTGCGCGCGGAGCTCGGCCGCGTCGTCAGTCACCAGCTCGGCGCGCTCGCGGGCGCGGCTGATCTCCACGTAGAAGCTCTTCTGCGTCGTCAGGTGGGGGTGCCTGGCCTCCATCGCAGCGATGACGTTGTCGACCGTGCGGCCCTGGAAAGCGTGCACCGTAGAGGCCCAGGCGTGATCGAGATGCCGAAGCTGCGGGTCGCCCCTGCCCAGTTCCAGCCGCCGCCCGTCCTCCAGGCGGAACGCGACACGGCCCTGCCCGACGCCCAGCACCTCGGCGATGCGGCTGTTGACCACGCCCAGGCCGTCGTCGTTCCGCGTCCAGCGGATTCGGTCACCGGCGCGGAGCTCGATCCCGCCGGACCGGTACACCTCGGTGCCACCCTTGAGGCCGCCGACCTGCGACGGCTTCCAGGCGACGGTCCCGCCCCTGCTGTCGCTGAGCAGCACCGTGTGGCGCTTGCCGTCGATCCCGACGACGCGCCGCTCGTCCCCCTTCTCGACGCCGATCCGCTTATAGGACCGGTAGAACGCCACCACATCGCCCGCCGCGTAGTTGCCCGCGAGGGCCTTCTCGGCATGGGTGTAGCCTTTCGAGATCAGCCGTTCGACCTGCACGGCGGGCCCGTGGAGCCGTCCCTCGCGGGCGAGCTCCCCGCGGATATGGCCGTTGATCTTCAGGCGGAGGTCATGGCTCGGGGCCATGACGCCGGTCTTTTCCCGCACCTCCGGCGCCAGCGCCAGCCAGCGCGCGGCCACCGCCGCCGCGATCCCGCCCCGCGGCACCGCGGCCACGTTGGCGCCGAGCTTCCCGAAGGCCCGGCCGATGTCGCCCCTGATGCTCGCCTCGACCGCCTCCTTCAGGGCCGGGTCGCGCTGGCGCATGACCTCGTCCATGACGGCCGTCTGCATGCCGGCAGCCTGCAACTGGGCGAACGGCTTCCCGGCGTCGACCGCGTCAAGCTGCTTGGCGTCGCCAACCAAGACGACGCGGGGGACGCGGAGCTCGTCCGCGATGCGCAGCAGGTCCCTGGCCTGCACGGTCGAGGCGAGCGAGCCCTCGTCGACCACCAGGATCGTCTTCGCGAAAGCTGCGCGCATCTCGCGCGCGCCGTGCTTCGTGAGGCGCCCCGCGGCCACTCCGGCGTTGCGGGCGAGGAACCCCTGCAGGGTCTGCGACTCGATGCTGGCCTCGGCGGCGAGCGTCTTGACCGCCGACGCGGACGGTGCGAGACCCACCATGCGCCAGCCCTTCTTCTCCGCCAGCGCGCGCGCCCGGTCGAGCATGGTGGTCTTCCCCGTCCCCGCGTAGCCCTGCACGCCCACCACCCGGTCCTTCGCCGACAGGATCAGCTTCACCGCGTCCCTCTGTCCAACCGTGAGCGACGAATTGTGGAGGTGATCGCGGACCGCCCAGCGGCGCATCGGGGCCTGCCCGCGTCCCGCGCCAGCGCGCATCAGGGCGATGGTCTCGCGCTCCTCGCCGACCGTGCGGTCGGTCGCGAGTGAATCCGTGGCCCCCGGCAGTGTCACCGCGTGCAGCGCTCCCGCCTTCTCCAGCCGCGCTACCTCGCGTTCGACGTCCCTGACGGCGTGCCTGCCCGGGGCATGGGTCAGGGCTGCGGCGAGCAGATCCGCCCGCGCGAACACGGCCGCGCGCTCCGACAGGTGCGCCATCGCCCACGCCACAGAGGAGCTCACCGTGCCGCGATCCCGCAGCGCCTCTTCTGGCCCCGCCGGTGCGGCTTTCCCGGTCGGCAGGCGCCCCGGTCGTTCAACTGCGTTCGGTAGGTCCGGCTGCGTGTCCCGCTCATTGCCCGAAGCCGGTGCCGCTCGCCCCTCATGCCGCCTGTCCGTTTTCGCCGCCGGCGCCGGGTCGGCAACCGGATTCAGCGCCGGCTCCGGCGAGAGAGCGCCGCCCGGCACGAAGTCCTGTACCCGGCTCCCCGATCCCCTCTCCTGCTCGATGCGGCGGGCAAGCGCACCGGCGACGAACCCGCCGACGTCGAGGCCCAGGTCGGCTGCCTGCCGATGCCACACGTGACGGAGTTCGTCGCGGTCGATTTCCCGCTTCGTGGCCCGTGTCATCAACGCCGCGCGCTCGGCGTGGCGGGGGTTGTCGGCCGATTCGTCGAGCCCGCGCGCCTCCATCGCCGCGTCGATCTCGCCCCGCCGCGTCGAGAACGCCATGATCGCCTCGCGGGAGACCCCCGCGATCTCGAAGCGACCGTCCGCATGCGTCTTCTCGATCTCGTACCCGAGCCGCGTGAGTCCGACGGCGAGTTCATTCCGGTAAATCGCGCCAATCAGCATCTTCGAGTCGTAGAGCTTCTCGTTGGCCATCGTCCGCCACTTGCCGTCCGCGCCCTGGACCATGTTGGCGAGCACGGAATGCGTGTGAAGCTGCGGATCGAGGTTGCGCGAGGTGTCGTGGCGGAAGGTCGCGACGACGGTTTTCTGGTCGCCCACGCGAACCATGCGGCTGGTCCCGGGGTCCCACATCCGGGTCTGGACCGCGTTCTTCTCGACCCAGGCGAGCGTCGCCCGCACCGCCCGGTCGTGCGCGCCGACGACGCGTTCGTCGCCGCCCACGAGGGCCGCGATCGAGACCGACTTGGGCGCGGAGAACGTGAGATCGCGGCCGGGCCGGTGCGTGATCTCGCCGTCCCTGCCGCGTTTGCCCAGCTCGGTCCCGGAGCCGTCGGGCACCTTGCCCTCGAGGATTGCGCGGAAGGTTTCCGGGTCGACGGGCTCGGTGAGTCCCAGGGACTCGGCCCCCTTCCCGAACCAGGCGCTGGCGTCCCGGTGCTCCGGATCGTCCTTCGCGTAATACCCGTCCTTCTCGTAGTAGGACGCGCCCTGGGCCGCCGAGGTAATGGCACCGATCGACAGCATGTCAGGCCCATCCGTCCGTCACGGCCGACGGCGCCGGCGCGTGCCCTGGCGGGGTCGCCCCGCGGGCTGTTTCCGGAACAGCCGCCGGGCGGGCGGGCACCGGCGCCGCGATGTTGTCCACGTTCGCGGGCGCAGTTTTCATCTCGCCGGCAGGCTCTTGAGGCACGCTTTCGCCGCGGCCGGAGACCGGCTCATCTGGCCAGGGCAGCTCGTCGGCTGCGCCCGCCGGGGATGCCGGGACGTGGGCTTCACCCGACGCGTTCGGGGGTTCCCGGTCATCGCGCGGCACGAACCGGGGGGAGCGTTCCCGCCGTCCGACCGGCCTGAGCCTGATCGACGCCACCGGGTACGGCCCCGGGAACTTGAGGAAGCCGTGCAGGTTCGGAAGCCGCATGATGTCGGAGGGGAGCGCCAGCGCGCGGAGCTCGCGCCTGGGCGTCAGCGACACCCCGTCGCGGATCGTGTTGGCGCCATAGCTGACGTTCTCGGCGACCTCCTCGACCTCGCTTCGGCCCAGGCTGTCGGCCGACCACTGCGCGGTGTCGCGGTCGGGGGCGGCGAGCACCACGCGCGTGCCGCAGAGCCCCGAGATCGTCTCGGCCCCGTTCCGCCCGTAGAGGTCGCGGAGCGCGGACGCGACCTGCACGCCGAGGACGAAGCAGCCCCCGAACTGTCGGCTCTCGGCGAGCCCGGGCTGCAGCGACGGCACCTGGTGGAGGGTCGGGAGCTCGTCAAGGATCACCCAGATGCGCCGGTCGTCGGCCTGCTCGAGCGAGAGCATCGCGTTGACCGCGATCTCGAGCCAGGTCGAGATCAGACCGCGGAGGCTCGCGTGCTGGTCGCCTCGCGAGGTCAGGAACAGGAACCCGTCCTGGTCCTCCCGCGCCACCCACTCCCGGATCGAGAACGGCGGGCCGGTGTCGGGCAGGAACTCGAGCGCGCCCACGTTCGCGGTGAGCATGGCGCGCACGCTGAGCGCCGTCCGCGGGTTGTCGGGGTCGACGATCGACTTCGCGACCGTCCCCTCCATCGCCTGCGCGAGCGCGGTGAGGTCGGCCTTGAGGAGATGGTCGACGAGGACCCGGTTCCCGGTGACGCCCTTCTGCGCAAGGACCGCGGCGCCGTTCGCGAAGAGCTGCCGGGCGGCCGTCACCCAGAACGGGTCGGCGCTGTCGCGCTGCTGAGGGATCAGCGCGGCCGCCATCATGTCGAAGTCGCGGGCGTTCCGGGCCTCGAGGAACGGGGACCACCGCGGCGCCCGGGCATCCAGCGGGTTCAGGAGCACGTCGCGGTCGCCATCGAAGAAGGCGCGCGTGTAGCTCCCCATCTTGTCGTAGATCACGCAGCGCTCACCCTTCTCGCGGATCTGCGCCACCAGGTCGGAGATCAGCACGGTCTTGCCGGAGCCCGTGGTGCCGGAGACGATCGTGTGCTGGGTCTCGCTTCGCGTCGGAAACGGGATGCTGGCCAGCCGATAGGCGCGGTCCCGCTTCGTACCCGGCAGGCTCTCCAGAACGCGCCGGTGGAGCGGCCGGATGCGGCGGCGGAGTTGCGCCGCGGTCACGAGCTCGGCGCCCCGGACGCGGTGCTTCCGCCCGAGCTGCACGCCGCGGTACCAGAACCAGGCGAGGAAGAGCGCGATCACGCCGGCGCCCGCCTTGCCGCCGAGCCACGCGCTCCGGATGATCTCGTCGAGGATCCGCTCGCGGATGCGCTCGGCCGGCACCGAGGAGGCGATGGTCCGGATCGTGAGCACCCGCCGGGTGCCGCCCGCGTCGCGGACGATCTGACCCGAATCCGGCTGGTAGCCGATCGCGAGCTTGGCTTCGGCCAGCGTCAGCAGGCCGGTCGCGTACCAGTCGGCGCCCGTGGTCGTGTGCCAGAGGTTCCAAGCCGGCACGACCACGACCACGAGGGCGCCCAGCATCATCCCGGCCTGCAGCAACTGCCCCCACATGCGGATGCCGTGGAAGACCGTCTGGCCACCACGCAAGGTGCTCCCACCGATGCCGCGCATCGTGCGTGCTCAGAACCGTGGCGGGGGCATGCCCGGCGGCGCGGTCAAGCCCAGTCGCCGGGGCTGGCGTCCGGACTCGCAGCCGCGGACATCGCCGCCGGTGCTTCCGGCGCGCGCCCGGCTCCCGGGGCGAGCACGTTCACCATGCCCTGCGGGCCTGCGACGATGATCTCGGTCGCCCGCCTGGGCTGGCCCTCCCTGTCGGTGTACTCGCGGACCGTCAGGCGGCCCTCGACGAGGACCGCCGTCCCCTTGCGGACCAGCCGCTCCACCACCCCGACCGCGCCGCCGAACACGATGACGCGGTGCCACTCGGTCCGCTCCTGGGCCTCCCCGTTCCGGCTCTTCCAGCGCTCCGTGGTCGCCAGGCTGAACCGGGCGGCGCGGTCGCCGTTCGCATGGCTGTGGAATTCGGGATCGCGCCCGACATGGCCGAGCAGGGTCACGCGGTTGACGTTCAGCATGGGAGGCCTCCTTCGAGGTGCGGGGTTGGAACGTCCGGGGCGGGCGGCGGCAGGGTGTCGGGAGTCGCGAAGTGTTCCCTTTTCATACTGCATGCGTATAGTGCGACGTCATGCACACAGTACCGACAGAGAGGGATTCTTCCGGCAATCCTGTCACCTGGCGTGAACGCCTGCTCGTGCTCGGCGGCTTCGGGGTCGCGGCGGCGGCAACGGCCGTATCGGTGGCGACCGGAAGCGGCATTGATGCGGCAGGCGCGGTCTGGTGGCTTGCGGCCGGCTGGGCCGTCCTGGCCAGCTTCGCGTTGGCTCTCCGGCGCGGCCTGCGGCACCGCGACTGGTCCGCCTTCCGCGGCTACGAGTTCCCCGACAACGCCGACCTGGTCGACTGGTCCTCCCGCACCGGACGCTACGCCTGGCTCCGCGAGTGGGAAGACCGGCGCCGGTTCGACGACGACCACCTCCGCTAGTCCGCTCACCGGGCCGACTCCCCCCGGTCGGGCGCAGCGTTCCTGGCCGTGCCGTAGAGCTTCCCGGCCAGCCACTCGCCGCCGAACGGCACGCCCGCCGTGGCATGCTCCGCGAACGGTCGCTCGACTTCACCCGCGGTCGCATGTCGGCCGTCGCGGACCATGTCCTCCGCCAGTTCCGTCCGCGTGGCGCGGACCTTCCCGCGCTGCGCGAGGTCGCCTTCCGCGGCGGCCCGGTGAGTCCCGGCCTTCGCCCCGACCTCGCCCGCTTCGGGCGCACCCGCCGCCGCGGCCCGGTCATGGATGTCCGCAGTCCAGCCAGCGTGCGCCGCCGCGGGCGCCGGCCCGCGGGCTTCACCGAACCCTGCACGTTCGACTTCGTACTCCGCCCGTCCGGCGACGGACGCCGGGTCGGGCCCGGCCGGCGCCGGGAACCGCTCGCCGATGAATGCCGCCGCGTGCTCGCGGAGCGCCTCGGCGTCCTCCGGGGTCTGCGGGGAGGCGAGGCGCATGGCCCCGGCGACGCCGATGGGCCTCCCGGCCGTGCCCTCGCGCTCCGCGAGCCAGGCGAAGAAGGGCTGCCCGAGGTCGCGCTCGATCGCCTGCGCGTCGGCGCGCACCTGGGCAGCCTGCTCCGACCACTGCTCCGATTCGCCGTAGCTCAGCGCGGCCCGATCCTCGAAGCGCTGCATCCGGGTGAGGTTGGCGCCGAAGCTCTCCTCCAGGCTCGCAAGCTCACTGTCGCCCGTCGAGGTCGAGTAGCGCCGCGACGCCTCGGCGACACGGGACCAGAGGTCCGTGACCTGTTGACTCTCGGCATAGTCGCGCATGCGCTCCCAGGTTTCGCGCTCGAAGGTCTGGCCGCGCCACATCGCGGAGCCGTCGGCACCGAACCGCGCGATCATGTTGAACCCCCCGCCGAGCTTGGCCTCGCCGGTCAGGCTTGCCGCCTGCTCCCTAGTGATCCCGCCGGCCTCCGCCAGCTTCTCGATATGGCTCGCGAGCTCCTGGGCCTGCGCACTCTCGCTCTCCGTGACCCCCCGCGTGTGCGCCGTGCCTACGCTCACGTCGTGCGAGTACCGCTCCACCAACTGCGTGGCGTCCGTGGACGCGGCCGTCCGCGCCGACGCCGCCTGCACGTCCCAGTTGCGCCCCAGCGAGTGCGCCTCGGCGGCGCGTTCCTCGTGTGAGACCGCGAGCGATTCCGAGAGCCGCACCCCCGCCGCCGGCACGCGGCTCGTAGCACTCCCCATGTCGGCCACCGCGGTGCCGTCCGGCGTCACCGTGAACCCCGCGCCCGCCGGCGCGTAGCCCGTGTACCTGTCCGTGTCGACGTGCATCGAGGTCCGGAGCTGGCGGCCCTCCTGGCTCGCGAACCGGTGCGTGTCCCACTGCGTGTTGGCGAGCGAGAGGTTGCCGGTCGTGCCCTCGTGCGCCGCCGAGGTCGCGGCGTCCTGGCCGACCGCGAGCACGGACGTGGCCAGGACCGTGGCCTTCGAGAGCCCGTAGGCGAGCGCCGCCGCCAGGAACGGGATCGACATCGACAGGTACCCGCTCATGACCGCGACGTCGGCCGCGACGGCGCGGATGCCGGCCTGGGCCACCAGCGAGATGCCGACGTCGCCGTTCGGCATGGCGGCCGCCGCCTGCATCCGCTCCGCTGCCTCCCCCATCGAGATGCGGTGGAGCACGGCGTAGAGCGGCCCCCACGACTGCAGCCAGATCAGCCCCGTCACGTACGACTTGAAGATCGGCAACCCCGCGGGCGTCAGCATCAGGAGTACCGCCAGCGGGAAGGCGCCGACGTACAGGCACTCGAAGACGATGCGCAGGAGCGGCACCCAGGTCTCCGCCTGCCGGCCGATCGCCCGGTACGCCGCGGCGGTCTGCGCCTCGGCGCGGGCCTCGGTGTACGTCTGGAGCGCGGCGGCGTTGCCGGCTTCGGCCGCCCACTGCTCACCGGCGTCGTGGACGGCGTTGAGGACCATCTGTTGGCGGAGGATCTCCGCCGCCGTGCGCGAGGCGCCGATCAGGAAGTCGTGCGCGGCCGGAAGGGCCGCCAGCAGCTCCGCCCGGGCCAGCGCCTGGGTCCTGGCGTCGGGGAAGATGCGCCGCCCGAACAGCGTGCCGGCGCGCGCGATCTCGGCGGCCCATGCGGCGTTCAGCCGCGCCGCACCGTCCCGGCAGGTGACGATCTCCCGGTCGACGGGCGTGGCCCCGGTGGCGCCCGCCGGCTGGCGCGTCGCGAACTCGAACATGCGCGCGGGCGAGGCCCCCGCCGACGGCGAGCCCGCGGCCGTGACCAGCGACCAGACGTCGGTGCTCTCCCGTAGGTCGTCGGCCGAGATGTGGCCGAGCAACAATGCGTGGAAGACGCACTGGCGGGTGAAGTTCCGGAGGTTCCGCGCGAAGACCGCGTCCGTCACCTCCAGGCGGGTCGCGGTGGCAGCGAGCCTGGCCCCGAAGATCAACCCGTGCCGGCGGTACTGGAGGTCGTTCGGGAGGGTGAACGCCTGCTCGGTGAGGCGCGTGAGGCCGTCGCCCACCTGACTCGTGATCGAGGCGAACAGTGCCAGCCCGATCGGCACGTTGGCGACGACGGCGGGGGCGAGTGCCGGGTCCAGCCGGTCGACTACCCTGACCGTTGCCTTCGGGACGATCATCGCGCCCCAGACCGTGACGAAGAGGAGGATCCACTTGGCGTTGTCGCGCCAGCTCCCGCCGAAGGCGGTACGGAAGACGACCCACGCGACGCCGGCGGCGCCCGCGAGCTGGGCGAGCGTCACGTACGCGCCGCCCGACGTGATCGCGGCGACCGCGTTCAGCAGGTCCACCAGGTAGGGGCCGCCGCCGAGGGTGAAGAGTTCGTACATCTACGGGTACGGCGTCAGCGCGACCCGGCACCGGCACCGCCACGGGCGAACGCCAGCGCCGCCCGGAGGTCGGCCGAGAGCGCGCCCGCAAGCTCGGTCTCGATGAGTCTGAGCTTCTCTACGACGGCGAGCGCCGTGTTGAAGCGCTCGAGGCCCTCGTGGCGGTGGCGTGCGAGCGCGGTGCGGTTGGCGCGGAGCCCCTCGCGCCAGCGCGTGAGCTGCTCCCCGTCGGCGATGTCGAGCGTCCCGGCCCTCTCCTCGACGGTGCGGTGGAGGTCGGCGATCCAGACCTGGAGGAGATCGAGCGCCACGGCCTCGGCGAGCGCGTCGATCTCCTGGTCGACGACCGCGCCGCGGTAGGCGGCCGCGGTGTTGGCGACGCGGTAGACCGGGAGCGTCGTCAAGTTGACCAAGCCCAGCGCGGCAGCGGGCGGCGCGGTGTCGTTGCGCACGGCCGCGACCAGCTCGCGGAGCAGCACCGCCACGCGCGCCCGGAACCCCTGGTCGGCGGGCACCGTGACGCTCCCCAGCGTCGGGTTGAGGCAAGACGCAGTGGTGTCGCACGTGTACACCGGGAGCGCGCCGCCGCCCTCCATCAGCACCTCCGTCACCCGGCGGTCGAGCGCGAGCGGCTCCAGGACCCGGACCCGCGGTCCCGATGCGTCGGCGTCCGCCGTGGGCGCGGTCACGATCACGGTGCCCGAGACCGACATGGCGAACTCGGCGAGCCGGGTGTCGGCGGACAGGAACGTCGACGCCTGCACGGCCTTCCAGGCGTAGTTCACGTTGACGGGGACCTGCTCGGCCATCTCGCCGGAGGCTGCGGCGAGGGTCGAGTGGCGCTGGCCGTCCGCACCGCACCCGTGGCGGGCGGCCGCGTAGTCCGTGAAGATCCCCTGCGACGTGCCGATGGCGGCGCAGATCGCGGCCGAGGCTCGGTCATTCCTCGACCAGGCAGCGCCCACGAGTGCCTGGGCGGTCTCGCAGGAATTGACGTTCCGGTTGTTCGCCCACTGGGCAAGTGCCCGAAGCTTCGACATCGTCTCGGCGATGACGGGCGAAATGGTCTCCAGCGCGAGCTCGAACGCGAACCCCGCCGCGTTCTGGGCAATGGCGCGCGCGAAGGCGACCAGCTGGTCCGAATCGATGAAGGAAAACGCGCCCGCGAACGCGTCGATGCCACCGCACCCCGCCCGGAAGCTCGGAAGGTTGACCGTCGCGATCTGCTCCGAGCGCACCGGCGAGCGGAGGTAGAGGTTGCCGAGCGTCCAGTGGCCCGACGCCTGCCCTTCGAAGGCCGTCGGGCCCGTGGTGTTGACCGCGGCTCCCTGCCAGAAACGGTTCATTTCCGAGAGGACGTCGGCATGCGCAGGCGCGGCCAACAGCAACCCAGCGACCACCAGCACCGGCAACCGGCGCGCCCTCCGCCGGGCGTCAGTAGTCACGGCCGGGCTCCAGTGCGGTGAGAGCGAAGATCCGCTCGGCGAGCTGATCCTCGGCGAGGACGCCGAAACCCACCGGCAGCACCTGCTGCTTCGCCGCATCGAAGAGGACGACGGCAGGCAGCGGCGATTCGGCGAGGCCGAGCTTCTTGGTGCGACCCTGGTCGGGCACCGCCTCGGGCCAGCCCTCGAGGGCCTCCCCGCTCATCGAGACCGCGAGCACGTCGAGGCCATGACGCACAGCGAAGGCGCGGAGCAGCGGGCCGAACACCCGGCAGGCCGCACAGGCGAGATCGCCCAGGTAAATGAGCCCGTAGCGCTCGCCGAGCCGGGCCAGCGCCACGTCCCGGGCCTGCCGGCGCTCGTCCGACCAGAGCTGCTTGGCGAGCGCCCCGACCGGGCGCCGCAGCGTGTAGTCGAGGGCCGGCGTCGCCCAGACCGTGCGGCGGAAGCTGTCCGAGAAGGCCGCCGACCTCTGCAGCGCTTCCTGCTGGAGGCGGAGATACGCGCTAACGTGCGCCGGCGACGGCTCGAGGATCGCCGTGGCGCGCGCCTCCTCGAGCTCGCGGCGCATCTCCAGGATGCGTGCGTGCGCGGACGGCGGCGTCACCTCCGGCGGGACTTGGGAAGGAGGCTCGTCCGGGGCGTCGTCCCGGTCGCAGTAGAAGTGCCAGCCGAGCGACGGGCCCGTGGCAGCGTCGCCGCACCAGGGCCGCCACTCCCCCGCTCCGGCCGACGACGCGAAGGCCAGCACCAAGATCACCGGTACGCCCGGCGCCATGCCGGCCCGTCGCGCGCCCGCCGGCATCTCAGTCACCCCGGCCGTAGAACGCGCGGACGCGGTCCCGCATGAGGGTCTGCGTGCCGCCCGCGTCCGGGAGCGAGACGGACGGCTCCTTGCCGCCGTCGAGCAGGTCGGCGGTGAACTCGCCGAGGTCCAGCGCGTCGAAGTCGATGCCCTCGATCTCGGCGACGGTGAGGCCGCGGCAGCTCCCCCAGCCGATGCCGAGCTGGGCGCGCCCCTGCTCCTGCAGGATGCGCCCGAGCTTCGAGCCGAACACGCACCAGCGCCGCTCGCGGGTGACGCAGATCCCGAGGATGCGCCGCGCGCAGAATTCGCCGAGGTAGCGGGTGTTGCCGTCGTGGCGCTCCTGGGCGAGTTCACGCTCCGCGCGGCTGCAATTTCCCAGTCCCACCAGCAACCCGGAGTTCGTGCAGCAGTTGGCGAGCCCGGCTAGGCGGATCCGGCAGGCCTTGCGCTCACCGGTGAAGAACCGGAGGGCCGATCGGTCGAACTCGTCACCGCCCAGCTCCATCACCATGTTGAGCTTCGCTGCGGCGTCGACGAACCCGTCGCCCGCCTGCGGGTGCACGGTCTCGCAGCCGCCGCCCACGCAGTACCGGACTGACCCGCAGGCACCGCCCGACTGCGCGTCCTGGAGACCGGCGGCGCAGTCCCGGACGCTCCCCGACGCGAGTCCGTCGGCACCGTGCGCCGCCGACTGCGGCGTGGCGGCAACCCCCTCGGCACGGACGACGGCGGGATCGGTTGCCGGCATCTCGGTGGCCGGGCGCAGGGTCGCGCCGTCGATCACCGCGCGTCCCGCCGCGCCGCCCGGATCGTCGGGGTCCGCGAGCCGGGCGGCTGCCGCACCCGGCATCCCGCCGGCGGTGAGATGGCGCTCCGGCACCGAGGTGCCCGCGTAACCTGGCACCACATCCGCGCTCGCGGCGTTTCGCGCCACCTCGCCGGCGGCCTGAAGCCCCGCCTGCCCAATGGCGCGAGCCACCGCCTTCGGATTCTCGGCCAGGGCTGCCCCGTTCCCCGCCAGGGCCAAGGCCAGTACGGCCGCGCTCCTACCTACCCACCACCTTGTCATCGTTCTTCTCCCCTGAGTGTCGCCAGGTGCCGCTCCGCGATTGCACGGCCTTCGCTGCCCTCCGCCGCAACGGCTTCGAGTGCCGCGGCCAGCGAGAGGTTTCCTGTCACGCGGTCGAAGGGCGGTGGGTCATCGTCCGCGCAGCCACGGTTCCGGCAGGGCGGCACCCCGCCCGGCACGACGACCACCGCCGGCACTCGCGCAATCCCGAACAGGCGGAAGAGCCTGGGGTCGATCGCGACACCGGTCTTCGCGCGCCCGAGGCGACCGGCGATCCGCCGGGCCATCGCTGGGAGGCTCCCCTCCGCCACACCGCGCAGCACCAGCGGGGCTCCGATCCGGGCCGCATCCCGCGCCGCCGCCCGCCAGCTCGCGGCCGGTACCGCGAGGCTCGTGAAGAGCAGCACCTCGGCGGCCGCCGCGCCCTTCGATCCGACCGTTCCCGCGTGGCGTCGGGACACGGGCGAGGTCGGGACGGCGTTGTCCGATGCAGGTCCGGCGCCCCTGGCGGCGCGCTCCACGGCCCGCTCGACCACCGCCTTCCGTAAACCTTCGATGGTTGCGCCGGCGGCCCCCGCGGAGACTTCCTCCGCGAGTTGTCGTGCCATGTCCGCGTGGCCGTCCTGCGCTTCCTCTGCGGACACCTGACCCACCAACGCCAGAGTTACCGCACCCACGGCGAGAAGCAGCGCGCAGACGCGGAGCGCGGGCAGGCGCAGGAAGGGGATCACAGGAGGCAGCAGTTCCGCTTGCGCCACAGCAGGTAGCCGAAGTTCTCGCCGGCCACCGGGAGTTCCCGGAGCGATTCCCAGAGCACCGACGACCGCCCGGTCGGATTGCACGCCGTGAGCGGGGACGTGGCCGGCACCGGCTGGGTCATCTGCCAGCGGTACTGCGACTTCCGCATCACCGGCATCGGGTACCGGCCGCAGAGCGCGCCCGAGCCGACAGTCCCCCAGGCGAGACCGGCGCGGTGCAGTCGGTAGAGGAGGCGCTGTCCGGCGAGCAGCGACGCCTGCACCCCGCCGACATGCGCCGCGACGTTCCCGGTCAGCGGGTACATCCCGCCTTGGCACCCCGCGCACCAGAAGAGCGGGTCGAGCGGCAGCCCGGCCGAGGAGGCCGTGCAGGCGGCCTGCGCGGGGACGTTGGCGAAGAGTGCCGCCTCGGGGTTGAGGAGGAACGAGAGTTCGTCGTCGAGCCAGGCGGGGTCGAGTTCCGACGTCCACGCGATGTCGATCCCGCCGGCCTCGAGACAGCCGAGGTCGAGGAGCGCCTCGATCCACGAGAGGAGCGGGTACATGTAGAGGTGCGCGTGCCAGACGGAGCCCGCCGCGCCGTCGCCGCCCGAGGAGCCGGTGCGTCCGCGCGCGGCGTGGAAGCCGGGATTTATCGAGAGGCCGCCCAGGTTCGGGAAGCACCAGGGGGTGCGCGTCACGTCGACGAGCCGGGCGGGTTCCCAGACGCCGACGGACAGTCCGATGCGCGGGATCGGCGAGCCGCAGAGGCAGATCGGCGACGAGGGGTTGGGCGTGTCGGGGGCGCCGGAGGCATTCCCCATGCTGATCGGGCCGATCGAGATCGGAAACAGGCACTCCCAGCAGACGTCCGCGATCGGGTTCACGAAGCGGCCGGTGCAGGTCTGGGCGGTGACGTCGCCAACCGAAACGGCAAGTGCCAGAACCAAGCCCGCGAGGCCGACCGCGCAGCGCCTCATGGCCGGCTACCCCGATCCCGCACCGGGACCTCGGTGATTCGCAACTGTTGCCCGTCCTGCTCGATAAGGACCGGCGTCGCGGCGAGGCCGAAGCGGGCGGAGAGACGACCGCCTTGATCGAAGAAGAACGGACGGCCGTGGCGGCGCGTGAGGTCGAGCGGACGGCCAGCGAGCAGGACGATCTTCGACGGTACGGCGTGGGCCAAGGCCCAGCCAACCTCCACGTCCCGCCGGCCGTCGATGAACAGCAGATCGCGACTGAGCGGTGCGTGCGCCAGCGGATTGAGACGCGTGCCGCCGGCAGCCAGCAATGTTCCGTCCGTGAGCCGGATATCGCGGTCGATCTCGATGGAAGGGTCGAACACGCGCGTGTGGTACTCGGTGGCCGGCGCGATCCCCGCCACCGGTTCAGGCATCTCGATCCGGGAGCGAGCCCGAACACGGGCCCCGTTCTCAAGTTTCGCCAGGCTGCCCGATTGCTCCAGTTCCAGCAGTCGGGCCTCGATCACGTCCAGCAGGTCGGGCTCGGCGATCGTCCAGGTCTCACCGCGCACGCCCAGATCCTTCGCGGTCGCAGGCATCTGCAGAAAGACGGACAGGCCGATGGCGAGTACCGCCACGGCGACGCGCGTCGTCCCGGGGTTCACGGGTGAACCCCCTCCGGCCCCACCAACGGCCCCTCCAGCCCGAGCCAGGGTATGTCCGGCAGGGGCACGGCCCGCGCCCGGATGCGATCGCGGGAAACGAATCCGATCTCGGCGTAGCGGCTGTCGTGACTGTCCCGGTGCGGCCCGTGGAGGAAATAGTGGCCCCCGGGCACCGTGCCGGCGGCGATTGCTTCGAGCGGCCGGTCGTCACGGGCGCAGGCCTTCGCGGTGCCAAGCACCCGGCCGTCGACCACGATGGTCCGTGCCGGGCCCACGTTGACACGCGCGCCCGGCACGCCGCGCACTGTCTTGAGATACGGCACCTCCGCGCCGATACCCTCCGGCGGGTCGAACAGCACCACGTCACCCGGGCCGAGATCGCCGAAGAGCGGCAGCGCGAGATATCCCCAGGCCCCGTCCGACCAGCTCGCGTTGACATGCACGCGCGAGGCGGCGAGCAGCCACAACCCGGCGAACACCGCCATCCCGAGGAGGACCCGGTTGCGGGACCGGGTCGTCACGGCCTTGTCCCTGCGGGTGCCATCGCGTCCCCCGCCGCGGGCAGTTCCAGCAAGCGGGCGAGCGCCGCCTCGACCTCGGGCGTCAGGTCCACCGCGCCCGCCGCGATGGCCCGGGCTGGCAGCAGCACCACGCGGTGACGCTCCGCAACGTTGCGAAGTGCATCCTGCAACGCCGACGCCCAGCGCCGGGCCTCGCTCGCCGCCGCTTCTTCGGAGCCGTCACGGCCGGCCACGTCGAGCGCGAACCGGGCGGTCAGCTCGCCGAGCCGCACGCTCGCGATCCGGGACGGGTCCGGCTGCGTCAGGCGGACCATGGCCACCGCGACCGCCGCCGCAACGGCGGCCGCGAGCACCAGCGTGGCGAGGAGCGCCGGCAGATCGATGGCCGGCGGGTCCGCCGGCAGCCGTGCGTGATCAGGCCGGCGTGGCATTGGTACCGGTGACGGCGCCCGCGGTGCCGTCCGTCGTGCGAAGCTCCTGCAACCGGCCAAGCCACGCCCGTGCCGCCCGCTCCGGCGCCAGGGGGCGGACGCGGCGCCGGCATGGCGGAAACGCCAGCGCGCCGTCGGATGCCTCGGTGCCGTCGAGCAGGTCGCGGCTTTCCGCCGAGGCTGCCATCCGGTCGACGAACCTGAGCAGCTCCGCATGTTCCTCGCCGAGCACCGGGTCGAGGCCCGCCGCCTCGCGGAGCGCGCGCTCGACGGTGGCGGCGAGCTTCCCAGTGCGGTCGGCGCCCCGTGCGGCGCCGGCCGGCAGGTCCCGGAGCCAGGCCGAGGCCGCGCCTGCGATCAGTGCGTGCAGCGACAGGGTGCGCCGGTCCGCAACCGGCAGTCCCTGGAGGGCCTCGATCTCCTCGCTCACGACGACCGCATGGGCGGCGAGGGAGTGGTAGTGGCGCATCCGCCCGCCGCGACGGCACGTGTTGGCGAGCACGTGCGCCACCGCCTCAAAGTCGATGTCGGCGGCGCTGACCGCGTCGGGATCGCCCGGCCAGGCGAGCGGCCGGTCTTCCCCCGCCCCGGGCAATGGTTTCGATGTCATGGAAGGTCTCCCTGTTCCTGCGGTTCCGGTTGTTGCTGCTGATCCCCCCGGGTGGCCGGGCCGGTCGCCGTTCCGCCACCGGCGATGCGGTCGATGGCCTCGGTCGTCGTGAGCCCCTCCGCCTTCAGGTTCTCGACCGCCGCGAAGGCGGGGCCGCGCGACGAGAACAGCGCCACCGACCAGGCATCGAGCACGAGGCGCGCCACCCGCCAGCCGTCCGGGCCGTGCAGCACCAGCTCGGCGTATCTGCCGTCGGCGGTGGTCAGGCTCTTGAGCGCCCGCTCCATGCCGGGATCGCAGTGAATGCGCTTCTCCTGCTTCAGGAGCTCGACCGATTCGTCCTTCTGGGCGAGGAAGATCACCCAGTCCGAGTTCTCCCACGCGGCCCTTGCCGCCGGGTTGGCGTAGTAGTCATTGACCGACTGCGTGCCGGTGACGAGTGCGCCCCGGTACTTCCGTGCCCGTCTTGCCGCCCCTTCGAGGAACGCCTTGCTGTCCTCGCCCGAGAGCAGGTCCCACGCCTCGTCGATCACGATGGCCTTGGCGCGCGTGCGGGGCCCGTGGTACATGCGCTGCGTGGCGAGGAAGACGACGAGCATGAGGACGACGCCCTGGACGTCGCCCCGGCCCTTGAGTTCGGCCAGCTCGAACACTGTCATGGCGTTCTCCAGGTCCGGCACGTTCGACCCTGCGAACAGCCGGCCCATCGCACCACCCGGACACCAGGGGCCGAGCGCCGTCGCCATGTCCCTGGCGCGGCGGTCGTCCCGGGCTTCCAACCTGGCCCGTACCGTGCCGAGATCGGCCTCGTTGCCCATGTCGTCCCAGGCTGCCGCGATGGCCTCGGCAATCAGCGCCGCCTCGATGTCGTCGATCGAGCCCCGGCGCCGCGCCATGCGGCCGATGACGCCGGCCAGCATCGCAAAGCACTCCTCGCGGTAGTCGCCGTCGTGGTTCGCCGTCCCGGCGTCGATCATGGCAAAGGGGTTGAGTGTCGCGGCGTCCTTGCCGAACGCGATGAAGGCACCGCCGAGCGCCTCTGCCGTGTGCTGGAACGAGCGGCCGTCGTCGATCACCACGGCCTCGCCGCCAGCGCCCACGATGCCCGTCACCAGCTCCTGCATCAGCACCGACTTGCCGGAGCCCGACTTGCCGGTGACGGCGACGTTGTAGTTCCCGGCGTCGTTCGCAAACGGCGACCAGCACGCGGGCTGGCCACGCCGCCCGATTAGGAAGAGCGCCGGCGGGTTGTCCAGACTGGCCGGCTGGCCCCGCCACTCGCCGTGGACAGGGGCGAGGTTGACCGCCGACGAGGTGAGGAGCGTCTTCATGCGCCCCAGCCGCTCGAAGTCGGCGTCGAGCCCGCCCGCGGCCGCCATCGGCAGGCACGCGAGCCACGAGGGGAGCTGCACGTAGCGCTCGGCCGCGACCCGCCAGCCCTGCCCGTGGTAGATCGCGCGGACCGCCTGCTCGGCCTCGTCGAGCGCGTCGAGCGGTGCGTATACCGCCACCATGTACGCGGCCCGCACCAGCTTCTCGCCGTCCTTGACGCGCTCCGTGACCGCCTGCCAGTCGCGCGCCTTCTCGGGGAGGCCCGGGAGATACCGTGCGAGACCGGTCCCCGCCTGCTGGGTGGCGCGGGCCGACTTGAGGAATGCCTTCTCCCCCGCAGCCTCGTCGCCCGTCGTGAACACGAGCGCCGTCAGCACCGGGCAGCCGGGCTGCAGGAAGTCGCGGTGGAAGTCGCCGATCAGGGCATTCCCCCGCCAGCCGGGCCAGACCTCCGGAAAAGCGATCGCGGAGAGCACCCGGACGGCCACGTCCTCGCCGTCCGGGTGGTGGAAGGTGAGCCCCGTGGGGGCCACGGTCAGTGCCCGCCCCGGCGCGATGCACTGCTCGTGCAGCGGATCGCGCGGCGACCAGCGCCGGGGCGGCGGGCGAATGCCGCCGTCGTCCATGCCCCTGACGTCGGGCGCCACGAGCTCGGCGGCGAGGGCAAGCAGCGCGTCTGGCTCAAGCCGCCGCGCCCACGCACCCGCCGACGCGAGCGTGCCTTCGAGCGCGCGGCGGAAGGCGCCGAGCCCGGTCTCCGTGGCCGGTCCCGGCGGCCCCGCAAGGCAGGCGGTGACGAAGACCCGGTAGTCGGAGAGAGTGTTCGGCGGGCCGCCGACATGAAGCTTCCGCCAGCCAGCCGGGCGCAGCAGCGCGCCGCGGCGCTCACCGATCCGCGCCTGGACCCCGCCCGCACGCGCACGGGGCGCCGCCCACTCGTCGTAGGCGGCTCCGAACCGGGGGCTCGCCCAGTGCAGCACCTGGAGGGTGCAGTGCTCCGGCGCGGCGTCGGCGAAGGTGCCCGCAAGCGCGCCCGCCACCTCCTCGTCGATCCCGACGAAGGGCGGGATCTCCAGGATGAACCCGCTGCTCCCCGCATTGACGTAGAGTTCGCTCCGCTCGTCCCAGGCGCGCCACGGGAGCAATTGGTGGAGCGCCGCCGGCAGTGGCGGCGGGGTCCAGGGGGCTGGCGCCTCCGGACCCTCGAAGAGTTCCAACAGGCGGCCGATCACGGGAGCTTCCAGCCGGCGGGCTCCAGCACCACCCGCACCCAGTGGGCCTCGCGGTAGATGCCGTCCGCGTCGACGAAGGGCGCAATCCAGATGCGGCCCAGCACCTCCGGTACACGGAGGGCTTCGTCCATCACAGGCATGGCAATGCCATCCGGCCTGGCAGCAGGTTCGGTTTCAGCAGCCGGTGTGGGCGCTGCCGATGGACGCGGGCCCGCATCGTCGCCGGCGCCGATCCCGAACAACCCCCTGAGCCAGCTGAACGGTTTGCAGCCGTCATCGCAGGCAACCTTCCCGTCCAGCGGGCGGCGAGCTTCCCGCAGCGGCTCCCCGAACATGACGGCCGGCTGGGCGACACGGGCAGGCACGGCGGGATCAGCCTCGACGATGGTCGTGCACGAGGTGCCCTGAGCCAATGGGCACTGCCAGGATTCGCCGACATGGGTGGAAGAGCACCCCGCCAGCATCATCCCCGCCGCGACGATCCCGCCCATTCCAAGTGATCGCATCACGTTCGTCTTCATTGGCTTTCTCCCCTGTTGCCGTGGTCGCCGAGCAGTCCGCCGTCGAGGCGGGCACCTTCCAGGAACACGACGCTCACGCGCGTGCCCGAACGCAGCTGGATGACCGGCTGGTACTGCTCGGCACGGCGGATCAGGTAGTCGGCAACCTTGCCGCCGGCCGACGCCGCACCCGCCCCGATGCCGGCCCGGCCGATGTCCGCAAGCCCTGTGTTGGCGACTGCCGCCGCGCCGCCGCCGGTCGCGACAGCCTGCGGCTGGAACGCCTGCGCAGCCCCCTGTCCGGCGCCCGAGACGAGCCCCGCGAGGAACGCCTTCTCGACCAGCGCCCCCTCCCGGCTCACCACCGGCCCACGCACACCGGTCTTGCCCGAGCCCGCGATGAACCCCGCCACCTCCGTCTCGATCACGCTCCCCGGCTCGGGACCCGCGCAGGTCAGGGTCCGGAGCCGCGCGTAGACCTTCTCCGACGAGAGGTCGCCGTGCGCAGCGCCGGTCACGGTGCAGCCCGCGATGTCCACGCGTTGGGCAATGCCGTCCGTGGCGGCGGTCCAGGCGGGGCCGGTGAGCCGCAGAAGGACGGGCCGCGGGTCGCCCTGAGAGGAGATGCCGGCCGAAGCGTCGACGCCGGCGAGCACGACGGCCGCGGCGTGGCTCCCGGCGGGGAGCCACGTGGACAGCGGCTTCCAGGCTTCGATTACAGCGGCGCCGGAGGACGAGCCGTCCAGTTCGAAGGTCTCGATCAGCGGCGGCGGGGCCTCAGGGAGCGGGAGTCCTTCGTCGACATCGTGCCCCGAACCAACGGGCGCACCCGGAAACACCGGCGCCTGCCCGGGATCCACAACCGCGGGCAGCCGCTCCGTCACGCGCCGCTCCAGGTCATCGATCATCGCGGCCTGTCGGTCGATCACCGCACGTGCATCCGCCGCTTCCGCCGCGAGCCGCTCCCGCAGCCGCTCGTTCTCCGCGCCGAGGCGCCGGGCGTCGGTCTGCATCTCGCGGAGGCGGGCCTCGATCGTCCCAATCCGCGCCTCGGAGCGCCGTGTCCACGCCTCCTCGGCGGTATCCGGACCCGCCAGTTCGGCGACGATACCGGTTGCAGCAGGCGGAGTGCCGCCGCTGCCCATTCCCAGCCACAGGGCGAGTGCCACCAGCAGCGCGGCGGCGAATCCTGAGAAGACCAGCAGCTGGCGACGGCGTACGCCCCCGGCATCGGCATCGACCGCTTGCGCGCGGGCCTCGGTTGCAGCCGCACTCATCGCCGGGCCCCCACCCGGCCCGGTTCCGTCACGACGACCGCAATCCGTTCCCGGGTCACGCCGGGCTGCGGGGCGGCGATCCAGACCGCGGCGACCCCGGTCCCGAAGCGTTCGGCCAGCACACCTTCGGCAGCGGCGGAATCGGCTGCCATGACATGCGCCGTGAACTGCGCCCCGCGCCAGGTCTCGATAGCCCGGTGGCCCGGCCCCGCCGGGTCCGCCTCGACGGCGTAGCCATGCAGGCCCTCGCGGCGAGCGGCGGCCTGCACCAGCCGGGCCAACTCCGCAACCCTGGTGTCGCGCATCGCGGCGGGCGACGCCTGCAGGTTTGCTTCAGGAGCGGCGGCGGCATTGCGGATCAGCACCTGGGCCGAGGGCCGGACGTCCGGAATCAGCGAGAGGCGGTAAGTGAATCCCCGCTCGGTGCCGAGGAACAGTGTGATCGGCAACGGGGCGCCAACCATCCCGTCTGACGCCGGATCCAATGCTTCCACGGGACGGAGATACAGATCACCCGAGACGGCATCGTGCTCGACATCGAACCCGCCCGGGCTCCGGATGACCCGCCGGATGCGGTCGTCGGCCAGGGCCACGCGACTCACGCCCGTGGCGGAGACTGCCGCCTCCAGCTCGGCATGGTCCGTCGCCTCCAGCGTCTGGATCGCCGCGGCCGGTCCCGCCAGGGCACCAAACGCGACGCACGCCACCAGGAGTACAGATGCGCGATGGCCGGCGCGGCGACCGGTGGCAGGCTGTCTGCATGTCGGGTTCCGGTACATGTTCATTCCTCCATCTCCTCGAAGCGCACCAGGCCCATCCGTCCGGCGTCGAGCCGGAACGAGAGGCGGTAGCGCCTGTCCTCGCGGGCGGCTTCCTCCCGCCCGATCCAGGTCGCAAGTTCTCCCTCGACGTTGACGGCAAGCGTCTCCGGATCCGCCTCGATGCGTTTGGGGTAGAACGCCGAGGCCAGGTCGCGACCGGCCATGCGCCGGGCCTCCGACGCCACCCAGGCACTGATCGCGCCCCGCGCCGAGGGGTGGCTCAGGCGGGCCGCCGCCTCGCGCACGTGCTCCGCGTTCTCCGGCGTCAACGACAGCAGCGTCACCGCCGCCGTCCGCGCCATGTCCTCGAGGTACCGCTGGCCGGCGCGCCCAGCCCCGACTTCCCAGGCCGGCCCCGTCACCGCGGGCACCAACACCGTGCTCGTCTCGCGCCCGGCGAGGCCGAGCGCCAGGACGAGATTGGCCGTCATCGAGAGCACCAGCAGGCCAGCGAGCGCCACCCGAGCATCACGGGCACGCCGGAGACCGGTCTCCATCAGCTCGCGTCGCATGGCCGTCCTACCCTATGAGTCGGCGTACGTGGCTCGGCGGTGTCGCCCTGAGACGCAGCACGAAATCCGGCAGGAACCAGTAGAGCGCGTAGCGGGCGATATTGGCCCCGCCGCCCCGTTTGACGCGGCGCAGCAGCAGCCACCCGCCGACGCCGGCCACGAGGCCCGGCACGAACGCGTTGGCGGCGAGGCCCAGAAGCGCCGGGCCCATCAGCACGGCCGCCTCGTCGACGGTCCAGAACAGCCAGCGCTCCGGATCGTCGAGCCGGCGCGGGATGGCATGGCGGGCGGGATCAGGCACGCTCCCGTCCTCAGACGATGGCCGTGCCGACGAGGCCGGTCACGATGCCCGTGCCGGCGCCGGCCGCGACACCCACGCCGACCGCGCCCATCAGCTGCATGGCGTTGAAACGGAGTACCGAACCCACCAGCGCCGCGCCCACTGCGAGCGCCGCCGCGAGCTGCCCGCCGGTGCCCGAGACCATGTCGGTCACGGTGTCGAGCGGGGCGTCGAAAGTCGTGTCGGTGGTGGCGAACGCCAGATCGATCCCGAGGAACACGAGGAAGAGCGCCACGATCGCGAGAGTTGCCATCCTGACCAGGCGATCCCGGCGGCTCCCCGGCGCCGACGGGACGCGGAAACCCATCAAGCCACCCTCCGGGGCTCAATGTCCTCCTCGGGCGTCGAACTTACCCTGCGCTCAGTGGCCCAGCGCTCAAGATCGATCTGGCGGTACAGAACCCGACCGCCAAAGCGGTGGAAGTCGGGTCCGCCACCACTCACCCGGTAGCGATCCAGCGTGCGAGGCGACAGTCCCAAATAGGCTGCCGCACGGCGCGTGCTGAGATAATTTCCCTCGTGGTTCATCTTGCTGGTTTCTCCAGGTTGTGTGAATGCGGGTCCGGCCGGAGCATCGGTATCGGCGTGCGGCGCGAGCAGCGGGTTTCCCGCCACAGCCTCGTGCATAGCCCTGAGGCATGAGTCGTCGGCCCGCGCACCCATCCAGGCCCGCACCCGGTCCACGGTCTCGAGCCGGAAGGAGCCGCCCTTGCGCAGCCGCTTGACGAAGGAGAAGTCCCCCGTCGTCTCTTGACCGAGCACGTACGCCTTCGCACCACGGTGACAAAGGAAGGCCTCGACCTCGCGCCGGAAGGCAGGACCGATGGTCGGCTCACCCATGAAGGCAAGCACTCGATCGGCGGTCCGCAGGCCGATCCGCCGGCCTCGATCAACCGACGCGACGAAGCCGGGGTCACCAAGGACTTTCCGTCCAAAGTGCCGCCCGCTGATCCCACGCTGAGTCAGGTATGCGCGTAGTGCGGTACGGAACTGATCTTCCAAGCGTCTCATAACTAAGAACATAAATAGAACAAATATCGTCTACAACAGGCTTTAGTTAGGTGACTTCCTGCACGGACCGCCTTCTGCGCGAAGGAGGGTGTTTTTGCCCGACGTAGCGGGGGGAGTTCCTGCATGCGTCGCACCGGCATCGCGACGCCATCCCCGGACAGATCCTGCCGGCCTTCCTAGCCGTCCGGCTTTGGCGGGTTGCCTATCCGCGCTTGCATCCGTTCACTTCATGCCGACCGGGACCTCTTGGCTGAACCAGAACAAGCGCTGTTGCGCGCTCTCGACCGAGATAGAACTCGGGCGCAGAGTTCATCATTCGACTCAGGAACTTGAACAAACCGTCCGCTGCTACGACGACCCTTCCAATGGATCAAGTCCGCCGCCGACCTTCTCGCCACAATCAATCGCTTCTGGCTGCCCACCCTTGATGGTGCAGCACAACAGAAGAAAATCGCCGGGGCTTCAGAAGCGGCACACCAAGGATGAAGTGGATGCCTCGGCCGAAAGTGGCATCCTGTCGATCTCTAAGCTCAACTGCATCCTGCTTTCCGATACTCACTTACTGAGGTGCAACTATTGTCCAATCAGCCCCATATTTTCGGTTCCCGTTCGGCGCCGGATGCCATCGGCGTGGATGTGCTTCTGCGTTAGGTAATAATCGTTTTGGGTTGGTAGTGGGGCCGTGGAAGCCCTTCGGGTGCCGCTGCCGGCACTGGTTGACCAAAGTCGTCCGAAGCTCAAAAGGAAAGACTTCAGCGCGGCTTGAGCTAGTCGTCCCCTCCCCTTCTGCAGGGAGCCGGAGTTCTTCGAGTGTCTATCTGCGCAATAGCCCTTTAAGGCGCTGCACGATTGGCCTCCGGCACGCATCACAGAAATCGCGAAAACCACGGAGGCCTTCCGGCAGGGAGAGCCAATCTCCCAGCTCCTGCTCTCGCGCGTAGCCGTCTCGGTGGCGATTATCCGTGAAGGCGTCCGACTCCATCCATTGACGCGGAGACATCGTCGATTTTTTTCTCGTTTTCCCGGCCACGGAGCAGCTGCAGAATGGACAGCCGGTTTATGCCATCTGAGATGTACTTGCGGTCGGGGTCGCCCAAACCGGCCCGGTCCATCTTCGCCGCCGTCACCTGCGCGCGCGGGAAGACATGGTCGATGTGAAAAACATGGTTCGCGGTATCAACATGAAACAGTAGCGCCAACAGCGAATATGCCGACCGGTCGCCATAGGACGTGTCGGCGAGATACTCTATCTCCTCGTCGGTGAAGGCCGTGCTTCTGGTGGTGCGGGCCATCGCGGATGCGACGGCATCGCCGTCGAACCCGGCGCCACAATGTTCCTGTATGGCGATGCGGGCACGGGCAAGCAAAACGTCGCTGCTCGCCCAGAGGCCGCGCTTGACCTGCACTGTCATCAGCCATCAGCGGACGGCACCACGGTCTTCGCAGCTGTCCGGCGCTTCGAGGAAGCGATTGCGGGCGGGGCGGCGGCTGAGAGAGTAGGCGATCATCATCACCGCGTTCTGTTTGCCGAAGCTCATGCCCGAGATGCCGAACGACGAGTTCAGCCGAACCGCTGTCGTCAGCGACTCCGTTGTCAGGTCCCAGTTCCTCTCGACGGTCTTGATGTTGCATAAAGGGTGCGGGGCTCGGGAACGATCGGCGTAACCACGTCATGGTTGGCAGACATCTGAAGGTCCCCTGTTGCGGATTAGCAGGCGCAGGACCGTAACGCCCAACCCTGCCCGGGCCTCGTAGGATCCATAGTGCCGTCCGGAAGCCGCGCGGCCGGTGCAGCCGCTCAGGCGCCGCTTGGGCCAACCGCCAGCCAGATAACGGTTGCATGGCCCGGACGCCTGAGAAGGTCGGAAGCGGGTGACGTCCACTTTGCGAATCTGCACCGGCTTCGGACCAAGGGCTAGAAGCGCGTCGCCATTGGTAGTGGCCGCGGGCGGGAAGACGGCTACGTCCGCCCCTACACCGGGCGCGAATACGGCACCGCTGAGGCGCCGCTCAAGGTGCTCACGATGGCCATGCAGATGACGTTCCACCCAGACTGGCGGACTGCGCATTCGCGCGTCCTGGTGCGCAAGGATCCCGAGATGCCGGATTTGGCGCTGGGCACTCTGTCCCACTACGATCCCTGAATGGCCGTGCACACCATCATGATTCCCGACTGGCTGAGGGGCGACGAGCTTCGTTCGATCGTCTGGGACGACAAGGCCGGGACGGTCGCGGGCACGCACAGCCAGGTGGCGGATATCCAGCGCGTATTCGACGCGCCGAAGCCGGTCACGATCGGCGACCCCGGCGGCACGTGGGATCTTCTAGATCCGGCGCACGACGCGCGGGAGTTCCTGACGATGCTGGGTGACTTCTACTGGCCGGCCTTGCGGGAGCCATTGCGCTCGACGCTGCCCGCGGTGTTCGACGGCCTAAAACCCCTTGAGGCCGACCCAGACGAGATCCTCTACAACGCGGACGGCTCGATCCTAGTCTAGGACACCAGTTGCAACGCCCGCCACAGGGCTGCTACGACGAACACGATCAGAACAGCCAGAACGGCCAGGCAGACCGGAACAACTCCGTTTGCCAGCCATTTTGAGAACTTGCGTCTGCGCAAATTGGCCACGCCGAGTTTCCCGTTCGAGGCGCTCCATCCAGCGGCGGCGCGGCGACTGTAGCAGCCATTCGTTTCTTCGGCGATTCAGGGGGCCGAATTGCCGACAAATATCCCGGCATTCATGCTCGTTGCAACACCGAGAAAACGATGTTGACAGGCCGTTTTCGCCGAAAACGTGCAATTGCCGCTTTTTTGATCCACGCTGCGGGCGGCCATCGCGCCGCAAAGCAGCCTATTTCAACGGTTTCGTCCGGAATTATCCGGTGTCTTCCGAAGTGCAAAGACTTATGTCGCCCCCGTAGCGGGATAGGAGACGCCTTGCGGCGGTTGGTGGAGACCCCTACCGCAAACCTCTCGGTCCGCTGCTGGTAACCAGGGACGATGACCGAAACCAGATGCCGATCCGTGGAGATCGGCTATGAGGTCTAGCAACTCATCATGCATGAAAAGCGCGGCTTCGACTGGCCCACAACGAAGCCCTAAGCTCGGCTACACCGCCGGACAAGTCCATAGTTGTGGGCCTGCGTCAGCTAAGCAGCTGCCTTCAGACCAGTAGCTAGCGGGCGCGCCGCAAGCCAGGCCTCCAACTCGCTCTCGCGCCAGCGAACGGCGCGCTGTCCAACTCGCTGGGGCAACGGAAAGTCGCCTTCGCGCATCAATCGATAAATTGTGGAACGACTCATGCCGGTTCGCTGTTCGACTTCTTCTCGGCGCAGCATCCGGTCTACTGTCTGCACGGGACAACTCCTCACGATTTCATCTGGCGCAAGGACAATACTGGCCATGTATACCATTTGTCAAACAACATGTTAGGTGATTTCCACGCTTCCAGTGTTGAGCGCATTAGGTAGCAGACAATCGTACCACTCGGCGCGCGCTGGCCGGGCTGTTCCACAACGTCGGAGCGGACCGCGAGAATTTGATTCTGTCCAGTGCCGCATTAGTGCGCGGAGGCCCGTACCACGGTCCGCGCATCGTGGCCGCCGGCACTAATTCCATGACAATGTGAAGTGTGCTCGGGAAGACCAAGTCCGTTAAAGAACCCTCGTGGGCATCGGATTCGGCCAGAGCGGGAGAGGAGGGCAAACCTTGCCCGGCCCGGCAAGGCTGGAATGTGGGAGAAAACGCGGGACGAGTGTGAGAACGGAGCAGCGGCGTTAGTGACGTCAGCATCTTTGAGACGTAGTTCAGTATCTGCCGGGCGCGCTGGACTGCATCGCTTGCCACAATGCCCCGGGGGGGGGTTCTTGCAGTTCACCGGAACGCCAACACCTTTGCAGGACTGCCGGTCACGTAATCGCCCCATCGCTGCATCAGATTCCGCCGTCGGTTCCGGTAGTCACTCCGCGAATAGGCTCGTTCAGTGGAATCGGGGACTCGATGAGCGAGCGCAGCCTCCATGATTGCGTGCGGAGTTGACGTGCGCTCGCTTGCCCACGTCCTGAACGTGGCCCGGAACCCGTGCACGGTTGCTCGGTCAGCCAAACCTACCGTCCTGAGAACCTTGGTCAGGGTGGCGTCGCTAAGGGCCCGGCCCGGTTTGGAAGGAGACGGAAACACTAGGTCTGAACTGGTTTCACGCAGATTCTCGGCTTCTCTCAAAACAGACATCGCTGCATTCGACAACGGGACAACGTGATCTACGGCCGATTTCATGCGTTCGGCCGGGATGCGCCATTCACGCGCCTCATGATCGATTTCGGCCCACCTAGCACCTCGAGCTTCGCCACTCCGCGTCACAGTGAGAACCACCCATCGAAGACACAGCTTGGCCGACAGGCCCGCCCCCGAACTTTCGACGGTTTCCAGCGCCATACCAACTTCCTGGTACGGCAACGCTCGAAAATGAGCCTGGACCGACTTTTGTGTTGGCAATGCCCCGCTAATGGCATCCCCTGCCAGATTATGCTCGACATAGCCATGGGCCTGTGCCCATGACAGGACCGCCCGGATCCGCTGTCGAACCTTCCGGCCTGTTTCCGGCTTGTTGGTCCAAATCGGCGTCAGAATCCGCAGAAGGTGTTCACGGTTGATTTGGTCGACGCGAATGCTTCCGACTGACTGAAAGGCATAACGCTCCAACGACTGCATCCAGTTCGCGGTCGCCTTGGCATTGCGCCATCGGGTCTTGTTCGCCTCGAACGTACGTTCAGCAGCCTCCCGAAATGTCGGGGTCGCCGCCTTCCGCTTATCCGCTAGCGGGTCACCCCCTTCGGCGATCAACGTGCGGTTGGCTGCCGCCAATCGTCTCGCCTTGGCAAGGCTGATCGTTGGGTACGCACCCAGTCCGATATCACATCGACGACCCGCGATCATGACCCTTTGCACCCAACTTTTGGTGCCACCCGGGGTGATAAACAGGTAAAGGGTCGCCCCGTCACCATGCCTGCCGGGAGCGGTCAAGGCATTGATTCGCGCAACGGTAAGCTTCGACACGAGTTATTCCCACAAATATTCCCACACTCTGAGTGGGAAGATACAAGAATGTGAGGGAATATGCAAGCCGCCTAGGAGAGTATATTTCTATATAAACAAGGCGTTTACGGGGTCTCAAGAGAATGTTCTGGAACAGGCGGTGGTGCCCAGGGGAGGAATCGAACCACCGACACCGCGATTTTCAGTCGCGTGCTCTACCAACTGAGCTACCTGGGCGCGGCCCCCGTATACGGGATCAGGACGGGTCCTGTCTAGGCCGACGTTACCTTCACGAATCGTCGCCCGGGTCGTCCGCACCCGGGATCACGTAGCCGCCGCTCAACCACCGGTGGAGATCCACCTGGCGGCAGCGGACGCTGCAAAACGGGGCCTCCCCGGGATCGGCCGGCCGCCGACAGACCGGACATGGCGGATGTGGTTGCGGCACGGCTTGACCAGACCCTCGTCCGCCTACCGGAGCACCGCCGCCCTGCTCGTTCCGGTTGGTCACGTATCGACCCGCGCTGGCGGCATCCCGAGCCCCCGCAGCATCAGCTCGGTTTCGGCGACAGGCAATCCGACCACGTTTTCGAACGACCCGTTGATCCCGTGCACGAACGCGGCGCCACGGCCCTGAATCGCGTAGCTTCCGGCCCGGTTGCGCCATTCCCCGGTCATCAGATAGTCCTCGATCTCGATCGTGCTGAGCCCGCGGAAGCGCACCCGGGTGCAGACCAGGCGCGCGGCCTCGGCTCCGTCCGGCCCCCGGACACGAACCGCACTCCAGACCCGGTGGGCCCGGCCCGACAGCATTCGAAGGTGTCGCCGCGCGGTCTCAATTTCTTCCGTTGCCGCCAAGATTCGGCGCCCGCAGGCGACCACCGTGTCGGCCACGACGATCCAGGCTTCTGGATGGAGCGGCCCCGCGACCCGCATCTTCTCCGCCGCCATGCGCGCGGTATAGAGGCGCGGCAGCTCGCCGGGTGCAGGCGTCTCGTCGATTCCCGCGGGCGCAACGACGTCAGGGTACCGGCCGATTTGCTCAAGCAACGCTGCACGCGCCGGCGAACGGGACGCGAGAACCAGCTTCGGCGACTGTTGGCTTGGCATGGGCCGACCAGCGCGCCGAGCAGGCTTACTTGTGGCGGTACGTGATCCGACCCTTCGTCAGGTCGTAGGGCGTCATTTCCACGGTCACCTTGTCGCCGGCCAGCACGCGGATCCGGTTCTTCCGCATGCGCCCGGACGTGTGGGCCAGCACCTTGTGCTGATTGTCGAGGGTGACGCGGAACATCGCATTGGGAAGAATTTCGGTAACCGTACCGAAAAACTCCATGAATTCTTCTTTTTCCATTGTGCCTCCTCGGGCGGCCGGGACGCGCACCATGCGAATAGCTGGCGCAGCGGTCAAGGGAAATTCCCGAAGGACGCTCGATTCCTGAAGGGAATCCTCTTCCCGGAACCGGCACCGTTCGGTCCTCCAGCCTGGCGGGCGGGTCTCCTAGCGCGCGCCCGGCCGCGGCGACAGCCGGATGGGCACGAAGCGCATGTCGGCGGTCAGGAACAGGACGGACAAGAGCGTGAACAGGCGACGTGCCGTCTCGAAGTCCGTCCGAATCCGCCCCTTCAGGCAGTCCGCCAGCAATCCGGCGCCTTCGTCGTGCAGAGCCCTCCGCCCCATGTCAATGGCCTCGATCTTGCCCACCGATGCCCGCTGCAGCGCGTCGTAGTAGCTCTGGCAGATCGCATGGTAGTCGCGTACCAGCCCGGTCAGGTCGGCGACCGGCACCGCCACGCGAAACGGATCCGAATCCGTCTCCACCGGCGTGATCATGAACACCATCCGCTCGCCCTGAAGCGAAATTTCCGCTGCATACGGCCCGGGCGGCCCGTTTTCGGGCGCAAACTGGTTGCATTCCAGGAGATCCTGTACCGCCAGTTGCCGCTCGCGGGCAAGTTCAGCCGCGCCGTGGGCGGTACCCGCATTGCCCAACGTTACCCGCACCAGTTGGTCGGCGGGTGGCCTCTCAGCGCCCGAGGCGGACATCGACCGACAGCCGGTGGGCATCCAGCCCCTCGGCCTCCGCCAGGACGGACGCGGAGGGCCCGATGGCGGCCAGCCCTTCCTCGCTGCATCCAACCACGGAGGTGCGGCGGAGGAAGTCCCGCACCGAGAGGCCCGACGAGAACCGTGCGCTCCGGGAGGTCGGCAACACGTGGCTCGGGCCGGCCACGTAATCGCCGATCGCTTCCGGCGTGTGCTGCCCCAGGAACACCGCGCCCGCCGTACGAATTGCCCGCATCATCGGCTCCGGATCCGCAACGGAGAGTTCCACGTGCTCGGGGGCGAGCCGGTTGACGACCGCCGGCGCATCCGCCAGCCCGGCGACCACGATCACGGCCCCGAAGTCGCGCCAGCTCGCCCCGGCAATCGCCCGCCGGGGCAGCGCCTCGAGGTGCCGCTCCACCGCGTTCTCGACGGCATCCGCAAACGCGCTGTCGTCCGTCACCAGGACCGCTTGCGCCGCCGGGTCGTGCTCGGCCTGCGACAGGAGGTCCAACGCCACCCACTCCGGATTGCTGGTCGCGTCCGACACCACGAGGATCTCGCTGGGTCCGGCAATGAGATCGATTCCGACGGTGCCGAAGACCTGGCGTTTGGCCTCCGCCACGTAGGCATTGCCGGGACCCACGATCTTGTCGACCGGCGCGATCGTGTCCGTGCCGAAACTGAGGGCGGCGACCGCCTGGGCCCCGCCCACACGGTAGATCTCCTGGATCCCGGCCAGCTCGGCGGCGGCGAGCACGAGCGGCAGGACCTTCCCGTCCGGGTGCGGCACGGCGGCGACCAGGCGCGGCACGCCCGCCACCTGGGCCGGAATGGCGTTCATCAGGACGGAGCTCGGATAGCTGGCGGTGCCGCCCGGGACATACAGCCCCACCGCCTCGACCGGCGTCCAGTACTCGCCGAGCGTGACCCCGCTCTCGTCCTGATAGGACGTGTCCTTCGGGATATGTCTCGCGTGATAGGCCCGGATCCGCTCGGCCGCGTGGGCGAGCGCATCCAGGGCCTCGTTGCCGCAAGCCGCGCGGGCCTCCGCCATCGCGGCGGCATCCACGCGAATCGATTCCCGGTCAATCGGAAACCGGTCGAACTTTCGGGTCAGCTCCAGCAGGGCGTCGTCGCCACGCTCGCGCACCGTTGCGACGATCTCGCGGACGGTCTCCCTGACCGATTGCTCGACCGCCCCGCGCGCCGCCAGCAGCGGCGCCAGGGCCGTGTCGAGATCCTCGATCCGCGCGTCAATCCGGCGCGCCATCGATCGCCTTCCGAAAGCGGTCCACGAGGGCATTGAGGAGGCGCGGTCGAAGCTTCATCGCCGTGCGGTTGACGACCAGCCGCGACGATATGTCGGCGATCTTCTCCACTTCGACCAGGCCGTTCGCGCGCAGGGTCGAACCCGTGTCGACAAGGTCCACGATGCGCCTGCAGAGCCCGAGTTGAGGCGCGAGTTCAAGCGCACCGTTCAGCTTCACGCACTCGGCCTGCACCCCCCGAGCGGCAAAATGCCGACGGGTGGTCGCCGGGTACTTCGTCGCGATCCGCACGTGGCTCCAGCGTCGCGGGTCGTCGCTCGAAGCCACCTCCGCGGGCTCGGCTACCGCCAGCCGGCAGCGGCCGATGCCGAGATCGAGCGGCAGGTAGAGATCGTCGTAGTCGAACTCCAGGAGCACGTCGTAGCCCACCACTCCCAGGTCGGCGCCGCCGAACGCCACGAACGTGGCCGCATCGAAGCTGCGGACGCGGATCAGGGACAGGCCGTCGACGCTCGTCCGGAAGGCGAGCCGGCGCGAATCGGGATCCCGGAACGCGGGCTCCGGCTCGATACCGATGCCGGCCAGCAGCGGAATCACCTCGCGGGCGATCCGGCCGCGCGGCACCGCCAGGACGACGTCGTCGGAGCGGTCCCGATTCACGCGAGCCCCCGTCGGTGCCCGGGCACCACGGGCGGCAACCGTCCCGGGCGGGTGTCTTCCAGTCGGCACTCGATGCCCTCAACGTCGATCCGAACCGCTGCGCCTTCATCGAACACCAGGAGCAGCGTGCCCGATTCACACGTGAATGACGACAGGCTGAGAATGCGACCGCGAGCATGCGGCCCCAGACCCGTCTGCGCGACCCGCACGACCCGCTCGATGGTCAGCACGCAAGGAACCTGCTGCAGGCGCGAATCGTCACCGGCCGCCGCCTCCCATGTAAAGCGTTCCAACGCCAAGACGAAGCGGTTGGCTTCCTGATCAAACCGCATGCCGGCGGCAATTGCGAGCGCCTCGAACAGGCATTCGGCCAGAACCTCGACCGACTGTTCATCCGCTGCACGCAGCCGTAGCGGATCCACCGGTTCGATCGCATGCGTGCTCACGTCGATCCGTCCTCGGACGTACGCCTGACGATGGCGCCCACCGCCCGCAACTTGGTTTCCAGCCGGCTGTAGCCCCGGTCAAGATGATAAACCCGGCGGATGACGGATTCGCCCTCCGCCGCAAGAGCTCCCAATACCAGAGACAGGGAAGCGCGCAGGTCGGTCGCCATGACGGGAGCGGCCAGCAACCGCTGGACGCCATCGATCTCAGCGGTCCTTCCCCTGACCTTGATGCGAGCCCCCATGCGGACCAGCTCCGAGACATGCATGAACCGATTCTCAAAGATGTTCTCGACGATCCGCGAACGCCCTCCCGCCAGACACAGCACCGCCATGATCTGGGCCTGCATATCGGTCGGGAAGGCGGGATACACACCCGTCTCGACATCCGCTGCCGCCAGCGTGCCGGACCCGTTGACGACCACGTCGCCAGCCGAGATCTCGACCCCGGCGCCGATGGACCGCAGGACGTCGAGCGTCGCGGTCATGGCGTCAGCGGGGGCGCCGGCCAGCCTGAGGTATCCGCCGGTGATGAGAGCCCCGGCGGCATAACTTCCGGCCTCGATACGGTCCCCCAGGATTCGGTGCGATGCGGGCCGGAACACCGTGTCGCCCTGGACGTGGAGGGTGCCGGTGCCGAGCCCCTCGATGTGGGCGCCCATCGCCAACAGGCACCGGGCGAGATCCGTGACCTCGGGTTCCCTGGCGGCATTCTCAATGCGGGTCTCACCGCGCGCCAGCACTGCCGCCATCAGGGTGTTTTCCGTGGCGCCCACCGAGACTTGCGCAAAACGGACCCGCCCGCCGCGGAGGCCGCCCCGCGACGCGCGTGCACGCACGTAGCCCCCTTCCAGCTCGATGGACGCGCCGAGTTCGGTCAAGGCCCTGAGATGCAGGTCGATGGGCCGGGTCCCGATGGCACAGCCGCCGGGCAGCGAAATCTCCGCGTGACCCGAGCGGGCGAGGAGCGGCCCCAGCACGAGGACGGAGGCCCGCATGCGACGCACCAGGTCATAGTCGGCCGTGGTCGACGTGACGCTCGGGGTCACCAGACCCATTGTTCCCGCGCACATGTCTGGCGTGGTCGCTTCGACGCCCAGCCGGCGCAGGAGATCCGCCATGGATCGCGTGTCGCCGAGCTGGGGATAGCGGGTCAGGGTGACCGGCTGGTCGGTCAGGAGGGAGGCCGCCATCAGCGGCAGTGCGGCGTTCTTCGCGCCGTCGATCGCCACCGTCCCCTGGAGCGGCTGCCCGCCCCGAATACGGATGCAGTCCACCCGGTCAGATCCTCGGAAGCGTGACCTGCAGCTGACCCATGTACTTCCCCTTGCGGTCGGCGTAACTGACCTTCGGAGCCTCAGCCCCCTTGAAGAACACGAACTGGCAAGCACCCTCGTTCGCGTAGATGCGGGCCGGCAATGGCGTTGTATTTGAGAACTCGAGCGTGACGTGCCCCTCCCACTCGGGTTCGAGTGGCGTCACGTTGACGATGATTCCGCAGCGGGCGTAGGTGGACTTTCCCAGGCAGATGACCAGCACGTCGCGGGGGATCCGGAAGTACTCGACCGTCCGGGCCAGCGCGAAGCTGTTGGGCGGAATGACGCACGTGTCGGCCGTGCGGGCGACGAAGCTCTGATCAGAGAAGTCCTTGGGGTCGATCAGCGCGTTCTCCACGTTCGTGAACACCCGGAACTCATTGGCGACGCGGGCGTCGTAGCCGTACGAGCTCAGCCCGTACGAAATCACGCCGTCGGTGCGCTGCGCCTCGACGAACGGATCGATCATCCCCTCTTCCAAGGCCATCGAGCGGATCCAGGTGTCCGGCATCACGGTCATGGCGACAGCCCCCTGCCTTGGCGGCAATGCCTTGGCGCGACCAGCGCCCCCTCAGCCATCGGGCTTGCGCCCGCGCTCGGTCGCGGGCCGGTCACGAACCTGTGCGGCAGCCAGGTCACGCGCCTGTTCCTTGCGCCGCCGCAGGTTCGCGCGCAGCGCCCGAGCCTCGCGCTCGAAGCGTTCGCCCTGCTTGTCCGCCTTCGGCGTCCGGCCGTCACGCCGTGCCAAGGGAGCGGTCCTCCGATCGCACGGCCTGGAGTTCGACGAGCCGTCGGTACGGCGCCGATTGCGCCATCAGCGCGGCGTGGGTGCCTTGGTCCACGATCGTGCCTCCCTCCATCAGCAGGATCCTGTCGGCGCGCACCACCGTCGATAGCCGGTGGGCGATGGTAATGGTTGTGCGTCCCGCCGTCAGGCGGCCAAGCGCCTCCTGAATGCGATGCTCGGATTCGGCGTCGAGCGCGCTGGTGGGTTCGTCCAGGACCAGGACGGCCGGATCGCGCAGGATCGCCCGGGCCAGCGCGACACGCTGCCGCTCGCCGCCTGACAGCCGGTCACCCTGGTCGCCGACCACGGTATCGAGGCCATCGGGGAGGGAGTCGGCGAAGTCCGCCGCGGCCGCGACCAGGGCCTCCCGAATGGCCGCGTCGCCGGCCCCGGGTCGGCCCATCTCCACGTTATCGCGAAGCGAGCCGTGAAACAGGGTGGCCTCCTGCGCCACCAGCCCGAAGTGGCTCCGCAGCGACTCGAGCGTGAATTCGCGGATATCGGCACGGTCCAGCAGGATCCGGCCCTCGCTGGGGTCGAACATGCGCAGCACCAGGTTGATCAGGGTGGTCTTGCCGGCTCCGCTCGGCCCGACCAGCGCGACGCGCTCGCCGGGTCGGATCACGAGGTTCACATCCCGGAGGACCGATCCGCCTTCCGTGTACCGAAAGCCGACATTCTCGAAGCGGATCTCGCCCTCGGGCCGCGGACAGACCCGGGCGTCGGGGCGATCGACGAGACCGGGTGGCTGCTCCAGCTTCTCGAACACGCGCTCGGCAGCGGAGGCCGCCTGCTGGAACGTCACGCTGAAGTTGGCGAGCGCCCTGGCCGGGCGCAGTGCCAGCAGCACCGCGCTCACGAATCCCGAGAACGCTCCGATCGTGCTGCTGCCCTCCAGAATGCGCCAGCCCGCGACCACGATGATGAGAGCCACGACCACCCCGCCCCCGAACTCGAGGAGTGGCGACAGTTGCGCCCGGCGCCGCTCGATCGCGTACTGCAGCGCGTACAGCCGCTCGATCAGGGACTTGCCCTGCTGGCTCCGCGCAGCGCCCAGGTTGAACGCCCGCACGGTCCGCATGCCCTGGAAGGTCTCGGCGAGAAAGGAGGACAGGGCCCCATAGTGCGCCTGCACGTCGGTGGTGGTGCTGCGGGTCCGGCGGCCGATCGACAGCACCGGGCGCACGTTGATGCCGTAGACGGCGATCACGATCAGCGACAGCACCCAGTCGAGGTAGATCACGGATCCCAGCAGGGCCGCACACGTCAGCGCGTCTCGGGGGACCCGGCCCACCATCTGGGTGAGGGAGGCGTTCAGGAGGTTCGTATCGTGGAGGACCCGCGCCTGGAGACTCACTGCGCGGTCGCCGGCCAGCACGCCGAGGTCGAACCGGAGAATCGCCGTGTAGAGATCGGCCCGGATGTCCGCGATCATCCGCTGCGCGATGCGGCTGACCAACACGGTTTGCGCGTAGAGCGCAGCCCCTTTGGCAAGCGTCAGCAGCAGCACCGCAATCGGAACCGTAACCAGGACAAGGCGCTCGCGCGCCTGCAGTGCGTCGACCAGGTAGTCGATCAGCAGCGGATACCCGGCGGTCGCACCGGCGACCACGATCACCAGCAGGTTCGCGATCACGAAGGTGCGAGCGTGTTTCGGACCCCAGCGCTGGATCAGACGACGGATGGGATGCCGCGCGGGCGAGGGCACGGGAGGCGCGCTGGTCACCACGTGAATTCCACCTCCGCTGTTGCGAGAGTCGCCGTCCGCAGTTCGTTGCGCAACGTCCCGCGAAAGGATAGAGCGACATTCGGGCTTTCGGTTCGGAGCTCGGCCAACGCGGGCTTGGGAGCGCGCGGCGGGATCCAGCGCCGGCCAGTCCCGGGCTGAGCGGGCCCCGGCGCCCAGGGCGGAGGCTGCCGACGGCCTGTGATTCCACCGCCCGCGTGGGGCGATGGTTGCGCGACGATGTCCCGGGCGGAACCAGACACGATCTCTCGGCCCACGATGCTACGAGCTACTATCAAACGCGGCCGACTAGGCCGCCCCTAGCCGACCCGGACGCAAGGTACGACCGTGACTCCTGACGTGGGCCCACGCGAGGCCGCACTTCGCGTGACGAACCTCCACAAGGCATTCGGGTCCCTCGATGTCCTGCGGGGAATATCGCTCGCGGCGCACGAACACGACGTCATCGCCGTCATGGGGGCCAGCGGTTCCGGCAAGAGCACCCTGCTCCGGTGCATCAACCTCCTGGACATCCCCGACGCCGGGGAGGTTCATGTCGGGGGGGAACTGATCCACATGTGCTTCGACAGGCGCGGTCAACGCACCGCGGCAGACCCGCGCCAAGTCGACCGGATCCGTACCCGCCTCGGGATGGTGTTCCAGCGGTTCAACCTGTGGTCCCACATGACCGTGCTGCAAAACATCATCGAGGCGCCCATCCGCGTACTCGGCGTCCCGCGCCGCCGGGCGATCGAGCAGGCCGACCAACTCCTGCGCAAGGTCGGTCTGTACGACAAGCGCGACGACTTCCCGGCCTACCTGTCCGGAGGCCAGGAGCAACGGGCGGCGATCGCCCGTGCACTGGCGATGGAACCGGAGGTCCTGCTGCTCGACGAGCCGACTTCGGCCCTCGATCCCGAACTGGTCGGAGAGGTCCTCAAGGTCATCGATGACCTTGCCGCAGAAGGGCGCACGATGCTGATCGTGACGCACGAAATCGGCTTTGCGCGGGCGGTATCGTCCCGCACCATCTTTCTGCATCAAGGTATGGTCAACGAGCAGGGACCGTCCCGGCAGGTCTTGGACGAGCCGCGCTCAGAGCGGTTCAGGCGGTTCCTCTCGGGCGGTAACTGGGGGCGTGCCGCCCTGACCACACCCAGCCAGACAGGAGGGAACGAATAACCATGAGGAAGCTCTTACTCGCCGCCGTCTGTGCGGCTGCAACCATCACCTTCCAAGCGACTGCAGACGAGCAGATGACCGTCAGGCTGGGCACCGAGGGCGCCTATCCGCCGTTCAACTGGATCGACGAGAATGGGGAACTCCAGGGCTTCGATATCGAGATCGGCAACGCGATCTGTGCCACCGCCGGCTTCGACTGCACGTGGGTCGTCCAGGACTGGGACGGGATCATTCCCGGGCTGCTGGCCAAGAAATACGACGCCATTGTCGCCTCGATGTCGATCACCGAGGAACGCAGGCAGAAGGTGGACTTTACGGCCAAGTACTACAACACGCCCGCCAAGTTCGTCCGCAAGAAGGGATCAGGGATCGAAATCTCGAGGGCTGGACTGGACGGGAAATCGGTCGGGGTGCAGCGTGCGACCGTCCATGAGAACTTCCTGCACGACAACTACGGTGACATTGTCTCGATCAAGACCTACGCCACGCAGGTCGAGGCCAATCTGGACTTCAAGGCAGGCCGGGTCGACCTCGTGCTGGCCGACTCCCTCGTCCTGCTGGAAGGACTTCTTGCTACCCCGGACGGTGCCGATGCCGAATTCGTGGGGCCGGACTTCACGGATCCCCGCTGGTTCGGCGAAGGCGTTGGAATCGCCGTGCGCAAGGAGGAGCCGGGCATCCTGGCCGCGCTCAATCAGGCGATCGCCGACATTCGGTCGGACGGCACCTATCAACGGATCAACGACGCCTATTTCGCCTTCGACGTGTACGGCGACTGACGGGTGCCCTGATCTGAACCGGAAACGACCGACGGCAGCCGCCGGCGGCGTCCTTCCGGGCTGCCCATGGTGACACTCGACCTCCACGGCTACGGGTGGATGCTGTGGCGGGGCCTGGGACTGACGATTCTGGTCGGCCTCGGCGCCATGGGCCTCGCGGTCGCTCTCGGTCTCCTCGGAGCGTGGGGCAAGCTATCTCGCTATCGCGCCGCGCGCTGGCTCGCCGGCACCTACACGACCGTCATTCGCGGCGTGCCGGAACTGATTCTGATCCTGCTCGTCTATTACGGCGTTCCGACCCTAGTCCAGGATCTCGCTGCGAGCGCCGGCCGCGATCTCCGGGTCGACCTTAATCCGTTCGTGGCCGGCATTGCCACGATCGGCCTGATCTATGGCGCGTTCGCCACCGAGGTGTTTCGGGGCGCGATTCAGGCCGTCCCGCGCGGCCAGATCGAGGCTGCCCGGGCGTTTGGAATGGGCCGCGCACTGCTGCTTCGCCGCGTCGTGCTCCCGCAAATGTGGCGCTTCGCCCTACCCGGCCTCGGTAACGTCTGGATGGTTCTGATCAAGGCTACGGCGCTGATCTCGGTGATTCAGCTCGAGGAGCTGATGCGGAGCGCCGATATCGCGGCCCGGGCGACGCGGCTGCCATTCACCTTCTTTTTCGCTGCCTCATTGTTTTACCTGGGTATCACGATCGCATCGATGCTGATCCAGCGCCGGATCGAATCGTGGTCGTACCGCGGCGCGCCGCGTGGGCAGGGCTGAGATGGATCTCACCATCGTCTGGGAAAGCATGCCACGCCTGCTGGGGGGCACCGTACTCACGCTGGAGATCACGTTTCTCAGCCTCCTGGCCGGGCTCTGTCTGGCAGTGCCCGTAGCCGTGGCCCGCCTTTCCTATCGCCGAATTCTCTGGATGCCTGCCTACGGGTACATGCTGTACTTCCGGGGCACGCCGCTCCTGGTGCAGCTTTTCCTCGTCTACTACGGCTCGGGCCAATTCCAGCCGCTCCTCGACCAGGCGGGCGTCTGGTTCCTGTTCCGGGAGGCCTACTTCTGCGCGCTGTTGACGCTCACGCTGAACACCGCGGCGTACACTGCGGAGATCCTGCGGGGAGCCATCAGCGCGGTGCCACGCGGCGAAATCGAGGCGGCGCGATCCCTCGGCATGTCTGGTCTGCTGCTCTACCGCCGGATCATTCTCCCCAAGGCTTTCCGCCTGGCCCTGCCCGCCTACACCAACGAAGCGATATTCCTGCTGCAGGCCACATCCCTGGTCTCGATCATCACGCTGCTGGACTTGACCGGCGTCGCCCGCATCATCGTGGCCCGGAGTTTCGAGCCCTACAAGCTCTACATCACGGTCGCCCTGATCTACCTCGCGATCACGTACCTCGTGGCCTTCGCCGCCCGCCACGCCGAGCGCCACCTGTCCGCCCACCTGCGCGAGCGTCCCGTCGAGGGCGTCGCGGGGGCATCCGGTCGCTAGGCCAAGGCCAATTTTGGCTGGATTCACTGACCACGTGTCCGCGGGCCAACTTCCGGACTGGCAGCACCTCCGTTCCTGGTCGGGGCTCGGTTGCTTCTTCCATCCTGATCGGGATTGCAGCCGGCGGCGGCATGCGTGCTGCCGAGCCTGCACCGTCCGGTGGTGAAATTTGCGGCGCCGCGCCACGAAGTTGTCGGCCATCACCAAGAGTGGATGCGGTACTGGCGACGCAATCGCAAACGTCAATTCCGGCACGACCTGCCGCGTGGCGCTCTTCATGCGGCCCATCCGAACCCGGCCCATTGCCGGTGGTACTCGACGAACTTTCAGGCGATCGGGCATCCCATCGAACCTGGCCAGGCTCAACGGGGCTGGAAGATATAGTTTTCATGGGTACATCTGGACGGGGGCGAAAAGTTGGTCCGGGCGACTATTTCTGAAGTGAGAAACGCTCTGAACGCCTACCTCCGAAGGGTCCGGTCTGGAGAATCGGTGCTGATCCTCGACTGCAACACGCCTGTGGCTCACGTTGTCCCGGTCGGACGTGACCCAGAGCGCCCGCACGCGGCAGGCGATGTCGATGAAGCTGCCAGGGTCGCTCGCCTGGAACGGAGCGGAGCCTTGTCGCGCCGCAGTCCCGAGAGTCCCCTGGACGTGCTTGGGGAGCCGTTTCCGTCAGGAGCCCGAATCCTGGACGCCTTGCTCGAGGAGCGTGCGGAAGGACGGCGCGACCGTCTTCGGTAAGTTTCCGGGACACGGCGGCCTTCGTTGCGCGCTGTCAACGAACCCGTCGAAAGGCAGCCATTCAGGTTGTGGCGCGAGATGACGGAATGATAGCGCGGTGCGGCACCACGGCCGAATATGCTGCGGCGCTCAGTCGGCGGGAACGTGAAGGAACCCCGACGCCGACCGACGTCTCGGCCCTCTTCGGTGGCCTCCACGCGCTGTCACGAACTTGGTGCGACCGCCAGCCCACCCGACGTGTCAAGGGGATAGCCGAACAGCCGTTTCGCGTGCACCCGGTCCGTGCGGCCGATGCCTTGCAGCTTGCCGGTGCACTGGCCGCCGCGGCTCCGGCGACTACCTGCGCCGCTTCCGGAAGCCGGCCCAGTTGACGATCCCGGTTGCGACCAACACGAGCAAGAGAATCGCCGCCGCATCCATCACGGCTGCCCCGGCAGATCCGAACAGCCGACCAGAATGCAGGTCAAGCAGGACGCGGCTCAGCGGCAATCCCTGTCCGCGGTAAGCTGCCAGCTGCCTCTCCAGCACGGCTTTGGTCGGAGTTCCGGTCTGGGACCAGACGACTTCGTCCCCAAACGGGCTCCACGCCAACAAATCCGAATCGCTGGCGTACTGACCCTCCGGCGTGCGAATGATGATCCGATCCTTGGATGCCGCCGTCCCGACACGTGCGATCGCGCCAGGCAGGAAGGCCGCGCCCAGGCGCTCGACAAGCTCTCCGTCACTGGTGAAGACGATCACGGCCTCCGATGTCGCCATCGCGACCAGCGAGTCGAAGGCAACCGCACCCCGTGCCGTTCCGCCGGCTTCGCCGACCCTCTTCCCGTTCGCATAGACGGCGCCGTCGATCCAGCTCACCCAATGTTCGCCGGCACGAAAGTGAACGGGGTCTTCGACCGGCGTCAGCCCGTACCAGTCGACCACCCAGCCCGTCACAATGTTGGTGCGATCAAGGCCCAGACGGTCGCTGTGGTTCAGCAGCAGCCCTGTGATCGCCAGCACCGCCACGAGTACCGCCACCAGCAGGCCAATGCGGCGATGCCAGATCCGTGCCGTCGTCGCCCACCGACGCCAGCGCTTCCGCAAGTCTGCCTTGGCTTCCTCAGCCTCCGGCATCGGCCGCTACTCGCGAATCCAGGAACAGGGCGAGAGCGGCCAGGCGGGTAATCGAAGAAACCGACAGCGTGGCGCCGGAGATTCCGTCGATGGATCCGGTTAAGCGCCGGTTCTCGTTCAGCTCGAGGCCTCGGAACTGATCAGTGATGAACGGGTACCGAACCTCCCAGCCATGGGATTCACGATAGATGAGGATTCGGATTTCAGCGAGCCTGCCGTTGTCGACGATGAACCCCGCGGTGATCGGTTCGTATTTCCCGATCTCCTCCAAGATCCAAGCCGTGCGACTTCCGACCCGCCAGTACTTGATCCGCAGCCCGCCATACCGGTGGCCAAGGATGGTCGTGATGTCGTCCTGAATGCCGCCTCTCAGCCACAGGTTCTTGCTTGAAGGCGGCTCGCCGTCGAACGCCAGGTCCACGAAGTCGGCCGGCGGGAGATAAATGTCTTCCGCCAACGCGTGCTGGCTGCCCGCCGACAGGATTCCGGCGGCGAGCGAAAACGCGATCCAGAACCGGGACGACGGCCCGCAGGCCAAGCCGCGGGCCGACGAATCCATTTGCCTAGAACTGGTAACCGACGCCCAGGCTCAACGTGCTCGCGTCATCCGCACCGGGCTTCTCGAGGGTTGCGTAGTCGGCCTTCAGCACGGCGTTGGGGTGCAGCCAGTAACTGACGCCCACGACCCACTGGTTCTCCTCAGTGTCGGCGCTGTTGCCGGCCCTCGTGTCCCACGTCTCGTAGCGAGCAAAGAAGCCGACTGACTCTTCGCCGCCGAGGGCCATCCGGACCGACGGCTCAAGGTACAAGCCGCGCTGGGAGTCGGCCCCGAGCGCCGCCGCTTCATCGCCGTCGATCTCCCATCCCGCATAGAGCGCCCGCACCCCGAGCGACATGGAATTGGAGACCGGCCGGGTCACGTCGGCGTTGGCCACGATCAGGGTACCGCTCGCGTCGCTACCCTGCGTGAGGTCCGCTTGGTGCTGCAGCGCGGCGGCCAGTTCGACCCCTGGGTTTCCCGTGTAGCGGATCCGCCCGGTCACCGCCCCGGCTTCGAAGTCATGGTTTGCGACCTTTCCACGGCCGCTCCGGATCTTGAAGCTGTCCGTCGGCACCTTCAGGCCGCTGTGGAGCATCATGTCGAACTGGACGCCGGCCTCGGTGGTCATCGTGCCGGAGACGCCGGCTTCCCACCAGGTGGTCGGGACGATCACGTTCTCGATCTTGTTGCGCTCCACGCCGTAGAAGGTCGGCGGCTCGTGGACCTCGTTGAGGAGCCCCACGGGTATCAGCATGATGCCGGCCCGGCCGGTGACCGAGTCGCTGAAGTCGCGCTCGATGTAGGCCTGCTCGAGCTCGACTTCACCCGGTTTGCCATCTCCAGCCAAGGAGTGCTCAAGCTCGAACTCGGAAAACATCCGCGTCGTCGCGTTGAAGTCGTGCCCGAAGAACAGGACGTAGCGGTGGAAGTCGACCCTGTCCAGCGAGTTCTCCTTGATGTTGTAGTGCAGTTCCCCGTATCCCCCGATCTGGGTGCGGTCCCACCAGCCGGCGCCAGTCGTCCCTGCATCCACGGACTCGACCACCGCTTCAATCGCCTGCGTCGTTTCCTCCACCTGCGCCTCGCCGGCGACGATCCGTTCCTTGAGCGCCTCGATTTCCCGTTGCTGCTCCTGGATGATCTGCCACATCTCCTCCGGCGTGGGCAGGTCTTGAGCCGCCGCGCCACTCGTCACGAGCGCGATCCCTGTTGCGCACGCCGCGCCGAGCAAAACACCGCGGCGTGCCATGGCGGCGGTTTGACTGCTGTTCATGGCGGGACTCCGAGTCCGTACATGCGACTGCCTCGCATTCGCACCACCCTTTAGCACGCGGATTATGAGAATGCAATTCATTCTTAATATCGCTCTGAAATTGGAGAAGCGGATGTCACAAACGCGGTACGCGTTTGCGGCGATTCGTCCCGTGATCCACATGCCAGACGAGAGCCCAGGTGCACGATCCGCTCGCCAGAAGCTGCCCCCGGACGAAGCAGGTGCCTCACAGTCAGGCTCGGGGCACCAACCGGGCAGGTGATATCTGGAGCCCCGATTCTACGGGCAATAATGCGATCTACGGAGCACGGGTAGGTTCTTCCATCTGCCCGATCACGTCTCGCACCGGACCCCAGACCGCTGGCCGCGAGGTTTGGCGGATCTGCAAGAGCCGGGCTGCATGACGCCGATGCTCAGGCCATGTTAGGTTTGACGATGACTGTGGGTCGTGGCACCCGCCGTCATTGCCGCCGTAGCTCAGTGGTAGAGCACACCCTTGGTAGGAATTGCCTGCCCGGCGAGAAATCGCCGGGGCTGAACCGCTCAAATTCGGGGAACGCTGCGGGCCGGGAGGCCCATGCCAATCCCGAGCCAAGCTCGCGTCCGCGCGGGAAGGTGTAGAGACCAGACGGGCGGGGCCCTTCGCGGGTCAAGGGATGGTCCGGACCACCAAACGCCAGGTGCGCCCCGACGGGCGCTGCCGGCGGCCGCGAAAGCGGTAGTGGTGCGAAGGGTGGGGTCGAGTGTTCAATTCACTCCGGCGGCACCACTGCCCTGGTTGCCGGAAATACGCCTGTCCGTGGAAAAGAGGCCAGAGGGTGTCATTCCGTGACAACCTGGGGCTGCCGGGCACTCCGAAAAACTTTGGTTAACGGAGGATTAGGACCGGAACCCGTCGGTTCATCACGTCACCGCTGGCCGGGTTCCTCCAGAACCTCCCGCATAGGCGATTCAACGGTCGTGAGCTTCGCCGCCTCTCTTCACCATAATTGACGACAGCGACTCGATCGCCTCGAAGAGTAATTCCAGCGCGCTGGAGGTGTCGCACGAGCTTGCCTGGTTTCGCTCTCCTTCGCCGCTTCTTCTGATGGCGCCTTCGGATCCGTTGATTCTTGTGATAGACCCCCAATGCGCCGAATTCTTCAGGACATCACCGGGCAAAATGACCAATACTTGCGCCGAGACTGGCCCACGCGCCGGGGAGCAACTCTTGAATGACGGAAAGATCCACGACCGCAGCACCACGCATGGCTGAAGGCCTCGGCACGGACCCGGTCACGGCGCTCCCCGAGAAGATGGCGACCGGCCCGACCGCGGCCATCTTCGCTGAGATACGCAAGGTCATGCAGATCCCGCTGCTGACCTCGATTTGGCGCACGCTGGTGAGCATCGACAGGGGGTTGCCGACGGTCTGGGCGGCCACCAAGCCGATTTACTTGTCTGGCCAGCCGGATGCAGCGCTCGGCCGTCTATCGCGTGCCGACATCTTCCCGGTGCCAGCACCCTTGGCGGTCGATCAATTTGCCGACGCCGGCATGGGCCCCGAGGAGTTGCGAGCCGCACGCGGCATCGTCGATGCCTACACCCGGTCCAATAGCCTCAACATGATGGCATTGAGTGGCCTGGTGCTGTCGCCCGTCGGCTCGAGTCCGGATGCTTCGGTCCCGCCGGCGGCACCGGTCCTGCCGAACCCGCCGGAGCTGCTCGAAAAATCCGAGATCGCTCCCGACGTCTGGATGCGGTTGGAACGGGTCAACCGTCTTGGCGCCAGCGCGAACTCCCGCAGTCTGGCGACTCTGTGGCGCCACCTCGCGCACTACCCCGGCCTGCTCCAGTTGATCAACCATGCCTTCGCACCATTGCAATCGGATGGAACGATCGACCGCGCCATGCAAGAAGTCTTCGAGCAATCGCAAGCCGAAGGCGCCCGACTCGCCCATTTACGGGGCGATATCGATGCGATTCCCGACCCTGCGATCGAAATGGTCGCCACCTACGTGGCCGGCCCGAGCGGCGTCGCGCGCATGGTCACCATCGGGCATGGTCTAGCCCGGTGGTTGCGGCAATCGGAGCCGGCTGGATAGCGACGTTCGCTTAATCCGCTTCGCATGAACTCGTCGCCAGATGCACGGCCGCGGGCAGGCGGCGCACCTGCCTGGCCCGCAATGCGAGGGCCTTGTCAGAGCCCGGCCGACCAAGGCGCGCCTCCCCGCCCTCGCTGGCATGGGCCTCCCGCTCGGTCATCGCCGGCCGCAGCGCTGGCCTGCCCTCAAGTTGCCTGCCGCTTCTTCGGTTTCATGTGGTGACTGCCTGCATTCGGCTGACGCGGGGAGGACCGAAAACCACCCGACGCATCCCGGCATCCCGGTCAAACCCCTTCGTGGCCGCGCGTTTTCCCAGTGGGCTTCCGACCCGCCCGTAGCTGGAGGCCGGCAGACCAAAAAGCGATGATCGTTGCGTGGCCGCCGGTGACGGCCGTCGGGTCGATTCCCATGATCGGCAAACGGGCCAGAGGGGGGTTGTCACCAGATGACAGCCTCGGGCACTTCGGCGGTTCGCCAATCCCGCTTCGACAACCAGTCGAAATGCCGGATTCCGCTCAACGAAACGTGACCATGGCCTCCGATTCGCCGCTCGGGAGCCCCGTGTAGCGCACCGTGATGGTGCGTCCCGCTTCCGTAGGGCGGAAGGTTCCCATGGCGCCCAGACTGAGCACGTCGCCAGGACGCAATCGCTCGCCCTGGGCGTTCACGTGTTCGACAAGCCACAACACGACATTCAAGGGGTGGCCCAAAATCGCGGTCCCCCTGGCGCGCTGGATTTCGCGTCCCGTGTCGTCGACCGTGACGGATTCCATGTTCCCGAGCGCCTCGATGAATGCCGTGGTCGGCTCGACGGGAATGCCCTCGCCGACCACGCCGTGCCGCGACACCACGTTGTAGCCGGCGATCGTCGCAAGGTTCAGCGGCTCTCCTTCGGCCACGATCAGGTCGAGCAGCTCGACGAACGGAATCACTTCACCGAGATAACGCACGGCTTCCTCCGGCGTGCGCGCCTCGTTGATCCGTTCGTCGGCAACCGTCACGATCAGATCGGCCTCGTAGACTGACCGGACGCCGAAGTCCGCCTCGATTTCGGTTCCCGATGGCAGCAACATCGACTTGAACAGCACGCCGCCCACCGGCTCGGCAGCGCCGAACCGATCCTGCAGTGGCTTGTTGGTCAGACCAGCCTTGTATCCCGCTCGGTCTCCGAGTGTCTCGCTGAGCAAGGCGAGGTACTTGCCTTGGGCGCAGTAGCCATCCTCAAGGGACGTGCCGTCGGGATAGCTGGGCCCGGGAGTCTTCGTGAGGAAGGCCTCGACGGTTGCATCGACGATTCCATCGTCGGGACATGCCGTCGCGGTAGCGACGGAGAGAAGAACCCCCAAAGCCGCAAGAAGCCCAATTCGCTTGATTCGGATGGTCATAGCGGCGACACCCGCTTTTGCTCGAGGTCAGGAGCGGTAGATAAAGGCAGTCGGGCCGGTAATCTAGCGATGCGGAGGAAAAAACCTTGAGCAAGACGACCGTCAAGGCAATTCGAATTCACCAGACGGGTGGTCCGGACGCCATGCGCTGGGAGGATGTCGCCATCGGCGCTCCGGGCGCGGGCGAGGTGCGACTCCGGCATACCGCGGTCGGGCTGAACTACATCGATGTTCAGCAACGGTCCGGCGGCTATCCGATGAAGGACTTGCCGGTCGTCCTGGGCATGGAAGGTGCCGGCGTTATCGAAGAGGTCGGGCCCGACGTGACCGGTTTCGTTGCCGGCGACCGCGTGTCCTACTGCATGGAGCGCGGCAGCTATTCCGAGCAACGGGTGATCGGCGCCAAGTGCTTGATAAAGCTGGACGACAGGACGACCGAAGAGAGCGCCGCCGCCTCCACGCTTCAGGGGCTGACCGCCCATTATCTGGTGCGCGACCTGTACAAGGTGAAACCCGGTGACGTCGCGCTTGTCCACGCTGCAGCCGGCGGTGTCGGGCTGCTGGTCTCGCAATGGGCGAAGCATCTCGGCGCGACGGTGATCGGCACGGTCGGGACCAGAGAAAAGGCTGAGCTGGCCCAAGCTCACGGATGTGACCACCCGATCCTCTATCGCGAGGTCGATTTCGGCGAAGCGGTGCTTGGGCTCACCAATGGAAAGGGTGTCAACGTTGTCTATGACTCGGTCGGCAAGGACACATTCGACACAGGCATCGACATATTGGCCGAACGCGGCTGGATGGTGTCCTTCGGCCAGTCCTCGGGCCCGGCCCCGGCCCTGAATACCGCCCGTCTGGCGATGAAGGCGAAGCATGTCACCCGCGGTGGCCTGTACTATTTCGTCAAGGATGCGGAGGTTCGCGCGCGCAACGCCGCAGAGCTGTTCGGCCTGATCGCCGACGGAGTCCTGAAGGTCGAGATCAACCAGCGTTACCAGCTGAGCGATGCGGCTCAGGCTCACGCTGACCTTGAAGCGCGCAAGACCACCGGTTCCACGATTCTGACGCCGTAAGCCACCCGGCGGGCCTGCGCGCGAGGCCGGCGCACAGGGGTCGGTCGCGTCTATCACCATGGCCATGCTACGGACCGGCCGCACCTGTGCTTGGAGAATTCGATCATGCCGCCAGACGCCTTTGACGTAACTGACAAGGTGGTGTTCATAACCGGCGCGGGACGCGGCATCGGCAAGGGCATTGCCCAGGTGCTCGCCGAGGCGGGTGCCGACGTCGCCGTCAATGCCCTGACTCCACGCCACGTCGAGAGCGTCGCGGCCGAGATTGCTGCCACAAGTGGCCGACGCGTGATCCCCGTGATAGCCGATGTCACCAGGAATGACGGCGTGGAACAGGCAGTGGGCACCGTCATGGATGCCTTCGGACGGATTGACGTGCTGATCAACAATCTGGGAGACGCCATTCGCAAGCCGCTGGTGGCCCTGCCCGGGGAGGAAACTGCCCCACTGACCGATGAGGAGCTCAAGCTCGTCATGGACGTCAATCTGACCGAGGCGATCCTGTGCACGCGGGCCGTGGGGCCGCACATGCTGGAGCGGCGTTCCGGCAAGGTGATCAACATCTCGTCCTGGACCGCCCGGCAAGGCGGGGGCGACATGGTCGTCTACTCGATTGCCAAGACCGGCCTGGCTGGATTTACCCGGGCGCAAGCGCTCGAATGGGCACCATATGGCGTGCATGTGAACAGCATCGCGCCGGGCATCTTTCCGGATCCGGTAACGGTCGGCGACGATGGCGTGAGGCAAGCCCGGGACATGGCTGCCTGCAGCGTTCCCTTGGCCCGCCCCGGCGAGTTGCGTGAGGTGGGTTATCTCGCGCTCTATCTCGCCTCCCCCGCATCAAGCTACATGACGGGACAGACCATTGTGCTTGACGGCGGCATGAGTCTCTAGGTCGTTGTGCCGTCGGACGATCGAACCCGCTGACGCGATGCGACGTTCGCGACTAGCCCGGCCGCCACCATTGGAGCACCGCTCCTCCTGGCGGACATGGCGGCCCGGTAGCGCGCCCGGACCGCGAACTGGGCCACGGCCAAGACCGACATCCCCCGCGACCATTTGCCCTCTTCGCTCAAGACGAGGCGGCAGCGCCGGGCCGGGTCAGCGCGCGCCGCTGGATCGCCTGCCGTAGAGGAACATTGCGGAGCCCGGATCGGCGAGACGGAACCCGCCAAGACCCGGTCAAGAAAGAGCGTTCCTGCGAGGCGCCCCTAATTCACGTCGCCGGCGATCGGGACGATCTCGACCTGGATGCTGCCGAGATAGGTCCCGGAAGCGTCAATCCGATCACCGACCTTGAGGTAGGTGCCTGCGGCACGCTGCGTGTCGGCCCACGCCTCGACCGCCGCGCGGATGTCGTCCGCGCTCATGGCAGCGGGGTCATCGGGCGGCGCTGGCGCGCGAAAGGCGGTGCCGGACGGCGTGCCGGTGAGCAACACCATGCCTGACTCCCAAGCGCCGCGCGGCAGCAGGCGGATCGGTGCACCGCGGTAGGAAAAATTGCGTCGTTCTTCGGCGGTGAAGGATCGGCGGATCAGCGCGTCGGCATCTTCGGTCATGCTGCTGACCCGTTCCTGCTGGCGGGTCTCGCCGTTGACGGCAAGGCGAATCTCGACCTAGTCCTGGAAAGCAGCCCGGTCGAACGGCACCACAACATAATCTGCCATCTGCATGCGGTCGGGGCCGCTCTTCGCGATGGCCAACGAAGCAACTCCCGCATCGCTCTTGACGACCCCCGGGTACAGGTTGCCGACCAGGCTGTAGCGGTCGGTCATGTCCGTGACCAGGACGAAACCGATCACTGCGTCGTCGAGATCGGTCGCCGAGGCGATCTGCCGGTCCACCACCACGCCGAGTTCGACCTCGTAATCGAACAGGCCGCCCGGCGTGTCGGCCACTTGCGCGACCGATGGTCCGCCGGGGGCGAATTTCGCGAACAGGAACGGCTGTCGCGGGGGCGCCCCAGCCTCGACCGCATGGGCCGGATAGTTGACCGCGGTCGCGACGTGCTGTCCCCGTGTGTCCATCGGTCTGATCAGGTCCGACTTGTCGAGGTCGAACGCCTTGCCGCTGCTGACCGCATTGCCGACCAGCTTGACCAGCTCCGCCAACGAGATTCCAGCGAACAGGTCCAGCGGCTGGCTCGGGTAGGTAACGAGGACAGCGCTCAGGTCGACTGCCGTTACGGCCTCCCCTTTATCCCGGACCACGGCAAGCACGTGCGGCGTGCCAGCGACCATCGTCCGGGCCAATGTGAGCCCTTGATCCAGCGGCAGGATCCCGGCGTCGTCCTGTGCGGAGACCGCAATCGGACCGACGCAAACTGCAATCACGAGAATCGATGAAAGCTTCACGAGGTCTCCGACAATCGGCAGGCGGCGCATCTTCAAATCCCCCGACAGCGAGCCACAGCAACGGCCTGACGTTTAGTCGCGCGACGACGAGTGTCAAGCGGCGGCGGCCCAAGGTTTCGCCCTGGGACAGTTGCTTGCGACCGGGCCGCAACGGCCGCTGGAAGTCTGGTTCCTGAAGTGCCGTCGCCCCGCCGATGCCCTGGTCTCCTGGCGCGAACCCGGCTGCGGCGATCTCGATTTGCATGCCGTCCAAGACCCGCCCGCGTGTATAGTTTCGGGGCTCTTGACTGTGTGCGAGGACATCACTCGATGGGCACGATGCCGCCCGGTAGCAGGGAGACTGCAGATTTCGACCTTCACTCGTTCTTTCCCTATCTCGTCCGCGTCTACTACCGCGCAGTAAGCTCCTCGATCACCGACATCTACGCTTCCCGCTACGGTCTGTCCGTCTCCGAATGGCGCACCATGGCAGTCCTCGGATCCGATCGGATTTCCGCCACTGACATCGTCGCTCGGTCCAGCATGAACAAGGTGAATGTCAGCCGCGCTATCAACGGACTGCGCAAGGCGGGTTATCTGCGTCGCGAAATTGACGGCAGTGACCGGCGCCGGGCAGTGCTTCGTCTCACGGACGACGGCCTCGACGTGCTCCGCACTCTGGTCCCGCTGGTGCGTGAACGCGAGGCACAACTGTTGAGTGGCTTGAC
>JAJEGJ010000101.1 GCA_022819905.1 Alphaproteobacteria bacterium
GCCGAGCCGAGCCGAGCCGAGCCGAGCCGAGCCGAGCCGAGCCGAGCCGAGCCGAGCCGAGCCGGGTGCATGCCGTGAGTGCGCCCGAGTGGCGCGGCGGTCGAAGGCTTTCCTGCCCGCGGACTGAAACCGGCGTCCCCGCCCCGCCGTATTCCCCCCGCATCGCCCCGTCTGCGAACGCGGGGCGGACCATACCCGTCATTCCGCGCGAAGTCGCGGAATTTCCGTGGATCCGGCACGATTCACGCGGGTCCGCGACCCCCGCGCCCACGGTCGCCCGCAGGCGCCCGCAACGCAGCCTGCCGTGTGCGCTGGGGCGGGCCCTGCCATGCCTGCCGCTGCTGCTTGGTCTTGCCGCCGGGGCGCAGGCGCAGCCGGCCCCGAGCCTGACGCTTGACCCGACCGAGGTCGAATACCACTCCCTGGACGGCGCAACGATCACGCTGATCCCGAAGAACGCGTCTTTCTTTGCGGCAGGGACCGGCGGAGGCGCGGATGAGCCAAGTACACCTAACGGTGTTGCCAGGCACGCCAGACTGAAGTCCTATGTGGACAGCCGGGACCTGGTCGAGGACGGAGACAAGATCCCCAGTTCCGCGGTCCGGCTCAGCGCGGCCGGCCTTGCGAACATCACGCTGTCGGGCGCGCCCTCCGGCCTGACGATCGCGAGCGGCCGGCTGCTGGCGCGGTCGGCGGGCGATGCCCATGGCTTTCCGGAGAGTACGCACCGGTCCGCGGAAATCACCCTGGCCTACAGCGGTTCGGCCATCACCGCAGACGATCCGGTCACCGTCACCGTCAACGGTGATGTCCTGGCGAGGCGGAATGCGGCTCGCGAAACTGGGAGTGGTCCCGGCGACCTGTCCGCCGTCTTCACGGTCAGGGGCCCGCCCCCCGCCGCGGTGACGCTCTCCCCGGACTCCCTCGCCCTGACCGAACTCGGCGCATCGAGTGCTGTTGAAAAAACCTACACGATGGTTCTGGACTCCGATCCGGGCGCGGACGTCACGATCACGGTCACGAATGGCGACGGCACTGCCGTAGAGGTGGACACCGACACCGGCGCCGGCGGCAATCAAGATACCCTGACCTTCACGGCTGGCGGCAACGGTCTCGGCTCGGGCGCGGGCAACGGCAACTGGAGGGTACCCCAGGAAGTGACAGTAAGGGCGCTGAACGACGCCGACGGCGCGGGCGAGTCCTTCAACATCGCGCATGCCGCGACCGCCGCGAGCGGTCCCTACAACGGCATCATCATCGGCAACGTCGCGGTGACGACCACCGACGCCGGCCACGGGGCCGTGGTGTCGGAGTCGGCACTGTCGGTGGCGGGTGATGACGAAACCGCGGAGTACACGGTGGTGCTGAAGAGCCGGCCCACGGGGAACGTGGTGATTTCGGCGACGTCGGACGACACGACGAAGGCCACGGTCTCTCCCGTCACCCTGACCTTCGGCGCCTCGGACTGGAACACCCCGAAGACGTTTACCGTCACCGGCAAGGGCGCGGGTTCGGCCAACGTCAGCCATGCGGTCCAGTCCTCCGCCGACACGACGAACTATCCGACCTCGACGACGGTTTCCGGGGTGGCGGTGACGGTCACCGGCCCCAGGCCGGTGATCTCGGTGTCTGCTCTCGGCTTTGCCTTCATCGAAGGCAGCCGCGACCTGCATTTCGATGTCACGGCAGCGCCGGCGCCCGCCACGCCTCTCACCGTAAGACTGCGGGTGACCGCGACCGGCGCGGCGGCGTCCCCCAGGCCGAGTGGCGTGGGAGAGGTGACGGTGACGGTGCCGACCTCGGGCAGCGTCAGGCACACTGTGGCTGTCATTGGGGACACGGTGGATGAGCCGGACGGCGAGGTGACGGCGGAGGTGCTCCCGGGTCCGGGCTACCATGTGGCTGCGGATCCGGACCACATCGCTTCCCTCAGGCTGGTTGACAATGACGCCGGCGTGATGGTTTCCCCGACCTCTCTCACCCTGGAGGAACTCGGCGCGGCCGATGCGGTTGAAAAGACCTACACGGTGGTGCTCGACACCGACCCGGGCGCGGATGTGACGATCACGGCGACCTCGGGCGACACGTCGGCCGCGCAGGTCAGGACGGGCAGCGGCTCGTTCGCCAACACTGCGACGCTGACCTTCACCCACGGCGATTCCGGCAACTGGGGCACGGCGCAGACGGTAACGGTGCGGGCGCTGAACGACGGCGACGGCGCGAACGAATCCTTCAGCATCGCGCATACCGCGACCGCCGCGAGCGGCCCCTTCAACGGCATTACCATCGCTCCGGTCATGGTGACGACCGCCGACGCCGGCCACGGGGTTACGGTGTCGGAATCGAGCCTGTCCGTGGCGGCGGGCGACGAAACCGCGACCTACACGGTGGCGCTGAAGAGCCAACCTTCCGGCGCCGTAGTGATTTCGGCGACCTCGGGCGCCACGACCAACGCCGAGGTGGACACGGACGCCGACACGTCCGGCAACCAGAACACCCTGACCTTCACCAGTTCCGACTGGAACAGCCCGCAGACGGTCACGGTCATTGGCAAGGGTCAGGGTTCGACATCAATCAGCCACGCGGTCTCGAGTTCCGCCGACATGACGAACTACCCGACCTCGACAACGATTTCCGCGGTGTCGGTCACGGTCACCCCCGACACCCGCCCGACGGTGGACATCCCGGGCGGCCCCTTCACCGCCTGGGAAGGCGAGAGCGTGAGCGTTCCGGTCGAGCTTTCGAGCGCCCGCGCGGTCGACACGGTGGTCGAGATCGAGCAACACAGCGTGAGCACGGCGACCGCCGGAGACGACTTCGCCGCGGGGCCCTGGAGCGTCACGGTGGCGGCGGGCGCCACGACCGCGAACGCCTCCATCGCGCTCACCGACGACACGGCGCTGGAGATGGACGAGGCGTTCGGCGTCCGCATCAGGGAATCCTCCCTGCCGGCCGGGGTGAGGGCCGGCGGGGACGCGACGGGGAGAGTGAGGATCCTCGACAACGAGTACAGCCTGTGCTTCGACGCCAACTCGTTCCGGGCCAACGAGCACGCCGGCGGGGTGGACCTCGCCCTTACCCTGTCGAGGGCGGTGCGGAATGACGTCACGGTCTATTTTGACTACGCCGACCAGACGGCGGTGGCCGGCGTCGACTACGACGAGGTGTACGCCTCGTCCTCCGACACGGCCACCATTGCGGCGGGCGAACGCAACCTGACGCTGACCGTGCCCGTCCACCCGGATCTGGCTTCGACCGCCAACAAGTTTTTCACGGTGACGGCGCGGCCCTCGGAGGTCCCGGACGGCCAGACCGTGTGCAGGGTACAAGTCTTTATCACCTCGAGCGGGCTCGTCATCACCGAGAGCGGGGCGGACACCACCGTCAGCGAGGACGGCGCGACGGTGACGAACAGCTACACGATCGCGCTTGAGAACGCGCCGGACAGCGACGTGACGGTGACGGTGACCGCCGGCGCGGGCGCGCGGGTGAACAAGGCCGGCGGCACGGCGGGCCCCACCCAGACCCTGACCTTCGGCGCCTCCGGCGCGAACATCTGGAGCACGGCGCAGACGGTCACCGTCACCGGGGTGGACGACAGCACGGACAATCCCGGCGGCGGCCGCGACGCGGCCATCGGCCACGCCGCGAGTTCGACGGACGCCGATTACAGCATCGCCAGCGCGGGCG
>JAJEGJ010000005.1 GCA_022819905.1 Alphaproteobacteria bacterium
ATGGCGATCACGGCGGCCAACAGGATGCGTGCCGCCCGTCGGTGCGCAGTCAGCTACTGGGGCACGCATCGCCAGACGTTTCGGTTCGACCATCGCGAGGAAAGGTTACTGCGGCGCAACTGGGCTGCAGCTTCCGAACTCGTCAGTCGCGCTGACGCACTCGGCCTGAGGGACAGGAAAGCCGAATCTCGAGGCAAACGGCTCTGGCGCGGAGTTCCCCGGTCGTCGATCCGGCGCTTCTTCGAGACCTATGCGGCGCACACAACGCATGCCGATCTGGTGCCCGACATTCTCCTTCCCTTCGTCGGGCAGGATGACCCGCGTCTCGCCATCTGGAATTTGGGAATCGTCGAGACTCGGCGCCGTCCCGACAGTGAGGAACCGCTCGGCGCAGCAGCAGTCAGCATGGTCAATCGTGCGCGGTTGGCGGACAGCAATTCGTTTGCCGACATAAAAGCGCTCATGTCAAAGCAGGACGTCCTGTTCGACTGCGACGAGAAAGTGGCGAACACGGCCAGATGGGATGAACTAAAGACGGCACGCGGCGGGGAAGTCGGACAGGTTCCCCTTCTGCTGCTCTACCCGATTGACCGGACGTCGCGACCGCAACGCAAGAGCCACGGCCGCGCTGCACTCGACGCAGTGTTTGACGTCCTCGGCTACGGGGTCGTCTTCCCCGGATCGGTGACCGAAGGCGCCAACTTCGTTTCCCTCGAACTTCGACCACCCTCGGCCGACGAGATCGACGAGATTGCGGAGGAGGAAGCGGCACAAGCCAAGGCTGCCGGTGTCCACTGAGGCCCAGAAAACAACCGCGGCCATAAACTGGGGGCTGTTGCGCGCCGGCAGTCAGGGCGGCGGCGCTCTGGAAATACCCACCATTCCGACTGACGTGTCTGCAAGTGCGGGCCCGGTACGTTTGGCAATCGGACCGAATGATGAACCGCGAGTGCTGCTGCCATTGGCGGACGAGCGGCCACCAGCATCAATCCGCGCGGGCAGCGCGCTCTCACTTTCCGTTTCGTCGTTTAACCACAAGGGACAAGTCCTGCGTTTTCTCGATCTGATCTGTCTGTCGCCGGACCTGGAAACCGTCTTCGGAGAAGTGGTAGACGAGATTCTCGCGCGCATCGCCGGCGGTGCCGGCTGCGTGGATGCGGCCCGATCGACCATTGAGGACTTTCGGTCGCTCCTGGTGCGACCCAGCGCGACGGAAGTCGACAGGTCCACGATCGCCGGGCTGATTGGTGAACTCGTGATGCTCAACAGACTGCTCGACCGCTCGCCGTCAGCATGGCGGGCGTGGCGCGGGCCGGCAGGCGACCGGCACGATTTTCGGGTTTCGGATACGTCGCTGGAAGTAAAGGCGTCGCTTCGTCCGGGCTCATCGACTGTCACCATCAGCAGTCTTGAGCAGCTTGAGGTTCCAACCGGCGGCACACTGCATTTGCTCTGTGTTGTCCTCGAGCCTGTGAGCAGCGGGATGCTCTCTGTTTCCGGCCTGGGGCGAAACGTGATGTCCAAGGCCGACGACCCCGACCGGGTCGGCGAGCTGTTGGCTGCAGCAGGCTGCAGCGACGTTGACGCCAGTGAGTGGAACCGGTACCGGTTCCGGAGCGAAGCCGAGCGACTATATGAGATCCGACCGGGCTTCCCCCGGCTCACTGTCTCGATGCTGTCCGAGGGCGTCTTGCCACGTGGCGTGCACAAGATCACCTACCAAGCCGACCTTTCGATTGCCGGATCGTTCCTGTGCGATCGGACCGTGTTTGCCGATCTCGAACAGAGGCTCTGCCCTTGAATATGCGGCGCCTCGGTCTTCATTCGGAGCGCTACGGCTCGACGGGCAATATCGGGGAGAATTTCCGGCGCCTGCTCGGGGTCCCGACTCTCGATCCGCTGCAGACGGTCATCAGGGAAGCCGTACAGAACATCGCGGATGCAGCACTACCCGATACCGGGCCGGAAATCGAGATCAGGCTGCGCAGTCTCACGCCCGATCAGCGCAGCACTCTCGCTTCCCGCGTCGTGTCCGAACTGCCGAGGGATCCCTGCTCAAGGGATCTCCTCTCCCGTACCCGGTCGCGCGACATGCTGACGGTCATGGAAATCTGCGATTTCGGAACGTCCGGTCTGGGAGGCCCGACCCGTTCCGACCGCATTCCCGTAGGTGAACAATGCACGGATTTCATAGATTTCCTGCGCAATATCGGAACCGCTCGGGACACAGTGCAAGGGGGCGGAACGTACGGCTTCGGAAAGGTCGCGCTGTACCGCGCAAGCAGATGCAGCACCATCATCGTCGACACCCTCCCGCAGGGAACCGGGCTGGAGGGACGCCGCCTGATGGGGTGCCATGTCGGGCGGTCCTTCGCTGTTCCGGACAATGGTTTCGATTGCCGCTACACCGGGCGGCATTGGTGGGGCGTCCCGGATCGCACGGACGGAATCGTTGATCCCGTTACGGGGCACGCCGCGAAAGACCTCGCATCGCGACTGGGATTTCCCGAAAGGGGCGCGAACCGGCCGGGAACGTCGATCATGATCCTCGACTTCGACACAGACGGTCAGAACCTCGAATCAATCGGCAGCCGGGTGGTCGAGGGCCTCCTCTGGAACTTCTGGCCGCGCATGATGCGCGACACTCCGGGCGACCGGCGCTTCACATGTCGTGTCAAGGTTGACGGTTCGCAAATTCCCGTACCGTTTCCGGAAGAATTTCCTCCTCTCGACCTGTTCTCGAAGGCCATGCGAGCAGTCCGTGATGGAACCGCGGACGGTGTTATTCCGATCCGTTCCGGCAATCCGAAGAAAATGCTGGGTACGCTTGCAATCGAACGCGGCCTGCGCACACCGAGGCGCCCGCTGGTCCCCGATGGGTCCCTGTTCCCTCCCGCCGCTCACCATATTGCGCTCATGCGACCAATCGAGCTGGTCGTTAAATACCTAGAGGGGACGCCCCTTTCCGACGAGCGTCTCGAATGGGCCGGAGCTTTTGTCGTCAGTCACGAGGACGAGGTGGAACGCGCGTTCGCCGACTCAGAGCCTCCCGCGCACGATGACTGGGTCCCCGACAACTTTCCACCACGTAGCAGCGCCAAGAGGTTCGTGAACGTTGCGCTGACAAATCTGAAACGCCATGCGTCCGACATGGGATCGACGCCGGCAGGACAACACGGAGGGTCAGAAGGGGGCCCGCCGCTCGCTCGCCTGGCAGGCCGTCTCGGCGCCGCCCTGGAAGGCGTCGGCGGTGACGGTGCCGGAAGAAGGCATGGGTCCAGACGTCGGCGCGGTGCGCGACCTGCGCGGGCACGGGCGAGTCGGCCCCTGTTCGAGCGTCTTGAGCTCTCCGAGATGGGCACTGTCGCCGTGTTCTCCACCGAGATCAGCCAGGACGCCCGTCGCAGCGGCTTGACTCTTGCAACACGCGCGGCTGTGGCCATCGAGGGATCGGCGGCCAGTCGCATTGACGAAGCCATCCGGCAGCCGGAGGTTCTGTCGCTCCGTTCCGTGGAAGGGGGTCTCTCCGCAGACAGCAGCACTCTGACGCTGGCTGGCGCCGAAGGAATGTTCGAGATACGGGTTCTTGTCCCCGGCGACTGCGCGGTCACCGTTGAGGCAGACGTTCTGACAGGCGACTCACCATGAGCAGGCGTGTCGCCTTTCCCTTCCTGAGCCTTTCCGAAGCCGCCGTTGAGGCCGCCCCGTGGACCTGGTCGCTCAACGGCGGCGACCAGGAACTTGCGGGCGACTTCCTGCAGGACTGGGATCCCGCAAGCGCCGTCCGATTGCGCCGCACCGTGACGCTTGACCCCCAGATTGCTGCCGATGACCTCGGAATCCCGCCCGACAATCTTCGCCTGTCGATCGGGGTTTGCATTGGAACCGGCCAAGGGCGATTGCCCAGGCTGATCGTGCTGCAAGACTGCCGGGAACTGGCACCAGACACCTGGCAGGAGGAATTCGACTTCGAGATTGCCGGAGAACAGCTCTCCCTAGTCCTCGACGTTCATACACGTGTCGTGCTTGTGACACCGCCGGAGGAGTCCGCACCGTTGTCGCCGAAGCGAACTGCAGACCGTCTCTGGTCCGACACGCTGCGTATTCGCCTCGAAGGCGAGGAACCGCGTTTTCCGATAGAAATCGCAGACTTGCGGGCACTTCTCGGAGATGCCGTCGCGGCCTCGACGCCCTGGTGGCTCCACTGGTCGCGCGCGGACTGGAACCGTGACTTCCACGGCGCCACCCGGCTTTACCTCGGCAAGGACCACACCGACTTCATCGAGCGAATCGAACAGCACGACGGACCCACCCTTCAGGTTCTGCTGGCAGACGTCATGGGGCAGATATGCGAACGGCTTCTGACTGACCCCCAGGCAGAGGAAATCATGGCCGCAGCTGAACCGGGGTCCCTGGGTGCCCAGGCTATCGCATGGCTGCACAAGGCCTGGCCGGAAAGGGACGCGAATTTCCTGCGATCCGTGCTGGAGAGTCAGCCGGGCAAGTTCCGAGCCAGTTTTCTCGCCCTGGCCGAATTCGACCAGACATAGATGGTCATCCTGCTCCCCCGCCTGCCGGGACCTGCTGCCCGAAACCTGCTGGAGCGGGATTTGGCCGAAGGATTCAGTACGTGGGCCGGTTTCAATTCCGGAGACCTTCCGGCGACCGTCCGCTTTGCCGCAACTGGAGGTTCCCCGGTCGACCCGGATCAGCTGACAGAATTGCGTGAGCGCATCCTGCGGATCGCCGGGAACAACGGCTTCGGGGACGCGAGTGCTCGTGCTTCCCATGCCGAGTTCGACGCGGAGATGTCAGCGTCTCTCGCGGAAGACCCGCTGTTCGCAAGCGGCGAAGCCCTCAGGGATGACGTCTGGGCATTTGTCGGAGTAGCACTCGCACCCGATATCGTGCACTGGCGATTCGGCGCTGCCCACGAGCGCTACCTCGGTGGAGTACGGAACACCTTTCAGAGGCAATGGTTGCGCGGGCAGGCCCTCGACCGGGGGGAGGGTGATCCCGAGCGCTGGCAGCTCCTGGAGGAACTCACGGAAGACGCGCTTGTCCAGATCACTGAACGGCCGAGCCTTGGCGGCGATCCCGTGCTGGCCAGAGCAATCGCGGAGGCGTGGCTTCGTGCCTCGCTTCACCATGGCAGAGGCGCGATGGAACCCGTCATGAGAAGGGCGGTCCTTCGCGTAAGGATCTGGAACGAGATCAGGAGCCTTGCGGACCTCCCGTCTGGGCACCTGGCGGATCTTCTTGATGACGCCTTCAGCGTACCTGCGGAGCGCCGAGGGACGGCGACCGCCGAAACAGCCCGGATTCCCCAACACACGGATGGAGCGCAAAACCAGGCCCGCAACGCTGGCAACGAGGTACCTCTGCGTCCGGCCAAGTCCTCCGGAGAGGAGCAGAACGATGCGGGACGGGCCAGATTGCAGGCTGTGAATCGAATTCGCGAGGCAGCCGAACGACGTGGCTGGATGTCCCGCAAGTCCTCACGGGCCCTGCACGTAATCGAGCATGGCCAGCGGGACCCATCTCGTAAAGAACGGAATGCCCTCAACTACCTCTTGGAAAGGATGCAGTCGGCTGAGATTTTGCCCGAAGACGTCTCCCTCCTTTCGCAGGCCGTGGGGCCTCGAGTGTCGTCATCAGTCGGGGAAACCGCATCAGCGGCAAGGCCATCCCCGGACATTCGCGAGAGGCGTAACGCCATAGTTCGCGGGAGATAGCGCAGCACGGGGTTGCCGACCCGAATGCGCGCGAGGGAAAATAGGAGGTCGTCTGCGTCGGCGCGGGCTTTCCTGGACGTGCCCTTGCAAGAAAGGTGACACAGTCGCTGGGAAAAGTGCCCGAACCCGTCAGCAACCCAACTGGGTACGGGGCAGTAACGCCTGACTCCATAGTCGTGACGGGTGGTCCCTTGAGGAGAATCAAGCGGAATGGAGACTTTGTGTCGCGGTGGCTGGTTTGCAGAAGATGCCACTACTGCGGAAGCACAGACTCTGCGGTCGAGGGTCACTGGCACCATCACAAGGAGTCGGGGAACGTATTCGCGGCCTCGATTCCCTGACTCCACGCGCGCCCGATATCCTCGCTTCTTGCAAGAAAGAACTCGCCGCCAAGCGATGTACCGGCCCGATTCAGAACCGCCTTCATCCGGTTCTCGCCTGCAATCGCATGGGCAGACGAAGGGAACGGCCCCTGCTGTTCGCGGAATGTCGACCGGTGGACTATCCACCTGAACGCGCCTCGCGGCAGCATGCGGTTGTAATTCTCGCAACGTGCTTCCGGGCTTCGAGAAAACCCGACCTTGACGATCATTCGACCCAGCGCGCAATTGCCGAGAAATGCGTTTGCGTCACCCTCCAATTTCAGGACGTATAGATGCTTTGGCCCCTCCGCCTCGGACACAGTATGGGGGGTCTGCGAAATGGGGCCCGGCCGGCTCGGTGACAGAACATCACGCCCAAGGCCAGGGACGGCCATTTCAAAGGCCGGGCCGCCCCAGAATGGCATTTCGAAGAGGTCAAGGTCGGAGATTGCGCCGACCTCGGAACGTTCGAGCCGAGCTCCGCGGCGGGCAATATTCTGAGGGTTTTCCCGGAGGCAGGTATTGGGGGCGATCTCATCCACAAGGCGCTGCGATTCGGGGGTTACCTTCCAGGCGCGGCCAGCTCTGACTGCGTGGTTCCACTTACCCTTCCGTATGGGATCTTCTTGTTTTTCCGCCCAGTGGCGATCAGACATGAAGAGCCGAGCTGGTCCGGCCGGTCCCACCACCTGCAACATGCCGATCACTTTCCCGCGAATCTCCCGACGCGCTTTGCCGCTCTTGACCGCGTAAATCACCACCAACGTGCCAGGGCAACCGTCTTCGAGGAAATGTTTCCTGTCGTATGTTTCGGGGAACCCCCAGAAATTCTGATAGGGCTCACTAAAGCCGTAATAGGAGGTGAGCCAGACATTTGGAGGATCCGCCCGAATGGCTTCAAGCGGATTCACCACCGGCTCCACATGCCACCGCTCGAACGCCTGGCCGGTGCCGTAGGTTTCGGATATGCGTCGTTCCAAGGCACCCTGCATGTCCGATCCGCGCTCCGGCCATCCGTGAGCCCGAAAGAGCTCCATGTATCCGCCGTAACGGTCGTGCACGATTTCCCGGATCATCGCCCGTGTCCTCCCGTGCCTGCCTCGGGAGAGCCTTGCTGCCTGACCCCCCGGAATGCCGGCCGGACCGGTGTCGTCTGGTGATAGGCCGTGACGATTCGGCCTTCCACGACGATGAGCACCTTGCCGGTCAGCCGCTCGATCTTGGCGATCTGTTTCTTCAGGTCCCGGATGAGCTCCGCCGCGTCCCGTCTCCGGAGCATGATCCGGTTCCGTCCGATGTCGGTGCCGTGGGCGAGGAGAACCTCCAGGTCCGTCTTGCGGAAGCCCCGCTGCGACATTCTGGTTTCGCCGTGGCGCGTCATGATGAGTGCGGTCATTGTGTGCTCTCCTGATCGAGCACCTTCTCGACCGCATCCGGGGAAAGCCCGAGGCTGTTCCAGAAATCTCCAAGCCTGCGTTGAGATTCCGCGTCCGCCCTAGCCAGTTCGTCGGAGAGCCACTGACGATACTGCGCTTCGTCGCTGTCCCGCTTGACACGCACACAATCCGAGAGGTTGATCAATCCGGAGCGGAGATGGTCCAGTAGATTGTCGTCCTGCTCTTCTTCGCCGGAGATTCCGGTAAGGTCCCGCAGGGTGTCGTCAGCAACCTTGTATCGGCCAATCGTACTGCCGCCTAGTGCGGAATCGATGGAGACAACGGCGTCCTTCGGAAGGCCGTTTGTAAGGCTGCGGAGGAAATAGACAAACGGACCTTCAGAATGTGATTGGTTCCCGAAGACGTCCCTGTTCTCCAGGGCGCCTTCCTCATCCCACAGCGGATCCTCGCCGTTCGCATCGCGGACGGCCACGTATGCACCAAGGTGCTGGAAATGGTCCGAAAGTTCTCCTTCTGCGTGCGCGATCGCGCCACGCAGTTCCTCGAGTCGCTGCTCGCGCTCCAGCAAGCTCCGTTCTGCAGCAATGACAAACAGCAGTGGAGCAATATCCAGCACCTCCTGCGGTCGAACTTCGTAGCGCGCCGCCACGAGTTGCAGCGAGGCTCGCGCATGTTCCGCGATCAATACCCTGACCGTGGGATTGAGGAATGTGGAGGCATCGCTGGTCTGATCTGCCGGCTTGGTGAGCTCCTCCCACTTGACCCGCAGCACGTCGCTCAACGGTTTCCGAAGATGAGACCGAACCATCGATGACGCACCGCGCTCCCACCGGCTGACGGTGTCTTTCGTGCAGCCAATGGCTTCGGCCAGCTGCTGCTGGCTTAGCCCATGGCGTTTGCGGGCGGCCTTCAGAGCCTGTGGGTTAATCGTGTCGGCAGTGTTTGGCATTTGGGGCCTCCTATACGGACGCCGATAATATATGTCTTTATTTCACACCATACAAGACGCCATTTAGACATGATTATCTGAATATCTGCCTACTCTGTTCCGATATATTAAGACATGTTTCAGTTCCCAAATGTCGATTGACGGAACCTGATCGGTGCTTCTGGCTGTTAGGTGCGGTCGATATGTCGATTGTCGACACAACGCCGCACGCGCGACAGATGCGACGTTCATTCCAGCCGGGCAAGGAGAGGGGCATGACGCGTATACCACGCCTTCCCCGGCACCCGTTCCGATGCTCCCGGGCCAATCGACGCGCGGCGCCTTACCGAAACAGCGTCAGCGCGGCTCGTCACACTCCCGCGTCGTTGGCCCGGACGGGGACACGACGGACGAGTCGACCGCTTTCCGGGGGATCGCCCGAGGCCTAGCACGCCTGGGCATGGTTCGACCGGAGCGGCCATCGGGCCTAGTAGCGAACACCGAGGCCATCGATCGCGGCGGCCCCCCGGTCAGTCGTCCCGCGCTCTGTCCGGCATCCCGGCAGTGTCGATTTCCCGGGGGTGGCCGGGTGGAGGTGGCACCACGACTCCCGAGATGTCGATCTCGTAGTCCGCAAAGAAAACGGGGATCCATCCGGTTTCGGCCGTGATCATCATCCCTGCATACCAGTCCACGTAGGCTCGGTCGCAACTGGCGCCACGCGCCGTGATCTCCGGGAACTGTTCGATGAACCTCCGTGCGAGGTCGGACGCACTCAGCTCACCAGCGTCTTGCCATCCGAACGGTGCGGCACCTTTCCCCGAGGTGTAGAAGGCCACGTTCGTCAAGTCGTCCCTGACCTCCCACCCGTTCGCCTCGACGTTGTCCGCGCTCGTGATCACGCAGCGCCAGTACAGCCCGGACGGGGCCAAGAATCCGCATGCCCTGATTCGCTGATACCCCGCCGCGTGCAGAGCCCGCACGATCGAGAGGACACGCAACACATCATCGAGCGCATGGCCGCGCATGAACAACATGCCTTGCGAGAACGCGGCCTTGCCCCGATCAAACCACGGGCCTTCCGGGGGACAAGCGTGATCCATGCACTGTCCAGTACCGCGAACGCTGCGCCGACACAACGAAAGGTCGGCTAACTCTATCCCCTGAAGTCACCGATCATGCCGTAGCGATCCCCGGATTGCGGTGGCCTGAACCTGGCAGGTGGGAGCTGGCTTTACCTCATTGGCATCGGGCTTCTTTCGATAACCTGATGGGGGCTCGGCCGCCGCGGATCGGTGGCGGGTAAACCGCCACGTTGCGCGGGCGCGGGATCTCTCCAGGCCCGGCGCTTCCCGGAACGCCTGACGGCCATCCGCTCGTCAGGTCATCGAATTGAGTCTCGGGAAATTCTGCACCCCAAGCTGGCGCACGTCACCGCTTCGCTGCACGAGGTTCCGGTCCTCATGACGCGGAGGGGCAGCCCGCGTTCAGGCGGCCGCGGCTCTGAGAATCTCGCTTTCGACATAGGTGCGGAACGCCGCCCCCGAGGTGAAGCAGCGGTAGCCTGCGGCGCTGGCAATCGCCAGCACCTCCGCCGTCTCGTTCAACAAAACGGCGACCGGCCCGGTCAGCCCGGGCTGGAGTCCGTCAGGCCACGCGAGGTCGAACACCGCCGTCTGCGCGCCGGTCTCGGGATCAGCGTGGTCGAAGGCAAGATGCCCGCGCGGCAGGTCGCGCGCGGAGAGCCAGTCGTTGAGCGTTTGCAGCTCGGTTTCCTCGGCCTCGCTGTCGATCCCGCCGGGTACAGTCGGGGCCGGTTCCTCAATCTGCGTCCCGGCCGTGGAGAGCCACCTGGAATCGCCGTGCAGCAGATCGGCAAAGTACCGGTTGGCCTCCGTGGCCAGCAGGGCTTTGCGCGCTTCGAGAAAATCGCGGTAGCGCTCGATCCGCCACAAGGCGGGCTCCATGGGTATCCACTGCGAAGCGAGCGCGCCGGGATGGTTGGTCTCCACCTCGGCGAAGTACTCCTCGGGAAAGCGACTCCCGATTACCAGGTTCGTTTCCTTGGTCAGGAAACAGAAATTTGCCACCGCGTTCACCTCGGCGCGCTCATACTCCGCGGCGTAAAGCCGCGATTTCGGAAAAATGTGGTGCACTTCCAGACGGGCCATCCTGCCGAGCAAATGGGCCTTGAGCGCGAGTCCCGTTCCCCAGTCCTTCGCTCCGCCCATGCGGGTCAGCATGTAGAGCACCGGATAGAACCGCGCCCCCAGGCTCCAGCCGTCGAAATGGCCCGCCTCCACACGGAGTCCACCCTGCCACAGGCGAAGCCGTTCAATCAGAGCGTCGAGCCCGCCCTCGGGGCCTTCGAGCGCCGCGAGGTCCTGATCAATGACGGACTCCGTTGATCCGGAGAACCGGCCCCACATTCCGGCTTGCGCGAACCAGAAGAGCAGCTTGTCGCTCTCCTCCGCGTCCATCGGCCCGGCCCTTCGGTCCATGTAGCGCACCATCACCGGCACGCCGAAGCGCCCGAACAGCACCCGGTCGTGGTCGAGCCCGATCCGGCCCGCGATCAGATCGAGGCTGGCGTCAATTTGCCTGCAGGCGCGTGCCAGCCCGTCCTTGATTTCGGGCGCGGTTTTGTTGTGCAAATGGGCAAACCTCGCCTCGCCGGTCAGAACCGTGTTGACCGAACGCAACAGCCAATCGAGGTTGAAGTAGTAACCGGCATCCTCCCATTCCTTCAGCTTCGCCTTCATCTGGTTCCGCGCTTCAGGCCACTCGGCGCAAATCTTCGCCAATGCCAGATCACCCTTCGACAGCTTGGTTCCGCCGCTGTTGACACGGTTGAAGATATCGACGACGACATCGAGCGACTTCTCGGCGCCGGTCACCTCCTCGACGTGAAGGTCGATTTCCGTAATGCTGAGCAGCGTGCTCAGACGCCCAACAAACTCGCCGACCCGATCGGCAAGTTCGGGAGTTGCCGTCAGCCTGGCGACGAAGCCACCTAGCCCTGTCGTGCCCCCTTTCATCAGCTCCGTAACGTCTATCCAGAGTGGATCGTCGCGCATCTTGATCGGCTGGTAGAACTCGAACGCCTCGTCTGCGAGATGGAACCGTAATCCCGTGAAGGTCTGCGGGTTGCCGTCGAAGAATCTCGGCGGCTTGCCGCGCACCACCCCGTAGAGGGAGGTCATGCGTTGCTGCCCGTCGAGCAGCAATCTCACGCTGCCGGCGGCAATCGGCCCGTCGCCGCGGCGGTCCGCGGTCATAGCCTCCGCCACCCATACCAGCAGGCCACCCACCGGATGGCGCCGGTACAGCGACTCGAACAAGCCGCGAACCTGATCGCGGTTCCACACATAACCACGCTGGAACTCGGGCAACGCCATGTCGCCGCTATCGATAAAATCGAGAACGTTCGAGATTTTCATGGTGGGGATACACCTCCAGCGATCGGAACTGCCAAGACAGCCGTTGTCTTCTTGTCATGGCCGGACTCGTTCCGGCCATCCACGCCTTGCTTGTCGTCTCTGGCGCCGCAAGATTCTCGGATAGTCAGCCCCCGCCGATCAGGAAGCGGGAGGGACGGTCCCGTACCTACCGGATACTACGCCCCGGCGCTTGCCGAGACGCCTGTAAGCCTGCCGCTTATCAGGCTATCGATATGAGCTCCCTCTTGCGACCGTGGGGATATAGGCAATGAGCGAGAAAAGGCTTCGTTCCGAATTCGCCGAAATGATGCCAAAGCTATTGAGTAACTTGGGCGATCCGTTCCGAGATACGATTTGCAGCCGCCTTGACTGGGCTGGCGTCGAGTGGCTGGCAAGCGCCGTCCGCGACAGCAGCAGGCGCCCCGTCTCGTCCTTGAACACGTACTCGATGTCGCGCACCGACATCCCGCGGGCTAGCAGCTCCACCGCCAGGTCCTCCAGAGCCTATGTGCGAACCTGCAAGCGCTCGCGGATCTCCGGGCGAAACGGCTCCCCGAGGCCCGTGATCTGCGGCGCCGCATACTCCACGAACCCTTCCGCCGTCTTCAGGCGGCCCGTCCGTGCCCCGTTCCGCCAGCCGCGGCCCGGCTCCGCGCCGTGCGCGCAATACTCCCGGCCTAGCGCATCACGGCTCTCAGCCTCCAGCGCCTCCTCCAGGATCAGACGCGCCGCCAACTTCACCAGATCGTCATGGCCGTCAGCCGCCGCGGCCTCACTCTCGATCAGGCGGCGCAGCGACTCGCGGGTGCGCATCGACACAGGTACCCTCTTCGACATGGGGGGCCTCTCGGTTTGTGCCGGCAACCACCGGCGTCTGAGATGTCTTCACCTCAGCAGGCTGCACCCCTCCCAATTTCCAGAAAATCAAGGATTTCACCGACTCGGATGCCGCTCCTCTACCATTGGGTAGGCGAGAATTATCGCCGCGATCTGGACTGGGGTGCCGGCTATCATCTGAACCAATCCAACCCGCTTTTGCACCGGATTGATCCTGGCGACAGCCTCTGGGCTTTCACGCGGACGCCTGCCGGCATCTACGTCCTCGCTGCAGAGCTTGTTGTCCGCGCGAAGACGCGAAACCCACGCGGATATCGGTACGGGGAGTATCGGCTCTGGGGCGACCTCGAGCAATCCCGCTACTTCCGTACTGAAGGCCAGCCCGACGTCTCCGGGCTCATCAGAAGACTCTCCGTCAAGGCGAGCGCGTCTGTGATCGGGCGATCATTTCAGGGGCACGCAGCTGTGCGGTTGTTGACCCCGGAAGACCACCAGCTGCTGGCCCAATACGCTCGCCCACTCCCTCGCGAGCCGCGGGCTCGCCTGCTACCGGAAGAAGAGCTGGAGGCCCGGATCCTCCTCGGCGATCCGGATGCTGTAAGCAGTCTCATTCGGGATGAATCCCCTGGCATCGCGACGGAGCGCCGACGCTATCTGTTCAAGCAAGCACCCCGGCGCAACCCTCAGCACGTGGAGGAACTGCGGGAGCTTTACGGGGGCGTCTGCCAGCTTTGCGGATGGAACCCGAAGTCCATTTACCAACAAAACCTCTGTGAAGCGCACCACGTGCACTGGCTTAGCCGCGGCGGTGACGACGCGCTGCACAACATGGTGCTCGTCTGCCCGAACCACCACCGAGCCATACACCGAACCGATGCGCCGTTCGACTGGACGGATGCGAGCTTTGTGTTCCCGCGGAAGCGGGAACCCGTCCAGGTCTCCCGTCACGAACTCCTGGCGCAGTGATGCACTCGGACGGGCGACGCCCGTAGTGGCCATACTGCGGTGACGACTCCGTAAATGCGCGTAATCTGGTCAATAAATCGGGGTGTATTCATCCCGCGCTGATTGGCCGACGAAGATGTGCTCGGGATTGGCCTCAACCGGGACGTCGCCTTGTTGGACGCGAGGCGGGCGTGAGCGCGGCGATCATGGCGCGCTGCCGACTCCGACCTATCACCCGTACCTTCCCCAAACCTTCGCCCGTACCTACCGAAGTGTGCAGTTTCGAGTTGTCACAAATGAGCAATTTTCGGATGCCATTGGCAAAAAGGTGAGCACGGCAGGCGGCGGATCGGTTGGTCGCAGTCGCCGGCGGAGGAGCGAGGCACAGAAGCGGCAGATCGTGGCTGAGACCCACGAGCTCGGGGGTTTCGCTGCTGCTGGTCGCCCAACGCCGCAACCTCAACGCCAGTCAGATTTTCAGGTGGCCGCGCCTGTTTCGACCGCAACTCTCGATCCGTCAGGCGGATGACCCCGGCACCACTATTTTCGATTCATCGGCAATGCGATAATACAAGTCGGCGCTGTTTTCGTTCCCGCAAATAAGGAGTGTCGTGTCGCAATGGCCTCCGATCCAAGCCGCCGGCCGCACGGGCGCAACGTGCAAGGTCCAGGCGGCTACACCGCCTTCGTGCCAGCGCGCTCTACCTGAAACGAACGCAATGCCATGCCGAACGCCTAGCGCAACGATCGGCGACTCGACGAAATGGCCGAGCAATCGGCCGCGGCCCCTGCTAGCAGGTAAACGCCAAACCCGTCAACGGAACGGCGTCATTCGGCGCGTTGGCTGCGGGGCAGGCCACCACCCAATACGGCCGCAGCGGCGAGCGTGACGGCGGCCAGCAGCGAAGGCACTTGATAGCTGCCCAGCGAATCATGGAGCACGCCGGCAAACGTAGGTCCCACCATCTGGCCCAGCCCAAAGGACGCGGTCATCAGGGCCAGATTTCGACGCGGGTTGCCGACAGACATCCGCCGGATGCTGACGAGCCCCAGCGCGGTCAGTCCCACAAACGTCCCACCAAGCAGGCCAGCCGCCAGCAAGACAGGCCACATGCCGCCACCCAGGACACTCATTGCAACGCCCCCTGCCGCTACCAGGCAAGCGACCCCGAACGCACCTCGCACACTCCACCGCCGCCCCACCCAACCCCAGAACACGACGGATGGGGCTGCCGCGAGACCCACACACAACCAAACCAGATTCTCGGCGGGCTGCAGCACAGGGTCGTTCCGCATCATGTCGGACACGAATGTTGCGGTGATGACGTAGCCAAAACCAGACAAGCCGTACGCGAGAATGAGCGAACGAATTCCCCGCTCTCCCTGCCGGGCCCGAGATCCGACGGAAACCGACGGCGATGTCACCAGGGCTCTCAGGAGCACAGCGACCGGAACGGACAAGGCAATGCAAAGAGCGCCACAGAACAGCCAAGGGCTCTGCCAGTCGCCGACGCCGGATGCCGACGCCGGGACCGCCAACGAGGAAATCGCGATGCCCGTTCCGACCCCCGCATAGATCACGTCCGCCCATCCGTCTCGACCAGCCGCTGCGAGCCGGTCCATCAGGAGCGACGAGGCGAATACCATCACCAACGCACCGGCCGCTCCACCTACGAAACGCAGTAGCAGGAACACGGCCAGGTCCGTGGTCAGGGCCATGGCACAGGTACTCAAGCCGCTCACCGCCAGTGCCCCAAGCAGCCAGCCACGCGGGTCGCCGGGCAAGCCCCGCAGTGCCGCCGCCAAGGCGCCCAGCAGATATCCCGCGTAGTTGGCCGATGCGATCAGGCCGACCTCTGACTTGCCCAGCTCCAGGCCTGCGGCCATGTACGGCAGGATCGGCGTGTAGGCGAACCGTCCTATCCCTACCGCAACTGCGAGTGAAAGGAGCCCCGCCAGAGCGAGAGCAGCCGGATGCAGAGGGGCTTGCGTCCCCACCGTTGTGCCGAGCTTCGCAACCGGAGGGCTACTCGAACTGCTCGATCTCATGCGGTCGGGCCCGTGGCTTCCGCATCGCGACTGCGTTGCCGGGACTCCCGATGCAGGGGGCGCACCCACCTGAGTTGTCGGTTACCAGTTCGACAGTCCATGCCGGTCCTCACCAAGGACGTCCAAGCGGGTTTCGTGCGGGTAGCCTACTTTCTGGTCCGGGATCTCGGTGCATATTCGAGAAAACCCCGTCCGTGCGCCGCGCGTGTTCCAGACACCCCGCTCAAGCAACGCATTTGCATGACCGCAGCCTCCAGCATGTGAGCCGCGTCATCAGGCGGACACCACACGTTGTCTGCGTAAGTCACTGACATGTCATGCGATTCTGCCCCGCTTCCGATGAGACTTCATCGTAAGCAGGTTATTGACTTGTTGACCGGGCGGTTGAGTTCGACCCAAAGATCGCCGTCCACTGGCGTCAAGGTTCTTGTCAGGCGCCTATCATCGCCCACGGGTTCTGGGCATTGGAGTTCCGGTTCTCATTCTTCGCGGTCAATACCGGAAACATGAAAGCTTGCTGAAATGATCGAAACGCGTCGTTTCGGCCGTACAGGCCACCAGAGCACCGTCACGATCTTCGGGGCTGCCGCGCTCAAGAACGTGACCCAGGCCCGCGCCGACCGCGCACTCGAATTGTTACTGGAGTACGGCGTCAACCACATCGACACGGCGCCCCGCTACGGCGATGCGGAACTTCGGATCGGACCGTGGATGCAAGAGCACCGTGATCGGTTCTTTCTGGCCACCAAGACGGGCCAGCGCACGTATGCGGCTGCGCGGGATGAAATCCGGCGCTCCCTGGAACGTCTCCGTGTGGACACCGTTGACTTGCTGCAGCTTCACTCCCTAGGCCACCCGGACAAGTGGGAAACCGCGATGGGCCCCGAAGGGGCTCTCGAGGCAGTGGTCGAGGCCCGCGAGGAAGGCCTGACACGCTTCATCGGTGTCACAGGCCATGGCTGGACGATCCCGTCGATGCACCACAAGAGCCTCCGACGGTTCGACTTCGATTCGATCCTGTTGCCGTGGAATTTCGTGATGCACGAGAACGCGCGTTATCGCGAGGACTTCGAGGCTCTTTGCAAACTCTGCGACGAACGGGACGTTGCCGTGCAAACCATCAAGTCGATCGCGCGCGGCCCCTGGGCGGTCACGGATCCCAATCGCAACACGTGGTACCAGCCTTTCGAAGATCCACACGACATTCAGCAAGCGGTGCACTGGGCGCTGGCCAAGCCGCAGATCTTCCTGAATACGGTTGGCGACTTGGATCTGCTACCGGTAGTTCTCGATGCCGCAAGCCAGTTCGTTGAGGCTCCCGACGACCCCTCCGTCCGAGCGATGATGAGTACGAGGCGTGCCACATCACTGTTTGGGATTGCCAACTGATTGCAGCAGCGTTGTCGCCCGGGTCGTTCGACCATTCTCAAAGCAGAGCCTGTTCCTGACGCTAAGCCTTGCCATGCCATGGGTCTCCGGAAATGACCTACCGAACGGGTCAGCGAACGGAATAGGCGAGAATCTGCTTACGGATCTCCGACTTGGGAAGTCGGCATCGCGGATGGGCGGCAATCTTGCCGAGTCCAGCACGCAAGTCGTCCAAGTCGATGACGCGCTGCTCGAGCATCTGGTCGAGCAGCCACAGCACTCCGTGGCATCGGACTTCCTCTTCCTCTGCGAGCTCGCGCAACTCCCGGTCCCCGGATAGCAGCGTTGACGCGTTTGTCTTTGCTAGGGCGAGGGCGAAGCTGTCCGGGAGAGACAGCGGTCTCCGCTTGCGACGGTATCCCAGTGCAAGCGAGACCCCGTCGCCATCCAACTCGGCGATGCGCAGCCCCAGCCTGACGAAATCCGGCCCGCCGTGTTCTTTGAGCTCACGCTCATAAAGCAGGTCAGGAACGGTGAACTCGAACGGCAGGCGGAATGTGGCTTCGACAAGGGTTCCGCGGTCAAGATCAATCAGGACAGACGTGTCGGATACCAGGGTCTCCACGACACTCAAGCTCCTGCAAGTTCTGCCTCCAAGCTCGGGGGTTCATCCATACGGCGGTTGAGTTCGTGAACCGATTGGCCCAGTAGTTCGGCTGCCTTGGCTTCGGAAATCGCTCCTTCCGACAGGGCGCGGAAACACAGACGCTCAAATCGCTTGGGTCGTTCGCCGGGCACGGCCCCTGGCTCCTCGTACGGCGGACTGCGCCAGCCGCGACGGTCGAATTCGTCGAACAACTTCCGGACGACCGGCACACCGAAAATCCCGAGGTCCTTACAGCGGCATGTAAGAGCTTGGACACTCACGCCGAAAATCCGCTTCAACTCGAAGAGCTCGCCCCAGCCCATGGACTTGCGGTGTTTCCCGACCTTGGACCGCAACGTCTCGGCCGGCATCAGGAACGCACCGGCGAACCGATGTGCGGCTTTCTCTTCGTCAATCTTCGGTGCCGCGCCGAGGACCATGTGGCCAAGCTCATGCGCAAGCGTGAAGCGCTGACGCTCGCCCCAATCGCCGCGATTCACGACGACGACTGACGCAACGCTCCTGCCTTCGCGGCGCACTCGCGCGGTGAGCCCATCGATATCGGGAAGACTCATCGCGAGGACCTTGATTCCACGCTCCTCCAGGAGATCGACAAGGTTAGGGATCGGATCCAGTCCGAGACCCCAGTGTGCACGCATGCCGAGCGCGGCCTGCTCTGCTTCGGCCAGGTCACTCAACACTGGCCATGGGGCCTCGCGCGGCATGTCCCACCCAACGGTTGGGAGCCCCAGAATCTCCTCCACCGCGAGATATCGTTCCAACAGGTGTAGGACCTTGGCCTCGACCCGCGCCTCCTCGCGGCGACTGGTGAGCCGCTTCTTTCGGAAATCGACGGCCTCGAGGCGAATGTCGCTGTCGCTGGCCAAGTAGTCGATCGGTACATCGAGGGCGTCGGCCAGCGCGATCAGCACGCCGGAACCGGGCATGGTCTCGTCGCGCTCGTATTTGCTGATCGCCTGGGCCGTCACACGGTTGTCGATTTTCGCTGAAAGACTGCGAAGTGAAAAGCCACAGGCACGGCGTGATACCCTAATTCGTTGACCTACAGTCATTTTCACTTCCGTTTCCTAAGTTGACAAATTACCGCTTTCGAACGATGTTTGTCAACTGCAAGGTTTGAACAAGTGTCCTGGCATCTCCATGTCGACAGGCGGACCAGGATCTGATCTGGAGATTGAGACAATCACCGTTCAGAGTTCGTACTTTCCTGTCGGCGATGGCGACATGACGCTCGTTCAGGCCGAGGGAGTCCAACGGATATTGATCGACATGAATATCCGGTCCGACGACGACGATCCCGATAACGACACTCCATTCGCTTTACAGCGGGGCCTTCATAAGGGCCCACGTACCGTGACAGTGGTCGCGAAACCGCCGCTTATGCGTCCCGAATGCCCACTCCTCGATCCATCGCCTGCGCACCACCATCCAGCTCTTGTCCCCACGGATGAAGAACTATTGCGACTCGGTCATACTCCGGAGGAACGAATGACCGTAAGGACAACACTCAGTTTCACTGATCGCCATCACCGTTTCCTCTTGAAAAAGGTACGTGACGGGGTCTTTGCCACTCAGAGCGCCGCTGTAGCCAACGCCATCGAGCGCATGATGCAGGATGAGGAGGAGCGGGAAGTCGCGCTTTCCGCCCTTGCCGAGGAAATCCGCTTGCGGATGCGAACAGCCCGTTCGAAGTACGTTGACCGTGAGACAGCGTTTTCGTCAGCCCACGCCGCCGTCGAAGCATCGCGCGGCAACTGATGTATCGAATTCGCTTCCATCCACAGATCCCACGGGATTTGGAAGCGATCCCCTAATGGGTCATTGAGTGCGCGGGAAGTCAGGTCACGAATCGAAAACTTGCAGAGATTGAGCAGACGATCACGGGCCTCGCGTGGATGCCGCACAACGGGATTGTTCACGACGACATGGCATCCAGCCTTCGGGGAATTCCGTCCGGGAGACGAGCCGTGATCGCGTTCACGTTGGACGATGCTGCTGAGGAGGTACGCATCCACGCAGTTACCTACAGCGGAGACACCTGGGAAGGTCGGAGCCGTGCCCGCATTTTCTAAAGGCGTTCCGATTACTCGCGTTTTCTGCGGACAAGTTTGACGAAAGGCGGGGCAGCTCGCCCCACAATCAGATCCTATCTTGGGTCTTCGCTGTACCTCCCGTCGCCGCACCGCCACCACCCCGGATTTCCCGCATTCGCCGGCGCGTTCAACGGGTCAGCGCTTCGAAGGCCTCCGCCACTGAACTCCACGACTGTCCACCACGCTCACGGGCGTGCTCGCTCATGCGCGCGTGAGTGGCCTGGTCATCGAGCAGCCGTATGGCGTACTCGGCAAACGCATTGTCATCCTTGGCCAGGAATCCGGTCTTGCCGTCGAGGATCTGTTCGCTGGCCGCGCCAAGGGGACGCGCAATCGCCGGCAATCCGACCGCCTGGCTCTCGGCCAGCGTCATCGCCGAGACGTCGGTCTCGTGGGCCGGGTAGAGATGCACCCGGGCAGCCCGCAGGAACTCGACCATTTCCGCATCCGGCAAGGGTTTGTGGACATGCACGCCGGATTTCTCCGCCGCCGTGACGATGGCGTGAATCCGCTCGTAGGCGGGCGCCGAAGACCGACCCTCCGACGCGCCGTGCAGCGCGCTCGAGAACACATGGAGCTCGGCCCAGGGCAGGCGGCCGTGAATGCGCCGGCGCCAGAGGCCGATGAGCCATTCGAGTCCGAGCAACGGGTGCGTCGTCACGACCGCCCTCGGCGACACGCTCGGACGGGGCTCCTCCGCATTGAGGAACGCCTCGCCCACCCCGTTCCGGATGCGGGCGCCTTCGAATGCGAGGAGCGCGTCGGGAATGGTCTTGAGATGCGCATCGCCCTGGTAGACGAGCGTCGGCCGGTGCCGTGCCGCAGCGGCAAACCGCTCCGGCTTGACCAGCGGCTTCCCTGAGCCGGTCAGCCACAGGACCCGGGTCTTGATGTCGGGTACCAGGTCAAGAAGCTCCGGATCCTGGTGCGCGATGCAGAGGTCGGTGCTGGCCGCCGCCGCCTCTTCCAGGGGCACCCAGCTCACGTCGCGCACCACCGTGGACATCTCGCACTGGTTGAAGACCCGGACCGTGTGGCCGGCCGCCGCCAACGCCTCCGCCAGCTCGACCACGCCCTTCTGGCCGGGAGGCAGGGCGATCTCGGCGGGCGTGTTCCCGTCGAAGGGGAAGGAACGGTCGGCGATGGTCACGAGCATGGGGAAGCCTGTAGGGGGAAATCTGCCGGCGCCGGCACCGTGTACGATGAGGCTCTCGAGGTTCGCTAGTACACTGACATCGCATGGCCGACAACCACGCTCCCCAGCTTCACTGGTGCCCCCTGCCGGACCGGGTCATCACCCGGGTCGACGGCCCGGACGCGCGCGAGTTTCTCCAGAACGTCGTCACCAACGACCTCGACCGGCTCGAAAGTGATCGCGCGCTCTACGCCGCGTTGCTGACCCCCCAGGGCATGTATCTCCATGATTTCCTGCTGACCGAATTGGACGGCGCCATCCTCCTGGACAGCGAGCGCGAGCGTCAGCCGGACCTCGCCCGCAAGCTCGCCCTGTACCGGCTGCGCAGCAAGGCCACCATCGAGATCGATGCGGGGCTCGCCGTCGGGGTCGGGTTTGGCGTGCACGCAGCGCAGGCGGCGGCGCTCGACGGGACGCGCGGCCGTGCTCGAAGGCTTGCCGACGGCATCGTGTTCACGGATCCCCGCTCGGACGAACTGGGCGTCCGCGTCCATCTTCCGGAAGCACGCCTCGCCGAGTTCTTCGCGGCTGCAGGCTTCGGGGAGGGGAGCCGCGACGGCTACGACCGGCACCGCCTCTCGGCCGGCATCCCCGACGGCAGCCGGGACCTCGTCATCGGCCGGAGCTACCTGCTCGAAAGCAACTTCGACCTGCTGGACGGCGTCTCGTTCTCCAAGGGCTGCTACATCGGGCAGGAGAACACGGCCCGTCAGCGATACCGCGGAACCGTGCGCCGCCGCCTCGCGCGCGTCGCGATCACCGCCGGACCCGTGCCCGACCCGGGCACGCCGATCCGTCTCGGCAACCGCGACGTCGGCACGATGCGCTCAAGCCAGGGCAGCGACGGCCTGGCGCACGTCCGCCTCGCGCTCGTCGCCGAGGCGGCGGCAGCAGGTCAGGAACTCGACTGCGGCGACGCGAAGCTCAGGATCCGGACGCCGATCCCCGAAGCGCCGTCAGCCAACTGAACGGATCTCAGGCGGCGGAGTAGCCGCCGTCGACCGGGATCAGGGCCCCGGTCACGTAGGACGCCGCCGGTGAACACAGGAACACGGCGGTTCCCGCGACGTCCTCCGGCCGGCCCCACTCCCCCATCGGAATCCGCGACCGGATCCCTTCGTACTGCTCCTGGTCCTCGCGGAGCGCCTGCGTCATCTTCGTCGCGATCCAGCCCGGCGCGATGGCATTCACGCGGATGCCGTGCTCGGCCCAGGCGTGCGCCAGTGAGCGCGTCAGCCCGACCAGGCCCGTCTTCGAGGCGGTGTAGCCCGGCGCCGTGCGCGAGCCGAAGTACGACCACATGGACGCGACGTTGATGATGCAGCCCCGCGTCAGGGCCAGCTTGGGCAGGCAGTGCTGGGCCATGCGCTGGACGCCCATCAGGTTGGTGTTGATCACGTCGGCGAAGTTCTCGCTCTGAAACTCGAGCGCGCGCTTCACCATGCCGGCGTTGTTCACGAGGATGTCGAGGCGGCCGATCTGCTCGAGGGCGGCGTCGATCGAAATATCGTTGGTCACGTCGAGCTTCAGCAGCTGCATCGTGCCGTACTCGGTTTCGGGGTTGCACGCCGCCAGGGAGGCATCGCTCCGGGCCGTCGCTACCACCGCGGCACCCGCCTCGAGGAACGCGCTTCCGATCGCGTAGCCGATGCCGGTGGCGCCACCCGTGACGAGCGCCACCTTGCCCGAAAGGTCCACGGTCCAGGCCATCAGAAGCTCCTTTTCAGTACCTCGGGATTGACGGGCGTCGGGATGTCGCCGCCCGTCAGGGCCGCCTCCAGGTTTCGGGCGGCCAGGTCGATCATCGCCAGGCGCGTCGTTCGCGTGGCGCTCGCGATGTGCGGCGTGAGGACCACGTTCTCCATCTCCCACAACGCGGGGTCGACCTTCGGCTCGAACTCGTAGACGTCGAGCGCGGCGCCGGCGATCTCCTCCGCCCGCAGCGCCTCGACCAGGGCCTGCTCGTGCACGACCGGCCCGCGCGCCATGTTGACGAGGAACGCATCGCTCCGCATCCGCGCAAACTCCGGCGCCCCGATCAGGTGGCGGGTCTCCGGTGTCAGGGGGCACAGCAGCAGGACGTACTTGGCCTCCGCCAGGAGATCCGGCAGGTCGCGCCATTCCACACCGAGTGCCGCCGCCTCGTCGTCCGGAAGGCGGCTCCGCTTGTGGTAGCAGACCTTCATGCCGAAACCCTGCGCCCGCGCGGCGACCCGCTTGCCGATCCGCCCGAGACCGATGATCCCGAGCGTCTCGCCGCCGATGTCGGCGCTCCACAGCAGCTGGAAGGGATAGGTGCGGAAGCGCCCGGCGCGCACGTACCGGTCGCCCTCGGCGAGGCGCCGGCCGACCGCCAGCACCATCGCCATGCTCATGTCGGCGACCGGCTCGTCCAGCACGCCCGGCGTGTTGGTCACGAGCACACCGTTCCGCGTGGCGGCGTCGACATCGATGTTGTCCACCCCGACCGCGATGTTGGCGACCACCCGGAGGGTGCCGGCGCAGGCATCGAGGATCTCCTCGCCCACGTAGGACCCGAGCAGCAGTACCCCGGCCTTGTCCCGGAACCGCTCCTTCAAGGGCCCCGGCTCCAGCAGGCCGTCGGCGAACACGTCGTGGTAGTCGGCGTCGAACCGGTCGTCGAGCCGGGCCCGGAGGTCATCCGGCACCCAGGTGTGGACGAGGACGGACAGGCGGTTCACGGACACTCCGTCAGGGTTGTGCGCGCGTCAGCGGGCAGCCCACTTCCGCACCTTCTGGCGCTGCGCGCCCAGCCCCTCGATGCCGGGCTCCATGACGTCGTCCTGCTTCAGGAACAGCGGCGGTTTCATGCCGGAGCCCACCCCGGGCGGGGTACCGGTCGCGATCAGGTCCCCGGGATAGAGCGTCATGAACTTGCTGATGTAGGAGACCAGGGTCCGGACGTCGAAGATCATCGTGCTGGTGTTGCCGTCCTGCATCCGCTTGCCGTTGACGTCCATCCAGAGGTTGAGACGCTGCGGGTTCCGGATCTCGTCCCGCGTGACCATCCACGGGCCGACGGGACAGAACGTGTCGCACCCCTTGCCCTTGTCCCACGTCATGCCACGCTCGATCTGCCATTCGCGCTCCGACACGTCGTTCACGACCGTGTAGCCGGCCACGTGCTGCAGCGCCCGGCTCTTCGGCACGTTGTTCGCCGCGGTGCCGATCACCACGCCGAGCTCGATCTCCCAGTCCGACTTCTTCGAGCCCTTCGGCATCTCGACGATGTCGTTCGGCCCGTTGAGCGCACTGGTGGGTTTCATGAAGACGATGGGCTCCTCCGGGATCGCGGCGCCCACTTCTTTCGCGTGATCGATGTAGTTAAGGCCGATGCAGACGATCTTGCCGATGTCGGCGACCGGGACCCCGATCCGCGGCCGGCCGGTCACCTTTGGAAGTCGTGCCGGATTGATCCTGGCCAGTCGCTCCAGCCCCTTGTCGGACAGCACCTTCGACGTGATGTCGGGCACCCGTTTCTCCAACGAGCGCAAGTTGCCCTCGTCATCGATCAAGCCGGGCTTTTCTCTGCCACGCGGGCCGAAGCGCACCAATTTCATGACGACTCTCCTTCATGGAAACCGAACTGCGTACCGCGGGCACGCGGCGCGCACCTTAACACGGCTCCCCGTTGAAACTCCCGCGTTTTTCCGGCCGCGGAGGCGCCCTCCGCCCGCACGCCAACACAGCGTTCAGCCTCGAGCGTATGGAGAGCTGCAGCGGGCCCGGCCGCTCGCCTGCCCAGGCATGCGCGACGCACGCTTCGACGGGTACTGCCGAACCCGGAACCGCCTGCGCCGGCGGTCGTCGATTCCGCGTGGGCTGGATTCCGGCGAGCGCGGCACGGTGCGCCCGGTCGTCCGGCCCAGGGCAGGCGAGCGAAACGGCAGTTGGCGCCTCGCTGCTGCTAACATCCGGCCCTTCAGCCCCCCGGAGTGTCTGGTCAGGAGGCCCGCCATGACCGCACAGGAACCACTGACCATCCGTCTCAACGCCGCGGACAACGTGGTCACCGCGAAGACGACGCTCGCGCCGGACACGGCCGTACCCGGCGAAGGCGTGAGCACGGCTCGCCAGATACCGGTCGGCCACAAGATCTGCACGCGCCGCATCGACGCCGGGGACGCGGTTCGCAAGTACAACCAGATCATCGGCTTCGCCACCGAGACCGTGGAGCCTGGCGACCACGTGCATACGCACAACGTGGCCGTCCGCCAGTTTCAGCGCGATTACGAGTTCACCCAAGGGGCACAGGCGACCGCCATGGTGCCGGAGGCCGAGCGCGCCACGTTCCGAGGCATCCAGCGGCCCGACGGACGGGTCGCGACGCGCAACTACATCGGCGTGCTGTCGTCGGTGAACTGTTCGGCCACGGTCTGCCGGTACATCGCCGACACGTTCAAGGGCGACGGGCTGAAGGAATTCCCCAACGTCGACGGCGTCGTGGCCATCACCCACGGGACCGGCTGCGGCATGGCCGGCAAGGGTCTCGGCTGGGACCTGCTGCAGGCCACGATGGCCGGCTATGCGCGGCACCCGAACTTCGCCGGCATCCTGGTCGTGGGCCTAGGCTGCGAGGTGAACCAGGTGGACACGATGGCGGCCAACCACGAATGGTCCGCCGACGACATGTTCCAGATGATGACGATCCAGGACACCGGCGGCACGCGGGCGACCATCCAGGCCGGCGTCGAGCGGATTCGCCACATGCTGCCGCGCGCGAATGACGTCCAGCGCACGCCGCTTCCCGCCAGCCACATCCGCCTGGCACTCCAGTGCGGCGGGTCCGACGCGTACTCGGGCATGACCGCCAACCCGGCGCTCGGGGCGGCCGTCGACCGGCTGGTGCGGCACGGCGGCACTGCGACCCTGGCCGAAACGCCGGAGATCTACGGGGCCGAGCACCTGCTCACGCGCCGGGCAGTCAGCGAGGAGATCGGCGAGAAGCTGATCAAGCACGTCCGATGGTGGGAGGACTACACCGAGCAGCACGGGGCCGAACTCAACAACAACCCCTCGCCCGGCAACCAGGCCGGCGGCCTGACGACCATCCTCGAGAAGTCCCTCGGCGCCGTGGCCAAGGGGGGCACCACCAACCTGGTCGACGTCTACCAGTACGCCGAGGCGATCCGCGCGCAGGGCTTCACCTTCATGAACACGCCAGGCTACGACGTGGTCTCGGTCACCGGCATGGTCGCCGGTGGCGCCAACGTCGTCTGCTTCACCACGGGACGGGGCTCCGTGTTCGGCTGCAAGCCGGCGCCGTCCATCAAGCTCGCGACCAACTCGCCCATGTACGAACGCATGAGCGAGGACATGGACGTGAACTGTGGTCAGGTCCTCGACGGCACTAAGAGCATCGACGCCATGGGCGAAGAGGTCTTCGACACTATTCTTCGGGTGGTGTCCGGCGAGGAATCCAAGAGCGAAGCCGCAGGGCTCGGCGACCTGGAGTTTGTCCCATGGCAGATCGGCGCCCTGCTGTAAGGGCGGTCCCCGGCCCGCCGGCCATCCGCCGGCGCATCGCGCGGATCAAGGAATCGGGCATCCGCGTCATCGCGAATGCCACGATGGGGCGGGAGGACGTCATTCCGCTCTGGTTCGGTGAATCGGACCAGCCGACGCCCGAGTTCATCTGTGACGCGGCCGCCGCGGCGCTCCGGGCCGGCGACACGTTCTACGCGCCCAACCGCGGCAAGCCCGAACTCGTGACCACGATCGCCGAGTACGAGAACCGCCTCTACGCGAAGCCGATCGCCGAAGACCGCATCGTGGTGACCAACGCCGGCATGAACGCCCTGATGATCGCCGCCGAGCTGCTGGTGGATCCAGGCGACGAGGTGATCTGCGTCACGCCGGTCTGGCCGAACTTCCTCGGCTGCGTCGAGATCATGGACGGCCATCCGGTGGAGGTGGCGCTGGCACCCAAGGACGGCCGCTGGCACCTCGACCTCGACCACCTGTTCGGCGCCGTCACGGCCCGGACCCGGGCAATCTACCTCAGCACGCCGAACAACCCGACCGGCTGGATGGCCGAACGCGACACCCTCGAGGCCATCCTCGAGTTCTGCCGGCACCACGGGCTGTGGGTGGTCTCGGACGAGGTCTATGCCCGCGTGGTCTACGACCGGGACGTCGCCCCGTCGTTCCTGGACCTGGCCGAACCCGACGACGCCGTGATCGTGGTGAACAGCTTCTCGAAGAGCTGGTCCATGACCGGCTGGCGCCTCGGGTGGGTCGTGGCGCCGGCCGAGGCCGCGACCATGATGGAGCGGCTGAACGAGTTCAACGTCGCCAGTCCGGCGGCGGCGGCCCAGACGGCCGGGATCACCGCCATCCGCCAGGGCGAGCCCCACGTGCTGGAGATGCGCGCCGGCCTCGCGCGGGCCCGCGACACCGTGATGGCGGCCCTCGGCGCGATCGACCGGGTTGAGCTCATCCGGCCGGACGCCGCGTTCTACGCGTTCTTCGGGGTGCACGGCATGAACTCGCCGACCGCCATGGCGTGGTCACTGGTCGAGCAGGCGGGCGTCGGTCTGGCGCCGGGCGACGCCTTCGGCGCGGGCGGCGACAACTACCTCCGCATCTGCTACGCCAAGTCGCCGGACCTGCTGGAAACGGCGCTCGATCGACTGGCCGTGGCACTCCGGTAGGTGCGCGCGACGGCCGCCGGCATTCGCCAGGCGGCGGCCCACCTCAGGAACGGCCGTCTCGTCGCCTTTCCGACCGAAACCGTCTACGGGCTCGGCGCCGACGCCACGAACGCTGATGCCGTCGGGCGCGTGTTCCGAGCCAAGAACCGCCCGACCGGCCACCCGCTGATCATCCATACCGCCACCGCGGCGGGCGCGTTCGCGGTGGGCGCGGGCGACCCGGCCGCCGCACGGCTGGCCGAACGGTTCTGGCCCGGTCCGCTGACCCTTGTTCTGCCCTTGCGGTCCACAGCGGGCATCGCCGACGCCGTCACGGGGGGGCGTGCCACCGTCGCCATCAGGGTCCCCCGCCATCCGGTGGCCGCGGCCCTCCTGCGGGCGGTCGGACGGCCGGTCGCGGCACCCAGCGCCAACCCGCACGGTCGGCTGAGCCCCACCGAGGCGCAGCATGTCCACGACGAGCTCGGGCCGGCGGTCGACCTGGTGCTGGACGGCGGGCCCACCGAGATCGGCCTCGAATCGACGGTGCTCGAACTCGCGGCAGGCCGGCCGGTGCTGCTCCGCGCCGGCGGCATCACCGTTGAAGAGCTGGAAGCGGCGATCGGCCCCGTGGACGAGGCGGGCGCCGACGAGCCCGCCCGCGCGCCCGGCATGCTTCGGCAGCACTACGCGCCCCGGACGCCGCTCAGGCTCGACGCCGATGATCCGCTCCCGGACGAGGTGTACCTGGGCTTCGGCGCCGCATCGGGCGCCACCTGCAACCTCAGCCCGACCGGCGATCTCAAAGAGGCGGCGCGGAACCTGTTCGTGATGTTGCGCCAGCTGGACGGCGCCGGCGCCCGGCGCATCGCGGTCGCACCGATTCCCGATCATCACCTGGGCAAGGCGATCAACGACCGGCTGCGGCGGGCGGTGCGCGGCGCCGCCATTCCAGACGGGCCGGGCCCCGGTCAGACGGTGTGCGAGAGGCCTTCCTGATCGGGCAGTACCTCGACACCGGTGACGCCCGCGAGCCGCTCGACGGCCAGCCGGAGGCTCCGGCCCAAGCGTACGCTGACGCCGAGATTCATGTCCGCCTCCAGGTCCCCGTCCAGCGGAAACACCACCTCCACCCGCCCGTTGCCGGGCCGCGCGGTCTCGAGCAGGTCGAACAGTGCCGCGATGTCGAACGTGTCGTCGGCCCAGACCTTCCATCCCGGCGGGAGCTCGTGTTCGAGGCCGCCGTCCTCGAGCAGGGCGAAGTCGTGCGCGATCAGGCTGTCGGCCCGCGATGAATCCGCCTCCCGGGTGACCTCGACCAGCAGCAACGTCCCCTCCCGGAGGACGTCCCGGTACCGGACGAGGGTCTCGGGGAAGACCATGACCTCTTCGGCGCCGGTCGCATCGGAGAGCCGCACGCGCGCGAACCTTCGCTTCTGCTGCGAGACGCGCTCCTTGACCTGGGCGACGACCCCGGCCACCCGGAATGCCGTACCCGCCTCCTGCTTGCCCGCCTCCCGCAGGGGAACCGCATGCATCGCGGCGAGCTGCTGGGCGTGCTGCTCCAGCGGATGGCCCGAGCCGTAGAAGCCGAGCACGGCGAACTCGCGGGCAAGCATCTCGGAGCGATCCCAGGCCTCGGCCTCGGGCAGCACCCACAACTCCTGCGCCGACGCCTCGTCGCCAAACAGGCTTGACTGCGACAGACGTTCCTCGGTCGCCGCCTCCTGCCCGCAACGGGCCGCCATCTGGGCGGCGGCATGGGCCACCGCGCGGGCCCGGTCCAGCGCCAGGCCGGCGAGGAGACCGTCGAGCGCTCCCCCTTCGGCCAGATTCTCGAAGTGCTCCTTGTTGAGCTCGGCCTTCCGTGACCGGCGGGCCAGGTCCCAGAGATCGGTGAACCGACCCGCCCGGTCCCGCTCGTTCACGACCACGTCCATGGCGGCATTGCCGACCCCGCGGAGCGTGCCCAGGCCGCAGCGCACGGCCAGCTGAGTCCCGTTCATCGCCTCAACCGTGAATTCCGTCCGGGACCGGTTGATGTCGGGCGGCAGCAGGCTGATCCCGCGGCTCGTGATCTCGTCGTGGAACAGGTTGAGCTTGTCACGATTGCCGGATTCGATCGTCATCATCGCAGCGAAGAAGTCGGCCGGATGGTGCGCCTTGAGATAGGCCGTGCGGTAGCTGATCAGCGCGTACGCGACCGCGTGGCTCTTGTTGAACCCGTACCCGGCGAACTTCTCGAGATCGGCAAAGATGTCGACCGCCACCTCGCGGGGCACCTGGTTCCGCACGGAGCGGTCCACGAAATCGGCCTCGAGCGCCTGCATTTCCGACTTGATCTTCTTGCCCATGGCGCGCCGCAGGATGTCGGCCTCGCCCAGGGAGAAGCCGGCGAGCACCTGGGCGGTCTCCATGACCTGCTCCTGGTAGACCCAGATGCCCGAGGTCTCCTCCAGGATGTCCCGCAGCTTCTCGTGCGGGTAGGCGATCGCTTCCCGCCCGCGCCGCCGCTCGATGAAGCTCGGAATGTTGTCCATGGGACCCGGCCGGTACAGCGCCAGGATCGCCACCAGATCCTCGATCCGGTTGGGCTGCAGGCGCCGCAGCACCTCGCGCATCATCGGGCTCTCCAGCTGGAAGATCCCGCCCGTCTCGCCGCTCGTGAGCAGCGCGTAGGTCGCCTCGTCGTCGAGCGGCAGCGCCTCGAGGTCGAGCTCGGTGCCGCGCTCCCTGAGCAGGCGGACGGCGAGGTCCATCGACGTCAGGGTCTTCAGGCCGAGGAAGTCGAACTTCACGAGCCCGGCCTGCTCGACGCGCTTCATGTCGTACTGGGTAGCCGCGATCTCGGAGCGCGGATCACGGTACAGCGGCACCAGTTCCTCGATCGGCCGGTCGCCGATCACCAGGCCCGCGGCGTGCGTCGACACGTTGCGGTTGAGGCCCTCCAGCGCGAGCGCGATCTCGAACAGCCGCTCGACGTCGCCGTCGGTCGCCCGCGCCTCCTGCAGTCCCGGCTCGGACTGCAGCGCCTCGCTCAGGCTGATCGGATTGGCGGGATTCTCCGGCACCTGTTTGGCGAGTTCGTCGACCTTGCTGTACGAGAGCCCGAGGGTCCGGCCCACGTCGCGAACCACCGCCCGCGCCTTGAGCGAACCGAAGGTGATGATCTGGGCGACGCGGTCGTCCCCGTACAGCTCCCGCACGTGGGCGATGACTTCCTCGCGGCGCTGCTGGCAGAAATCCAGGTCGAAGTCGGGCATGGAGACCCGCTCCGGATTGAGGAAGCGCTCGAATAGCAGGCCGAACCGAAGCGGATCCACGTCGGTGATCCCGAGCGCCCACGCGACCACGGAACCGGCGCCCGAGCCGCGGCCCGGCCCGACCGGGATCCCCTGCTCCCGGGACCAGTTCATGACCTCGCCCACGATCAGGAAGTACCCGTCGTAGCCGGTCTCGCGGATGATCTCGAGCTCGCGCTGCAGCCGGTCCGCGTAGCGTTCCCCCTGTTCCCGGCGCTCGCCTTCCGTCATCCCCGTCGTGAACACGTGCCGGTCGAGCCGCTCCGCAAGTCCCCGCTCCGCCCGTTCCGCCAGCACCTCGGCATCGGACCGGCCGCCGGTGTCCGGAACCCGGGGCAGGATCGGCGTTCGCGCCGTCAGCACGTGCGAGCAGCGCCGCGCGATGACCGCCGTATTGGCCAGAGCCTCGGGCAGGTCCGCGAACAGCTCCGTCATCGCCGCCTGGGACCGGAAGCAATGGTTCGGCGTGAGCTGGACGCGCCGGTCGTCGAGGATGGTGGTCGAATCCCGGATGCAGAGCAGACACTCGTGTGCGGCGTGCATCTCCGGGCCGGAGAAATAGACGTCGTTGGTGGCCACGATCGGGATGTCGCGCGCGTGGGCGAGGCGCAGGAATTCCGGCTCCAGGGCGGCGTCGGCGTCCGTGCCGTGTCGATGCAGCTCCATGTACAGCCGATCCGCAAACACCGACTGCAGGCGCTCAAGCAGGGCGTCGGCGGATTCCGACTTGCCGGCCGCCAGCAGCTGTCCGAGGGGGCCCGGCGCCGCACCGGTCAGCGCGATCACGCCGTCGGCGTGGTCGGTCAGGTGCCCCAGGGTCACGACCGGCGCCCCCGGGCTGCCTCCCTCCAGGTACATCTGCGAGACCAGCCGCTTGAGGCCGTGCCAACCGGTCTCGGTGGCCGCAAGCAGCAGGATCGGTGCGCGCGGCCATTGCAGCGAATTCGCGAGTTGGCCGTCCTCGTCCGGGGCGAGTTCGACCAGCGTGCCGGGGATGGGCTGAATCCCGGCCCGGCTTGCTGCGAGCGCGAACTCGAGCGCGCCGAACAGGTTGGCATGGTCCGTGAGGGCCAGCGCCGGCATCGCATCGCCGGCGGCGAGCTTCACGAGATCGGGGATCTGGATGGCCCCTTCGGCCAGCGAGTAGGCTGACCGGGCCCTGAGATGGACGAACGGCGCGGCGCTCATGACGGCCCCTCGACCGGGTCCGGCGCGCCCGCGGCCGGCGAGACCAGCGGCCCCTCGGGCGGCCATGGATGCAGGTGCCCCGATTCCAGGCGCACGCCGCGGTGCATCCGGCGCGCCACCTCGGGATTGTGGGTCGCCAGCAGGGCCGCCAGGCCGGTGGCCCGGACAAGCTCGACCAGCATGTCGGTGACGTCCGCGGCAGTCCCGGTATCGAGGTTGCCGGTCGGCTCGTCCGCGAGCAGGAGCTTCGGCCGGTTGGCGATCGCACGGGCGATCGCCACCCGTTGCTGTTCGCCGCCTGACAGTGCTGCCGGCCGGTGGGAGCCGCGCGCGGCGAGCCCCACGCGATCCAGCAGCTCCGTAGCACGCCCCCGCGCGGCCCGCGGGTCGTGCCCGGCCAGCCGCAGCGGCACCATGATGTTCTCGAGCGCCGAGAACTCGGGCATCAGGTGGTGGTTCTGGTACACGAAGCCGAGGTGGGTCCGGCGCAGGCGCGTCCGCGTGCCGTCGCGCCCGGCCCGTACCACCTGTCCAGCGAGCGCCACTTCCCCGGCGCTCGGGGTCTCCAGCAGCCCAGCGATGTGTAGGAGCGTCGACTTGCCGGCGCCGCTCGGGCCGACCAGCGCAACGGTCTCCCCGGCTTCCAGGACGAGGTCCACGTCGGCGAGCACCGGCACCTCGGCGCGCCCCTGCCAATACGAATGCGACACTTGGCTGAGCCTCAGCACCGGCTCAGCCATACCGGAGCACCTCCGCCGGGTCGATCCGCGAGGCCCGCCAGGCCGGGTAGATCGTCGCCACGAGCGCCAGCGCCAGCGCGAACGCCAGGACGCCGATCACCTGCAGGGGCTGCACTTCGGCGGGCAGCTGCGAGAGGAAGTAGATCTCGGCGGCAAACAGGTCGACGCCCGCGATGCTCTCGAGAAACCGCCGCATGGCCTCCACGTTGGTGGCGAAGGCGAGGCCCAGCACGAACCCGAGGAGGGTCCCGACGACCCCGACCGAGCCCCCGGTAAACACGAAGATCCGCAGCACCGAGGGCCGCGTGGCCCCCATGGTGCGCATGATGGCGATGCCCTTTTCCTTGTCGCGGACCAGCATGATCATGCTGGAGACCACGTTGAACGCAGCCACAAGGATGATCAGGGTGAGGATCAGGAACATCACGTTCCGTTCCACCTTGAGGGCGTTGAAGAACTGCCGGTTGAGGCTCGGCCACGCGGAAGTGCGGGCCCGGCCGTCAAACGTCTCCGCAAGCCCCGTACTCACCTGCTCGGCCGAATCCGGATCATCGAGCACGACCTGAATCTTGGTCGCTTCCTCTCCGGCCCGGAAGAAGATGAGGGCATCGTTCAGCGGCAGGTAGACGAGGCCGGAGTCGTACTCGTACATGCCGATCTCGAAGAGGGCGGCAATGGTGTACGTCCGGACCCGCGGAATCGTGCCGACGACGGTGACGTCGCCGTCCGGGTGCAGCAGCGTCAGGGCGTCGCCGGCCCCGACCCCCAGCTGCCGGGCCAGGCGGGAGCCGATGACGGCGCCGCCCTCCGTCGCAAACGTGTCCAGTGAGCCGCCCGTGATCGCGTCAGCCACGAGCGTCCGCCGGCGAAGATCGTCGGGACGGATGCCGCGGACCAGCGTTCCGGTGGCGTTCCCGGTCGCGGTGGCGAGCGCCTGGCCCTCGGTCTCGGCAAAGACGTCCAGCACGTTCGGGAGACCGCGCAGCTCGCTCTCCAGCCCCTCCACGTCCGAGAGCGTGTCGGCGCCGGGGGGCGGATGCAGGACCACGTGGCCGTTCACGCCGACGATCCGGTTCACGAGCTGCGTGTGGAAGCCGTTCATCACCGACATCACGATGATCAGGGTGGCCACCCCCAGCGCGATGCCGATCAGCGAGAATCCGGCGACGACGGAGATGAACCCTTCAACCCGGCGTGCCCGCAGGTAGCGGCGGGCAATCCACAGTTCAAGTCCGAGGTTCACGCGCCCTGGATGCGCTGGAGCGCGTCTTCGGGCGAGACCTCCGCGCTCTCGCCCGTCGCGCGGGCGCGGAGCTCGACGACACCCTGCGCGACGCCGCGCGGGCCCACCACCACCTGCCAGGGGAAGCCGAGCAGATCGAGATCGGCGAGCTTCGTGCCGGCCCGTTCGTCGCGGTCGTCATAGAGAACCTCGACGCCGGCGCCCGTCAGCGAGTCGTACATCGCGGCCGCGCACTCCGCGCAGGCCGGGTCGTTCTGCCGGAGATTGGCCAGACCGACCTGGAACGGCGCGACCGAGGCCGGCCACAGGATGCCGCGGTCATCGTGGCCCGCCTCGATGATGGCGCCGACCAGGCGGGATACCCCGATACCGTACGAGCCCATCTCCACCGGGACCCGCGAACCGTCCGGCAGGTCGACCACCACGCCGAGCTTTTCCGAGTACTTGGTCCCGAAATAGAACACGTGGCCGACCTCGATCCCGCGCGCCTCGACCCGCCGCTCTTCGGGAACTTCCCGTTCGAACCGTTCGGGCTCGTGCATGTCGTCGGTGGCGGCATAGGGTCCGGTCCACTGGTCGACAATCCGCTGCAGTTCCTCGGGATCGTCGTACACGGGACCCGGAACCGGGTGGTCCAGGATGCCGCGGTCGCAAAACACGCCGCTTTCCCCCGTGTCGGCCAGGATCACGAACTCGTGGCTCATGTCGCCCCCGATCGGACCGGACTCCGCGCGGACGGGTATCGAGGTGAGACCCAACGCCTGAAAGGTGCGGAGGTAGGCCAGGAACATCCGGTGGTACGACAGGCGGGACGCGGCCGCGTCCACGTCGAACGAATAGTTGTCCTTCATCAGGAATTCCCGACCGCGCATGACCCCGAAACGGGGCCGCAGCTCGTCCCGGAACTTCCATTGGATGTGGTACAGATTCTTCGGGAGGTCCCGGTAACTCTTGAGGAATTCGGCGGCAATCTCGCAGATCTGCTCTTCGTTGGTCGGCCCGTACAGCATCTCCCGTTCGTGGCGATCGGTAATCCGGAGCATCTCCAAGCCATAGTCTTCGTAACGGCCGGACGCCTTCCAGAGGTCCGCCGCCTGGATCGTCGGCATCAAGACCTCGACGGCGCCCGCGGCGTTCTGCTCGGCCCGGACGATGTCCTCGATCTTCTTGAGCACCCGAAACCCCATCGGCAGCCAGCTGTAGATCCCGGCGCTCGCCTGCCGCACCAGCCCGGCACGCAGCATCAGCCGATGCGACACGATCTGTGCCTCCGCCGGATCGTCTTTCTGGGTAGGAACTGGAAATCGTGTTCGCAACATGGCCGGGGATCTCAATCGGGACAAACTGGAAGCGGTATCGCAGAGCTGACAGCAGCGGGTTCTAGTAGGAGCGCTGGCCCGCCCCCTTCTGCTTTGCTGGACGGCGGCACGGCGGGACCGGCGCTACGCCGTCTGCCGATCATAGCCGCGACCCGGGCCATTCCGGAATCGACACGGCGTCGCTTTGTGCCGCGGGAATCGGCCAAAGCGGGCCTGCCAATGACTGTGAACTCGACCCGAGTCGCCGGTCGCCGCATCCGCCCTCGCCTGGCACGACCGCGGTGGAACTGGGGGAGCAGGAGAGGCGCCGCGGGCTCACCGGCTTGAAGAGCGGCGCGGTATACGGAGCAGGTTCTTTGGCCGCCGTCCCCGCCCGTCCCTATCCGCGCAGCCATCGTGCCAGAGCCTTGTTGGGATCCCCGACCTCCTCGACATCGCTGTACCAGTGGGCCTCCCAACCGGTCTCCGGGAGGCCGGTAAATACCATGAGGTTCAGCGGATAGGTTTCGCTGTCCGTGCATCGTCGGAAGTCATCACGGAACAGGAATACCGGCTTCTCCCAGGCCACTGCCATCCCTAATTCGACCATGACGCCCTCGTCCGGCGGGCAGCCGTTGACCACTGCGAACATGCCGTCCGCCTCACGCACGTCCCGGAGGTCAGCCTGTCCAATGCGGTACGCCCAGCCGGGAACGGTGCGGTCGATCACATTGTTTCGGGCGAAGGGTTCCCAGACCTCGGCGCCGGCCGCCTCCAGGGCAGCCGCCAGCGTCTTGAGCGGACCGTCCCGCTGCTGCGCCGAGAATCCGTACGGGTTCGCCAAGTACAGGGTTTTCCTTGATGCCATGGTCATGGCCCAGCCTCGTTCCTTCAGACCTGCGAGGACGACTGCATCGCCATTTCAGTGGAGTCTCGACAGTCGAGTCGCATCGTAACGCCCGGCCATTGTCTGTTCAGGCAGATTTCCAGCACGGTGATGGATCTGATGGTTCCTTGATGTAAGCACATGATTCCACGATAGGACGTTCGGCCGCTTCCCAGTGAGATCATCCTGTCAGCAAGGCTAGGGCATACGGATCCGACCTTCGTAGATTCTCTGCTTGGCCGAGGATCGTGCTCGTCAAGTAGAACGGGGCCTTTTCGACGAGTTTTCCGGATGCATATGCGGGATGTCACGAGCAATCGCCATAATGAACTGAGAACATTCCTCCTGCGGTGATGGACAGAGACTCCCCGATGACCCCCGCCCAACAGCTCTCCGCGCTGATCGCCGCCCCCGGATGCACCCTGGTTCCAGGAGCCTATGACGCCTGGACAGCACGACTCGTGGCACAGGCCGGCTTCGGTGCCTGCTACATGACGGGCTTCGGCGTGTCCGGGGCGTTTCTCGGCGCCCCGGACATCGGCCTCATGACGGCGACACAGATGGCGGACAACGCCGCCCGCATGGCCGATGCGGCGGGGATCCCGATTGTCGCCGACGGCGATACCGGGTACGGGAACGTCCTCAACGTTCGCCACACGGTGGCCGCCTATCGCCGGGCCGGCGTGGCCGCGATCCAGCTGGAGGACCAGGATTTCCCCAAACGTTGCGGACACATGGCCGGGAAGCAGGTCATCGCCGCCGCAGAGATGGTCGCCAAGATCAAGACCGCCAAGGACACCGCCGGCGACGCGGTTCTCGTCATTGCCCGCACGGACTCGCGGTCCACGCATGGACTGGACGAAGCCATCGCCCGGGGGCTGAGCTTTCGCGATGCAGGTGCCGACGTCGTGTTCGTCGAGGCCCCCGTCGACCGGGACGAGATGCACGCCATCTGCCGGCGCGTCACTGGCGTGCCGCTGCTGGCCAACATCGTCGAGGGCGGCAAGACCCCCTACCTCGATGCCGACACCCTGGCCAGCATCGGATACCAGCTGGCGATCTACCCGCTGAGCCTGCTCATCACGGCCACGCGCGCCATGCGGGCGACACTTGGCGACCTGCGCACCCGGGGCAAGGCGCCGGACCACCTGCAGGGAGGGTTTGACGACATGTGCGAGACCGCCGGTTTGGAGGCCTACATGCGCTACGCAGAACGCCAGGAAACGGGAGCGCCTTCATGACCCGGACGGCGCGCTGGCTGACGTTGGCCGCGACGGCCTTCCTGGCCGTAGGTTTGTCCCACGGGTCCGCCGCAGCCGAGACCAAGCTGCGGATCACCACGCAGCTTCCGCTGACCACGCCGCTCGGCCAGAACCTCGTCCGGTTCAAGGAACTCGTCGAGGCAGAATCGGACGGCGAGCTGGTGGTGGAGATTTACCCGGCGGCCCAGCTCTTCACCGACAAGGAGGTTCCGGGAGCCGTCGCCTCGGGCCAGATCGAGATGGGATCGTCGTCGCTCGCCCGGTTTGCCGGCACCATCCCGGCCGTCGACATCTTCAACGTGCCGTTCCTGCTGGACACACCGGAACTCATCCGGGCGGCCACCGAGCCGGATTCTCCGGTACGCGGTCCGCTTGACGCCGCGATGACCTCGAAGGGCGCCCGCCCGCTGTGGTGGCAGCCGTACGGACTGTCGGTCCTGATGACGCGCGACACGGTGGTGCGGCGACCCGAGGACCTCAAGGGCCTCAAGGTGCGCACGTTCGGCAAGGCGCTCGAGCAATTCGTGAACCACGTCGGCGGCGCGGCCACGAACATCGGCGGATCGCGGCAATACTTGGCCTACGAACGCGGCACTGTCGACGGTGGCATGACCGGCATGCAAAGCGTCAGCGAGCGGAAGCTGTATCAGGTCATGAATCACCTGACCGTCACGAATCACAGCAACATCGAGTTCATCGTGCTTATCAACGAGCGGGTCTGGCAGCGACTGGAGCCCGCCCTCCAGGCCATCATCAGCCAGGCCGCACGGACGGTGGAAATCGAGATGCGCGACGCGCTGGCCGAGCTGGAGGCCGAGGCGTACGCCGTGGCGGAAGCCAACGGGATGAGCATCCATCGCCTCAGCGCAGCCGACGTCGCGGCCTGGCAGGACGCCACCCGCGGCCTCAAGGAGCTCTATCAAACGGCAGCGGGGTCTCTCGGTGAGCAGCTGGTGGCTGCCGCCGAGGCGCTCCGCGCCGCCAGCACGCCCTGAAGGCGCCTCCACAAGTGCTCCACCTGATCAATCGCATGACCCAGGTTGCGGCGTGGGTCGCCGCGGCCCTGTTCGCGGTGATCGGCCTCATCGTCTTCTACGAAGTGACCATGCGGCACGCCTTTCTGGCGCCGACCAGCTGGGTCGAGGAAACCGCGCGGGTGCTGCAAATCTACGGAGTCTTCCTGGCGGCGGCATGGCTGGTCGGGCGCCGCGAACACATCCGCATCACCGTCCTGACGGCCCATCTACCGCCGGCGGTGCAGACCTGGCTGTCGCGTGTCGTGCTGCTGGTGATCGGGGCCGTGGCCGGGGTCTCGGCCTGGTACGGCCTCGAGCTGATGCAGTTCTCGATCGACATCGGCCAGACCACGGACACCACCCTGGAACTGCCGATGTGGCTGCTGCAGGGGCCGGTTGTCGCCGGACTGGCGCTGATCGTCCTGCAAGTGTTGGTGACGGTCATCGGAAGCTTTCGTTCGCCCGGCCTCCTCGCAGGCGATCAACCTCACAGCGAGGCCTGACGGCGCGCCGTGACCGGCATCGTCATCCTGCTCACGCTGTTCGGATTCCTTCTGGCCGGAATCGACATCGCCTTCGCCATGGCCGGGCTCGGCATCGTGATGCTGCTGGTCGGCGGCTACTCACCGCTCATGATCCCGCAGGCGATGCTCTCCAGCGTCGACAATTTCATCCTGCTGGCGGTGCCGCTGTTCATCCTGATGGCCAATGTGCTGCTCAAGGGGGGTGCCGGTGAACGCCTGTTCAGCGCGGTGCAGAGCTGGATCGGTCACTGGCCGGGCGGACTGGCCGTGGCAACCGTCCTGTCCTGCGCCATTTTCGGAGCGACGTCCGGGTCATCGGTCGCCACGTCGGCAACGATCGGTACGGTCGCGATCCCGGAGATGGTCAACCGCGGCTACGAGCGGCGCTTTGTCTTCGGCCTGCTGGCGGCAGGCGGCACCCTGGGCATCCTGATACCCCCTTCGATCCCGATGATCGTGTTTGGCTTCGTACTCTCGGAATCGATCGTCGACCTGTTCCTGGCGGGAATCGGCCCCGGCCTGCTGCTGGCCACGGTGTTCATTGCGTACGTCGTGGCGAAAGCGCACTTCGGGTCAGGCTACCAGTCGATGCCGCGGGCCAGCTGGGCCGAGCGGTGGACCGCCACGGCACGGGCGTTACCCGCGTTCGCGCTTGCGGCCGGAATCGTGTTCGGTATCTACCTGGGCGTGTTCACACCCACGGAAGCCGCCGGCGTCGGCTTCGTCGCGGCACTGGTGATCACGCTGGGCATCTATCGCTCGCTGAAATTGTCCGACCTGCCGCAGATCGCGATCTCGTCGATGCGAACGACGGTGATGATCCTGTTCATCATCGTCGGCGCGAAGGTGTTCGGGCAGGCCATCACACTGTACCAGCTCCCGCAGGACGTGACCGCGCTCGTCACCGGCAGCATGACCGGCCCGCTCGCATTCATCGTGGCCATCTGCGCCTTGCTGCTGGCGCTGGGCTGTGTCCTCGAGACGCTGTCGATGATGCTGTTGATGCTGCCCATCATTCAGCCGTCGCTGGGCGGCCTCGGCATCGACCCGATCTGGTTTGGCGTGATCTTCACGATGATGATCGAGTGCGCCCTGATCACGCCTCCGGTCGGCCTGAACCTGTTCGTGATCCAGGCGGTCGCCCGCCAGACCCCTGACGGAGCCGGCACCACGATCGCCGACATCGTGCACGGCGTGCTCCCGTTCGTGATCCTGATCCTGATCACGGTATCGATCGTCGTCGCCGTTCCGGATATCGCGCTTTACATCCCGTTCCGCTTGTAGCTCAAGCAGCAGCACTGACGTCGGCGGGGCTCGGCACAGCGCCCCAGCGCGGTTGCCGTCAGTCGGGAACTACTCCACGTACGACCCTTGTGCGCCTCCTCACAGACGGTTTGGCCGCCAGCCGGAACCGGCCACCCACGTGGGGCCGGCCGACTGCAAGCTGTCAGCCGGGGCAAGTGCGGTAGGCTAGACCTGCTCATCTGACCCGATCCCGGGGGTGTACCGATGCTGAAACTGGCCCTCTTCGTCGTCCTGACCCTTGCCGCCAGTTCCCCCGCCGGCGCCGAGGTCACGGATATCGGCACTACCACGCTTGAACAGCTGCTGGCGAACGGAGTCGCCGTCATTGACATCCGACGACCTGACGAGTGGATACAGACCGGCGTCATCGAAGGCAGCCACCTTCAGACCTTCTTCGATGAGGAAGGACGCTTTGACGTCCGCGCGTGGATGGCAGCGATCCAGCCGATCGCAGCTGCCGATGAACCCATCGTGTTGATCTGCCGCAGCGGCGGACGCAGCGCTGCGGTGAGCCGCCTCCTGAGCGAGCAGCTTGGGTACCGACAGGTCTACAACGCGCACCAGGGCATCCTGCAATGGATCGCAGAGGGTCGGCCGACCGTGCCGCACCGCTAGCACGGACATCAAGACACAATGACACGGAGTGTGCGGTTTTACGTGCAGGCGACACAATCGAAACCCTTTTTTTGTGCCTTAGCGTGCCGTAACTGTCAGCCGGGCGCCGTCGGTTGACAACAAGCCTCTGTGTGTCGCTCCTCCGCGCACACGGGAGTGGTATCGCCTTCAACCGTGCAAGTTCAACCAGCCCGTGATACCTTCACGTCTCGGCGGCCTTGGAGTGCTCCTTCTTGGGCAGGATGACTCTCCGCGACGTTGCCGAACACGTTGGTGTGTCCGCGGCGACGGTATCTCTCGCCATGCGCGGCAACGAGCGAATTTCGGCCGCGACACGGGAGCGGGTTCTCGCCGCCATTACCGAACTTGGCTACGTCTATCAACGGAGCGCGGCAAGCCTTCGCACCTCCATGACCCAGACCGTCGGGGTCATTCTCAACAACGTCTCGGACCCATTCTTCAGTTCGCTGCTCGCGTCGCTGGAGGATGCGTTGACAGCGTCCGGGCGAACGGCGTTTCTGTGCCACACGAATGAAGTGATCTCACGTCAGACCGACTTCGTTCGAAAGATGGCGGAGTACAGCGCCGATGGCCTGATCGTTTGTCCCGCGGTGGGCACGACGACGGCCCATTTTCGGCTCGGGCAGGGTGGCATTCCGCCGACTGTCTTTGTGTCGCGGGCCGTCTTCGAACTCGGGTTCGATTACGTGATCAACAATGACCGTGAAGCGGCGCGAATGGCGACAAATCGACTGCTCCGCCAGGGCCACCGACGGATCGCCTTTGTCGGCGGGGACACCCGGGTCAGCTGCTTCGTTGAACGATTCAGCGGCTATCGCGAGTCTCTCGACCGTGCTTCGGTAGGATTCGATCCGGCGCTCGTTCGATCCTCCGTTCCGACCCGGAAGGCCGGATTTGACGCAGCAAGCTGGATAGCATCGCTATCGCCGCGGCCCACGGCCGCCGTCTGCTACAACGATTCCCTTGCGCTTGGCCTAATGGCGGGGCTCCAGAGAGACGGCCTGTACCCGGGAAGGAATTTCGCGCTCATCGGTAGCGAGGACGTAGAAGAAACCGGCATGACCAACCCTTCGCTGAGCGTCACCGCCGTCGACCGCGACGAAATGGGGCGCCGCGCGGCGGCGGCCCTCATTGAGCGTATCGACCATCCGGAAGCGCCGCAGCAGCGGATCGTCCTCCGGCCGGAACTGATCATTCGGGAAACCTGCGGCTTCCGGATTCCATCGGAATCGTGACGCTCCGTTTAGTGCACGGGACCGTCTTCACGGCACAAGTTCTTCCGACACAAAACCGCACAGATCGGCCCGCGATCCGCGAGCCGACAGTCCTACGCGGCGGCTTCGAGCCGGTCCTGGGTCCGAAGTTCGAAGTCGGATGCGTCGTGGCGCTCGCGGAGCTGGTCTTCCAACGGTCCGCTGATGCGGTTGACTTTCCGCCCCCTCACGACGGCGTCGCGGGCGGCGATCTCTTCGTACCAGCGGACGACGTTCTTGTATTCGCCTGCAGCCAGAAACTCAGCCGCGTCGTATAGCCTGCCCGTTGTCAACACACCGTACCACGGCCAAACTGCGATATCGGCAACGGTGTACGCGTCGCCCGCCAGGTAGCGCGTCTCGGCCAAGCGCTTGTCGAGGACATCGAGTTGGCGTTTCACCTCCATGGTGTAGCGATCAATCGGGTACTCCATCTTGTGGGGAGCGTATGCGTAGAAGTGCCCGAACCCACCGCCGAGGTATGGCGCGGAGCCCATCTGCCAGAACAGCCAGGAAAGGCACTCGGCCCGCTCGGACGGGTCTTCCGGAATGAACGCGCCGAACTTCTCGGCGAGGTAGAGCAGGATCGCTCCCGATTCGAACACCCGGGTCGGTTTGGGTAGCGAGTAGTCCACCAGTGCGGGAATTTTCGAGTTCGGATTGATGGCGACGAACCCGGACCCGAATTGATCGCCGTTCCCGATGTGAATGACGTAGGCGTCGTACTCCGCACCACCGTGCCCGGCCGCCAGCAACTCCTCGAGCATCACCGTGACCTTGACCCCGTTGGGAGTCGCCAAGGAGTACAGCTGGAGCGGGTGCTGGCCGCGCGGGAGCTCTTTCTCATGCGTGGCGCCGGACACGGGGCGATTGATCGAGGCAAAGCGGCCGCCGCTCTCCTTTTCCCATTTCCAGACTGTCGGCGGTTCGTAAGGTGCAGCACCCGTCATGGCGTCTTCCTTCAAGGGCTTAGCGGACATCTACGGAACCCGGCATCCGGACCTTCGGGACGCCGAAGCGGATGACTTAGCATTCCGGGACTCGGATTGCACGCGCACTGTCGCTCTTGTCGGCAGGCGTTCACGTTGACCGCTGGAATCCCGCACCCTCCAAGAAGTCGGGCTCATCCCGATTGGATCGAACGTCAATCCCCGGATGAGTGCAGGCAGTCTTTCTGGCCGAGTGGGCGGCTTCCCCCTCACCGGGACCGGCGCTGGCGCCTGGTCAGCCCGACAACCTGTTCCGCTCGACATTTGCGCTCCGCACCGGAATGCCAAATTCCTCGTGACAGACGTCTGCGAGCACCTTCACACCCTCCCGAATCACATCTGCCGTCGGGTTCCCGAAACAAAGGCGTATCCGCGAACGCGCAGGCGCTGCATCAGCTGACCAGTCCGGTCCGGGATTGATGGCTACTCCCCGGGCGGCCGCGGCAGTAGCCAGCTTGGTGGCGTCTACGGCATCCGGAAACGAGACCCACAGGAAGATCCCGCCGGGAGGGGGCGTGAATTCAGCCGTTGTTCCGAAATTCTCCTCCAGCGCCTCGATCATCGCGTCGAGCTTTTCCTTGAGCAGCACGGTGACCTTGGCAACATGGTCGTCAAAATGCCTTCGGCAATACTCGGACAGCATCATCTGCTCGAGGGCGCCGGTGCCGCCGTCTTCCTTGCAGGCAGCCATTTGGGCCACGAGGTTTGACTCCGCCACGATGTAACCCACTCGCAGGGCCGGCGCGATGGTCTTCGAGAACGAGCCACAGTGGATGACCTGTTGGCGGTGATCCATGGCCGCAATGGCAGGCGGACGTTCGCCCGCCCACAACAGGTCCGCGTAGCACTCATCCTCGAAAATCGGCACGCCGTATTCGGCGGACACTTCCAGCAGTTCCGCGCGCCGTGCCTCGGGCATGATGCTGCCGTCAGGATTCTGGACGGTCGGAATAACGTAGATGAACTTCGGCTGGATCGCCTGTGCCTTGAGTTCGGCCAGCTTTGCGGCCAGCAGATCCGCGCGCATGCCGCTTTCGTCGAGTGGGATGCCGACCGGGTTCACGCCGAGACTACGGAGCCGGCTGAGTGTGCCCGCATAGGTGAACTGCTCAACCAGGACCGTATCGCCGGGACAACAAAAGACCTCGTAAACAAGTTCGAGCGCCTGTATTGATCCAGAGGTGATCAGGACGTCATCAGGTGAAACCGACAGGCCGCTGCGATTCTTGAGTTTTGCAGCGACGAACTCCCGGAGCGGCCGATAACCAAGCGGGCCGCTCTCCAGTCCGTAGGTAGACAGCGTGGCTCCGTCACGCCGTAGCGCCGTTGCTGTAGCCGTGATCATGTCCTCGACCGGCACGCTGGCCGCATCGACGTGCCCACCGATGAAGTTGTAGGGCGGGCGGCCCTGCCAACCGGGAGCTGGTGCTGGGAGATCAGGCGCCAGCAGCGCCGCATAGTCAATGGTCACTGCCACCTCGATTCTCCTTCTTCGGGCGAGAACACGTTACGTAACGTCAGCAGTTAGCACACGAGCGACTGCCGTCCTTGCCGGCAGTGATACGTGCCACCCCGTCTGCGGCTTACACGTTATACGGACCCCGGCGAATGTCTCCAACTTGCCTCTGGGCGACTCCCTGCGTCCGAACACCGACGCGCGTTGTCGACGGGCGCCCGATCGTCGCTGACGACCAGTTAAACATCAAACATCTGATGACGGTCTCGCGTCTCTTGCGAAGCGACGACGACCGATGTACCGGAAACAGTGACTTCGGGCACGTCAGCGCAAAATGCATATCAATTTCATCTTCGCACGGGAACGCCAGCATCCGGACATCGGCAACTCAAGGATCTTGTCAAGGCGGCCATATCAACCGAGTCATGTTCAAATGTCTTGTCGTCAGATAGTATCACGACGGGCTGACGGCGTCGTCTTCACGTCGTGCACGTAGTTTCGGGTCGCCAGAAACTTGGCATAACCGGCGAACGCCGCGTCAACCCGGGCATGAGTCAGGCCGTAGTCTTCCAGGGTGTATCGGTGTCGAGTCTCCTGCCGCCGCCGTTCCGCCTGCTGATCCAGCCAGCAGGTCATCTCGTTCACGGCTGCTCCCGTGAGCGACCACCCGAACCGACCGTAGATGGCTTCCACCACTGCCATCGGATCGCGAACCAGTTCATGGTAGTTCACGTCGACCCAGCGTGATTCCAACTCCGGATGTGACTCCCGAAATCGGGTTCCCCGGTCCAGCATCCGGCTCATGAGCAACAACTGCTCGGCACCGACCTCGGAGCGGATAACCCGATCGCTGTTGAGCGAACGAATCCGTTCCACCAGGCTGTTCCACGATCCCATGAATTGCCTCGGCTCCCGATGGGTCTGAATGAACAGGGCGTCGGGATAGGTTGCCATCAAGGTATCAAGTTCCATCAAATGGAAGGGCATCTTGAGTAGCCACTGGCCACTGTGCTCCGGAAAGCGCTGCCGCCGCTGCCAGTTGAAGTGCTGCATGGTACGCCGATGGAAACCGTAGGCTTCCCTGCATCCACGTTCGGCTAGCCAGCGGGCGTACCCCGGAATAGGGAACTGGGCGAGGAAGACCCACGATGTGAAGGTCATTCGGAAGATCGGGTAATCCTCTTCCGGTTCATCCATATCGAAATCGTGAATCCCGGCGAACACTTCAGCGAACCGAGAGGCACGGAATATTTCCTCTGTCCGTATTCGGCGGGGGTCTGCAGGGGTGCCGCCTATGCCAGCATAGTCGCCGTCCGGCAGCACCGGCTCGATGTACTCGTATTGCCGCAATGCCCAGAACCGCGGGTCTCTGGCCAACAGGCGATGGAGATACGTGGTGCCGGTACGGTTGATTCCGACAATGAATACCGGCCGGACAACGTTCTCGCGGTCGATTTCGGGGTGACGCAGCCGCTCGCCGGCGAGCGCCGCATTGCCGCGCAGGAAACGACTCAGGCTGTATACCGTATCGGCCAGCCTGTCCTGCTGCAGCCTGACTCCAGGCTCCTGCAAGGCCTGCACCAACTGCCCCAGACCCTCACGCATCCACGCGGGATACACGGACTCGAAAGCTGCCCCCTCGTCCCTCGCGTACTGTTCCGCCCGGCTGATCAGACCGTCGAAGTCAAGGCTGCTTTGATGAACTGTATATGGCCAATCCTCCCGGTGGGCCCGAATCCATCGATGGGAGCGTCGAAGCTTGGTCAGGGGGCCCATCCATTTGATGGGAATCGGACAGTCCTCGTGAATGGCGCGGTCGCACATCGGGAGCTGGTCCGCAGGCTTGTTCCTGCTGAACCAGTACTTCCCGAAATGGTCCAGCACCGCCCAGTGGCCATGCAGCGGTGATCGTTGACCATGGGCCTGACACGCGCGCTTGAATGCCTGGTAGGAAACCTCGGGCCAGTACAATCCGAAGTCCGCCGGTTCCAGGTCGTGGTGATCCAGTTCCGGATTGCAGCAGTGATAGATCGTGTAGCGCCGGCTCGCGTTCAGGGATATCGCCACGCAAATGCGGGCTACCGTGTCGACGACTTCATTGCTGGAGCGAAACGAGAACCCTTTCGGCATGATTCCGATTTCACCGACCGCGGCCAGTATCTTTATTGACAGGTCATGTGCCGGCGTGTAGCCGCTACTTGACAGCCCGGTTTGCGGCAGGCGGAAAATTGCCAGCGGCATGCCGGCCTGCTGGGCAAACAGGAGGATTTGCTCGGATACCAGCTTGCTCCAGGGATAACCGAGCAAACCAATCGGGAACATCCGCTTCATGCAAGTCAGATCCGGTTGCATTTGATGCTGGATCCGACTTCGCTTGAACTCGTGTGCGAAGGAAAAGAAGTACTGCGGAAACACGCCCATCGAGGACGCGTAGTACAGGTACTTGTAGCGAGTCCGGAAGCACAGCTCTAGCACGTTACGAAGGCTGAGCGTGTTGACTTCACGGATGGCCTTGTAGGAAGAAGAGAGCGTGATATCAGCGGCAAGATGATAGATCGCGTCGATCCGCCCGCACAGGGTGTCAAATTCGTTATCGTCAAGCCCGAATCGCGATAGCCCGATGTCGCCAGGGATTGCACGGATCCGCGGTGCGAAATCATCATCCCAGATTTCCGCCTCGGACATCGCATGGCGGACACGGTCGAATCCGCGCTCCGAATCTTCCGCCCGAACCAGGCAGTGCACGACCACACGGGAATCCTGCCGAAGAAGCTCGTACAGGAAAAAACGTCCAATGAACCCCGTAACGCCGGTGAGCAATACCTCTCGAACGTCCGTTGGATGAACTGCCGCAGACGGGGATTCCTCACTGATGACATCGTGGATAAACCGGCGCAGCGCGTTGACATCACTTTGGCAATCGGGCGGAAGTTCCCCCGCAAGCGGCGATACCGCCGTGTCCGCAACGGCATTGTCGGTCATGCATTCGATCCCTGGATGTGCGGCCCGACGGTTCCTCAGGCGGCCGGCAGCTGCGCCTGCTGCGCAGCCTGCACGTTGATGGCCGTGCGGAAGGAGTCCAAGGCGGTGTCGATTCCATCGCTGTGGTAGCGGAAGTCGCCCGGGATCGACTTGTAACGGGTGTTCACGTCCGCAAACAGCCTCTGTCGCAGAACGTCCACGTGCTCCGGTTGTTCGGCACACGCCGCCGAGTCTTCTTTGAACGACTCCAGTTCCTCCGCCAGAAACTCCTTGAAGTCATGGATCGCGATTTGCTGACGGGTGATCTTCTCGAAGTGGTAACCCAATGCCGCCAGCCGGATGGCCTTTGGAAGCATCCTGGGATGCTTTCTCGAAACCTCCGCCACAAACTTCGTGTAGCCCGGGACCTGCTCCGGCGAGAGACGCCCGCGCACACCCATCAGATCCGTAAAGACCGAGTTCTTGCTCTTGGGTTTCTGCAGGTGCGGAACCGGCTTCAAGTGCTCGAACAGCGTCAGACAGCGCCTGAAATAATTCTCCAGTGTCGGATCGTAGAGCGTGGAGGTCACGCGCCCATATCCTTCGAGCAACGTACGGTGATCCAGTTCCGTCTTGAAGTTCAGGATGGTGGCCTGGGTCCCGATCGCCACGTCGAGCAGGCGACCTTCATCCTGAAGGCGCTTGTACATGTCCGTGCCCTTCAGTGCCGTCAGGAGATAGATCGGGGCGACGGGAATCCCGGCCGCCTGGATGAACTCGATCTGGATGTCGAACACATTCTCGTCATCGCCGTCCAGGCCAAGGATGAAGCCTCCCTGCACCTGCATGCCCTTGCGCTGGATCCTCCGGACTGCCTGAAACAGGAAGTTCTCTTCTTCCTTGCTGGTGTTCTGGGGTTTCTTGGTCTTGAGCAGGGCCTCGGGGTTGGGGGTTTCGATACCCAGGAACACGGTGTCGAAGCCGGCCAGGATCATGGCTTCCATCAGGTCGTCCATGCGCGCGAGATTCAGGCTTGCCTCGGTGCTCAGGAGGAACGGGTAACCGCGCGCCTGCTGCCATTCCGCCAGTACCGGCAGCAGGTTCATCGCGTCGCGTTTGTTGCCGATGAAGTTGTCGTCGACGAGGAACACGGGACCCCGCCAGCCGAGTTCGAACAGTGCGTCGAATTCACGCACCATCTGATCCGGTGACTTGGTCCGGGGCACCCGGCCGTAGAGCTTGGTGATGTCGCAAAACTCGCAATCGAATGGACACCCGCGCGAGAACTGGACGCCCATCGAGTGGTAGCTCTTCATGTCGATGAGGTCGAAGCGCGGGATCGGCGTCCGGCTCACATCCGGTTTTCGCGGTTCCCGATACATCTTGCTCGGTGTGCCGTTCTCCAGGTCGCGCAGAAACTGGAGGAACGTCTCTTCAGCCTCGTCCAGGACGAAGTAATCGACTCCGTGGATCTCATCGTGAAACGTGGTCGGATGCGGCCCCCCGGCCACGACCGGCACTCCTGCCCGGTTGCAGCGCTCGATGACCGTCTGGAGGGATACCCGCTGCACGATCATCGTGGACGTGAACACCATGTCGGCCCATTCCAGGTCCGAATCGGTCAGGGGGTCCACGTTCATGTCCACGACGCGGAGGTTGTATTCCGGCGGAAACAGCGCGGCGATGGTCAGGAGGCCGAGCGGCGGAAAGGCCGCCTTGATTCCCACGAGTTCCAGCGCGAAGTTCGCTCCCCAGTACGTAGGGGGGTGCTCCGGATAGACCAAGAGCGCGTTCCGCATGACCACGGTCCCCTCTATCCCGCCGCCTCGAGCCGTAACGGGGGCGATTCCGCTACAGCGACATCGGCGTCCTTGGGAAAGTGGTCCTCGGGCGCGCTGGCGAATTCCGACGGTGGCCGCTGCACGCATTCCGTGAAGACAGGCGACGTGTCCGCCGCCTCCCCTGTCGGCTCGTCGGACGAGATCTCTTCCTCTTCATCCTTTCCGTGGATGATTCCTTCCGCCAATGACTGCGCCGAGGCTGTCGTCATGAGTTCAAGCGCACTCACCCGGTAATTGAACTGCGTCTGGATAAATGTTCCCAGCTCGGCAACCGAGATCGAGGTGAGACCGAAGCTGGACAGCGGCTCTTCGACGCCGCCCTCGTCATGACCGCACAGCTCCGCCACCTTCGCGGCGATTTGCGCCGCCACGCTCTCGAGAGTCTGTTCTCCGGTCACACCAGCCTCGAACGCATCCTGATTGCGCATCAGGCGCCCAATGCGCATGTAGTCCGGGAGATCTACCGTCCACGACGGGCGCTCGAACAACACCGAGACAAGATGATCCGAGTCGGCCATGGAGCGAAGCGCGAAGTCCAGATTGGAGATGGCGAAATCACTGCTGATTGCCGGCAGGCCGGCCGCCCGCATCATGCGGAGCACCGGCAGGCTGCGTGCGGCCATGCCGGCGTCGGCCACAGCGGCCATGTTGTACGACAGGCCCGGCAGGCCCTGCCGACGGCGGCTCGCCTCCAGACTGTCGAGAAACGCGTTGGCGGCGGCGTAGTTGATCTGACCCGGGTTGCCCAGAACCGAGGCAGACGACGAAAACAGCACGAAATGATCGAGGGGGTGGTCCTTGGTGGCCCGGTGCAGGTGGAGCGCACCACGGGCCTTGGGGGCAAACACGTTGGCAAGCGACTCGGCTGAAAGATCGTCGAGCAGGCAGTCGTCGAGGGATCCGGCAAGATGGAACACGCCCTTGAGCGGCCGCTGGAGCTGGCCGATACAGCGCTGAACGTCTTCCTCGACCGATACGTCTCCCGCAACGAAGTCGAATTCGACATCTTCATCCATGTAGGCGAGTGCGCTGTGCCAGCGAATCCACTCGGCATCCCGTCCATGCTCCGGATTTCGGTCCATCAGGGTGAGGTGGCGCGCACCCAGTGCCGCAAGGTACGGCAGCAGGCGGCGGCCGAAGCCGCCCTGCCCGCCCGTCACGAGATAGGTCGCAGCGGGATCGAACAGCGGCCGCACGTCGGCGATCGGCGCGTCCAGCGTGCCGGAGCCCTGCGGCGCCCGCAGGACCAGCTTCCCCTGATGCCGGCCGGTCGTCATCAACCGCAGGGCCTTCGCAAAGTCCTCGTATGGAAATACCGTGACCGGCAATGGCGGCAAGGCGCCGCCTTCCATCAGGTCGAGACAGGCGATTGACAACTCCCGTGCCAGTGCGGGGTCATCCGCCATCAGCCGGTCCACATCGATGGCCGCGAACCGCAAGTTCTTGCGGAACACCCGCAGGCCGAGGTCGTGGTCGGCATAGATATCGACCTTGCCGATCTCGCACAGCCAGCCGCCGGGACGCAGCGCCTCGAGACACAAGTGGACATGACGTCCCGCCAGGGAGTTCAACACGACATCCACGCCATCTCCGTGGGTCGCCGCCATCAGTTCGTCGTGCCAGTCGAAACTGTGCGAATCAAAGGCTGCCCGCACACCAAGCGACCGCAGCTGCGCGCGCTTTTCCTCGGTTCCGGCAGTGGCGTAGATCTCCGCCCCCACATGCTTTGCCAAGGCGATGGCGGCCTGCCCCACTCCCCCCATCGCCGAATGGATCAGAACCCGCGCCCCCTTCCGCAAGCGGGCCAGATGGACCAGCGAGTAGTACGCGGTGACATAGACCGACAACGATGCCGCGGCCTCGTCCATGTTGATGGCGTCGGGCTTGCGGAACACGCGGTACTGGCTGGCCACCACGCGATTCGCGATGCAGCCGCCCTGGATGAAAGTTACCCGGTCTCCGACGCTGTGATCCTGGACAGCCGACCCGACACGGCGTATGACCCCGCTCCCTTCCATGCCGACCTCGTGCCCCAGGGCTGAGCGCTCGTACGCCAATGCCGGCAACAGCCCCAGCGTCACCATGATGTCGCGGAAGTTGAGTGCAGCGGCAGCGACGTCGATCTCAACGTCTTCCGGACCCAGCGGCGGGAGCTCGTACGTCTTCATCTCGAGGCCATTGATCTGCCCCGGATTGTCGAGCGTCAGGCGGTAGGTTGGCTGGGTGCCGGCGGGGATCCGTGCGTAGCGCTCCCGGAAACTGACCATTCGCGGCACCCAGATGTCATTCTTCCGCACTGCCAGTTCGCGTTCCCGCAAGTCGTGGTGCATCAGCCAGTGCAGTGTCTGGAGATCGTCTAGATCGCCCAGATCCACCAGACGGAAATCGAGTTTCGCCTCCTCATCGATTTCCACGGCCATGCTGCGGAGCGCTCCCCACAGCACGCTTCCACGCGGATCCTCCACATCGTGGACGGCACGGCATGTGATGACGGTCACTCGGCATCGGCCGTCCGCGTGCTCAATCCGGTAGGGGACCAGGGCCTGGACAAACGCGACGAAACGGTATGCCGCTCGCTCCCCTGTAGGGTCTTCCGGATCCTGACCGCAGAAGTAGTCGATCGCCTGCAAGTTCGCGGCTTCCGGCCAGTCCTCCAGCGCATGGAACTGACCGGCCTGCATCGCGTCTTCGGGGATCGTGTGCACCTTGTTCTGGGGCTCGAAGCACGCCGACCAAGCCGATGCCCAGCTTTCGGGTTCGCCCAAGACCCAGCGGGGACTGCGGAGTGCGTCGGCATCAAGTTGTTTGCGGTCCAGACCGGGAGCTTGCAGCAGGGTGGCGCGCTCTCCGGCTCGAACCGTCTTCCAGCCGGGTCCGGCGGAAACGACGCTGCCATCGTCGTGCTCCACCAGCACCCAGGCACCGGGCACCGCCAAGTTCCGCACCGTTTCCCATTCGCTTAGCCCAAAGCCCGCGGCCTCCCGGTGGAGGAAGACGATTTCGGCCGCGCCCGGCCGCAGCAGGCCTGAGTCCAAGGCCGGGGAATCCGCCACGTCGAACGTCGCGAAGCGAAGCGGCACGTCACGCGCATGGAAGGCGTCGTAGAAACCCCGCGTGCTCTCTTCGCTGTCCCCCACGAGCCAGAATTCACTGTGCCCGGCAGCCTGTGCGAGGTCGGCAACGCATTGTTCAAGAATGGTTTCGTCCGGCTCTCTGGAGCCAGCGAATTCGACGATGTGACAGGCGTAGCGCTCGCCCTTGTCCGGGTGTGTCAGCGCTGCGATTACGGTCGCGGGCTCCGGCTCCCCGCCCGGGAGCCTGTCGAGGAACTTCTGACCCGCAGGAAGCATCTTCGGCTGCCAGCGAATCTGGTGCTTGCTGTTCGGCAAGTCATTCCATCGCGGGTTAGACGTAAAGTACGTGTACTCGCCGATATGGGCGATGAGGTCACCGGTGTCGCCGTCGTAGAAGCTGATGCTGCCGCCCGATCGTTCGCCGCGCCGCACCGAGTACTGGCCCCGTTCGTTGGCGTTCATCCAGTCGTCGCTGGGCTTCGTGACATGGCAGGTAATGCGCGGGCCGGTGGGCCGGCGCAGATAGGTCACACGTTCCGCCCGCTGCGGGATCGCAAACAGGTCGGCGGCGGTCAACAGGTGATACAGGAATATCTGCAGCCCGCCGTCGAGCAGAGGTGGACAGGTGACGTAGCCTTCCTCCATTCCTGTCGCCCACAGCCCCTCGTCCATCTCGACGTCAAACAGGTAGGCCTTGGATACGCCGTCCACCAGGACGCGCTGGATCGTCCTGAAATACGGGCCGTACTGGAATGTCTCGCTCAGGACGGATTGCAGGCGCTCGTAGAAATTCTGGTTGTCAGCAAGAATTGACGCCTCGAAGCCTTCGGTATCGATGTCCGTCAGTCGCATCGGCACGCTGAGCGTCGGATCGCTGCTCAGCACGCGCACCTTCCCGCGGCAGTGGACCTCGCTGCTGGCGTCGACGTCGTAGGAACGCGAGGAGATCGTGAACGTGAACTCCTCCGGATCCGTCGGGACCGGCTGCAGGGCCGTTTGCGGCTTACGGGCGCCTTGGGTACCGGACACGGCTGAAGGAATTCGAGCACCTTGAACTGGACCGGAACCCCGCCCAGCGCCTCAAGGATCAGCTCGATGTAGCCCGCCGCCGGCATGATCGCCGCGTGATGCACCCGATGGTCCGCCAGCCAGGGGAAGTCGGCCTCCGACAGCCGTGCCTCGAACCGCAGGTGCTCACTCGGGACCCGGTGGCCGACCAGTGGACCTTGCGAGTATTCGCCCTGCCGGACGAACATCTCGTTGTCGCAATGGAGATCCATCGCCGCCTGTTCTTCCCGAAAGTGTCCGGGGAGGCGATCCGCGATGGGTTGCGGACGGGGATATTGGGCCGCGAAATCCAGGGGAACGCCCGCCTGGAACAGTGCACCCAGAGCGGTCTGAAAGCCGATGCAGACGTCCGTCTCGCGGGTCAGCGTCGGAATGCTGGCCGGCACCGTGCGGCTACCTTCCAAACACTGGGCGATGGTGGATTGAAGCGCGCAGTGAGGCGCAATTTCCAGCACCACGTCTGGCCCAATTTCTCGCGTGATCGACTGCATCGCGGCAGCGAACCGCACCGGCTGGCGGATATTTGACCACCAGTACGCGTTGTCCAGTCGTCGTGTCGGCAGCCCGGTCACCGACGACACGAACGGGACATCGGCGTCGAAATCGAGGTCATTCAGGAACGACAGCGCCGCCAGCGCATCGTCCTTGAGAGGCTGCATCGCGGTGGAATGAAAGGCGATGTTGCCGGGCAGCAGCTGATTCTGCAGATGCCTGTGGTCCAATGCCGCCATGACCGGCTGGAGGGCTTCCTCGGTTCCGCAGATCACCGTGTTGGCAGGGGCGTTCTCGCACGCGATCTCCACCTGTGTCGGTTGGTCGGAGTCCTCCTCCCCGCAACCAAAGGCGACGCCCAGTTCCGTCAGAAGGTCTTCCACGCCCGGACGGTCGAGGCCAATCGCCAGCATGCGACCGGATCCGGCCGTCCGCTGCTGAAGCGTGGCGCGATGAAACACCAGACGCGTGGCTTCCTGCAGCGACAGTGCCCCGCACGCGTAGGCCGCCGCGACCTCGCCCGAACTGTGGCCGACCACACAATCGGGGTAGACGCCCCAGGTCTTGAACAGCTCCACCAGGGCGCACTGGATCATGTAGATGGCCGGCTGTGCCAGCTGCACCTCGTTCAGCTCATTCTGCGACGCACCAAAGCAGGCCTCGCGCAGCGAAATCTCCGAGTGCTCGCGCCAATGCGCCTCGATGGAATCGATGGCCCGCCGGAACACGGGCTCGGCGTCATACAGGTCGCGGCCGCACCCCGCCCACTGGGTGCCCTGACCGGAAAACACCAGCGCCACGCGACGTTTGCCGTCGTCGACCGCGTGGACGGGCGGCGGATCCTCCGCAAAGGCCTCGAGCGCTTCGACCAGTTCCTCCCGGTTCCGGACCGAGAATGACGTGCGCATGGCGAAATGCGTGCGGCGGCGGCTCAGATTGCCGGCCAGGGTGTAGAGGTCGGGTTCGTTTTCGGCGACGAACTCTCGCAGCTGCCGTGCGCCCTCGGTGAGTGCGCGGCCAGTGCGGGCCGACAGCGGAATCATGAAGCCGGCCTCCGGGGCGAGCGGCACCGACCAGATACGGGGCCGGGCCGGGCGATATTCACGCACCACGCAATGCCCGTTGGCACCGCCAAAGCCGAACGAGTTGATTCCCACGACCACTGGACGCTCGGGAAACGGCTCGCATTCGGTCTGCACCTGCATGGGACAGCGGTCGAAGTCGATTTCCGGATTGGGCACCACGAAAGTCTTGGAGATTGGCGCGAACGTCCGCCTCTGCAGCATCAGGAGGACCTTGAGCAGGGCGCAGTGGAACGCCGCTGCTTCCATGTGCCCCAGATTGCTCTTGACGCTTGCGATCCGCAGCGGGGCCTCTCGTTCGGGCCCGGCAAACGCGTCCGTGATGGCGTTTCCTTCGATCCGGTCCCCCACGACGGTGCCGGTGGCGTGGGCCTCGATGTAGTCGAACTCAGGCGGCGCGCGACCGGCGCGCGTGCCGGCCACACGCATCAGCTCCGCCTGGGCGTGACGGGTGGGGGCCGTGATGTAGCGCCCCTGCGCCAGGCCCTCACTCCCGTCGGCAGCGCCGGCCGCATTCACGGCGGTGGCCTCGATGACGGCGTGGATGGGGTCGCCGTCGCGCTCGGCTGCCGCCAGCGGTTTGATGGTGAAGACGAACGCCCCTTCTGAGCGCATGTAGCCATTGGCTTCCGCGTCGAAGGAATGGCACTTCCCGTCGGGGCTGATTACTCCCAGGGCGTTGAAGGAGGCGCTCAGCCTGGCAGTTCCCATGTAGTTGACGGAACCGACCAGCGCCTGCTCGCAGTCACCGTGCTGGAGGCCGTTCATTGCCGCATGGAGAGCGGTAAGGCTCGCCGAACATGCCGTGCAGTATGTCGTCGAGGACCCCATCAAGTTGAAGTGGTAGGAGATACGGTTGGCGAGCATGGCCAAGCTGATACCCGTCACGTCGAACGGCTGTGCGCCCCGCATCGGCCGCCAGTTCGAGACGGGGGGTACTTGCGCACCGATGTAGACGCCGGTCGAGCTGTTGCGGAGAGAATGGAGATCCCAGCCGACGCGCTCGAACGCTTCCCACGCGCATGTCAACAGCATCCTCACCTGCGGATCCGTCGACAGCATTTCGCTTTGCGACAGCCCGAAGAGACTGCGGTCGAACAGCTTCTCTTCGTCGTCGCGAATGAGACCTTCGTAGGCGCTGGCAAACCGGCCTGGACCGGAGAAGCCGCCGATCGGCCGGTAACCTCTCCCGTAGCGATCGGTTACGGGCTCCTGAACGATTTCGCGCCTGCTCAGCAGATCCCAAAAGTCGGAATCGGTGTGGATGCCGCCAGGCAAGCGGTAGCTGTACCCGGTAATGGCGACCGGGAAATTGGCCCCCTGTGAACTCATCCGCTAAGCATCCAATTGAGGCGGTCTCCAGCAGTTCGGCGGCGGTGCCCGCCCACGGACGCCTAGAGAGTCAGCGACGCGTGTACCGCTGCGAATTCAACCATGGTCCTAGTTAGCGCAGCTGACCCATGCGCGTCCTGACTATCACGATCCCCAAAACGTATAGCGGCTTCTTGCACTTGTTTCCAATACCGATTGATGCTGTGCAGTTGGCGCAACGATTACAAATCCTGTAGCTCCGGGGACTGGCGCCACCGGGAGTCGGCAACCTTCGGACGGCCGACTTTCGGCACCAGCAAAGCGGGGGTCAGGCGCCAGGAACGATGTCGCCTGATAGCCCTCCGGCCGGCGGGAGCGAGACCCGAAGAAAACACGCGTCGGGGGGGTGGAGGAAGCCTCTCGTGATACGGGCTTCAAAAGGCAACCACCTATCCGATTTGAGCGTGCCCACTCCGCCTGGGTACACCGCCGGTTCTCTGCATGACCGCCGCCATGGCAGCAACTGCCGCGCAGCCGTTCGGACAGGCCCGAGGACCGTGCATCTGCACTGCCAGGCGTCTTTTGAGTGCGGCCACGGCTCGCCCCGTCCAGAGCTACGGCGACATGCTATCGCGTCACCAAGCTTTCAAGCATTGGCAAAGCCGGCAACGCTAAGTGGAGTTGTCTGCCGGAGAGAGCGCTTGCACCGCCGTTCGGCGCATCACCCGCGAGGCTCGGTGGCACGGTCGGGACGTCAAGCGGTCATTCGGCCAGGGTGGTACGTCCTGGCAGGTGATCGCGTATCCGCTTGCGCACTCCGCCGGCTACCGGACAGTCGGCGTGGAGAATCGGCCAATGTCGCCGAACAGTTCCTGCAGCAGGGTCCGCGTGTTGCCGACGACGACCGTGGCATCAGGATTGAAGACCATGTTGCGAAGCTCGTGGTCACCGTAATCCGCAACCTCCAGCACGGCAGGGTTGTCGCCACAGTTCGACCGGGCGGCGTCGATTTCCGCGTCGAACAGTACCGCTAGTACCCGCTGCTCGATCACGTCGGGCTTCAGGAAGGCGTAGTAGCTGACACGTTGGCCGATGTAGAACCACGCGTCGTTCCCGAACGGCTCGCCGGTAAAGTGGCGCCGAGCGGTGGGCGTTCCCAGTGTTGCCAGGACGTCTTCGCAGGTGACGCCGTCCTCTTCCAGGAACGAAAGATCGAGCCCCGAAAACAGGAACCCGTTGGTCGTGACGCGCGGAGACCCGCAGGCAGCCAACGCCACCAGCAACGCGATCAGCGGCAACGCTAGCGGCGAGATGCGCAACAGCGGAACTCCCGTGAGGAACGCGAAACCGTCAGCATAAGCGGGTACGTCCTTCACGCCAGACGATGCGTTGCCGTCCATTCCCATGACGAGCCCATCGGTACGGCACGGCGGTACCCTTGCCGGCTCCGGTGCCTGCCGCCAGCCCTCCGCACGCGGGCGGACACCGCAACCCTCCCGGTGCCACCCCGTTCCCGCAGCACACTAGTGTCTGGATACCTGGACTTCCTTCGACGTGATGAACTCGAGCAGCGCCGGTTGGCCGTTCTCGGTCGCAGCGATCCCTCGCGCAATGGCCTCGCGGATCTGGCCCGGCTCCGTGACTCGCTCTCCGTACCCGCCGAAGGCGCGGGCCATGGCGGCGTAATCGCCCGAAATGTTGGTCGATCGATACTTCTCCGTCGAAACCGGCATGACCTTGAGTTCGATGGCCATCGAAAAGTTGTTCAGCAGGACCGAGAGAATCGGAATGCGTTCACGAACCGCGGTCTCAAAGTCCATACCGGTGAAACCGATCGCGGCATCACCCCAGACGTTGATGCAGAGCTTTTCCGGACAGGCCAGCTTGGCCCCCATGGCAAGCCCGAGGCCGTAGCCCAGCTGGGTGGTCTTGCCCCAGCCGATGTACGAGAGCGGCGTGGTGGCCTTCCAGAATGGCGAAAGCTGATCACGCGGACTGCCGGCATCGTGGGTGATGACGACATTCGCCTTGTCGACCGACTGCTGGAGTTCCCACAGCACGCGGTACGGGTTCAGCGGTGTCGCATCGCTGGTGAGCTTGGGCAGCCACTCCGCCATCCACGCTTCCGCGCTTTGCGAAATCTCCGCCTCCACGGCCGATGAATCGTGCGGCGGTTCATCCGCCAACGCGGCCAGCAGCGCCGTCAGGGTCAAGTCGGCGTCGCCGACAAGACCGACTTTCGAACGGACGTCCTTGTTCAGGTCCGATGGGTCCAGCGTTGCGTGAATGACCGTCTTGCCTTCCGGCATCGAGACACCGAATGCGGTTTCCGTGAAACTGCACCCGATTCCGAGAATCACGTCCGCCTGATCCAGGAAGGTCCGGACCGGCTTGGGCATCGACACTCCGCCCGAACCCAGACTGATCGGGTGGTCCTCGGGAAAGGCGCTCTTGCCCCCGAGACTGGTGCAAACGGGAATCGCCAGTTTCTCGGCCAGCTGCCGAAGACCGGACCACGCCTTCGCATAGTGGATTCCCTGGCCCGCGTAGATGACCGGCCGCGCCGCCGACCGAAGGAGGCCGGCCGCCTCAGCAACGGCCGCGGGGTCGGGTCCGTAGCGGGTTGCATAGACCGGTTCGTAATCGAGTTCGGCAGGCAGTTCCTCCTGCATGAGGTCGGCCGGGATCTCAACCACCGCCGGTCCTCCCCGACCGGTTCTCAGCTTGGAAAACGCTCGACGCAGCACGTTGCCGACTTCCGCCGCGGCTGTCACCGGCTCCGTCGACTTTGCGACCGGTCGCATGGCCTGGGTGGAATTGAAATTTGGAGAAATGTGAGCCAGTCGCCGCGCGTATCCCATCGGCAGCACCAGAATCGGCACAGATTCACCAAACGCCTGGGCCACCGCCCCGTACGCGTTCTCGGAACCGGGCCCGTGCTGCATCGCGAACACACCGATCTTGGCCCCCGACGTGATGCGGGACATCGCATCAGCCATATGCAGGCCAATGCGCTCCTGCCGCACGATGATCGGTCGAATGTTGGCCCGGGCCGCGTACTCCAGGACGTGATTGACCGGGTAGCCGAAGATGATCTCGACGTTCTCGCGCTTCAGGATCTCGGCCACCGATTCAACGACTTTCATGGATCATTTCTCCTCGCACGGTCCTGAAACACGAAAGCACCGGCGGAGCTGCCGGTGTCGCAACCGCGAGCCATGGGGCATGCGCGCCTGAATTCGAGGCGACATGGTAGCCGATGTCCGATCCCCGAGTCGTCGCATCGGGCGAGGGTTTCCGCTGTCGGCGAGGGACCGCCCATGACCTGGTCTGCGGCACGGTACCAGCCGTGCCAACGGTCATTTCCGGAAAGCAGCGCCTCGACGAAGCGTCACCAGAATTCGAACGTATGCGCTTCGTGGCGGGCCCTCCCGCCACGGACCGCCTCTTGTCAGACCATGTCGTCCGGCGCCCGGTGAACTAGACTCGCCCTGATCCTTCCTTTCGGTCGCCTCAACTGCATCGAACCTCGCCGGTCAGCGTACGGGGCGCCATTGAGGCAGTCGCCCAGACGTTCCGGGAACGCCGTCCGCATGCCTAACGCTCGCCCGCTGCTCGATCCCGTCCCGGCGGAACTATGCAGTACGGTTAACAGCCGCTTTCGACTTCGCTGCACAGGCACGGAACGTCCCGAAGTGGTGGAACGGCTTGGCTTGTCGGGACTGAAGTCCCTTACGGTCGAGGCAAGGGTCGCCTCCGTATCCGGCAGCGCGGTCCGCCTGGAGGCTCTAGTCCGTGCTCGATTGATCCGGACCTGTGTCGTGACACTCGAAGACTTCGAGGAAGCGATCGTGCTCCCGCTCGAGACGACCTTCGATGAACGCGCCGGTCATTCCGCCCCGGTTGAAGAACCAGCTGACCCGGAGAGCGATCTCCCTGAGCCGCTCGGCGCGGAGGGGCTGGAACTGGGGGAGTTGGCCATCCAGCATCTGTCCCTGGCCCTGGATCCGTATCCCCGGCACCCGGACGCTCCGCCGCCCGGGCAGGCGGACTGGCTGGAAGGCAGCACGGAATCCGAGTTCGCTTCGCAGCTTGCCCGCCTCAAGGATCCGAGCGATCGTGCCTGAATCCCTGGCACCGCCGGCGGGTTCCGTGCTTGCGCAGCGGCGTCAATTGGGTTACCAAGTCCGCCCCCAAGTCTTGTTCGACTCAGATCAGGCAACCTCATGGCAGTTCCGCGTAAGAAAGTGACGCGTTCGCGGCGAGGGCATCGTCGCGCGCACCAGCGCTTGAAGCCGGTGAACGCCGTCGCATGTCCGCACTGCGGTTCCTACCGGCGCCCACACCATGTTTGCGGGTCGTGCGGGCATTATCGTGGTCGGGACTTCGTCGACGACACGCCCTCCGCCCGCGACTGAACCTTTCTTCATGATCCGACAACCGACTATCGCAGTGGATGCGATGGGAGGTGACCGCGCGCCGGAACTCGTGATCCGGGGGGCCGCGCTGGCGTGCGCACGCCATCCCGACGCCCGCATCCATCTCATGGGAGATCCGGACCGCATCAAACCGCTCCTGGATCGCCAGAAGGCGCTGCGCAGCCGCTGTGACGTCGTCGCGGCAGGTGCGAGCGTGGAGGCCGGCGAGAGGCCGTCCCTCGCGCTCCGCAACAAGACGGACTCGAGCATGGCGCTCGCGATCGGCGCGGTGAAGGACGGGACGGCGGACGCCGCGGTTTCAGCAGGAAATACCGGCGCCCTGATGGCGTTCGCGGTCAAGCTTCTCGAATGCCTTCCCGGAATCCACCGCCCGGCCATTGCGGCCACGATCCCCACACGACGCAGCGAGATCGTGCTGCTGGACATGGGCGCCAACGCCGAATGCGAGGACAGCCACCTGGTCCAGTTCGCGGTCATGGGGACCGCGTTTGCGCGCGTGGTACTTGGCCGCGTCGACCCGGAAGTCCGACTCCTCAACATCGGGCAGGAACGGGGCAAGGGACGCGCCGTCATCCGTCAGGCTGATGCGCACTTGCGGAACGGCCCGCTCAGCGAGAACTATCAGGGATACATCGAGGGTGATGGCGTGGCGGCCGGTGAGGCCGACGTGGTCGTGACCGATGGTTTCACCGGCAACGTGATGCTGAAAACGGCAGAAGGCACGGCAAAGCTCTGCAGCCACTACCTGCGCACCGCGCTCAGGAGTTCACTCGGCGGCCTGATGGCAGGAATACTGGCACGCCCCACATTCCAGACCCTGCGCGAGAAACTTGATCCCCGGAAACACAACGGCGCGATTCTGCTGGGCCTGAACGGCGTGACCGTCAAGAGCCATGGTGGCACCGATGCACTAGGGTTCGCGCACTCTATTGACGTCGCGTACGATATGGTGCGCGGCGACGTCAATCAGCACATTCTCGCGGCCATCAAGGAGATTGGAGAAGCTGCACCTGCCTAGCGGCATTCCTGCTAGAGAGTAATTCCGTAACAGCAGTATCAAGACCACGTCCAATACCTGTCCTTGAATTCAATAAGTTTAACTTTTCCCATTGGGAGCCCAGGCGCCGAATGTCACGGTATTTAGCATTGACATTAGCATTAACTGATGGATAGATTAGACATCGGGTTCGACGGGGGTGCGCATGCGCAAGGGAACATTGACCCGCGCTGGCCTGGCCCGGGAAATATTCGAACAGCTCGGGGTTTCCCAACAACTCGCCTCCACCCTCGTGGATCGGGTCTTCGAAGAGATTGCCGAGCGTCTGGCCGAAGGCGAAGTGGTCAGAATTCGCAACTTCGGTCGGTTTATCTTGCACCGGAAGGGGATGCGGCTGGGACGAAACCCCAACACGCAAGTCGAAGCCGTCATCAAGCCCCGGCGGGTAGTCAGTTTCCGATCTTCGAACAACTTGAAGCGACGAGTCAATTCCGCGCCGCGGGACAAGTGAGGTGTCAGGCGAATCGGACCCTCACACCGAGCCCGCGGGTCGGCCTGAAGGCGGAACGATGAAACCAGATCCGGCAAAGGCGGGACAACCGCCGAGTTCATCGGTCCCCGAGCCCGGACGGTTTGATTTCCGAAGCACAGCGCTCCGTGAAATCGGAGACGTGGCCACCGAACTCGACGTCCCGCAGCATGTGCTCCGCTACTGGGAAGACAAGTTTCCGGCCCTGAAGCCCCGGCGGGTTGGTGGCGGGCGTCGCCGCTACAGCCCCAAGGACGTGGCTCTCCTCAGGGGCATCAAGCGTCTCCTGCACGAGCGCCACCTTACCATCGACGGTGCGCAAAAGGCATTGCGTGAGGAAGGGATCGACGCCGTACGATACCCGGGGGCGGTCGCCATGGAGCCGGAACTCCGGAAACGATTGCGCAAGCTTCGCGAGGACCTGCTGGTGGCGCGCGCGGATCTCGCCGCCACCTAGCGAACCAGCATTTTCCTGGCCATGTCGACCACTTCGGTCCGTCTCGGGGACGGCGGCCGCGTGACCCCGCGCGCGCGCCCGGCCGGGCCGCCATGCGGTCCATCCACGCTTGCAGATGCTCGAGTTCCTCGACATCCGGGATTCCCGACCAGTCGTAGCGGCGTATCCACGGCCACGTCGCGATATCGGCGATCGAGTACGCGCTGCACAACCACTCACGACCCCGAAGCCGTCGGTCCAAGACCCTGTACAGGCGGGCGGTTTCGTTCCGGTATCGCTCCACCGCCAGATGGAGTCTCGGTTCGAAATAGCGGTGGAACACGGTTGCCTGACCCTGCATCGGCCCGACGCCCCCCATCTGGAACATCAGCCACTGCAGTACCTCGGAACGCCCCCTCACGTCCGACGGCATCAGCTGCCCGGTCTTCTCGGCCAGATAGATGAGGATCGCACCGGACTCGAAGACCGCCAGATCGCCGGCATCCCGGTCGACGATGGCCGGAATGCGGCCGTTGGGACTGATCCCGAGGAACCAATCCTCCCGGTGCTCGTTCGCGCCTAGGTCCAATGCGTGGAGGTCATAGGGAAGCCCCAGTTCCTCCAGCGCGATGCTCACCTTGTAGCCGTTCGGCGTGGCTGCCGTATACAAGCCAATCATGGGATTGGAGCCGGTGGTCGGAGTACTGCGTCGATGTAGTGGTGCCGCCGGTCATCAGCGTGGGCGTGCCAGCATTGGCCGGCGCCTGTCGGGCCACTCGAGCGATTCGCTCAGTCGTCCCTGACTGCAGCGAGTTCGCGTGAGCGGGCAGCGGCGGCCGCCACGGCCTGGTCCACCCGTGAGGCCCATTGCTCGTCGTCCATTAGCACACGAAGTGCCGCTGCCGTGGTGCCGCCCGGACTCGTCACGTCGGCCCGGAGCTGGGCAGGGTCATCGTCGGTCGCGGCCATCAGCGCCGCCGCGCCGGCCACCGTCTCCCGGGCCAAGCTGCGCGCGAGACCCGACGGCAACCCGGCCCGCTCGCCCGCCTTCGCCATCGCTTCGGTCAGGAGGAATACATAGGCCGGCCCGCTCCCCGAGAGCGCCGTGACCGCGTCCATCAACGTCTCGTCCTCGATCCAGTGAACGGCGCCGACCGCGCCGAGCAGCCGACTGGCGCGTTCCCGGATACCCGCGTCCACGCGGTCATTCGGAACTGCCACGCTCACCCCCTGCCCCACCGACGCCGGCAAGTTGGGCATCGCACGCACAATCGGGACCGTGTCACCGACACCGCGCGCAAGCGTCCGCAGGTCCTTTCCGGCGGCGATGGAAACAGCGCAACTGGCGGCACAGTGTGCGCGGTAGGCAGGCAGGACCTGATCCAGGATTTGCGGTTTGACGGCAAACACCACGGCGTCGCCGGACCACGCCGTCGGCACGACCGGGCTCACGGGTACCCCGTGCGCAGACTCCGCTTGGCTGCGACGGTCTTCGTCGGGCTCGACAACCGTGATTGCGGCGGGGTCCGTGATCGACTGTCCCAGCCAGCCGCGAAGCATGGCCGAGCCCATGCGGCCCGACCCTACGAGCAGGACCCGAAGCGCCTCCGCAGGCAAGGTCAAGGCTTGACCGGCGCGCCAGGAATCACGACGAGGACTCTCCCGCCTTCCTGGTCGTGCTGCGTCGTCTGGTCGTCCGTTTTCGCCCGCCGGTTTCAAGCCCCGCGATTCGCTCGGCCAATCGTTCGCTTTCCAGACGCGCGTTCTCGGCCAGCTCGCGAACCGCGTCGAACTCCTCGCGAGTCACCAATCCCAGCCGGTCGAGCACCTGGTCCCGCGCAGGCAGTCCGCGGCAGGCCGCTTCCCTGCCGACCTGACGACACGTCCGCACGGCCCCCCTGGCGAGCCGGAACAGGTCGGATGCAATCCGCCGGGACGTGGCCATCGACGTGTCTCTCCCCGAAGTGTGCCGCTAGTATACGGATCAGCATTGATCTTCCATCTGCGCCGCACCCGACAAGACTTCCCCACGTGCCGTTCCCCGACATCGATCCGGTGGCCTTTGCCATCGGTCCGCTGACCATCCGCTGGTACGCCCTCGCGTATATCGCCGGCATCCTTCTCGGATGGCGCCTCCTGTCGCAATCCATTCACAGGTTTCCTGCCAATGCGACGCCGAAGGACGTCGCCGACTTCGTCCTCTGGACGATACTCGGGATCATGGTGGGCGGCCGCCTCGGGTATCTGCTGTTCTACGGTCACGAGATCCTCGCTAGGGATCCCGCTGCGGCTTTTGCGGTCTGGGAGGGAGGCATGTCCTTCCACGGAGGCCTCGCCGGAAGTGCGGGTGCGGCCTGGCTGTTCTGTCGCATCCGCGGCCTCGGGTTCGCTTCGTTCTGCGACGCGATTGCCTGCGTCATTCCGGTCGGCCTTTTCTTCGGGCGGGTCGCCAATTTCGTGAACGGCGAGCTGTGGGGCCAGCCCACCGAACTCCCGTGGGGCGTTGTGTTTCCGGGAGCGGGCGCTGAACCCCGCCATCCGAGCCAGCTGTACGAAGCCGCGCTGGAAGGGGTTGTCCTGTTCCTCGTGCTCCGTTTCCTGGCTAAGCGAACGCCGATGGTCCACCGCCCCGGCGCCCTGTCCGGAGTATTCCTCACCGGCTACGCGTGCTCTCGCATCCTCGTGGAGTTCGTTCGAGAACCGGATGCCCACCTGGGTTACCTGGCGGGTCCCCTGACGATGGGCATGGTGCTGTCGATCCCGGTCCTGGTCATCGGCGCGGTCGTGTGGGCGCGGGCCTATCGCCGGCCAGGACCGTGACCCTGCGGGACGTCCTGATCCGCCGGATCGGCCGCGACGGCGCGCTGACGATTGCCGACTTCATGACCACGGTCCTGCTGCATCCGGAACTGGGCTACTACGCCCGCCGCACTCCGATCGGCGAAGCGGGTGATTACACGACCGCGCCGGAGATCCACCAGATGTTCGGCGAGATGATCGCGGGCTGGCTGATCGACTACTGGCAGCGCTCGGGAAGCCCCGAGGCGTTCCTCCTCGTCGAGCTTGGCCCTGGCAGGGGTACGCTCGTGCAGGACATCCTGCGTACCGCCAACACCGTGGCGCCCTCGTTCGCCCGTGCCGCCAGCGTCTGGTTCGTAGAGACCTCGCCGCGACTGCGTGGCGAGCAGGCCGCCGCCGTTCCCGATGCTCGTTTTGCCAGCGAACTCGCCTCGGTTCCACAAGCGTTCTCACTGGTCGTGGCCAACGAGTTCTTCGACGCACTGCCCATTCATCAGTACGTCAAGACCGGCACGCACTGGCGCGAACGGACGGTCACCTGGGACGAATCATGCGCCCGTTTCGTCTTCGCGCTCGCCCCTCGCCCCTCCCCCATCACGTGTCGGCTGCCGGAGTCGGCGGGCGAAGGCGAGGTCGTGGAGATTTCGCCGGTCGCCCAGGCGGTCGTTGCCGATCTTGCCGCCCGTGCCGCAAGCGACGGCGGCGCCAGCCTGATAGTCGACTACGCGCGCGATCGGGAGGAGCCGTTCGGAACCCTGCAGGCGGTCCGGTCGCACCGGCGGGTGGACCCGCTCGACGACCCCGGCTCGGCGGACCTGTCCTCTCGGGTGGATTTCCAGCAGCTGGCGGCCACGGCGCGCACGGGCGGTGCCTGCGTGCACGGTCCTCGGGAGCAGGGCGAGTTCCTCGAAACCATCGGCATCCGGCGCCGCGCGCGGCGGCTGGCTGCCATGCGGCCCGCAGCAAGCGCCGGCATCGAGACTGCCCTTCACCGTCTTGTTCACCCGGAGGGCATGGGGTCCCGCTTCCACGCCATGTCGGTAGCCTCCCCGACCGGCCCGGAACCTGCGGGGTTCGCTTAGTGGATCGGGTAGAGGCGCTCCAGTCTCCGGTGTTCGAGGGCTGCCCGGTGCGGCACGGTTTCCTGACCCGCCGCGGCGGTGTATCCGACGGCCCGTTCCGTTCCCTCAACTGCGGGTTCGGATCCCATGACGAGCGCGCACGGGTCTCCGAGAATCGCCGCCGGGCGGTTGCGGCTGCTGGCCTGGGAACCGCGCCCCTGGTAACCCCTTTTCAAGTCCATGGCACCCGCGCCGTCGTCGCCGGGCCCGAGCTGACGCCCGCGCAACGGGCGGATGCCGTCGTGACCGCGCAGCCAGGTGTCGCGGTCGGCATCCTGACCGCGGATTGTGTTCCGGTCCTGTTCGCCGATCCGGTTGCCGGCGTGGTTGGCGCCGCCCATGCCGGATGGAAGGGCGCGCTGGCCGGCGTACTGCCGGCAACTGTCGATCGGATGGAACGGCTTGGCGCCCATCGCGCGCGCGTGGTCGCCGCGATCGGGCCGGCAATTGCCCAGGCCAGCTACGAGGTGGATCCCCCGTTCGCCGAGCCCTTCGTGCGAGACGACCCGGGCGTTGAGTGCCTGTTTCGACGAGCGGGCGTGAAGCTTCTGTTCGATCTGCCCGGATACGCGGTCCGTTGTCTGGAGAAAGCAGGGATTGGCACCATCGACGTGCTCGACCGCGACACCGCCGGCGAACCGGACAGGTTCTTTAGTTACCGCCGGAACTTCCAGGCCGGGGAATCGCGCTACGGGCGATTGCTCTCACTCATCGGCATCGCGGCCTAGCGAGGTTGGCTGCGGCCCGGGTGCGACGCGGCGACGTACCGCCGCTTCGAGGTCGGGGGGTTTCGTGAGGGCACCCGGTCATGCGCCGCGGGCAACCGGGCGGCCGGCACGACCGTCCCGACCACGCCGTTGCGGTTGGCTAGCGGAGACTCGCGTAGTAATGGGACAGCGCGAGGATTTCGTCATCGGTAAGGTCGCCCATGACGAAGCCTTTCCCGCGGGCAGCCGGGCTGGTACGGCCGCCGTCCCGGTAGGCGGTGCTCGCCGCCACGAGGTAGGCGACGCTCTGGCCGGCGAGACGGGGTGCGCCGATCCCGCCCTCGCCCGAGCGGCGGTGGCACGAACTGCATGACGCGCGGGCCTTCCTGCTGCCAGCCTTTGCAAGATCGCTGTCAACCGGGCGCTCGCTCGCGATCCAGGATTGCTCGGCATACCAGGCAGCGAGCACGTCGAGGGTTGCATCGTCGAGGCCCTGGACCGCCTGCTGCATCTCCTCATGCAGGCGCTCACCCGAGCGATAGTCCTCCATCGCCGCCAGTACGTGCTTCTTGCGAAGCCCCGCGACGAGCGGCGTGACGGCGTCGGCGGCAAGCCCGTCGGCAGCATGACAGGCGAGACACGGCGCCGCCGCCTCCAGCGTATCGGCCGCGTGCGCCGGCAGCGCGAAGACGAAAATCATCAACGCGATCAGGGGAATACGAAGGGAATGCAGCATGATCGTCAACATCGTTCGAACATAGCGCATTGGCAGCGGCCGCGGAACCGCGCTCAGTTCGCCGGCCGCCTGGCCTTGGAGAAAAGCCGAAAGAAGTTGTCGGTCGTGGCCTCGGCCAGGCGCGACTGCTCGATTTGCCGCAGCTCCGCGACCGCGGCCGCCGTGCGCGCGACGAACGCGGGTTCGCACCGCTTGCCCCGGTGCGGCACGGGTGCCAGAAACGGCGCGTCCGTTTCCACGAGCAATCGATCAAGCGGGACCTCGCGGGCCGCAGCGTGCACGTTCTCCGCCTTCTTGAAGGTCACGATGCCGGAAATGGAAATTAGGAAACCGATGTCCAATGCGGCGCGCGCCAGCTCCGGCCCGGCCGTGAAGCAGTGAATGAGTCCGGGAAACGGACCCGCCTCGTACTCCTCCCTGAGCACCGCAACGATGTCTTCGTCCGCGTCGCGGGCGTGCACGATCAACGGCAGTCCGGTCCTACGGCTGGCCTCGATGTGGTTCCTGAAGCTCTCCTGCTGCCGCTCGCGCGGACTGTGCTCGTAGTAGTAGTCGAGGCCGGTCTCACCCACCCCGATCACGTCCGGGTGGTCCGACAACGCCACGATTCGATCCGGCGATACGTCTTCCTCAGTCGCGGCCTCGTGCGGATGCAGGCCCACCGAACACCAAATGTCGGGATCCCGGGACGCCACGTCGAGGATGGTGTCCACCGTCGCCAGGCGGGTCGAAATGGTCTGGAGCGTCCGCACCCCCGCCGCCCGCGCGCGCTCCAGCATGGCCGGAAAGTCGTCCGCGAAGGCCGGGAAATCGAGATGGCAGTGGCTGTCAACCAGCATCGGCTTCGAACTTGGATGTCAGGCGGGGAAAAACAGGGCTTGGCGCGGCCAGCGGCGTCCCCGGGGCGGGGCCGCGGCCGGCGTCCCCGAACTGCCGCTGATCGGCGGGTACGCCGAGCTGATCCAGGATCGCCGCTGCGCCGGCCGGCACGAACGGCTGCGAGAAGATGGCGACTCGCTGCAGGACCTCCAGCAACACGCTCAGCACGGTCCGGCACCGGTCGAGATCCGTGCGGGCAAGGACCCACGGCGCTGCATGATCGATGTAGGCGTTCGCCGCCCGGATCACGTCCCACAGCGCCCGCAGGGCGGCATGCATCTGCTGCGTTTCCATCAATGACCGCAGTTCAGCCCCGAGACCCGACGCCGCCTGCAGCAGTGCCTCGTCCTCCGGTGTCACCGGGCCGCGCTCCGGAACGGCGGCCTCGCAGTTGCGCTGCACCAGCGTCAGGACTCGCTGCACCAGATTTCCGAAGTCGTTCGCGAGGTCCGCATTCGCGCGGTGGATCATCGCCGCCCTGGAATAGTCGCCGTCATTCCCGAAGGGTACCTCGCGAAGCAGGAAGTAGCGGACCTGATCCAGTCCGTACTCCTTCACGAGCTCGAACGGGTCGACCACGTTGCCGACCGATTTCGACATCTTCTGACCTTCCACGGTCCACCACCCGTGTGCGAACACCCGTCGCGGCGGGGCAACCCCGGCGGCCAGCAGCATGGCCGGCCAGTAGACCGCATGAAAGCGGACGATGTCCTTCCCGACGACGTGCACATCGGCCGGCCAGAACTGGTTGTACGTGTCCGATTCCTCGTCCGGAAACCCGGCCGAGGTCAGGTAGTTGGTGAGCGCATCCACCCACACGTAAATGACGTGATCGGGGTCGTCGGGAACCGGCACGCCCCAGCGAAAGCTGGTACGCGACACCGAAAGGTCGTCAAGGCCGCCTTCCACGAACCGGACCACCTCGTTGCGGCGGGATTCCGGCCCGATGAAATCGGGGTGCTCCGCGTACCACCGAAGCAGCGGCTCCTGCCAGCGCGAAAGCCGGAAGAAGTAGCTCGATTCGGCAACCCATTCGACCGGCGCCCCGCTCGCGGCCCGGAAGGAGCCGTCCGGCTGGCGAATCAGCTCGCTCTCCGCAAGATAGGCCTCGTCCCGAACCGAGTACCAGCCCTCGTACTTGCCCGCGTAGATCTCGTCGCGCTGGACCAGCCGGCGCCAGATCTCCTGGACCGACCGGTGGTGACGCTCTTCGGTCGTCCGGATGAAATCATTCGGCGTGGCCCCCACCGCCTCGACGAGAGAGCGGAAGCGCTCGGATACCCGGTCCGTGAACGCGCCGGGATCCAGCCCCGCCGCCACCGCAGATTTCGCCACTTTCTGGCCGTGCTCGTCGGTCCCGGTCGTGAACCGGACATCCCGGCCGTCCAGGCGCATGAACCGGGCCAGCGCGTCGCATGCCACCGTGGTGTACGCGTGCCCCAGATGCGGCACGTCGTTCACGTAGTAGATCGGGGTCGTCAGGTAAAAGCGCGGCGGCTTCGGCGAGGCGTCCACAGTGTTCCCCCGCTCAAACGCCGCGCGCCAGACGGCGGCTGGCGAACAACACGTCCAGTACGGCTTGCTTGCGGTCAAGGTGCGCGTGTATCGCGGCGTCCGCAATCCGCCCGACATCGTTCCACAAGGACAGTACCCCCGCAAGGCCCGCCGCCGTGCTGTAGCGGCGCTGCACTTCTCCCTCTCCGTCCACGATGTCGTCCCCGACAGCCTCGTCGCCCGCAACGACGCGGATCGCGGCGCGGTACACCCAGATCTTGAACATGGCGGTGAACGTTGGGAACCGTGCCGAGCCCGGCTGTCGGGCAAAGCGATCGCTGAACGCATGCGCGGCCGGAACGTCGAGTGCGGGCAATGTGCGGCAGAGCCCCGTGATCTCGCCGAACAGGGTCAACGCCTCGGCTTTGGCGAACGTCAGGGCGAGTCCGGGCGCACCGTTGGCGAGATGCGTCAGACCGGACCGCTGGGCGGCATCCTGATCGGGCAGCAGCCGCTCCAGTACCTGGGCGCATTCGTCGTGCGCCAGGCCTGCGAAGGGCAGCCAGCGGCACCGGGAGCGGATCGTCGCCGGAACCGATCGCGCGCGATGGGCGATCAGGAACAACAGCGCTCTCGGCGGCGGCTCCTCGACGATCTTGAGCAGGGCGTTGACACCGTGGAGGCTCAGGTCATCGAGCGCATCAATGATGGCCACGCGCCAGCCCGCTTCCGCGGAGGTGAGGGCAAAGAAATGGCGCAGATCGCGGACGGCCACGACCGGGATCCCCCGCGTCTCGCCGCCGTCGCCGGCCCGCTCGACCGCCAGCAGGTCCCCGTGACTCCCCGCCCACACCCGCCGTCGGACGGGATGATCGGCCGCTTCGGTCCCCGCCGGCGGTCGGTCTCTGCTCCGGCCGGCCAGCACCTCGATCGCCGCCTGATAGGCGAACGTCGCCTTGCCGACACCCCTCGGCCCGACGAGTAGCCATGCGTGCGGAACCCGCCCGCCGGCCCGCGACGCGCGGAAGGACTCCCGGGCCCGGTCGTGGCCAACCAGTTCCGGGGCGCGGCGGGGGTGCAGCGGATCCACCGCGTAGTCGGGCTCAGCCTTCGCCATCATCCACGTCCAGCCGCTCGGCGATCACCGACCAAATCCGGGCCGCAACCTTGTCCTGGGGTTCGGTCGTGTCCACGACGACGCAGCGCTCCGGCACCACCGATGCATGGTCGAGAAACCCCTCGCGTATCCGTTGCCGAAGTTCCCGGTCGGTCTGCTCGTATCGGGTCCGCAATCCCCCCCCTTCCAGGCTGCGCCCCTCGATCCGGGCATTGGCCGTGTCCACGTCGACATCGCAGACCACGGTGAGATCCGGCATCAGCTCGCCCACCGAATACTGCGTCACCATCTGCAGGAACCTGTTGGAGACTTCACGTCCGGCGCCCTGATACGCGAACATCGAGTCAACGAACCGGTCCGACACTACCCACGATCCGCGTCGCAGGGCGGGCTCGATCACGCGCCGGCAGTGATCGGTTCGCGCGGCCGACAGCAGGAACGTTTCGGTGATGGCATCCCAGCTTTCAAGGACCCCGCTGTTGAGTAGCGAGCGAATCGCCTCGCCCCCTTCGCTTCCGCCCGGCTCGCGCGTCCGGACGACTGGGATGCCGCACGATTCGAGACGGTCTGCAACGAGACGTGCGTGGACCGTCTTCCCGCTGCCATCAATTCCCTCGAAGCTGATGAAAGCAGCGCGCCGGGCAGCGGAGCGGACTATGGAGGGCCCCAGATCAGGAACCCGGCGGCCCGGACCATCCGCATGAAGAGGCCCACCTCGGGGACAGGGGTGGCCGCGACCAGCGGATACTCCGTGGGCGCCTGCATCGGATTGCTGACCACCAGCGAGGCGACCTGGGTCCCGGCCGAGATCGGCGCAGTTACCGGTCCCTCATAGCGGATAAAGAACTCGGTGTCGTCGCGTCCTGACCCCCTCGGCAAGGTCGCCGCCAGCCTCGTTGCCGACGCCACCGGGACCTCCAGGTCCCGCCCGCCGGCCACGGACACCGAGCCAATGACCTCGCCGGCGTCGGCCAGGTGGACCGCCTCGGTCTGTGCAAACGCCAGTTCCAACAGGCGGGTCGCCTCGGACACGCGCTGTCGCGGGGAATTCATGCCGTTCAGCACCAGGACCAGACGCCGTCCATTCCGAAGCGCAGAGGCGGTCAGGCCGTACCCGGCTGCCTTCGTGTAGCCGGTCTTCATGCCCTCCGCCCCCATGTTCCGGTACAGCAGCGGATTGCGGTTCTGCTGCTTGATGCCGCCGTACGTGTACTCAGTCTCGGAAAACAGGGGGAAGTACTCCGGGAAGTGGTCGACGATCAGGATGGTCAGGAGGGCGAGGTCGCGGGGGGACATCACGTGGTTCGGGTCCGGCCAGCCCGTGGAATTGGTGAAATGGCTGTCCAGGAGGCCAAGTTCGCGCGCCCGGTGATTCATCAGGCTCGCGAAACCGCTCTCGGTCCCGCCGATCCCCTCTGCAAGGACAATGCTCGCGTCGTTCCCCGACTGTACGATCACGCCGCGCAGCAGGTCGATGACCGGCACCATCGTGTCGACTTCCACGAACATCTTGGACCCGCCCTTTTGCCAGGCCTCCCGGCTCACGGGCAGTTCGGTGTCCATCGAGAGGCGGCCATCCTTGAGTGCCTCGAACGTCATGTACACGGTCATCAGCTTGCTCATCGACGCCGGCGGCATTGGCTGGTCGGCCTCCTTCGCCAGCAGAACCGTGCCCGTCTCGGCGTCGATCAGGTACCCCTGCGGTGCGGAGGTCGTGAACTCGACCGCGACGCCGGGAGCGGGCAGAGCCCACGCGAAGACGGCAACCGCGCCGGCAAGCGATACAAGCCGACGGCGACCAGTACGCGAGTGAGGATTCATGTAGCACCCCGAGGACTGATGCATGAGAAGCGCATCAGTGTACCACGCGGATACCCCATATCCGGTGGTCATCATCGGGCGAACGCACAAGCAGGACGGCCTTGGCTGCTTGCCGTCGCCCCGGACCTGACCTATCGTCCGAACTCATGGGCGAAGCTGCATCCACCGCTCCCGTAGCTCGCCGCCATCTCCTTGGAATCGAGGAGATGAGCCGCACTGAGATCGTCCACCTCATTGATCGGGCCGATCTCATCGCGGATTGCCTGGCCCAGGACAATCGTCCGCCCGACCCGCTGCCCGGCCACCTGCTGATCAGCCTGTTTTTCGAGAATTCGACCCGCACCCGGGCGTCGTTCCAGATTGCCGGCCAGCATCTCGGCTTCAACGTCGTGGACATGTCGCTCGCGACCAGTTCGACCGGCAAGGGGGAGACCCTGCTGGACACGGCGATGACGCTCAACGCCATGCGCCCCGACGTGCTCGTCGTGCGCCACGCCATGAGCGGGGTGCCGCATCTCCTGAGTCACAAGGTCAACTGCGCGGTGATCAACGCCGGTGACGGGAACCACGAGCACCCCACCCAGGCCCTGACCGACGCCCTGACGATCCGGCGGCGCAAGGGCACCCTCGAGGGGCTGACCGTCGCCATCTGCGGCGACATCATGCACAGCCGGGTCGCGCGCTCGAACATGCGCCTGCTCACGATCATGGGATCGACGGTCCGCGTCGTGGCACCGGCGACGCTCATGCCTGCCGGTATCGAGGCGTTCGGCGTCCAGCCGTTCGAATCGATGGCCGAGGGGCTGGACGGGGCCGACGTCGTCATGATGCTCCGCCTGCAACTCGAACGCATGCAAGGCTCGCTCGTCCCGTCCACCCGCGAGTACTTCCGGTTTTTCGGCCTAGATTCGGACAAGTTGCGCGCGGCCAAGGACGATGCGGTGATCATGCACCCCGGCCCGATCAATCGCGGAACCGAACTCGACAGCGTGCTGGCGGATGACATCGGCCGTTCGCTCATTCTGGAGCAGGTGGCGCACGGAGTCGCGGTGCGGATCGCTGTGCTCGAAGCGCTGGTCCAGAACGCCGCGGCGGGGGGCCCCGGCTGATGGCAGGCAAGCGCTTCCGCGCCCCACCGCGGCGAACGGCCTACACCGGGGGGCGTCTCGTGGATCCAGCGTCGGGGCTGGACGCGCAGGGCGGGCTGCTCACCGAAGGCAAGCAGATCATCGATGTCGGACCCGGGTTGTTCACCGACGGAGCGCCCGAGGATGCGATCCACGTGGACTGCACGGGCCTCGTGCTGGCGCCGGGCCTGATCGATACGCGCGCCCACCTCCGGGAGCCCGGCGCCGAGCACAAGGAAACCCTGTTCACGGCCAGCCGTTCGGCAGCGGTCGGCGGCATCACCAGCATGCTGTGTACACCGGATACCGACCCGGTCATCGACGGCGTGGCCGAGGTGGAGTTCATCAGCCGGCGGGCGCGCGAGACCAGCCTCGTCAAGGTCTTCGCGATGGCGGCCATCACGGTCGGCAGTCGCGGCGAGGCGTTGACCGAGATGGGCCTGCTGGCCGAGAACGGTGTGCCCGCATTCACCGACGCCAATCGCGCTGTCGAGAACGCCGGCCTGATGTTCCGGGCTCTCAAGTATGCGCGCTCGCTCGATTTGCTGCTCGTTCAGCACCCGGAACACCCTGCCCTGGCGGGGAACGGCACCATGAACGCGGGTGTTCTCGCCACGCGGCTTGGCCTGCCCAGCCGCCCGCCCATCGCGGAAATGATCCTGATCGAGCGGGACCTGCGGCTGGCCGAAGCAGCCGGGTCGCGCATCCACTTCCCGCTGCTCTCGACCCGAGGCGCGGTGGAAGCCGTCGCGGCCGCCAAGGCGCGGGGCGTAGCGGTCACGGCCGGAACGGCGCCGCACTACTTCGCGCTGACCGAGAGCGAGGTCGAGGGCTGGCGCACCTTCGCCAAGGTGTCGCCGCCACTGCGCTCCGAGGCCGACCGGTCCGCCGTGGCCCAGGCCGTCGTGAACGGCGTGATCGATGTCATCGCGAGCGACCACTCGCCCCACCATGAGGACAGCAAGCGTCTGCCGTTCGAGCAGGCGGACTTTGGGATGGCCGCTCTGGAGGCCGTGCTGCCGTTGGCCCTGGAATTCGTGCATTCGGGTCAACTCTCTCTGATCGAGCTGCTCCGGCGGGTAACCTGGAACCCGGCCTCCATCTTCGGCGTCCCGGGCGGGCGCCTGGCTCCAGGCGAGCCCGCCGACCTCGTCCTCCTCGACCTTGATCACGCCTGGGTCCTGGACGCCAAGGAATTTCGAAGCAAGTCCCAGAACGCGCCATACACCGCGCATCCGGTTCGCGGCCGGGCGGTCCGAACGGTTGTCGACGGCCGCCCGGTCTTCGGCGAAGGACCATGATCCCGGATCTGGTGCTCGGCACGGGGCAGATCGTGTACTGGGCGACGGTGCTGGTCCCGGCCTATCTGCTTGGCTCGATTCCGTTCGGTCTGATCCTGGGCCGGTTGGCGGGCGTCGGTGATGTGCGGCAGCGCGGGTCGGGCAACATCGGCGCAACCAACGTGCTGCGTACCGGACGGCGCGACCTGGCCCTCGCGACGCTCGTCCTGGACGCCGCGAAGGGGACGCTAGCCGTCGTGCTGGCCATGCGGTTCGGGCCCGAACCCGCAGGCTGGGCGGCGCTGGCCGCCGTCATTGGGCACATGTTTCCCGTGTGGCTCGGCTTTCGCGGCGGCAAGGGAGTTGCCACCACGTACGGCACGTTGCTGGCGTTGACGTGGCCGGTCGCACTCGTGTCGGCAGCCGGATGGGCTGCGCTCGTCGCGGTCTTCCGGAGATCCTCGGTCGGGGCGCTGGGTGCACTAGCGGCGGGCGCTCCCGTCCTCCTGTGGGGACTGCTGGAACTGCAGCGGGCTGGTCACCTGCCGATCGGACTTCCCGGCGATCCTGCGCACTTACCCTCTCTGATCCTGATCGCGCTGCTCATCACCTTCCGCCATCATGCCAACGTGCGTCGATTGCTGAAGGGTACGGAGCCGGAGATCGACCTCGGTCGCGGAACCCGCGACCATCCTGGACCCGGCTAAGGGACTTCGCCAGCAAACGGTACCCCGCGCATTCGCACCGGTGGCCACGGGTTGCCGGTACACACCGCCCCACCCCACCTGGACGGAGCCATTGACGGCGCGCTACGGGCGGGGCCCGGATGGGTCTGCGATTCTGGTGAAGCCTCCGGTTTCACTGCTTGCCGGTCAGCGGTATCGGGGTTGAAACGCGGGCAGATTCCTGAGCCGCTTTGCCGGCGGCCAACATCGGCTTGGCGCTTGAACAGTCGCCCTATCGCGATCAGTCCAACATGCTTACGGATGGCGATGAATGATCTACGAGCGCGCGAACTCCAGCAGCGGCCCGATGTCGTGGTTGTCAGCGGCCCGAAGGGCGGCGATGTATTTGGTACGCATTTCGCTGACGTCGGTCAGATCCTGTCTGCCCCATGTGAACGGCGCCTGGCCGAGCCGGGCCGCCACCAAATCTCCCATCAAGCGCGTCGTTCGGCCATTGCCATTGGGAAACGGATGGATCGCGACAAGCCGGTGATGCAGTCGCACGGCAATCTCGTCGGGCGGGAATGTTTCATGTTCAATCCAGTAACGAGCGTCGTCGAACGCCACCCTTAGTTCGACGGGAATCCGTACCGGCTCGATACCGATGTTCCGCTCGGTCATGCGAAACTCGCCCGCCCAAGCCCAGACGTCACCGAACAGGCGCTTGTGAAGCTGCCGAAGGAATTTCTCTTCAAGCAGGTCGCGTCGGCGAACGCGCCAAGCCCATACTGTGCCCGCAGTGACGTTCGTCTGCTCCGCCTCGTTCAGATCTCGCCGATAGGTAATCCAAGTCTGGAGAAGACCTTTGCGCTCTCCCGGCTCGAGAGGGGTGGTATGCGCCGGCTCATCGAAAAGATCGTTCAAGCATCCTCCCAAAGATCACGTTCTCGAAGGTGTTGGCGAATATAGTTTTCGAGTTGTCCTTCGCGTTCTTCCGGAGATAAGCCTTGGGCTTCAAGGTCCATCGAATGCGCGATCCGGACGAGTTCTTTGCGTGCGATCTCGCGGGCGTTTCGTTGAACCAGTTCTTCCAGCGAAGACTTGGGAATGAGCGCGTAAACGGCAACACAGTCCAGTGCCTCCGCCACCCTGCGAAGCGTCTTGAGCTGGATGGTTCCAGAGGCCTCCGACTTCTCGATGTCTGCGACGCTTTGGGCTTTCACGTCCATCCGTCGGCCAAGTTGGGCGCCGGACATGCCCAAAGCGTCGCGTATCGCCCTGATCCAGCCTTTCGGTGGAGGTTGGTAGCGGGATTCCGGCTTCATGGACGAAAAGCGTTGATCCAAGCGTTGGCGCGGAATAGCTCTTGTACCGGTGTTCATAAGGTGACAACCTGTTTACCAGCGACAGGATATCAGGTTATAGCCTGTTATAGCGTGTTTGTCAATAAGGTCCCGGCCTGATTATTGGTCATGCTGAGAACCTTCAGATCATACTCTGGGTCGGGTTTCTGACGCTGGTGGCGAAGAACGGTCTTGTCCGCGCCGGGCGCGGCCACGGTTGGGGTGGTGTTGCCAAGCTACTCAAGAAAACTGGCCCTCTAGCCATATCCGCCAAACGCAACAACCCGCGCGATGAGGCAGCCCTGCTGGGCCCGTCTCGCTTACGGCTCGAACCCCTGTCAAGGACGAATGCCAAGAGCTTGCAGGCGAACACATGTTGGGGCGCCCAAGCACCTCGGGAAGACTTGTCAGGTCTCACCTCTGACGTTGGGTCCGCGCGCAAACGTATGTTGGCGTCCTGCCACGATTTGCCGCTTCAAAACCAATCCTTCTGAGCTTCAAGCCTGCGACTTGGAAGCATCACCGCCGCGCACGGCGTCGATCTCTCCAGCTGTGCTGGCAGCCATGTCCGTCACTGCGGTCACCAGTGCCTTGAAGTCGTCGGCCCCGCAGCATTGCGCGAGCACGGCCTTGGCCCGGTTGCCGAGTGCGTCAATCTCGGGATGGGTACCGGCAACAAGGCGGACAGCTCCCTGCAGATTTCGCCACAAGTTGGCAGCCTCGGCCAACCGCTTCGCGGCCCCGTCGGCGATCCATCCGTGCGTGGCAGCCGTTTCGAAGACCGAAGCCGCGGTGGTGACGGTTTCGGCTGGCATGTCTCGGAAGTGGTGCAGTTGCAGCCATCGGGAAACACGCTCCACATCGCCGAGGCCGCCACGTCCACTGTCGATTGCCGCCAGACTAGCTTCGCCGGCGTCCGTGGCTGGCTCGGCGAGTTCCGCGATCAGCTCTTCGCGTACCCGGGAGCCGGACAGCGCCTCGCTCCGTGCTTCGGCGAACCGCCGCTCCATGCCGGAGCCGGAAGACTCGTAGACGCATCGCGCCCGGATCAGGTCGCGAAGCTCGTCGGTCGTGGCACCCTCTCGGAAATGTCCCACGAAGTCGGCCAGTGACCACACGTCGCGTCTGTTCCGGGCGGCCGGAGCCGGCGCAAACAGCAGGCTGTCGACCGACAAGCCCTCGGTCACCTCCAGAATCCGGCGACACAGCGAGTCGTAGTGATCCGGCTGTCCGCCCTCGTGCACGAACAAGAGATGGAGTTCCGCGTCCGGCCCGGCCTCCCTGCTCGCCAGGTCGCCCAGGACGACGACGGAGAACCCGCCCCCGTCGCCCGGACCGTGCTGCTCGGCAAATTCATCCTGGACGGCCGCCAGCACGGCGGTAACAGCGGCATCTGCGACGTGGGAAAGGGCCGTCGCCGCTTCGATCGGCGACAGATTCCCCCGCAGGGTGTGAACGCCGATTTGAAATGTCTTGTCGTTTGCCCAGTTCCGAACCACTTCCGCGGCGTCGCCGGCATCCTGGAACGGCGCCTCGGCGATTTGCGCGCGCATTTCCGGAACCCCGAACTCGCGCGTCCAGTAGATCCGGGTCAGGCCACGTCGGGCGATGGCTTCGCTTTCCGGGTCCGGTCCGAAGCCCGTGGGAAGATCGAGGTCGGTGAACTCCCTGTCCTGGAGCGTGTCGAGCAACTCGGGATGGCGTTCGATCCGCCGCGCGAGCCGAGGCGCCGCGCTGAAGATCTCGACGATCGCGTCAAACGCTTCCGGACGCGCAGCGGAAACCGGGCTGTCGTAGGCGCTCCAGTCGTCTATTTCCGGATAGAAATGCGCGCGCCAGCGATCGACCAGAGGGTCCATGGTCTCGAACCAGCGCCGCGGCCGCACCGCCAGATTGAACATCTTGGCGTAACTGCCAGGCAGCTGCGGCGATTCGTCCCCGCCGTGATGCTGGAGCAGCGAGTAATGGCGGCTTGCCACGGCATGGTGATCCGGATGCCGTTGCATGTTGTAGAACATCCAGTTGCTGAAGCGCCAATTGGCGCTCCAGGAATGGCGAGGCCGTACACGCTCGAACCGACCGGTCGAGAGCCGGATGCGACGCAGTCCATAGTGCTGGATGTAGTTGCTGATCTTCATCGACAGAACCACGCCGAGGCAGAGGATGGCGAAAATGAGGACGGCCCAGGGACCGCCCATCCAGTAGATCAGCGCGTACCAGGCGACCGTTTCGCCGCCGTATCGCCAGAACGGATTCGTGTAGTGCCAGACCGGCAGGCCGCGCCGTGCCAACCGCTCGCGGGTCACTCGCCATGCGCCGGTGATATTGCTGGCCAGCTCGCGCGGAAAGTAGTGCCAGAGGCTCTGACCCTTCGGGGCCGAGCCGAGATCGAGCGGCGTGCCCACCAGGGCGTGATGGATGTAGATGTGCTCGGTCGCGTAGTGCGGATAGGAGGCCGAGGCGAGCAGGAACTCCCCAAGCCGCCGCTCCCATACGGTGCGACGATGGACCAACTCGTGGCCGACGATGAAGACTGCCTGGGCCTCCACGGCCAGGATGACCGCCATCGAGACCGCTTCCCACGTGGCCAAGTGGTCGGCCAGGAGGATTTGCCAGAGGCCGAACACGAGGGTCACTGGCCAGAGAAACGCCCACGCCCAGACCGGCAGATTGTGCCAGAGCAACCGCCGCTCAGACGTCCTGGCGGGATCCATGTTCCGTTCATCCACGCCCAGTGCGATGTCCAGCGGACCCGCCAGCATGAAAAAGACGAAACAGGCGCCAATCCACCAGCCGCCGAAAATGGCGGCATTGAATATCAGCGGAAAGATCGCCAACGGCAGAAAATGCGGAAGCGCATTCCACAGCGACGGCTCGACCGCGCCTCCCGGGGCCGGAGTCGCCTCGGTTGGCATACCCGGCTCGACAACGCTTTCAGCCATGGTGACCTCCTGGCTCGGTCCTTCTCGCCTGTCCCGACCTCCTCATTTTCGCGCAACAAGGCAACGCTGGTAAAGCCAGTGGGATGGCGGCCCCGGGCGGTACTCGCCGGTCAAGTCCAGATATAGCGCCGTGCCGACAGGCGGACGTGAACCGAAGGCCGTCGCCCGGCAGCCGATCGAACCCGGTAGCCGTCGGGAGAAGGCCTCGGGGAGGACATGTGTCCGAGCCGCGGCGCCACGCCTCGATGTGGATTAGGAATGCGCCTCGTATCAGGCACGGTCTGGTGCGGAGTGCAAACCGCGTGCGTCGGCCGTTTCGATCCGACTAGCTGCTGATACCGGCGAAAGTCTTGGCCCGAAGACGTGCCGGTGGAGGGATCGGGCCAGAGAGGCGACCCCATCGGTCCCGCCGGCCGGCAGTCAGTCGCGGCCCTGTTTCCAGATTTCGTAGGCCGACAAGGTCTCTTCATTGGGCGGGTATGTGCCGGGGACGGCATCGCCCGCGCGGATCCGCTCCAGCACGAAGGTTTCCACCCGTTCCTGCTCGACGGCATCGGCTGCAACGCTCTCTACCATGGCCTTCGGGATAACTGCCACACCGTCGCCGTCGCATACCATCACATCGCCCGGAATGACCGCCACGCCGCCACAGCCGATCGGCGTCTGCAGGTCGCCCATCGCGAGCCCGGTGTTGTTGGGTGGTGCAGCCCGTCCACCGCACCACACCGGAAAGCCGGTCGCCACGACGGCTTCCGCATCCCGCACCGCGCTGTCCGTTACGCAGGCGGCGACACCGCGCACACGCAAGCGTTCCGCGAGGATGTCACCGAGTGTCCCGACATTGGAATTACCGAGACCGTCCATTACCAGGATCGCCCCAGCGGGACATTCCTCTATCGCGCGACGCTGCGGGTTTTCCCTTGCACCCAGGACGGCGGGGGCCGAGAGATCCTCCCGCATGGGGATGAACCTGACAGTGTAGGCCTCGCCGACCACACGCCCCTGTCCCCCCGCGAGCGGTGCAACACCGCGCATCGCCGTCGCGCGAATGCCGCGTTTGAGCAATTGCATGGTAATGGTTGCAGTCGAACAGGTGGTTAGCGCAGCACGCAGTTCAGCGTCCATTGTGCTGGTCTCCGGCGTTGGCCCAGATACGTGCATGATTCAGCAGGAGCGGACGTGAAACAAGTTGGACGGCTTCGACCAGCCGCCAGTCTCTCGTCATGCCACGATCGGTTCCCGACTGCCAGGACGATGTCCGTGGCATGGCAGTCGCACGCTGCGCGCACGCCACCGAAAGGGGTTCCCGCACACCTGTCATGCAAGGTTGAGCTCACCGCGCGAGCAGGTTCCGAGATCGAGGAGGTCTTGGCTGAGATCGGACCAGGAACCATGGCTGGTCGCGTTCAGCAGCGGCGTTGGCGCCGCGCGCTCCCCGCGCTTCTGCGCCCCGACACCTGTGTGCGGCGCGGCGACCCTACCCCGCTCCTCCGAACAGGATGGGGTTTCGTTCGTACTTGATTCCGCTGCTTACGCAGAGCCCTTGCGCGAAGATGCAGGCGGGCGGACGCACACCGGGCGCAACCATCCGGAAACCAGTTTGCAGCTCTGGTGCCTGCAGTGCTCATCATGCGTTCGGCGCAACAGGATTCACGACTTCGATGTCCGGAAAACGCATGAAGTCACGATCGGTGGTCGCAATCGACGCGCCGTGCTCCATCGCCAGTGCGGCAAGGTGCGCATCCATCACCATGGGACCTTTCGCCTGGCCCTCTTGACTCATTCTGCCCAACAGACGCCATGCATTCGGCCCCGGCTGGAGAAGATGGACGTTTGGCAACGCGAGCCACTCGTCGACCCGCGAACACGCCTCCGCCGGGGACAGGGGGCGGCTGAAAATGCGGCGGTCGGATGCAATCCGGACGAAAGCCAGCACGGTTACAAGGGCGAATCGCACCGCTCGACCGGATGACAGCGTGTTCTCCAGCCAAATCCGAGACGGCTCATGATGCGGACTTTCGGTATCGGAAGCGTAGAGAAGCAGATTGGCGTCGATGAGAATCACCGGGCTGTCGGGCCATCGAGTAGATCCAGCAGGCCGCCGATGTCGTCGAGGTCGCATCCGGGCCTGAGACCCATCGCCTGTGATTTGACAGAAAATCGTGTCGCCAAGTCCTCTTCCGTGGGCGCGTCGAAGCCGCGGCGAAGACATTCGTTGACGGTTTCCTTGAGGCTCCTGCCCGTGCGCGCCATCTCGTCGCGCAACTTGGCTGCGTTGTCGTCGTCCAGCGTCAACGTGGTTCTCATGCGATTGATGCTATGAAGGATACATCATGATGTCAATTAAGTGATGCAGGTCATTTCCGGCGGGCTGCGTGCTGGAACCACCGATGGGCGCAGCGATCATGCCACGGCGTGGTCGACCCTCGGCCGTGAAACCCGACATGTCCGCCGGAGCGTGGAAACAGGCACGTCAGCGCCGGCGCCCGCCGCCAGTCCTGCACGCGATAGGGCGCGAACGGGACAATTGGATCATCCTGAGCGGTAATCACCAGCGTCGGTACGTTGATCCCCTCCAGAAACTCCTTGGCTGAGCACTGCCGGTAATAGTCGTCCGCACTGGCATGGCCATGGCTTGGCGCGGTGAAACACTCGTCAAATTCATAAATCGTCCTGGCCCGCGTGATCGCGGATCGCACGCCAGCGTCGAGCGGCACACCGGACGCCAGCGTTTCCGCCTTCATGTGCGACAGGAACCACCGGTGATAGCCCGTATTCCGCCACCGGAGAATGTTGCTGCAGGTTGCAGCCAGATCGATCGGGGCGCATACGGAGACTGCTGCCAATACTCGCCTGCAGGCACCGCCCGGTTCCCCCAGGAACTTCAGGAGGATGTTGGCCCCCAGCGAAAAGCCCATCACCACCACGCCGTCTCCCACCAGTTCCGCAGGAAGTTCCGCGATGAGGTCCGAAAGATCCGTGCTGCTGCCGGCGCAGTACCGCACCCGGCAGGTAATGCTTGACGGTCCGGCGCCGCGCAGGTTGACGCGCAGCACCGCGTACCCGTGCTCGAGGAAGTAACGGGCGCTGGCTCGCAGGTAGTCGCTGTCTTCAGACCCGGCCAGCCCGTGAACCAGCAGCAGCAATGGCTGGTTCGCGTCCGTCAGTGGAGAATTCAGCACCGCCTGCTGGCAATCGCCCGACCCGTCCGACACCGGCACGCGCAACCGACTGGGCTCGAACTCGGCCAGACTGACGGACCGTCCCCCCAGGGAGTTGCGGCATGTCTGCAGATCCCCTGACCACCACGGGAGCCTTGGACGAAATTCCGGGAACGCGACTTCTGGACGGATCATCATCAGTTCAATAGGGCAAGCCGACGTAGTTCTCCGCCAACGACGTCATGGCAGCCCGGGACGAGAACAGGTAGTCGAGCTCGGCCCGTTGGACGCGCTCCCGAAACGGACCCGCGTCCGGAAACCGGTGCAGCAACGACGTCATCCACCAAGAGAATCGCTCGCACTTCCAGACCCTGGCGAGCGCCTTCTCCGAGTAGTCACGCAGCCCGGAATCGTCGTCCCGGCGGTAGTGGTCGACGAGCGCGTGCGACAGGTAATGGACGTCGGACGCCGCCAGGTTCAGGCCCTTGGCCCCGGTCGGCGGCACGATGTGCGCCGCGTCGCCCACCAGGAACAGGCGGCCGTGCCGGAGCGGCTCGGCAACGTAGCTCCGCATCGGCGCAACGCTCTTCTCAACGGACGGACCCTCTACCAGCACATCGGCCGTGGCCGCCGGCAGGCGCCGCTTCAGTTCCCCCCAAAAACGCTCGTCACTCCAGTTCTCGGGAACATCCTCCGACGGGCACTGCAAATAGTACCGGCTGAGCGTGGGCGACCGCATGGAGCAGAGGGCGAAGCCGCGTTCATGACTGGCATAGACCAGTTCAGGCGAGACCGGCGGAGTCCGGGACAAGACGCCGATCCATCCAAACGCGTACACCTGCTCGAATTCGCGAAGCACCGACGCGGGCATGGAACCGCGGCTTACCCCGTGAAACCCGTCGCAGCCGGCAACGAAGTCGCAATCGATGCGGTGTTCCTCGCCGACGTGGCGGTACGTGACGTACGGGGCATCACCGTCGAGATCGTGAAGGGCCACGTCCTTCGCACCATCCACGACGGCCCCGCCCAGCCGCTCGCGGGCCTCGAACAGGTCGCGCGTCACCTCGGTCTGGCCATAGACCGTCACGGTGCGTCCGCCGGTCAGGCTCGCCAGATCCAGCCGATGCCGCCGGCCCGCGAAGGCAATGTCCAGCCCTTCGTGGATCAGTCCCTCTGCCTCCAGCCGGTCCGCGACACCCGCTGCACGGAGCAGATCGACCGTGCCCTGTTCGAGTACGCCGGCGCGGACCCTTCCCATGACATGAGCTTTCGTCCGACGCTCGAGCACGACCGATTCCACGCCCTGCAGATGGAGCAATTGCGACAGGAGCAGGCCGGATGGCCCTCCTCCGACGATGACGACCGGTACCTGCATCCTCGCTGTCTTCCGTGCTTCGCTTTGAGCCCTGGGGATTCCCTGCGCCGGTCGCCGGGCGGCTTGTCGTGCCGCCTCAGGCGCTCAGCGCCGCATCAACCATGGCGACAGCCGATCCCAGATAACGTTCCGGGTCTTCAATCGTGCGCCAGTGAACCGGGGCATCGGTCCGCCGCTCGAGCAGGGCGATCAATCCCTCCCCACCAGCCTTGGCCTCACGGCAGGCATCGCTCACCAGTGCCTGGGCCCGCTCTCGCGGCATGTGCTCGGCCAGGGCGAAGGCCGCCGCTTCCGCCAAACACAGGCCCCGCGTCGCCTCCAGGTTCCAGCGCATCCGCGTGGCATCGACCGCAAGCCCGGAAACCAGGCGCTGCGCCTGCGCCAGAGCCCCACCGGCAGCGAGCGCCATGCCTGGCAACGTGAGCCACTCCAGCGACCAAGCCGCCCCGCTCCGCTCGCCCTCATGGAGGAGCGCCTGATGCATGGCCCCCAGGGCATTGGCGTTGTACCGGGCCAAGGCCACCAGGACCTCGCTGCGGACAGGATTGCTCTTCTGCGGCAACGTCGAGGACCCGCCGTGACCAGCCGCTGACGTTTCGGCGACTTCGCCGACTTCGTTCTGCGCGAGCAGGCCGATGTCGAGCCCCATGGTGCCCAGCGCGCCGGTCACCAGGCTCAGCCATCCGGCACATTCGACGACGCCGTCGCGTTGCGTGTGCCAGGGCACCGGCGGGGCAGCGAGATCCAGTTCGTCCGCCAGCGCCTCGCGCACCCTCGTTCCAGCGTCTCCCCAGGGGGCAAGCGTTCCGGCCGCGCCACCGAGCTGCACGGAAAGCAAGCGAGGGCGCAGCTGGGCCAGTCGGTCGCGACTGTGCAGGAGGGGCTGGTGCCACCCGATCACCTTCAGCCCGAAGGTCGTGGGGACCGCCTGCTGCATCCGGGTCCGCGCAAGCATGACCGTGGTTCGGTGACGGCGCGCGAGGGCCCCGAGCGACTCGATCAACGCGGTGATCTGGGTATCGAGACGCGCCAGCAGGTCACGAAGCAGCAGAACCAGCGCGCTGTCGATTATGTCCTGCGACGTGGCGCCCCAGTGCACGTAATGGGCCGACGGGCCGCCCACCGCTTCCCGAAGCTGGGTCACCAGCGCCGGCACTGGCATGCCCGCGGACTCCGTCCCGCTACCCAGCCGGGCGAGATCGGGAGTGAACTCGGCCAACGCGCCGTCGATCTCGTCCGCTGCAGCCGCCGGAATGACTCCGCATTTGGCGTTTGCCCGGGCAAGGGCGGCTTCGACGCGGACCATCGCGGCCACCCGTCGGTCGTCGGAGAGCAATTCCCGAATGTCTGCGGGCGCGAACAGCCCGCCGTGCGACGGCGCCGAAAAGGGGTCGGAAGTCACGCGGGTGCGACTGCAGGCAGCTCAGACATCGAAGAAGACGGTCTCGCGTTCCCCCTGCATGTGAATGTCAAAACTATACGTGCGGCTCGAATGAGCGTCGTCGCACCGTGCGATCAGCGTGTCCCGCCGGCTGCGGGGTACCGCGCACAGCACCGGGTCCCGGAGATTCGCCTCGTGCTCGTCAGCGAAGTAGATGCGCGTGACCACGTGGCGCAGCAGGCCGCGCATGAACAGGGTGACCTGCAAGTGCGGAGCCTGACGTCCGTCGACGCTGCCGGGCTTGATCGTGTCGAACTCGAACCGGCCGTCCGGCCTGGCACCCGTCCCCACCCTGCCGAACCCGGTGAACGGAGCGTTGGACGGACCGGACGGCGGTTCGTTCGCGAAGCCGTCGCAGCGGCCGGCTGCATCTGCCTGCCAGATCTCGATCAGGGCGTCCGGAATCACGGCCCCGGCGCCATCGAACACGCGTCCGACAATCCGGATGCGTTGGCCCACGGCCTGATCCGTCACCATGGTTCCGCTGCCAATCGCGGTCCCCGCAAATCCGTACTGGTCCGGCACGAGACCGAAGCCGAAGAACGGCCCGATCGTCTGCGAGGGGGTTTGTCGCGGCATCTGGCCCTAAGCCTCGCGCGGCGTCGCCCTGGGGCCGCGCAGGACAAGGTCGAACCGGAAGGCGAGCGCGACGCCGGGCTCGGTGCGGTCCAGCTCGAACTGGGCCACCAGCAGGTCGCGGGCATCCCCCGGCACGCTGTTGAAGATGGGATCCAGCGGCAGCAGCGGATCCCCCTGGAAGTACATTTGCGTCACCAGCCGCGAACCGAAGTCGGGCCCGAACAGCGACAGATGAATGTGGTTGGGCCGCCAGGCGTTGGGGTGATTCTGCCACGGGTATGCACCAGGTTTGATGGTGCGAAAGCCGTAATGTCCGGTGGCATCGGATCGACAGCGCCCGGTACCGAGAAAGTTCGGGTCGAGCGGGGCATCGTGCTGATCGGTTGGCTGGATGTATCTGCCGGCCGCATTCGCCTGCCAGATTTCGAGCAGCGCACCTGGCACGGGCCGTCCCGCTTCGTCTGTGATCCGACCGCTGACGATGATCCGTTCCCCGACGGGTTCGCCGTTGCGGCGCCCATTCCTGGTGAGGTCGGCGTCCAGCAGGGACAGCGCCGAGTCGTCGCGGACCGGACCCGCGTGCATCGACGAAAAACCGGGTACCCGAAGGGGCGGCTGCGTGGGTGCCCTTAAGCGTGTCGACACGTAGTCGGGATACCGATAGGGCGGCTGGCTTGATCTGTCCGACTCGCTGGTCGTCATCCGCGCCTCCCGGTGCAGTGCCGACGGACATTCGGAAACGTCAATCGTCGACCACCGACCACGCCGCCGCAAGCGCCCGGCGCCCACCGCCGCAAACGCAAGTGGAAATCGGCGGCTGTCCTACCTGCCGATCGGAGCGGGGCTCTGCCCAAACGCCCCAACGCGCGGTTAACAGCCAAGACCCTGTGACATCTGGGCATAACTGGTGAAGGGAACTGCGCACATCCGATTCCAGTCCGCCTTCTCGATGACGGGCCGGTTCAGCAGTTCGATCATGTCGTCGAACTTCTCGAGCGCTGTGCAATCCACGACGTCCGGGTCTGCCGCCACGCGGTGTTGCGGCCAGACGTGGTCACGAGCGTTACGCCAAAATTCGCTGTCGTACTGGGAGCCGCAGGAATAGTGCCAACCGACAAACAGGCCGTAGCAGAGCATGTTGTTGACGAGAAACCGATTGACCACTGGTGCGTCGCGCTCAAGCGTTTCGACCGGACGGTTTAGACGGATGTGGAGCACCATCCCGATCTGCAACTGGGCCGACACGATCGCGGTTGCTTCGAGGGGCTCCATGAAGGCCGCAGCATTGCCGATGCGGGCCACTGCGCCATCGTAGATCTGACGGTGGACGAAATTGGGAAACGGGATTACGGCGCGCTGCTCAAATTCGGAGACACCGTCGGCATTAAGAAACGCGTCAAAGTCCGCTTCGACGTCGTCGAGGCTGGATACCTCGCGATTGAAGATGTACCCGTACGACGTGTGAACCGTGAGCGGAATCACGAATATCCACCCGTGCGGACGGGCGACTGCGCGGGTGTAGGTGTGTTGCAGTACTGGCCCCTCCCCGCTTTCCACGACGATTGCCGGGCAGCGACGGATGACCGCCGTATTGGTGGGAATAAAGGAAATGTCGATGTGGTGATCGGGATGGAGTTCTTTGGGAAACCCGCGGGCATCGAAGACCAGGTCGTAGCGTTCCGGCGCCCGCTCCTCGAACTCCACTTCCGCGCCGCCCTCCACCCTCGCGATGTTCACCACGTTCGCGTCGATGTGGTGCGCACGCGTGCTTTCGTGCAGCAATTCCGCCATGAAGTCGGCGGACAGGTGGTAGGCGTAGGACACCTGCTGCGGCGTGAAGTAGTGCGTGAAGTCTCGATTGCGCCGGCCCCAGCCCTCGAATGCCACCCCGTACTTGCGAGTTCCTTTCAATCGCTGCTGCACGGCCGCATGCGGCAACTTCGTGAGTTGCTGCAATTGCTGAACGAGGCTGGGCCAACTGCCTTCACCCACGCCGATGACCGGGATGCGCGAGTCATAGATGTGGTGCAGTTCGTAATCGCTGTCGGGATGGAGACTCGTTACGCTTGCGGCTGCCAGCGAACCTGCGGTTCCCCGCCCGACAATCGCGATCTTCCTTAAGGATTTGCCGTCCGGCACCACTTACCTGCGAGGCTTCCGTGGGGGTCTGTCGATCATCTGTCCGAGAGCGCTCATCTCTGGCGCTGAAACCCGGACAAGCGGGTTCGCTCCCCGGCCTGCCTCAGGCGGCAGGCCGCCTCGAGAGCCCTCGTGCCCGCGCCCGTGATGCCGAATGGCATCAGCGCACGCGTCGGAGCGCGGTCTGGGTGAATTCGCTGTCATCAAGATTCGTGCGGAACTGAAAATCCGTCCAGTGCAGGACCGTGCTCGCGCCGGTCAGGTGATTCACCATCGTCTGCTCTTCTGCCCGCCAGTACTGATCCAGATACTGGCGATAATTGGTGAGCGTGAGTGTCTTCAGATGCGAGCCCTTCCGGTCGTAGAGCTCCATCTTCCAGGTTCGAAGTTCGCCCGCATCCTGCCACACGACCTTCCGGCTGTAGCCGGATTTCTCATCTAGCGGAACCTGTTCGGTCACCGTACAGGTCAGTTCGCCGCAGGGTTCATCGCGAAGATACTTGTAGGTGTACTCCTCCACCTCGGGAGGGCTCATGTCCTCGTACGAGAACTCACTTCCCATGAATGACCCTGAGCGCTTCGCCGCGCTGATGCGCTTCACCCTTTTCAGGGCGGGCAGATACAGCCACTGGTCATCTTGTGTGTTGATGTGAGCATGGGTCAGGAGCGCGGTTCCCTGAACGTCTCGCGGCTGATCGAACACGAACAGGCTCTTGTCGCCATCCGTCAGCACCTCCAGAACCTTGAACCGCATCTGGCGCACGCTCTCGCGGCCATGCCGGTCGCGGAGCACCATCGTCAATTCGGCAGAGAAATCCCCGAAACCCTCGTTCCGGGCGCTTGCTTCACTCGCAATCCGGAGCCCTTTTTCCTCCGGTGTCTCGGCCTGGGCCTGGGTGCGCGGCAGGCACATGCCCGCCATGGCTAGAACCAGGGCAACGGCCCAGGCACCGCGGAGACATTGGAACCCCATCGCCCGGTTTTGGCCTGGGCAGCAACGCCAGGCGGATTCGCGGTGGATCAACATCCGTTCAGGTCCCCTGCTGGACATGCTGCATTGTACCGTGAATCGATTCCGGGACCTCCCGCAGGAGTTCGTGACTGGAAGCGCAAGGGACGCCCACGCCGCGGGAGGAACCTGCCCAACAGGCTTGTGCTGCAGAGATCCGATTCGTTGGCACGCGATGGACACGGCTCCTCCACCTCCGGAAACTCAGCGCAAATTTACGGATGCGAACGGGAACAGAAAGGCGGATGGGAAGGAGAATCCGCGGTGCCAGCGGTGATCGCGGCGCAGGTCATCAGCCTAAAAAGGTTGCATTTTTCGGCATCTTTGTGTATGCTATCAGCCGTCCCTTGACGGACGTGAATCGTCACGTTTGGAGGAAGGAGATCGTCATGCGTAGCGGCGATGACATGCTGAAGCAAATTGTTGAGAAGTCCTCGTTGGACCCCGAATTCAGACAACAGCTTCTGGCGAATCCCAAGAGTACCATTAGCGAGGAATTGGGTATCACAATACCTGAGTCCATGAATATCAAAGTGCATGAAAGTGACATGCAGACCGTGCATGTCGCGCTTCCGCCAGATCCCAACATCACCGAGGAGCAACTCGAGGCTATTTCGGCTGGTCTTTGCTGCTGCTGGTAATCTCTGAAACCGGCGGGCGGGCGGTCAAGATTCCGGGTTGATCGAAACCACGTTTCGACGTGGCTTCGACTCACTTTCCTTCCCCGAGCGGGCGCGCCTGATGGTGGGGCACGCCCGCTGAACGCCGTTGTCAGGAGGTGGCCGCTCCGGACAGCACCATGAACACGTAGGCTTTGGCTTCTCGAAGCCCATTACCGGATATGACCAGCTTTATGTGGTGTATGCCGCGCAGGTGCCAATAACGCCCAGACTTCGCGAAGAGCGGCTTCGGTCTCGACACCCAGCCCGCGAGCGCAGCGACCTTCTCCGGGACGACTAGACCCTCGTGGCCTAGTGCCGCCAGAAACGGGTCCCAATCGCCTGGGCCGTCCAGCCAATAACGTGCATCTCTTGTGTACCGCTGCTTGACCATGAACGTCAGGCCGAGCGTTGGACCGAGACCGTCTTCCTGAATATCAACGTTCACCCCTGCCCTCGCGACGTTCGCGCGCCGCGCGAATCGGGACATCACAACTTCGACCGCCGGGATCTGACCCGGCCAGCCCGTGTCTTCGAGATAGGAACAGAGGTCCTGCTGCGCGTCGAAGCCCATGATGGCCAACCGGATGGCTCGTGAACGAGACGGAAATACTCCGAACGAATCCATGCGCGTTCCCGGTGGCTGCGCCAGGTATACGCGCCGGACGTTCTCGCGTTCGGAATCGTTCCGCTCCCAGCCTGCACAGGACACAAGGGCGTCCACCACCGTGCCGACGTCGTCCGCCTGGCCACGGGCGCCGATGATCGGTCGCGTTCCGGGCCGCAGAAACATGCCCGGATACTGGCGCTCGCCCTCCCGGGCCGAGCCGATGTCATATTCCAGCATC
>JAJEGJ010000112.1 GCA_022819905.1 Alphaproteobacteria bacterium
CATGCCGCTGGGCCGCTGGGCCGCTGGGCCGCTGGGCCGCTGGGCCGCTGGGCCGCTGGGCCGCTGGGCCGCTGGGCCGCTGGGCCGCTGGGCCGATTATACGCGCCTGAAGCGGGGTCCCGGTGGGGGGCCGCGGTTGCATAACGGTCCAAAGCGCCGCCACCGGAGGGCGGCAACGCAACGGAGGCCATGCCCGACACCGCATCCATACTGGCCGACGTCGTGCTTCCCGATACTCCGAACATCTCACACTCCCCCGACGGCCCGTACCTGTGCGTGTTCCCGGTGGCGTGCCCCAGCCGGACGCTTAGGCGGGCGTATCCCGATGCATATAGCTTACAGTACTAAAGACGGATTATCGAAGCGTGAATGAATAAAGTCAGGCGGTATATCGTAAACCATCGGCGGAAGACCGCGCCTGGATGGCGCGGCAGGGTGCTGGCGAGGTGTTGAGCGGACGCCGGACGACGACGGCCTGGCGGGTCCCCTCGCCTCAACCCGATGGTCGGCGGCAAGGCGCGCGCATCGGCCGGTCGACCGGACCCTCGCAGCCGGTCCGCCGCTGCCGTCCGCATCGACCGGCAAGATCGCGCAACGCCGGGGAGCGGCGCGCCGACCGCGCTGGGCAAGACCGACGCCAACAACCATCGTTCTGCAACCTCCGCGTCAGTGCGCCCTGGCTGGCCCTACGAATCGACGGGGCGACCCGGGGGCGACCGGTTGCGTTCATGGGAACTCCGCCGCCACCCGGACCGCCAGAGGCCGATCTGCCCATGTCCGTGCCGCCAACTCGCGCACCGACCTTCCCGCGCTTCCGCCTAGCCGGACTGGCAACCCCGCGAGCTCCTCACGTGACCGGGCACGGCGGACTCTCGCGCGGGCCCCGTTCCTAAGGTGGTAGGTACGGGGGTCCGGCGGCAAGGACCCGCGCACGTTCGGATATCTTCGACCTTGGTTTGCGGGCCCTGCCCGCGCATGGCTTGCAGCAGGACATGAGCACTTCGCACGGCTGGCAGTTCTGGATTGACCGCGGCGGCACGTTCACCGACGTGGTGGCACGCGCCCCGAACGGCGCGCTGACGGCGAGGAAGCTGCTTTCCAACAATCCGGGACGCTACCGGGACGCGGCCGTGGCCGGTATTCGCGCCGTGCTCGGCCTCGGTCCGGATGAGCCCATCCCCGGCGGCTCGGTCAGCTCCGTCCGGATGGGCACGACGGTAGCGACGAACGCGCTCCTGGAGCGCAAGGGACAACCCGTGGTGCTGTGCGTCACGCGGGGCTTCGGCGACGCTTTGCAGATCGGCACCCAGGCACGGCCCGACATCTTCGCCCGCCGCATCGAGCGACCGAAACTGCCCTATGCCAAGGTGATCGAAATCGACGAGCGCATCAGTGCGAGTGGAGAAGTACTGGTGCCGCTCGATGCGGTCGCCGCCGGACGGATGCTGCGGCGGGCCGCCGATGACGGCTTCCAGTCGATCGCCATCGTTCTGATGCACGGGTATCGCTATACCGAGCACGAACGCATGCTCGCCGACATCGCCCGCCGGGTCGGGTTCTCACAGGTATCAGTCTCGCACGAGACCGTCCCCCTCATGAAGCTCGTGAGTCGAGGGGGGACGACCGTGGCAGACGCCTACCTTTCGCCGGTCCTCGATCGTTACATCCGCGAACTCCAGCGTGAACTCGACGGAATTCCGTTGGCCTTCATGCAGTCCAACGGCGGATTGGCCTCGGCGGCGCGTTTCCGGGGAAAGGACGCCATCCTTTCCGGTCCAGCGGGCGGCGTGGTCGGGGCGGCGCGGACAGCGCAGGCCGCCGACTTCACGCGGATCATCGGATTCGACATGGGCGGCACGTCCACCGACGTCAGCTATTTCGGCGGCAGCCTTGAAAGGGTCGAGGAAGCGGAAGTTGCAGGGCTGCACCTGGCAACACCGTCGCTGCGGATTCAGACCGTCGCCGCCGGCGGCGGGTCGATCCTCCATTTTGACGGGGCGCGCTACACGGTTGGACCCGACAGCGCGGGAGCGGAGCCTGGCCCGGCCTGTTACCGGAATGGCGGTCCGCTCACCATCACGGACGCAAACCTGCTGTTGGGGCGGGTTCAAGCTGCTCACTTTCCGCACGTGTTTGGACCCGATGCCGACCTGCCGCTCGACGCCGCAGTTACCCGCCAGGCCTTCGAGGAACTGGCCATCGAGGTCGGGACCACGGCGGAAAGCGTGGCCGAAGGTTTCCTTGAGGTGGCAGTGGCAAACATGTCCGCCGCTATCAAGAAGATTTCCGTCCAGCGCGGCTACGACGTCACCACCTGCGCCCTAGCCGGTTTCGGTGCGGCCGCCGGACAGCTCGCCTGCCGCGTCGCCGAAAACCTCGGCATGGAAGCGATTCTGCTGCACCCGCTCGCGGGCGTGCTGTCAGCATATGGGATGGGTCTGGCCAACCTCTCGGCAATTCGCCAGCAACCGGTCGGGCGCCGGCTGGACGACGATGATCCGGAGCCGGCAGCGGCCGAGCTGCGCGCTGCCGGCGGTGCCGCCGCCAATGAGATAGCCGCGGACGACCCGACGGCGGAGGTCGAACTGACCCGACGCCTCCGGGTTCGGTACGAAGGAACGAATACGGCGCTCCAGGTCCCCGCCGGCACGGGCGCCCGGGTGCGGCAGGACTTCGAAACGCACCATCGGCGACTGTTCGGCTTCCTGCACGAAGGCCGGGCCCTCCATATCGAAGCGGCCGAGGTTGAAGCCTCCACCCGGACCAGCCCCCTTCCGGTCTCACGACTGGCCGCTGAGGACACGCCGCCGGAACCGATCGAGCACGTTGTCCTGCATGACCGCGACACCCGCCTGTGCGTCCCGCTGTACCGCCGTTCCGACTTGGGCGCCGGCGGCTTGCTGAGCGGCCCGGCGATCCTAGTCGAACCGACGGCCACGACCGTTGTCGACGCGGGCTGGCGGGCCCGGATGCTGCCCGACGGGCAACTGCTGCTGGAGCGCGGGTCACCTCAACAGCGGCGCCGCGGGGAAACGACCGACGCCGACCCCGTGCTGCTCGAAGTGTTCAACGGGCTGTTCATGTCCGCCGCGGAGCAAATGGGTTCCGTCCTGCGCAATACCGCGCACTCGGTCAACATCAAGGAACGGCTTGACTTTTCATGCGCGGTCTTCGATCGATCCGGCGCACTGGTAGCGAATGCCCCGCACATCCCGGTGCATCTCGGTTCAATGGGCGAAGCGGTTGTCGCGGTCAGCGACGCCTACGCCGGTGCACTGCGCCCGGGGGACGCCTTCCTGCACAACGCGCCGTACCGTGGCGGCACGCACCTGCCTGACTTGACGGTGGTAACGCCGGTCTTCGATCGCGCGGGCGACCACATCCTGTTCTTTGTCGCCAGCCGGGCGCACCACGCCGACATCGGCGGCATCACGCCGGGCTCCATGCCGGCGAACAGTACGAACGTTTGCGAAGAGGGCATCCTGTTCGACGCGCTGCCAATTCTCTCCCAAGGCCGACTGTTGGAGGAAGGGCTGCGCCGACACCTCGGGGCGGGACGCTGGCCGGCCCGCAATCCTGATCAGAATCTCGCCGACCTGTCCGCTCAGCTGGCGGCCAGCGAGCGCGGGATCCAGGAATTGCACGCCATGATCGAGGAATTTGGCCTGGCGACGGTGCACGCCTACATGGGGCACGTCCAGCGGCACGCCGAGGAACAGGTCCGACGTCTGTTGACTCGACTGCAGCCCGGGACGGCCGAGGTACAGCTCGATGACGGGGCCGTCATTCGCGTTCAGATCACCGTGAATCGTGAACAGCGAACAGCGCTCGTCGACTTTGCCGGGACGTCGCCGCAGCTTGCCAACAACTTCAATGCACCAAGCGCGGTTGCCCGCTCGGCCGTCCTGTACGTGCTGCGCGTCCTGATCGAACGACAGATTCCGCTCAACCACGGCTGCCTCGTTCCCGTGGAAATCCGTATTCCGGACCGATCGCTGCTCGCTCCGTCCCATCCCGCCGCCGTCGCCGCCGGCAACGTGGAAACCAGCCAGGCCATCGTCGACGTCCTGTTTGCGGCGCTGGGCGTGCAGGCGCACAGCTACGGCACTGTCAGCAATTTTACGTTCGGCACGCAGGCATTCGGGTACTATGAGACGATCTGCGGAGGCGGAGGCGCCGGGCCGGATCATCGCGGCGCCGACGCCGTTCATTGCCACATGACGAACACCCGCCTGACCGACCCCGAGGTGCTCGAGAACCGGTTCCCGGTGCAACTCGAATCGTTCGCGATCCGGCGGGGCAGCGGTGGCAGCGGGTGCCACCGCGGCGGGGACGGCACTGTTCGACGAATCCGCTTTCTGGCCCCCATGACGGCCGGGATCCTGTCCAATCGACGGCGGGTGCCCCCGCGCGGCCTGGCCGGCGGCGGCGACGGGGCGCTCGGCATCAATTCGCTGTTGCGGCGCGATGGGACGGTCGAACGACTGCCTGGCAGCGCTTCCCGTGAAGTGCACCCGGGCGACGTCATGGTGATCGAAACCCCGGGTGGAGGCGGTTTTGGCCGTGCGTGAGACGCCTAGGCGACGCCTGTGGCGTGCGCGGATGGTGGCCGCCTTCCTCGTTGGCATCGCGAGTTCCTTGCCGGCGGCCGCCGGCGCGCCGACGGACCCGCTCGAGCCGCTGAACCGGGCGATCTTCGAGGTCAACCGCGAACTTGACCACTACGTGCTCCGGCCGACGACCGTGGTCTACCGGTTCGCGGTCCCGAACGCGGTGCGACGGGGCATCGGCCAGTTCCTGGACAACCTGCTGGAACCCGTCTACGCGCTGGATGCGCTTCTCCAGGGGGACGCCGCCGGCCTCGAGGTCGCGATCTCGCGGTTTCTGCTCAACACGTTCGTCGGCCTCGGCGGGCTGATCGACGTTGCGGCGGAGGCCGGAATCCACAGCGACTCGCACGGCTTCGGCCAGACGCTGGCCCACTGGGGCGTCGAGCCCGGACCATATCTCGTGCTCCCCCTGCTGGGCCCATCAACGGTGCGGGAACTGGCGGGCATGGGGATCGATGCGTTTTCGACGCCGCACTACTACCTGGTTCGGACCACGGGGATGAGCGCCACGTTCCAGGCCGCGGAAACCGGCTTGCGGGCGGTGACGTTTCGCGACCGGAACTTCGAGCAGGTCGACGCCGGATTCGCGGGATCACTCGACGCCTACGCGTCTGCACGGAGTGTGTACCTGCAAATGCTCCGTGCCCGCGACGGCACGGACGAAGACTTGATGGGCGAGTCGGAGCTGGACTTCGACGCGTTCGAGGAGTAGCGCGCGGCAACACGACCCTACCGTCAGGCCGCCGTGGCAATCGCTGTCGCTGCGCCGGAATACGGCAGTGAGCCAACTGGGCGGCGGCGTCTTTTCGGAAACGCTGCAGAGGCGATGCGAGGCGTCTCGGCGGATGTCGTTCGACACCAACTAACGCCGTTTCGGCGCGTGCACGAGAAGTACGCGAGAGGGGTAGCCACTTTCGGTATGGCTGCGGGCCGACGGCACGGACACCAAGGACTCTTCTGACCGCCGGGCTGTCGCCCCGACCGGCACCCCTGCGCCGGCTACCCGATTCTCAGCGTCCCCGGAAGCGCGGCTCCCGCTTTTCCATGAACGCCTGCCGGCCTTCCACGTAGTCGGCACTTGCGAAGCATTCGGCGACGAGGCGTTCGCAAAGGGCCCGGTCGCGCTGGTCGGAGTCCTTGAGAACCTCCGTCACGATCTGCTTCGAGGCCCGAACGGTCAGCGGCGCGTTCGCAGCGATCATGCGGGCGCAATCGGCGACGGCCGCTGCCAGTTCCGCCGCGACCACCACGCGGTTCACGAGACCAAGGGCCACGGCCTCGGCGGCGCCGAAACGTCTGGCCGTAAACATGATGTCCTTGGCCGCTGCCGGCCCCACGATGCTTACCAGGACCTTGAGACTGCTGTAGTCGTAACCGAGCCCGAGTCGGGCTGCAGGAATCCCGAAACGGGAGTGATCAGCGGCGATGCGAAGGTCACACGCGAGTGCCAGGCCAAGCCCACCGCCGACGCAATAGCCGCCGATCTCGGCAATAGTGGGCTTCGGACAGTTACCAAGCGCACTGTGCGCAGCAGCGGTGGCCTGGTTGTAGCTGTCGGCCGTGTCCCGCTGCCGCTTCCGCTCGAATTCCGAGATGTCCGCGCCGGCGGAAAACGCCTTGCCGCCCGCTCCACTGACGACGACGACCCGGACGCCCTCGTCCGCCGAAAAGGCCTGCATTGCCGAAGCGATTCCGCGCCACATTTCATAGTCGATGACGTTGTGTTTCTCCGGCCGATTCAGGATGAGCCGGGCAACGCCTTCGGACGTCTCCGCGATCAGGGAAGTTGGCAGTGCAATAGGCATCGATCGGTTTCCTGCGAAAGAAAATTGTCGGTCTGAAACGACCCGCTGAGCGCAAGCCGCCCGCGCGGCCGCGCCGCAATTCGGCTGGGCTCAGATAATCCCTCGGTCCTGAAGGGTGCGTAACTCGTCCTGGCCGATGCCAAGTTGGCCAAACACCTCAGCGTTGTGCTGCCCCCGCTCGGGAGCGGGCTGAAACGGCGAATCAGGGGCGCGACTAAGCCGGATCGGTTGGTTGACCAGCGCCAGATCTCCCAGGCGCGGATGCGAGACCGGACGGGCCATACCGAGATGTTCGACCTGCGGATCGGCGAACGTCTCATCGATCCGGTAGATGGGGCCGCAAGGCACGCCGGCTTCATTAAGGACCCGAATCCAATGGCCGCTGGTCTCACTGCCCAAGCAAGCCTCAAGCTCGCGATGCAAATCATCGCGGTGGTCGGAGCGGCCCTCCGCAGACGCGAAGCGCGGGTCTTCCACCAGATGCTCGGCCTTGAGCGCTTGGCACAGCCGCCGCCAGATGGCCTCACCCGACGCCGCGACGTTGATGTGCCCGTCTGCCGTCCGGAAAACCCCGGTTGGCATGCTGGTCGGGTGATTGTTGCCGGCCTGCGGCGGTACTTCCTGATCCATGAGCCAGCGCGCCGCCTGGAAGTCGAGCATCGCGACCTGAGCCTGAAGCAGCGACGTGCCCACCCACTGCCCCTCGCCGGTTTGCTCGCGCTCCAGCAGCGCCATCACAATCCCGAATGCGCAGTAAATACCGGCGCTCAGGTCCGCGACCGGTATGCCGGCCCGTACTGGCCCCTGGCCAGGAAGACCCGTGACGGACATGAGGCCGCCCATACCCTGCGCGATCTGATCAAACCCTGGCCGTCCGGCGTACGGGCCATCCTCGCCGAACCCGGAAATACTCGCGTAAATCAGCCCGGCGTTGATCCTACTGAGCGTCGGGTAGTCAATACCCAGGCGACCCTTCACATCCGGTCGGTAATTCTCCACGAGGACATCCGCCTTGGTCACAAGCCTGTGAAACAGCGCCAGGCCACGCGCGTCCTTCAGGTTGAGTGTGACGGCGCGCTTGTTGCGCTGCAGGTTCTGAAAATCCGAGCCGTCGCGCCTGCCCCCCAGGCCCGCCGAGGTGTCGATAGGGGCAGGCGGTTCTATCTTGATCACGTCGGCGCCCCAGTCGGCCAGCTGGCGCACCGCGGTAGGGCCTGCCCGCACGCGCGTCAGGTCCAGCACGGTGAATCGGGACAGTGGGCCTTCTCGGAGCGGCATCGCGGTTCCCGCCTCTAGCGTTGGATTGTCCGGTCGCGCCGCATTGTGCCCGATTCGGGCGCCCGCGCGCCAACCCGACCACGACAAGACACGGAAGTGCCGGCGCGATGCGCGCCGGGGGTCCGGGGTCGCCATGCCCCCCGGGCTTGAACGTCGGAAATTGACGCACCGAATTCCACTCGCTGGAAGCACCCGGCTATCGTCGCGCGCCGCGCCGGACCCCAGAACAATTGATTGAAACGGCGTTGACGCAGCGATACATTCCACGGGTTGCTTGGCACGGTCGACGCTACCGGCCTACCCACCGGTGCACGTTATCGTACGGATAATCTTGGCGGGGGCGCCGAAGCGCATGGCGCGATCACCATCCTGACTTCCGCCACACTGCGCCTCGGCCTCATCGGGCTCGCAAGCCTCGCCGTCGCCACCGCATCGGCGTCAGCAGACACCGATGCGGACCATCCGGCCGCAATCCTGCTGACCAACCTGGCTCAGGATGTCGCGCCCCTGGTGGCATTCCCTGAGGAACGCCAGGAGGAGCGCACCCGTGCGGTGCGGCGCATGCTTCACGATTACTTCAATTTGCCCCTGATCGGGCGGGCCGTCCTCGGGCGGCATTGGCGCACGATCTCCGACGCACAGAAACAAGCGTACCAACACGCGTTCGAGGACCACACGGTGCAGCTGGTGGACACGCAGTTGGATCGCATAGCGGGCGGATCTCTCACGATTCTCCGCACGGTTCCCAGGAATGATCGTGAAACCTTCGTCTACACGCACTTTCGACGCGACGGCGACGAGCCGCTGGAAGTGCGCTGGCGATTTCGGAATCGGAAACAGGACGGCCAACCGCGCATTGTCGAGGTGGCGGTCGAAGGCGTAAGCCTGTTCGCCACCAAGCGACAAGATTTTGCCGCCATCGTGGAAGCCGAAGGCATTGATGGACTGGTCGAAGCGCTTCGATCGATGAACGAGGCTTCGCCCTGATTCCGCCCGAACCTGGCGCCCACGCCGTCGGAAGTGAACCCGAGCGTGGGCGTTTCGCAAAGACCGGGCTCGTGTTGGGCGCGCTTGCCGTCCTGCTGACGCTGACGGTGGAACCGCCAGAAGGATTGACGGTGCCCGCGTGGCGGCTGGTTGGCGTCGTCGTGCTGATGGCCTGCTGGTGGATCTCGGAGGCGATCCCAATCCCGGCAACGGCACTGGTCCCGCTCGCCCTGTTTCCCCTGCTTGGCATCACTTCGGTCAGCGACGCCGGCGAGCCGTACGGTCACCGCGTGGTCTTCTTACTGATGGGCGGTTTCATGATCGCGCTGGCCATGCAGCGCTGGGGGCTCCACCGGCGCATCGCGTTGAACGTGGTGTCACGGGTCGGTGGCGGGCCGCGGCGCGTGGTTGCGGGTTTCATGCTGCCGGCGGCCTTTCTCAGCATGTGGATCAGCAATACCGCGGCAGCCACGATGATGGTGCCGATAGGATTGTCCGTGCTGGCCCTGTTTCAGCAGGATCCCGGCATGCGCGACCGGGACAAGTCTGCCTTCGCCTGTGCGCTGATGCTCGGCATTGCATTTGCCGCCAATGTTGGCGGAATGTCCACCCTGATCGGGACCCCGCCGAATGCGGTCCTGGCGGGCGTCATGCAGGAAACGTTTGGATACCAGATCGGCTTCGCCGAATGGTTGGCGGTCGGGTTGCCCATGACCATCGTGTTCCTGCCGCTGATCTGGATCGTTCTGACGTTTGTCTGCTTCGCGGTGCCGGGTGGTGGTGGCGCGCACCACCTCGAACGCATTGCCGCTGACACCCGTGCGCTGGGGCCCCTGTCGCGCGCCGAGATCACGGTCCTCCTGACGTTGCTGGTGACTGCCCTCCTCTGGCTTGGCCGCCGCACCCTGAACGAACTGGCTCCGGGTCTGGGGATCAATGACACCAGCATCGCGGTGTGTGGCGCCCTCGCACTGTTCCTCATCCCGGTCGGCCGCGATGCGGAGGGCCGTCGGGAATTCGCGCTCAACTGGGCGACCGCAATGCGGCTTCCCTGGGGGGTCATTCTCCTGCTGGGCGGCGGCTTCTCGCTCGCGGCGGCCATCAAGTCCACCGGTCTCGCGGCCTGGATCGGTGATGGCACGACGGCGATCGCGGTCCTGCCCGTGCTCGGCCTCCTGTTCCTGGTCACCCTATTGGTTGTGTTGTTGACCGAGATCAATTCCAATACGGCGACCACGGCGACGTTCATTCCGGTCCTGGCCGCGGTGGCGGTAAGTATCGGCGAGAACCCGTTGCTCCTGTGCATTCCGGCAACGTTCGCGGCCTCGGCAGCCTTTATGCTGCCGATTGCCACGGCCCCGAACGCCGTCGTCTTCGCATCAGGTCACGTGCCCAGCTCCTCGATGCTCCGCGCCGGCCTTGTCCTCAACCCTCTCGCCACGCTCGTCATCGTCGCCCTTCTGTGGTTTCTTCTCGGGCCCGCACTTGGCGTCGTTCCCGGCGAGTTCCCCGACTGGGCCCTCAATTCAGGCTGAGCCGGCAGTTCCGGCACAGGCCCATGGTTCCCGAAAGAAAGCGGCGCCCTCGCGAAGGAGCTGAAACGATCGTATGCGAATAGCTGTCTTGAAAGAGTTGCGGGCGGGCGAGGACCGCGTCGCCGCCACACCCGACTCGGTGAAACGGTTTTGCGCCAAGGGCGCCACGGTGGCTGTCGAAGCCGGGGCCGGCGCGTCGTCGGGCATCGACGACGGGGCCTACGAAGCGGCCGGGGCCAGCGTCTTCGGATCTCCGGAAGGGGCGCTGGAAGGCGCCGACGTCGTGCTGAGGGTCCGGTGTCCGATGACGGCAGAGCAAGGTGTCGACGAGATCGCGCAGCTGCCCGCGGGCTCGCTGGTGGTGGGGTTCCTCAATCCGCACAGCAACCCCGACAATATTCGGGCGCTCGCCACGCAACGCGTGACCGCGTTTGCGGTTGAATTCCTGCCGCGCATCAGCCGCGCGCAGTCGATGGATGCGCTGTCGTCTCAGTCAAATCTTGCAGGCTACAAGGCCGTGGTGGACGCGGCTGCCATGTTGCCGAAGGCCCTGCCCATGATGATGACCGCGGCCGGCACCGTCGCCCCGGCAAAAGTGCTCGTGCTCGGTGCGGGCGTCGCTGGACTGCAAGCGATTGCGACGGCCAAGCGGCTCGGAGCGGTCGTCTCCGCGTTTGACGTGCGGCCGGCCGTACGCGAACAGGTCGAGAGCCTCGGGGGACGCTTCATCGAGGTCGATGCCAGCGGCGAGGATGCGGAGACCGAAGGCGGTTATGCCCGCGAAATGGGCGAGGACTACCGCCGCCGGCAACAGCAGCTAATCCACGACGCGGCAGCCGCCAGCGATATCGTGATCACCACGGCGTTGATCCCGGGTCGCCCGGCACCGGTGCTGCTTCCGGCAGCCACCATCGACAACATGCCGCCCGGTTCCGTGGTGATCGATCTCGCGGTGGAAGCTGGCGGTAACTGCCCGCTGTCCCGGACCGGAGAGACGGTTGATCGGAATGGTGTGCGGGTCGTGGGACCACGCAACCTTCCCGGCACGTTGAGCCACGACACCAGCGCGCTGTACGCGCGGAACCTGTACGCGTTCATGGAGCCCCTGATCGCGGAAGGCGGCGACCTCAACGTTCCTTGGGACGACCCGATCGTGGCCGCCAGCGTCGTCACGCGAGACGGTGCTGTCGTGCATGAATCACTTAAGGACCTAACGAATGGCTGATCCAACCATCATCAACATCACGATCTTTGTCCTGGCCGTGTTTGTCGGGTACTACGTCGTGTGGTCCGTGACGCCGGCACTGCATACCCCGCTGATGTCGGTGACCAATGCCATCTCCGGGATCATTGTGGTCGGAGCCCTCATCGCGCTGGGGATCGCTCCTGACGAAGACATGGGCGCGGCGGGTTCGTTGTCGACCGCGCAGTGGCTGGGTGTCGTGGCCACCGGCCTGGCGGCGGTCAACATCTTCGGCGGGTTCATCGTCACGCAGCGCATGCTGGGCATGTTCCGGCGCAAGGAACCGCGGGGCCGCTCGTGACCGCCAATGTCGCTGCCCTGCTCTACCTGGGCGCAGCGGTCTGCTTCATCCTCGCCCTGAAGGGGCTGTCGTCGCCCGAAAGCGCGCGGCGCGGAAACCTGTTCGGTATGGCCGGCATGGCCATCGCCATCATCACCACGCTCTTGCAGCCCGGCATGAGTCAGCTGGGCTGGACGGCGGTGGCTGGCGGATGCGGGGCCGTCGTCGGTGCAGCAATCGCGCTCCGCATCGAAATGAAGGCAATGCCGCAGCTCGTGGCGGCATTCCACAGCCTCGTCGGAATCGCTGCCGTACTGGTCGCGTGGGCGGCACTGTTCGCGCCCGATGCGTACGGAATCGGTTCCGCTGGTTCCATCCACCTTGCCAGCCGAGTCGAAATGGCGCTCGGAGTCGTCATCGGCGCGGTGACATTCACCGGCTCCGTTGTGGCCTTCCTCAAGCTTCAAGGGCTGGTCGGCGGCTCGCCGACGGTATTCCCGCTGCAACATCCACTGAACCTGCTGCTCGGGATCGCGATCATCGCCCTGATTGCGCTGTTTGTTGGCGACGAGAACGTGGTCTGGTTCGGCGTCATGACCGGCCTCGCCCTGGCCATCGGGGTCCTGTTGATCATTCCGATTGGCGGCGCGGACATGCCGGTCGTGGTCTCCATGCTGAACTCGTACTCGGGCTGGGCGGCGGCGGGCATCGGCTTCACGCTGCAAAATACCGCGCTGATCATCGTCGGGGCGCTGGTCGGCAGCTCCGGGGCCATCCTGTCCTACATCATGTGCCGAGCCATGAACCGGCCGTTCTTGTCCGTCATCCTGGGCGGGTTTGGCCAGGAGGGCGACGCGGCCGCAGCTGATCAGGGCGACCGGTCGGCGAAGGGCGGCAACGCGGACGACGCCGCCTTCATCATGGGCAATGCCTCGGGTGTGATCATCGTGCCCGGGTACGGCATGGCCGTCGCGCAAGCCCAGCATGCGCTGCGCGAAATGGCGGACCTCTTGAAGGACAAGGGTGTGACCGTTCGCTACGCCATCCACCCTGTGGCCGGCCGGATGCCGGGCCACATGAACGTCCTGCTCGCGGAGGCCACCGTTCCCTACGAGGACGTGTTCGAGCTTGAAGAGATCAACAGTGATTTCTCGGCAACCGATGTCGCCTTCGTGATCGGCGCAAACGACATCACCAATCCCGCCGCCCGGACCGATCCGAGCAGCCCCATTGCGGGCATGCCGATCCTGGACGTGGAGCAGTCGAAGACCGTGCTGTTCGTGAAGCGGAGCCTGGCGCCCGGCTACGCCGGAATCGACAACGCCGTCTTCTATGCTGACAACACGCTGATGCTGTTCGGGGACGCCAAGAAGATGGTCGAGGAAATCGTCCGGGCGCTGCGTTAGATCAAGCGATCACCAGACATTCCGCAGGTCGCGAAGCGCCAGGAACACTGCTTCCTCATCAAGGCCGGTCGCCGGTCCGGCTTCTCCGTCGAGCAATCGGGCCATCACCTCCGGCTGGTCAAGGCGCAGGAAGACGTTGATCGCCCGTTCGAGACCGAGGCTGGTGGGAACAGCCTGGTGGGGATCCCGTCCACGTACTTCCTCAAGCAAGGACTGCGCCCGCACATTGCTGGGTTCGCGGTCGAGGGTGAAACCGAGGTTGTGTTCCAGGTAATCGTGTCCCGGATACACGGTCACGTCGTCGGATAGTTTCGCGATGATCGTGCGAAAAGTTTGATACAGCTCCTTGGGATGGCCACCGTTGTGGCAATTGCCGGCGCCAGCGTTGAAAAGGGTATCGCCAGAGAACAGCGACGGTTGGTCCGCATGTGCGAGCAGGCAGACATGGCTCATCGTGTGGCCGGGCGTATCCAGAGCTTCCAACTCCACCGTTCGGCCGACCCGGATGGAATCCCCCGCCTTGAGCGCCACATCGATGCCTTCGATGGAAGCTCCGGCACCTGCATGGGCATACAGCGTGGCCCCGGTGGCCTCCCGCATGCGTGCGTTGCCTCCGGTGTGGTCCAGGTGCTCATGCGTGTTGACGAACTTCGTAATGGTCCAACCGCGGCGTTCGGCTTCGGCCAAGCAGAGGTCTGCCGCCAACGGATCCACGGCGAGCGCTTCGCCGGTTTCTTCGCACGCGATCAGGTAGTTGAAATTGCGATAATCATTGTCGGTGTAGATTTGTGCGACCTGCATCTCAACTCCGATCAACGGCTGCAGATACGAAGAGCGAATTATAGGGGGCTTATATCGATTAGTTGACAGGTCGGGTTTGTTCCTGGTTGTTGCAGTACTGATCCTGTGATACGAGAACATGTATGGAACAACTGCCGCTGCCCGGCCCGACCAACCAGAGTGCCGGCGACCCGGCACCTGACGCGCCTGACAGTGTGGAACATCGCCAGATCGTCTACCGGGTGCTGTTCGACCGGCCGCCCACCGCCCGGCGCCTGGCCGCGGTCGCCGGCGCCTGCCGGTTCGACTGGAACGAGATGCTCGACCAGCAGGCGCAGCTCCATGACGCGACGCGCATGTACGGCGCGAAGCCGCCGGCGACGCCGTGGTTGCAGGCCATGCCGTACGCTCCGGTGCGCTACGCCCTGAAATACCGGGCCGACGCCTGGCGGCGGTCCATCCAGGGCGAGGCCGGGCGGCCGCGGTTCAAACGCCGCGGCCGCGACAGCGTGACGATCCCGCAGGATGTGCGCATCCGGGACGGCAAGCTGTACTTCCCGAAGACCGGCTGGCTCGCGCCGCAGCCGGGCGAATTTCGAGTGTGTGGCCTGCGGCCACGCGGATCATGCGGACCTGAACGCGGCCCGGAACATCCGGCGTCAGGGACTGGCGCAACTGCACGGCGAGGGGCGTTCGCATTCAGCGACCCCTGCGACCCGTGAAACGGATCGAAGGCTGGCGGCGCGAGCTCGTCAACTATTCGACATAAGTCCCAAAAGATGCAGCTTTGATCGCACCGAAAGCGGTGGTGGACGGTGGAAGAGGCCTTGCCTCAGAACCTTGGGACCGCGGTTGCCGCCCCGCACTTTGGCCGGTACGTTCCTCCCTCCGACCAATGCGGAAATAGGCGATGCGCATCAAGGGAAACGAAGCCGGCCCCGGCATGGTAATTGAACACTTGGGCAGCATCTGGCGCGTGGTACGGAAGCAGGCGGTCCGGACCGGCAAGGGCGGCGCCTACGCCCAGCTGGAACTCCGCAACCTTGAAAACGGCAGCAAGTTGAACGAGCGGTTTCGCGCCGCGGAAAACCTGGAACGGCTGTACATCGAAGGCCGCTCGTATCAGTACCTTTTCGGCGACGGGAGCACCGTCACGCTCATGGACACGACGACCTATGACCAGTCGGAGTTTCCTGCAGCCATGGTCGGCGATGCCTTGCCTTTCCTGCAGGACGGCATGGATGTCACGGTCGAGTACGCGGGGGACAAGCCGGTCGCGATCCGGCTCCCGGACACGGCGGTTGCGGTCATCACGGAGACCGAAGCGGTTGTCAAGGGCCAGACCGCCTCGAGCTCATTCAAACCTGCCGTGCTTGACAACGGTGTTCGGACCATGGTGCCGCCGCACGTGGAAACCGGCACCCGCGTCGTGGTCAACACGCTCGACGGGGCATACGTAGAACGAGCCAAGTCGTAGGACGCGTGGCCGCCAGCCGTGCCCTACCCGACTGCCATCATCAACGTCATGTCGGGCGCCGCCGAGAAGGCAGCCCGCCCGCTCCGCCGTGATTTCGGCGAAATCGAAAACCTGCAGGTGTCTCTCAAGGGGCCCGACAACTTCGTTACATCCGCGGACATACGGACCCAAGAAATCTTGCACCGCGAGCTTTCGCGCGCCCGGCCCGGCTACGGTTTTCTCATGGAGGAAGGCCTGGAGGAGGCGGGCGACGGTGAACACCGGTGGATCGTCGACCCGGTTGATGGGACCCTGAATTTCCTGCGAGGGATACCGCACTTCGCGATTTCGATCGCCCTGGAACGAGCGGGCACGATCGTCGGTGCATTCGTACTCGATCCCATCAAGCACGAAGCCTACTGGGCGGAAAAAGGCCGCGGCGCCTACGTGAACGACCGGCGTCTCCGCATCACGCCGCGTTCCACCCTTGACGGAGCGGTCATCGCCCTCGGTTTGCCGCACAGGAGTCGGGGGGCACACGACCTGCATCTTTCCCGCCAGCGTCGGATCATGCAGCGGGTGGCCGGACTTCGCCGGTTCGGTGCCGCTGCGCTCGACCTGTGCTACGTGGCTTCCGGCCGCGTCGATGGGTACTGGGAAACCGGCCTGAACCCATGGGACATCGCAGGGGGCATGCTGTGTGTGACCGAAGCAGGCGGTTCGGTCGTCGGGCTGCGCAGGAATTCCTCTCCGCTGATCACGGGTGAGGTGGTGGCTGGTACTCCCGACATCGCGATTGCTCTTCAAGACTGCTTGGCGGAGGCTGAGCGACAAGTCTGACGATGGCACCAAGCGCGCAGGGGTTCAGGCCGCCCGTGTTCGCCCCGGGACACCGGGTCGATGGCCGTCAGACCGAGGCCCGCGGCGGCGATCCAAGCAGAGTTGCCGCACCGTCCCCCCGGCACCTGCCACCAGCGGCGTTTCCATCGGCCAAATCATACCGCCGACGGACCCCGCTCAGCTTGATCTTTCCAAATTTTTCTGCCATTTCGTCAGGTACTGTTCGCGTTGGACATGCTGGGCCGATCGCGGCCGCGCGCGCCATCTGGCAGCGAGACTGTTGTCCGCCAGATGTGTCCCGCCTCATTCGCGGGTCGACCACTGTCGGGCCGGCCTCAGCCCAACTAGCGGGAATCAACCGTGCATAGCCCCCACCGATTCCTGATTCGCATGGTCGTGTTCGTCGTGGTGTCCGGCGTCCTGGCGTCGCTGCTGCTGCCAACGCTCAGGGAGGCGTTTAACGCCAATCCCGCGCTCAACGGGCTCATCGCAGGCGTGCTGGTAATCGGAATTGCGTACTCGTTTCGCCAGGTCCTGGCGCTGGTTCCCGAAATCCGCTGGCTGGAGCGCTACGCGTCCGGGATGAGTGTCAGCATCGCCAACGCGCGGCCGCCAAATCTGCTTGCCCCGATTGCGCGCACGTTCACCGAACAGACCAAGACTTCCAGACCGCTGATCTCCGCGCTCTCCATGCGCTCGCTGCTCGACCAAGTGAACTTTCGGCTGGACGAGACCCGCGACATTTCCCGCTACATGATCGGGTTACTGATCTTCCTGGGGTTGTTGGGGACGTTCTGGGGGCTGCTCCAGACGGTTAGCTCGTTCGGCGCCGTCATCGGCAATCTCTCGATCAGTGAAGGCGGGGACGTCGCGTCGATCTTCGGATCATTGAAGGCGGGGCTGACCGAGCCTTTGGCTGGCATGGGTACTGCGTTCAGCTCGTCGCTGTTCGGACTTGCGGGCTCGCTGGTCCTCGGTTTCCTCGACCTGCAGGTTGCCCAGGCGCAGAATCGCTTTTACCTGGATCTTGAAGAGTGGCTTGCTCGCCGGGCACACGTTTCTGCAGGGAGCGGCAGCGAGTTGGAGCTGGGACACACTCCGGTTCCTGTCTACGTGCAGGCGCTGCTTGAGCAGACCGCGGAAAGCATCGATGAACTCCAGAAAGCGCTGGTCAGGGGAGAGAATGAACGTCGCAACGTCAGCGAGTCGATGTCCTCGATCGCCACCCAGATTGCGGCCCTCGGAGATCAGCTGCGAAGCGATCAGTCGTCCGTTGTTCGGCAGATTGAACGCATCGCCGACACCGGCGGCAATCTTGACGAACACTCCTTGGCGCATCTGCGCAGCGTGGATTCCAACCTCAAGCGTCTGGTCGAAGCGAACGCCGCCGGTCAGGAGGCTTTTCTCCAAGGCGTGCGCAGCGAGATCAAGCTGCTCGCACGCACCCTGAGCACTTCCGTGCCGGAGTCCAAACCGCCCAGGGCCACTTCGAAAACGACGCGACGCACTTCCCCGGCAGCAGCCAAGCCCGAGGCAAAGTCGCGCAGTACCGATCAGGCGCGGTCCAAGCGCTGAGCCTGCGGCGTGCCCACGCGACGCCAATCTCCCAATATCTGGCCGGGCTTTGTCGACGGTATCTCAACATTACTGCTCGTCCTCGTTTTTCTGCTTGCGATCTATGTCCTGTCCGAATTTGTGCTGGGGTTGCTGCTAAAGGGGCGGGATGCGGAACTGCAATCACTGACCTCCCAGATGGACGCGCTGACGGCGCAACTTGCCCGGGAGGAAACCCAGAACGCCGAATTGTCCGAGAATGTCCTCGATCTCACCCAATCGCTCAATGACTCCAAGGCTCAGGTCAGCAACCTGCGAGGAGCCAACGTTCGCCTCGGCGATGAAGTCCGACTCCTCACCGAGTCGCTTCAGGCCGCTGAAGCCCTCGGGGAAAACCTGGAGACGAGAAACGAGCAATTGACTCTCGAGGTCCGCGAACTCACGCAGTCGCTCACGGCAGCCGAAACCCTCGCTGCAAATCGACAGGCCCAGAATGACGCCCTTGCGGCAGATGTCCGACGACTCACACAGCTGGTACAGGAAACCGAGACGCTCGCTGCAGATCTGAAGAACCAAAACGATTCTCTTTCCGAAGATGTGACGCAGCTCACGCAGAAACTGGCGACGGCGCAGACCCGCGGCGATGACCTCCAGACCCGGAACCAGGCTCTCGATGCCGACGTTCAGCGGTTGACCCAGGACCTGGCGACGGCGCAGACCCGCGGCGATGACCTCCAGACCCGGAATCAGGCTCTCGATGCCGACGTTCAGCGGCTGACCCAGGACCTGGCGACGGCGCAGACCCGCGGCGATGACCTCCAGACCCGGAATCAGGCTCTTGAT
>JAJEGJ010000006.1 GCA_022819905.1 Alphaproteobacteria bacterium
CTCTCGGCGTGCGAAAGCGACGGAGTCAACCGGACGCTACAGGCTGGCGACGAAGGCCCGTGCAACCCTCGACAACCAGCCTTCCACCAACCTGAAGATCCGGGGGCAGCACCCGCAGCCGCGTACACCCGGTGAGATCGAGATCCCCATCCACGCGCAGGTTGTCGGGGAGCGCCTCCAGCTGCGCGCACCCGGTCAAATCGAGGCCGCGCTTCACGTGGAGGGCGTCCGGGAGTGCCGCCAGGTCCCTGCAGTTGTTCAGGTAGAGGCCGCCACCCACGGCGAGGGTGGCCGGCAGCGTTCGCAGCCTCGTGCAGTAGGTCAATTCGAGATTTCCGCCGACCACGAGGTCCGCTGGGACGGTTTCCAAGCTGGTGCAACGGGTCAGTATGAGGTGGCGAGCTGTCCGCAGTCCCGGCGGAAGTTCGGATAGCCCGGTACAGTGAGCCATGCTGAGGCTGCCCTTGGCGTGGAAACCGGTAGGCAGGGCGACCAGTCCCAGGCAATACGACAGGTTGATGTTGCCGTCGACGTCGAGGTCCGTCGGCAGGTCCGTCAACCCGGTACAGCCTGTTACGTCCAGGTAGCCGCCAACGCGCAAGCCGGCAGGCAACTGTGCAAGACCGGTGCAGCTGTTCAGGTGCAAACTTCCCCTGACGTCGAGATTGGCCGGTAGCGACGCTACGTCCAGGCAGCCGACCAGATTCAGGTTCCCGTCGACGCGCAGGCCGGATGCGGCCGCACCTTCACGAATGGCCACCCGCGCCGCGTTCGAATTCATATGGATGCACTCCGTCGAGGCGGTGCGCCGTTCGGGCCCTGCGTCGGGGAAGAGGGTTCCGACGCGGACTCTCGAGGTGTGCGGCTGATCCCGTTCGCGGGGGCAGGGTTTCCCATGGATACTCGGGGCAAGTCCGGGCAGGGCATATCTGCTGGCTCTGCCTTGGCCTTGGCCAGCCCAAGTCCAGCAGGCGCGCGGATGATTATCTTAGAAGTTCCCACAGTATCTACACTCTGTTGGCGGTCTGGCATGGCACCCCAGGGAATCGCCAGGTCTGGACGTCACGAAAGGAGCGGCGATGGCAGTACGCGATGTCCTTCGGATGGGCGATCCGAGATTGCGGCGAAAGTCCGATCCGGTTGACGACATCAGCGACTCGGCACTGGGTGACTTGATTGGCGACATGCTCGACACCATGCGGGCCTGCGACGGCGCGGGAATAGCGGCGCCACAAATCGGGGTACCGCTCCGGGTCGTGATTTTTGGCGTGGAGAGCAACCCTCGATATCCCGATGCACCTCCCGTGCCGATGACGGTCCTAATCAACCCCGACATTTCACCGGTCGGCGCAGATTCAGACGAGGCCTGGGAGGGCTGTCTGAGCGTGCCGGGTATGCGCGGGCTCGTGCCACGCTTCTCGCGAATTCACTACCGCGGCCTCGACGCGGCGGGTCAGTTGATCGACCGGACGGCCGACGGGTTTCACGCCCGTGTCGTGCAGCATGAATGCGACCATCTGGACGGGGTCCTTTACCCGGACCGGATTGAGAAGAAGCAGATGTTCGGGTTCATACCTGAACTGCTGGAGGCCGGCCTCCTGGGCCCCGTCGAGCTACCCGCAGAGTGAGAGAACCCCTTCAGCTGCCATAGCTGGAACGTCCTGCACCCGGGAATCCCTGCTGCAGCGAAACCGTCCGCGACCGGAACCGAGCGAGAGTTCACCAACACCATGGCTCCACCGAAGGCGCCGGCAATCGGCACGCTCGTGATGGCGGTGTTGCTCGTCACGCCGGCCGTCAGCCCTCAAGGTAAGGACGCGAGTTACCTCGGCTCCGTCGAGGTGGTTCGAGATGGCGGCGGCGGGCCTGTCGTGCGCGGAACGGTATTTCTCGACAGCAATCGCAACTCGATGCTGGATGCGGCCGAACCCGGCATTCCGGACGTGATGGTCTCGAACGGCCGGGAAGTCGTACGCACCGACCCTTCCGGCGAATACGCTCTGCCCGCCTATGACGACATGAACGTGTTCATTACGAAACCGGCGGACTATGCCGTCCCGCTCGACGACGACATGGTCCCCCAGTTCAACTACGTCCACAAGGTCGCAGGCTCACCCGACCTTCGGTTCGGCGGCATCAAGCCAACCGGGCCGCTGCCCGCGGCAGTCAATTTCCCGCTCATCCCGGATCCGGTCGGAGATCAGTTCGAGTGCCTGATCTTCGGTGACACCCAGCCCTATACGAACCTGGAAGTCTCGTACGTTCGCGACACCGTCGGTGCCATGCTGGCCGGGCGCGACACCGCGGCCACCGAATGCCTGATCTTCGAGGGCGACGTCATGGGCGACGACCTCTCGCTCTTCGGCCGGTTCAAACGCGTCATCGCGCAGGGCCGAGTCCCCCAGTATTACGTCGCCGGCAACCACGACCTCGATTTCGACGCCCCCAGTGACGCGCATTCGTTCGACACGTTCCGGCGGGAATGGGGACCCGAGTACTACTCGTTCGACATCGGGAAGGTTCACTTCATCGTGCTGGACGACGTCCGCTATCCCTGCAACGGCATCGACGATCATCCCTTCTGTGCGCCGGACGCCCGCCCCACGTACAACGGCGTGATCCACGACCGGCAGCTCGCTTGGCTCCGCAACGACCTCGCCCATGTGCCGGACGACCGACTGCTCGTGGTCAACACGCACATTCCGTTCGTCAGCTTTTCCGACTCCACGACCCGGAAACACCAGATCGACAACCTCTCCGAACTCCATGCCCTGATCGGCGACCGTCCGACCCTCGGCCTGTCCGGGCATACGCACACCATCGAACAGATCTTGCCGGGCGAACATTTTGCCGGCTGGCGGCAGGCGACCGGTACGGGACCGGCGCCGTTTCATCAGATCGTGACGGGGGCGGTTTCGGGTTCGTGGTGGGCCGGCGACCTCGACAACGACGGCATCCCGCATGCCACCCAGCGCCAGGGTGCGCCGCGGGGCTTCTACGTGCTGACGTTCGACGGGGCGACCTATGTCGACACCTTCCAGGCTTTCGGGCGCGGGCCGGAGCAGCAGTTCCATGCCGCGTTCAGCACGCCGCGCTTTCGCTCATGGGCAAGGGCGCTGTTGGACTTTGTCGACGGCCACCCGACCCCCTCCGACACGTTGCCGCCGGTCACGGTTTCCGACCTCGGCGACCGGAACATGGTGACCGCTGAAGACCTGCGAGACGGGACCTGGCTGGCCATCAACGTCTGGAACGGTTCGCGGGACAGCCGCGTGTCCGTATCGATCGCCAACGGCGAACCCATCCAGGCGACCCGGACGCAATCCGGCACCGGCGAACCGGCGAGGGTTGGGGTCGAGTTCGCGGATCCGCAGGCGCTGGCGCTGCAGGCGACCCAGGGCCGCCTCGCTTTCCGTAGTACCGTAGGCCGTGAGGCGACGGCCGGGTTCACAACCTGGCGCGGAGTCTCCTGGCAGGGCGCTGCCGGCCCGTTCCAGTCGTGGATGTTGACCCGGAAATCGAGTCATCTCTGGCGGGCCGACCTCCCGCCGTCGCTGCCGGTCGGTGTCCACACGATGGACATCGTGACCGTTGACCGCTACGGGCGGAGGTTCTCCGAGACCAGGTCCTTCGAGGTGGTGGATACCCTTCCGGAAATGGGCTGGCCTTGGAAACTCGGCACCTTCGAATAGCATCGGCACGCGCCCGGGACCGCTCACCGCGGCAGCAGCCCCGCACAGGCCCGGCATCGCAGACCAATGCGAGAGTTGCAAGACGGACGAGAACGCTTGACGCGTTGGCGGCCGAACAGACAAGGAGAATTGCTCGTGGGCGATAAGGAATTTGCCGGACGGACGGCACTCGTGACCGGCGGCTCGCGCGGGATAGGCCGCGCCATCTGTGTACGCCTGGCACAGGCCGGCGCCTGGATAGCGATCAACTATTCGGCCAACCCCGACGCCGCGGCGGAAACGCTCGAGCTTGTCACCGCCGCAGGCGGGAGCGGCGGCCTCTTTCAGGGTGACGTGTCCTCGCAGGAGGCCACGGACGCCATGTACGACGCGATCGAAGCCGAACGCGGCACTGTCGATCTGCTGGTGACCAACGCCGGGATCGCGTCCTTTGACGATAACGCCGACATGACCGCGGACGTGTGGCGGCGAATTCTGTCGGTCAACCTGGACGGCACGTTCCATTGCGTGTGGCGCGCCAAGGAGCGGATGCTGGCCCAGGACTACGGGCGCATCGTATGCATCTCGTCCATCAACGGTATCGCTCCGAGCCGCATCCGACGCGACCGCCTGATCGCTTACGGCACGTCGAAGTCCGCCGTCATCTCGTTCTCGCGCAGCTGTGCCATCGCGTTCGGACCGGCGATCCGAGTGAACTGTGTCGCGCCGGGGTTGATCGATACCGACATGACCAAGGACATGAGCGAAGAGATGCGCGACCGCATTATCGCGTCAACGCCCGCAGCGCGCACTGGGAAGCCCGAGGACGTCGCGGAGCTGACCTACTTCCTGTTGAGCGATGCGGCGAGCTTTGTCACCGGCCAGACGTATGTGACGTCGGGCGGTCTCGTCACCCTGCCTTAGGGCAGTCGAGCCCCCCGCGAACCCGCGCGGTGGGTGCGACTTCACACTGAGGGGCGGCGGCGCATCCGCCCCTGTCACCGTTCGGCGAAAAAAATTTAACCAAACGGTTGAAAATCGAGTCCGAGACGATTATGTTCAACCACATGGTTGAACATCACCTTGATCGGGTCTTCCACGCGCTGTCCGACCCTACCCGCCGGGCCATCCTCGATCGGCTGGCCGAGGGGGAGGCGACCGTCGGGCATATCTCGGGACCTTTTCCTATCTCTTTTGCCGCGGTGTCGAAACACCTCGGCGTGCTTGAACGCGCCGGCCTGGTAACGCGCAAGGCACGGGGCCGCGAACGGGTCTGTCGGCTCAACCCTGCTGCACTCGCCGACGCCCGCGCCTGGCTGGGCTTCCACCAGCGCTTCTGGGCTGAACGTCTGGACGCACTTGATGCAATGGTCGGACAGAAGTCCGGCAAACCCGACTGACGGCGGTCAACCGTTTCCAATCCCTCGTATGAACCCGTTCAGGAGCTTACGACATGGCAGAGCCACAGCCGCTGGAGCAAGAGCTCTTTCTGTCACTACAACGCACCATCGATGCGCCGGTGGACCAGGTGTACTCCGCCTGGACGGACCCGGAATCGATGCGCAAGTGGTTCGCGCCGGGCGAACTCAGGGTCGCCCGGGCCATCGCCGAACTCGAGGTCGGGGGCACGTTTCTCGTTGAGATGCACGGCACCGACGGAGAGAGCCACCTGACCCGGGGCGTCTACCGCGAAGTCATTCCGAATCGACGTCTCGTGCACACCTGGCAATGGGAGGGCAGTGACATCGAATCACTGGTCACCGTCGAGTTTACTCCCGGATCAGCCAGCACGACGCACCTGACGGTCACCCATTCCCGGTTCGCCGACCGCGAGGCACGCGACCGGCACGAGAGTGGCTGGAGCGGCTGCCTGAAAAAACTTCTGGCGCTGTTTCCAGGGCAGGAAGTGCGGAGCGCAGCCACGCCGTAATGCGCCCGGACACCGGCGTGCCCGGTGTCCAGTGCGCATGTCCACGAGGGCCAGCCCGCGCGAAGCCTGACCGGGCGCGGGGCCAAGACCTGCCGCGCCCGCGTCCCGCACGGTCCTTACGATCGTGTTTCCGCAGTTGTCGCCGCCCCAGGGCTCCGGTGCGGTCAACCGATCCGGCCCCCCCGGGGTTCTGGCGACGGAAGCCGGGCAATCCGTCGTCGGCGCGGTGCGCCGAGGCCTACGCCAGCTTGGCGAGCAATTCCTGCGGAATGTGCGGCACCGGGTCCGACTTCTGCCAGCACGGGAGTGCTTCCACCCGGCTCATCCAGGCGCGAATGCCCGGATAGTTGTCCAGGGGCAGCTTCTGTACCCCGTGCAGGTGCATGGGCGCCGCCACGGCGATGTCAGCGATGGTGGCGTGGTCGTCGCTGATCCATTCGCGGCCCTTCAACCGTGCCTCGAGGATCGAGGCCAGCCCGTGGAAGGTGGGCGCATGATTCTCCAGCACCGATTGGTCCGGCTTGTCGTCAAGGATCGGCTTGACGACATTCTCCACCAGGAAAACGTAACACCCATCGAACCACTTGCTCGACTCCCAAAGCAGCCAGCGGGTGATGTCGGCGCGAATCTTCGGATCGGCGGGGTACACCGCCCGGTTGCCAGCCTTTTCGGCGGCGTAGACGAGAATCGCGTTTGATTCCCAGAGCACGAGGTCACCATCGACCAGCGCCGGCAACTCGGCGTTCGGGTTGATTTCCTTGTAATCGGGCTTCTTGTGGTCACCGCCGAAGTAGTCGAGAACTTCCTCGTCGTACCCGGCGCCGATGAGGTCCAATCCGGCAACCACTTTGCGGCAGTTCACCGTGATCGGGTCGAAATAGAGTTTCATAGTCGTGCTCCCTGATGCACGTAGGCGTTTCCGTTCGCCCAGACGCTCCAAGAGGAGCTAGAGATCAGTCGTGGGGCTGAAAAGGAGGTACCGGCTGCGGCGGCAACCGGTACCGGACCGCGGACACCGGAAGAACGCCCTTTGCGGAGGCCCCGGCCGGCGCGTAAACGTAGCGCCCGCGGTACCACAGGCAAGCCCTCGGGCCACCGCTGTCCCCGCCACTGCGACCGGCTCGCACGCCGATCCGGGCCTGCAACAGCGACCAGCCCGGACTGGAGGCACGTCGCCGGCCAGCGACCTGCTACTTCAGCAACTCTGCCGCGGCATCGATTCCCGCCTGCGCGCAAACCTCGTCCTGGTCGGACGTGGCCCCCGACACGCCGACACCCCCGACGTGTTGACCATCGGCCGTCATGATCGGGAGGCCTCCGGGGAAGATGACGAGCCCCGGAACATGCTGGGCCCCGTGGGGGCGGTCGCCCTTGTAGATGAATTCCCCGAATGAACGCGTGGAACGCGGGAAGTTCGCCGAGGTCTGCCCCTTCAGCATGGCGACCTGAATGCTGCCCCGCTGGGCGTCATCGGTACGGCTGAAGTACTTGAGGTCGGCACCCTGGTCGTAGATGGCGATGATGACGGGCCGCCAGCCCATCTCGGCTGCCTTGGCCTCACACGCTTCCGCGATCACCTTTGCTGCCTCCAGCGTGAGGATTGCCCGCTGTTCGGCTGCCAGGGCGCCCGCGGCACCCAGCGTCAAGGTAAGAGCGGCGACTAGCACCGTGGCGATCGATTTCATGGCTTCGTGATCCCGGATACGTTGGAAAGTTGGAACCCGCCCGCATCGCGTACCGGCTGGCAGCCGGCATTGCCCCCGCGGTCGGCCTGATCCTGCAAATGACCGTATCCGCCGGGCGATTGAACAGCAAACAAGCGACGATTCCCGCGCTCGCGGGCAACCGCTTCGTGGCCGCGCGCCACTGCACCCCGCAATCGCCGGGAGCGCGCTCGCAGCCCGGGCGTCATGCCGGCGGCTGGACGACCGGTCGGCCGGCGCCGGACCGTCCCCGACACCGGCAAACGCGAGGCAGGAGTCCCGGTCCGGCACCCTTTTCCGGACCGTGTGCGCGGGGCGACCGGCTTGGCTGTTGGTTGCCTCCGGCCACCCTTGCAGCGAGTACGGTCATGCACCAATCTGTCCCGGATGCCCGACGACCCTCACCCGATCCCGCCGCCCGGTTCCGCGTCCCCCGAGCAGACGGAGACCGGCGACCAGTCACCGCCGCGAAACCTGGAGGCGGAAGAGGCGCTGCTCGGAACGCTGCTTCATAACGACCGGGCGTTCGAATACGTCGAACAGCTGCGCGGCTCGCACTTCTACGTCCCGGTCCACGGCCGCATCTTCGAGGCGGTCCGCGGCCTCATCCAACAGGGCCGTCGGGCCGACGCGGTCACGCTGAAACCGCAGTTTGCGAAGGACCAGGCCCTTGCCGGGGTTGATGACTACCTGGAGCGGCTGGTCCATGGCGCTATGCCGCCGGAGGCCGCCCGTCAGTACGGCGAGATCATCCTGGATCTGGCCCAGCGCCGATCGCTCATGGAAATCGGCGCCCGCATTGAATACAACGCGTCGGACGTGCGGGTGGAAAGCTCTGCGGCGGCGCAAATCGAGGACGCCGAGCAGCGGCTGTTCGAGATTTCCGAGCACGGTAAGGGGCCCGGCGGGCCACAGCCGTTCGTCAGCGGGCTCACCGATGCCATCCACGCCGCGGAAATGGCCTACCAGCTGGGCGGCAAACTCTCCGGCGTCACGTCAGGCCTGACCGAGCTTGATGACCTGCTCGGCGGCTTCCATCGCTCTGATCTCATCATCCTTGCCGGCAGGCCCGGCATGGGCAAGACCGCCCTTGCGACCGACTTCGCGCGCGTCGCGAGCCGGCCCGAGACCTTCATTCCCTGGGAGGAGGACGCCGACAAGCAAAAAGGGATCGTGGCGGTGTTTTCGCTGGAAATGGCCGCCACCCAGCTGGCCAACCGGATCCTTTCGGCCGAGACCAGCATTTCCTCCGAATCGATCCGGCGTGGCGCGATCAATGACCGGGACCTCACGAAGCTGATCGATGTCTCGAAGGACTTGGAGGAACTGCGTCTCTTCATCGACGACACCCCCGCCATCTCCATCCCGCAACTCCGGACCCGGGCGAGGCGCCTGATGCGGACCGAGCACGGGCTGCGCCTGATCGTCGTCGACTACCTGCAGCTGATGACCGCGACGCGGAACCACAATTCCCGAGTCAACGAGATCAGCGAAATCTCCCAGGGCCTCAAGTCCATCGCGATGGAACTCAACGTCCCGGTGGTCGCGCTATCGCAGCTGAGCCGTCAGGTGGAGGGCCGCGACGACAAGCGGCCGCAACTGCAGGATCTCCGGGACTCAGGCTCGATCGAGCAGGACGCGGACGTGGTGCTGTTCATCTACCGCGAACACTACTACCTGCGCCAGCAGGAGCCGCAGCCCCGAGATGACGAGGACGAGGCGAAATTCAGACCCCGCTACGACCGCTGGATGGCGCGCCTCGAGAAGACCGCAAACTCCGCGCAGATCTACGTCAGCAAGCAGCGCCATGGCCGACAAGGCGTCGCCAACGTCCATTTCGACCCGCGCTTCACCCGCTTCAGCGATCTCCACGAACCGAAACAGTAGTCAGCCGCTCCCGGGCGGCAGCGCGCTGGAGAAGGCGCTGGCTCGCGCCAGCTGCGTTCTGGTCGTCGACCTTGGGGCGGTGCAAGCCAACTTCCGCACGCTCCGGCAGCGCGCCGGTTCCGACTGCGAAGTTGCCGGAGTCGTGAAAGCGGACGCCTACGGGATGGGATCACGCCGCGTTGCCGCGGCGCTGGCGAACGCGGGTTGCGGCGTCTTCTTCGTCGCCACGCCAGACGAAGGCGCCGTCGTCCGCTCTGTCGTCCCGGACGCTCCCATCCATGTCCTGGCCGGGGGGGCCGATCTGCCCGCCGACAGCGACCTGGTCCCGGTCCTGAACCACCCTGGCGAGACCGAAGCCCGCCAGGCCACCGCAGTTCGCACGGGCCGGACGCTCGCCGCGGCGGTGCACGTGGACACGGGCATGAATCGGCTGGGCTACGAAGCGGCGGATTGGCGCGCGTTCTGTGCGGAACCAGACCTCCGGTCCGGACTGGATATCGGGATCGTGATGAGCCACCTGGCCGTGGCAGAGCTGCCCGACCACCCGCTCAATGCCGCGCAACTCGCGCAGTTCGAAGCCGCACGGAAACTGGCGCCGTTTGTCGCCCGCGCGAGCCTGGCCAATTCATCCGGAATCTGGCTGCCCGCCGCCTTCCGGTTTGATCTGGCCCGGGCGGGCGCAGCCCTGTTCGGGATCAATCCCACACCCGCGCATCCCAATCCGATGGGTGCCGTTGCCCGCCTGGTGGGGCGGGTCCTGCAGGTGCGCTCCGTTGACCGGGGAGAGGGTGTAGGCTACGGTCACGCTTGGGTTTCCCCGAATGCGCGACGCATTGCAACCGTGTCGGCGGGCTATGCCGATGGGTACCCGAGACACCTCGGGAATACGGGCCGCGTGGCGATCGGTGGCCATGTCGCGCCAGTGGTGGGGCGAATCTCCATGGATTTGGTCACCGTTGACGTTTCCGGCGTGCCGGACCATGTGGCCCGACCCGGTACCCCCGTGGAACTGCTGGGCGACCTAGTTCCGGTGGATGACGTGGCCGCGCGGGGCGGTACGATCGGATACGAGATTCTTGCCCGCCTCGGCAGCCGCGTCCCCCGGTTGTACGTGGACTGACACGCGTGCGAGCCTGGCCCAATCCGCTGGCCCCGATCGGTCGGGTGGTGCTCGAGTTCCTCGCCGCCACCGGGCGGGTCGCCCTGTTCACCGCCGAATCGGTCCTGGCGGCCGTGCGACCGCCGTATTTCCTGCGGTTGGCCGTCCGTCAGTTCCTCGAAATCGGTTACTACTCGCTCCCCATTGTCGGACTGACGGCGATCTTCACCGGGATGGTGCTGGCGCTGCAGAGCTACACCGGCTTCAGCAGGTTCGCGGCGGAGAGCGCCATCCCCTCGGTCCTGGTGGTGTCCCTGACACGCGAGCTTGGCCCGGTGCTCACGGCCCTGATGGTGGCGGGACGGGTCAGCGCCTCCATCGCCGCTGAAACCGGCACCATGCGCGTGACCGAGCAGCTTGATGCCCTGGTCACGCTGTCAGCCAATCCGCTTCAGTACCTGGTGGCACCGCGCCTGCTGGCCGGCGTGCTGGCGCTGCCCCCGCTGGTCCTGATCGCCGATGTCATCGGCACGATGGGCGGGTTCTTGATCAGTGTTGGCAAGCTGGGCTTCGAGCCCGGAATCTTTCTGAACCGCTGCCTGGAAAGCCTTCAGACGCTGGACGTGGTGTCGGGCCTCGTGAAGGCGGCCGTGTTCGGTTTCCTGATCGTCCTGATGGGGAGCTACCACGGCTTTCACTCCGAAGGCGGCGCGCGCGGAGTCGGGCGCGCCACGACCAACGCCGTGATGTCGGCATCGGCCCTCATCCTGGTCGCCAACTACCTCATCACAGAAGCCTTCTTCTCGCGATGACCGGGTCGGCCCAGGCACCCGCAATCGAACTCCGCGGCCTGGTCAAGCGCTTCGGCCGGAAGACCGTTTTGGACGGCATGGACCTGACCGCGATGGCGGGTGATTCGCTCGCGGTCATCGGCACCTCCGGCACCGGGAAGTCCGTGAGTTTCAAGTGCGCCCTCGGGCTGCTGCCCCTGGATGCGGGCACCGTGCGGTTCGCAGGCATCCCCCGGGACGAACTGCCGTCCAGCGGGCCGCAGGCGCTCATGCGACGCTCGGGGGTGCTGTTCCAGGGAAGCGCGCTCTTCGACTCCCTTCCCATCTGGGAAAATGTCGCGTTCGCGCTGTTTCACACCGGGTCGATGCGGCGTGCTCAGGCCTACGAGGTCGCGTGCACCAAGCTCGCCGAGGTCGGGCTGGACGAGCGCGCGGCCAACCTCTTCCCGTCCGAACTCTCGGGCGGCATGCAGAAACGCGCGGCGATCGCCCGCGCCATCGCTGCCGACCCGGAGTTCCTGTTCTTCGACGAGCCCACATCGGGCCTCGACCCGATCACGGCCGCCACGATCAACCGGCTGATCGAGGACTGCGTCACGCGGCTGCGGGCCACCACCGTCACCATCACCCACGACCTCGCCAGCGCGCGCCAGATCGCGAACCGCGTCGCCATGCTGCACGGCGGGCGCATCGTCTGGGAAGGCCCGGTCGCCGAACTCGACCGGAGCGGTTCCGCCCATGTCGAGCAATTCGTTCACGGACGCGCCGACGGCCCGGTGACCGCGGAGCCGCCGACATGACCATCGCCGACTTCGTGGTCGTTGGCACGGTGCTGTTCTCCGGCGCGCTGGCATATGCGCGCGGCTTCGTGCAGAGCGCACTCTCGCTGGCCGCCTGGATCGTGTCAGGCCTGGCGTCGCTGTGGCTGCTCGATTGGGCCGGCGATCTCGTCATGCCGCTGGTCGGCGATTCGGTCATCGCGCGCGGGATCGGCGCCCTGGGCATCTTTGTCGCGGCGATCGTCATCCTCACGTTCGCCATCGTCCCGCTCGCCAGCGCCATCGCCGCAAGCGTGCTGGCGCCGCTGGACCGGGCGCTGGGGTTCATCTTCGGGGCGGTGCGCGGCCTGGTCATCATTTCCGCGCTGTATATCGGCCTGTTCGCGTCCGGCCTGGTCTTCACGGACTGCCCGCAATTCGTGCGCGAGGCACGGACCCTGCCCGTGGTACTCTATGGCGCCCACATGCTCGCCGTACTGGTCCCCGGGCCCGCCTTGATGGTCAACCACAGTTGCTCCACCGGCGACGCGACCGACGCGGCCGATCTCCTCCGGCGCATGGAGACCCCGACGCCCGAGACGACGGAGCCGCAGGCCGAGGTTGGCTATCCGGGCCAGGACCGCAAGGAATTCGACCGCCTGATCCAGATCGAATCCGGCAGCGGCGAAGGAGGCAGCGATCCATGATCCGCACTGCCCGTGACGACTCCCGCCCAGCAATCGACAGCTTCCGCGAAGAGTGCGGGATCTTCGGCGTGTTCGGGACGGAGAATGCGTCGGCCATTGCCGCGCTGGGCCTGCACGCCCTCCAGCACCGCGGCCAGGAGGCAGCCGGGATCGTCAGTTTCGACGGCAACCAGTTCTTTGCCCACCGGGCGCAGGGAAGGGTCGGCGACTCGTTCGGTTCGGGAAAGGTGATCGGCATGCTGCCGGGCAATGCGGCGATCGGCCACAACCGATACTCGACCAGCGGCACCAAGACCCAGCTTCGGGACATCCAGCCGATCTTCGCCGAGATTGCCCAGGGCGGCGTCGCGATCGCCCACAACGGCAACCTCACCAATGCGCGCACCCTCAAGCGGGACCTCGTTCAGCGGGGATGCATCTTCCAGTCGACCATGGACACCGAAGTCATCGTCCACCTGATCGCGACCGCCAGCGGGCCGACGTTTCTCGACCGCCTGATCGAGGCGCTCCACCAGGTCGAGGGCGCCTATTCGCTGATCGCGCTCTCGGAAACCGGCGTGATCGGCGCGCGCGATCCCAACGGCGTCCGGCCGCTGGTCCTGGGAGAACTGCACGGCCAGGCTGTTCTCGCGTCCGAGACCTGCGCGTTCGACATCATCGGGGCCAAGTTCAAGCGGTCCGTGGCGCCGGGCGAAATCGTGCACATTGGTCGGGATGGCGTGCGGTCCCTCCCCGGCGCCCTGGGCAGGGCGCCACGGACGTTCTGCATCTTCGAGTACATCTACTTTGCCCGCCCCGACAGCGTGGTGGAAGGCAAGAACGTGTACGCCGTCCGTCAGCAGATCGGGCGGCTGCTCGCGCGGGATGCGCCCGCCGATGCCGACATCGTCGTCCCGGTCCCGGACTCAGGCGTCCCGGCCGGCCTTGGCTACGCCGACCAGGCCGGACTGCCCTTCGAACTCGGGATCATTCGCAACCACTACGTGGGGCGCACCTTCATCGAACCGACCGACGAGATTCGCCACCTCGGCGTCCGCCTCAAGCACAACGTGAATGCCGACGCCATCGACGGGAAGCGCATCGTGCTGGTGGACGACAGCATCGTGCGCGGTACCACATCGACCAAGATCGTGGAAATGCTCCGGACGAACGGGGCCCGCGAGGTGCACATGCGGATCGCGAGCCCGCCAACCACGCATCCCTGCTACTACGGCGTGGACACGCCCGAACGCAAGGAGCTCATCGCGGCGCAGATGGACGAAAATGCGATCGCCGCCAAGATCGGTGCCGACAGCCTCCGGTTCGTCAGGCTCGAGAGCCTGTTTGAAGCGGTGCACGGGGGCCAGCCGAACGGCAAACGCATGCCCTACTGCGCCGCCTGCTTCACGGGCGACTACCCCATCGAGCTCATCGATGACATGCACGTGGAGCTGCCGTTGCTGCTGGAGGAAACCTGAGCGCCTTACGGCCCCCCGGTGCAGCCGGAACGCGTCTGGACGCACGGCTCCGATGAGTTCCCTTATGCTTCGGTTACTGCGACCGGACCCGCCGTCATCGTTCCGCGCGCCGGAGCCTGAACCGCGCGCTCGGCGGGACCGCGCCACGCTTGCCCGTTGTGCCCATGACTGAACCGACCCGCATTCTCCTGATCGTGACCGGCGGCATCGCCGCCTACAAGAGTCTCGACCTCGTCCGCCGGCTGCGTGAACGGGGCGCAAGCGTGCGTTCCATCCTCACCCCCGGCGGGAGCGAGATGGTCACGCCGCTGGCCTTGGCAGCCCTCTCGGGCGAAAATGTCTACCGGGACCTGTTCTCGCTCACCGATGAGAGCGAGATGGGGCACATCCGGCTGGCGCGCGATGCCGACCTGGTGGTCGTCGCGCCCGCGACCGCCGACTTCCTGGCGAAGATGGCGACCGGACTTGCCGACGACCTCGCGACCACGGTCCTCCTCGCCACCACCGCCCCGGTACTGGTGGCGCCGGCAATGAACGTGCAGATGTGGGCGCATCCCGCGACGCAGCGGAACGTCGACCGGCTGCGCAGCGACGGCATTCACTTCATCGATCCGGGTTCCGGCGATCTCGCCTGCGGCGAGGAGGGGCCAGGCCGCCTGGCCGAACCGGCCGACATCGTTGGAGCCATCGAGACGCTGCTGGCGCAGCCGAAGCCCCTCCACAACATCCGGGCCCTGGTGACCAGCGGTCCCACCATCGAACCCATCGATCCGGTCCGCTACTTCGGCAACCGATCGTCCGGTAAGCAGGGCCACGCCGTCGCCGGCGCCCTCGCCCGGCGCGGCGCGGAGGTGACGTTGGTGACGGGCCCCAGCGTCCAGCCGCCGCCTCCGGTGGCCTGCCTGACCCAGGTGGAAACCGCAGAGGAAATGCTCGCCGCGTGCCGGGAGGCGCTGCCCGCGGACGTCGCGGTTTGCGTGGCCGCTGTCGCCGACTGGCGGGTCAAGGCTGTGCACAAACAGAAGCTGTCGCGCCGCAATGGGAAGCCGCCGCGCTACGAGATGGAGGAAAATCCAGACATCCTCGCGCAGCTCTCCCAGACGGCGAACGACCGTCCCCGGCTGGTCGTCGGGTTTGCCGCGGAAACCGAGGACGTCGTCGACCGCGCCAGCGCCAAGCGCGAACGCAAGCAATGCGACTGGATCGTCGCCAACGATGTCTCGGACGACAGCAACGTGTTCGGGGGCGACAGCAACACCGTCCACCTCATCACATCCCAGGCAACCGAAACGTGGCCCCGCCTCAGCAAGGAGGAGGTGGCGGACCGGCTCGCCGAACGCATCGCAGACGCTCTGGTCGAACCGGCAGCCCGTCCATGACGGCCAGCGAGACATCCCTGACAGTCCGAATCCGCCGCCTACCGCACGCACTCGAGGAGCTGCCGGCCAGGATGACCGAAGGGAGTTCCGGCTTCGATCTCCCCGCCGCGATCCCGGAAGCCGTGACGCTCGCCCCCGGCGGGTCCGTCGTGATCCCGACCGGGCTGACCCTGGAGATCCCCGCGGGGTACGAGGGGCAGGTACGGCCGCGGTCGGGACTGGCTCTCCGGCACGGGATCACGGTGCTCAACGGTCCCGGGACAATCGACGCCGATTACCGGGGCGAAGTCGCGGTCATCCTGATCAACCACGGGCACGAACCGCACGTCATCGAGCGCGGCGCACGGGTTGCGCAGCTCGTGATCCAGCGATTGACCGCAATCCGCTTCGAAGAAGTTCAGCAACTGTCGGCGACCCACCGGGGCTCGGGCGGCTTCGGGTCGACCGGGACCGGCCACGGACAGCCGGCCGCATGACTGCCGACTTCACCGAAGAGCAGATCCAGCGCTATGCCCGTCACATCGTCTTGCCGCAGGTGGGCAGTACCGGGCAGCAGCAGTTGCTGGCGGCCAGCGTCCTCGTGGTCGGCGCCGGGGGCCTTGGATCGCCGCTCGTGCTGTACCTCGCGGCGGCCGGTGTCGGGCGCATCGGGATCGTGGACGACGACGCGGTCGACCTGTCGAACCTGCAGCGCCAGATCGCGCACGGTACCGAAGACCTAGGCACCCCGAAGGCCGCGAGCGCCGCGGCCGCGGCACGCAGAATCAATCCCACGATCGCCGTCGAGCCGCACGCCGAGCGCTTCGCGCCGGGGAATGCTGCCGATCTCGTCGCCGGTTACGACGTGATCGCCGACGGCAGCGACAACTTCGCGACCCGTTTTCTGGTGAACGACGCCTGCGTGCTGGCCTCCAAACCGCTGGTGTCGGCCGCGTTGCTGCGGTTCGAGGCCCAGCTCGCCACCTGGAAGGGATACGCGGCAGAGCATCCGTGTTACCGCTGCCTCTTTCCGGAGCCGCCCCCGGCGGGAACGGTGCCGACCTGCGCGCAGGGTGGCGTGTTCGGCGCTCTCGCCGGGCAGGCCGGATCCTTTCAGGCCATCGAGGTCATCAAGGAAATTCTGGGGATCGGTACCAGCCTCGCCGGCTGGCTGGTTCTCATCGACGCCCTGGACGGGGAGTCCCGAAAGGTCCGGATCCGGCCGGACCCGGATTGCCCCGTATGTGGCACCAAGCCGACGATCACCGATCTAACGGTCCATGCCGCGGCCTGAGCGTTCCCTGATCTGCATCGTGCACTCCGGCGACTACGAACGCGTTCGGTTCGTCCTCGCGACGGCCGCCGCGGCTGCCGCCGCGGACCGCGACGTCACACTGTTCTTCACGATGGATGCGTGCGTGGCGCTGCAGCGGGACAGCGGCTGGCAGCTCCTGCAGGCGGCCGGCAGCAGCGCGCTCGACGCCGACACGAAGCTGAAGGACAGGGGCGTCGGCGGGTTCAGCGAATTGCTCGGCGCATGCCGGGAACTGGGGGTCAGGCTGATCGCCTGCGAGATGGGGCTGCGTGCGAGCGACCTTTCGAAGGACCGGCTGGACCCGGAACTCGACGTCGAGATCGGCGGCCTCTTCTCACTGTTGTCCGGTGACGGCGCGGATGCGCAACTGCTGTTCGTCTAGGGGCTTCGCCGTCCGGCCAGGCTCCCATCACCATGACGACAACGTGCCTCGCCCAACCGCGGGACCCCGGCGGCGGGCAGCTGGACGAGGGCTGCCCTGGGAACACCGCACCGCACGGGGAAGCTGAATCGCGGGCAGCGGTGAACGCCGCCGGATAGGGAGCGGGAATGGGATTTCTGGCAAACGGTGTCTGGCGGAACCAGCCGCCCGCATCGAAGGCGACTGACGGCAGCTTCCAACGTCAGGACGCGGGCTTCCGGAACTGGATTACCGCAGACGGCGCGCCGGGGCCCACCGGCGAGGGTGGCTTCCCGGCCGAGAGCGGACGGTATCACCTGTACGTTTCGCTCGCTTGCCCCTGGGCGCACCGGACGCTGATCTTCCGGAGGCTGAAAGGGCTTGAGGAACACGTCTCGGTCGACGTCGTGCATCCGTTGATGAAGGAGCACGGCTGGGTCCTGTCGGACGGCTACCCGGGCGCTACCGGCGACACCGTCCTCGGCAAGAGGTTCCTGCACCAGGTCTACACGGCGGCCGCGCCGGATGTGACCACGCGGGCGACGGTGCCGGTCCTGTGGGACAGGGAGCGGGGGACGATCGTCTCCAACGAAAGCTCGGAAATCATCCGGATGCTCAACAGCGCCTTCAATGCGATCACCGGTGACCGACAGGACTTCTACCCGGCTGAGCTGCGCCCTGCGATCGACGCCGTCAACGCCGCGGTGTACGCGAACGTCAACAACGGCGTGTACAAGGCGGGCTTTGCGACCACACAAGCCGCCTACGACACCGCTGTCCGAAACGTGTTCGCGGAGCTCGACCGGCTGGAGAACCGCCTGTCGAGGCAGCGGTACCTGGCCGGCGACACCGTCACCGAAGCCGACTGGAGACTGTTTCCCACTCTTGTTCGGTTCGACCCGGTCTACGTCGGGCACTTCAAGTGCAACATCCGCCGCCTGGTCGACTATCCCGCGTTGTGGGGCTACACGCGCGAACTGCACCAGTGGCCGGGGGTAGGCGCCACGGTGAACCTGGACCACATCCGGCACCACTACCACGCCAGTCATGAGTCGATCAATCCGCACGGGATCGTGCCGGCGGGCCCGGACGTCCGCTTCGACGTGCCGCACGGCCGGGACAGACCGACGGCGAGCTGACCCGAGTTGCGGCCGGCGTCCGTCGGCTTGCTGCCGCCACGCCTGCACGCATGCCGTGTCGCAGGAGCCTTCGTTATGCTCGCCGAAGCAGCCGCGGGGGAATCGGGAGCCGACATGGCCATTGGCCCACACAAACTCGAATATGAGGTGCTCGAAGGCTGGGAACAGCTGCCTGAAAACTGGTCCTTTGTCGAGGTCGCTGGCGTCGCCGTCGACTCGCGGGACCGTGTGTACGTCTTCAACCGCGGCGCGCATCCGGTCATCGTCTTCGACAAGGAAGGCAAGTTCCTGAACGCCTGGGGAGAGGGCGTGTTCTCGAGCGCCCACGGGATCTTCATCGACCACGACGATCATGTCTGGTGTGCCGACAATTTCGACCACACGGTGCGAAAGTTCACCACGGACGGCGCGCTGCTCATGACGCTGGGAGAGGTGAACCGGCCCGCGGACACCGGGTTTGTCATCGGTGAAACACCGGTCCAGCACGCCGGCGGCCCCTTCAACATGGTGACTAACGTGGCGGTCACGCGCTCGGGCGACCTGTTCATCGCCGACGGCTACGGCAACGCGCGCGTACATCACTTCACCGGCGATGGAGAACTGGTGGCGTCGTGGGGCGGGCCCGGCAGCGCCGAAGGCGAATTCAACCTGCCGCACGGAATTGCGGTCGACCGCTCAGGTCGGGTCTTCGTCGCCGACCGCGAAAATTCGCGGATTCAGATCTTTTCGCCGGCTGGCGAGTACCTCGACAGCTGGAACTGGGTGAACCGGCCCGACGACCTGTTCCTGGATGAGCAGGAGAACCTCTACATCGCCGAGCTGGGCTGGGCGGTGCCGGTGCCCACCCAGCCCCACTTCCCCTTCATGCAGCATCCGCCGACCGGCCATTCGCCGATCGCGAGGGTCACGGTCTGCGATCTTGACGGCAACATTCGGGCCCAGCTCGGCGGCCCGGACGCGCTGCTGCCCGGCAACTTCATCGTCCCGCACGGTATCTGGGCCGACTCGCGCGGGGACCTGTACGTCGGCGAGGTCGTCAAGGCATCCAGAGCGATCGAGCACTTCGCGCCGCTCACCTGCCATGCATTCCAGAAGTTCATCCGGGCCGGCTAGTCGAGGACCATGACCACGGTGCCGAAACCGGACCTAGTGATCCGCAACGCCAGCATCATCGACGGCTCCGGCGCGCCGGCGCGCTCCGGCGACATCGCGATCGCAGGAGACCGGGTGTCGGCAATCGGGGCCCTTGCCCACCTGTCGGGCGCATCGGAACTGGACGTCGGCGGGCGGGCAGTGGCGCCGGGTTTCATCGACGTGCACACGCACGACGACCGCGCGGTCCTGAGCGATCCGAACATGGCCTGCAAGGTGAGCCAGGGGGTCACCACCGTCGTCACAGGGAACTGCGGGATCAGTCTGGCGCCCCTCGAACCCGCCGCCCCTCCGCCGCCGCCATCAGACCTGATCGGCGACCGGCCCGAACATTACTTCGCTGACTTCGGCGACTACCTGTCAGCGCTGGATCGCGATCCGCCGGCCGTCAACGTCGTTGCCCAGGTCGGCCACTCGACGCTCCGGATCGGCGCGATGGACAGGCTCGATCGCGCGGCCACTCCACGCGAGATCGCACGCATGCGAGGGCGGCTGGAGGACGCGCTGGCGTCCGGCGCCGTCGGCATGAGCACAGGGCTGTTCTATCCGCCCGCGAACGCGGCCCCGACGGAAGAGGTCGTCGAGCTCGCGGCGGCGCTGGCTCCGGCGGGGGCCATCCATTCCACTCACATGCGGGACGAAACCGCCCACGTTCTCGAATCGCTCGACGAGACCTTTGAAATCGGTCGGAGAGCAGATGTCCCGGTGGTGATTTCCCACCACAAGTGCGCCGGTACACCGAACCATGGGCGGACGCTCGAAAGCCTCCCCAAAATCGACGCCGCCCGGGAAACGCAGCCGGTTGCCCTCGATGTCTATCCGTACGTGGCAGGTTCGACCGTGCTGAACCCGCACCGAATGATGAACGCGAGCCGCGTGATCGTGACCTGGTCGAAGTCGGTCCCGGAGGCAGCGGGGCGCGACCTGTCGGAAATTGCCACCGCCTGGGGGTGCTCTGAAGCCGCCGCTGCCGAGCGGCTTCAGCCCGCCGGCGCCATCTACTTCATCATGGACGAGGCGGACGTCCAGCGCGTGCTGACCTACCCGCACGCCATGATCGGCTCGGACGGCTTGCCGCACGACCAGCATCCGCATCCGCGCCTGTGGGGCACCTTTCCCCGCGTGCTTGGCCACTACGCGCGCGACATGGGCCTCTTCCCCCTGGAAGAGGCCGTGCGCCGCATGACGGGCCTGTCAGCCGCCCAGTTCGGCCTGACCGATCGCGGCGTCCTGCGGGCAGGCGCGCATGCCGACCTCGTTGTGTTCGACCCGCGAACCGTGGCCGACTGCTCCACGTGGGAGGAACCCACCCGGCCGGCTTCCGGCATCGACCTGGTCATGGTGAACGGTCGGGCGGTCTGGCAGGCGGGCGCCGGTACCGGTGCGCGGCCCGGCCGGGCCCTTCGGCTGCAGCAGCTGGGCCCCAAGGGGCGCAACCAGGAGGTACCGGTCTAGGGAATGGCTACGGCGGACGACAGCCCGATGGCGCCACGCCTGGTCGTACGGGCCGCCTTCGCCGGCATCGTCTCCGGCCTGCTGCTGCTCGCGGTGTCGCTGGCGTCACCCGCACGATCGGAGTCGATCCTCCGGATCGTCCCGCATGCCGACCTGAAGAACATCGATCCGATCTGGACGACCGCGTACATCACGCGCAACCACGGCTACATGGTCTACGACACCCTGTTCGCTCTGGATGAGAACCTCGAAGTCCAGCCGCAGATGGTAGATCGCTGGTCCGTCAGCGAAGACGGCCTGATCTGGCGGTTCGTGCTTCGCGACGGGCTTCGGTGGCATGACGGTGCACCGGTGACAGCGGCCGACTGCGTCGCCTCGATCCGGCGCTGGAGCGCACGCGACGGCATGGGCCAGAAGCTCGCCGACGCGACGCGAACGCTTCGGGTCATCGATGCCAAGACCTTTGAGCTGGAGCTGAGCGCACCGTACGGCCTCGTGCTCGAATCGCTTGGCAAGATCAGCTCCAACGTGCCGTTCATGATGCCTGAGCGTCACGCCTTGATGGATCCGTTTGAGCAGATTCCCGACGCGCTGGGTTCCGGGCCGTTCATTTTCGTGAAGGACGAATGGATCCCGGGAGCCCGGGTGGTCTATGTCCGTAATCCCAACTACGTGCCCCGCGCCGAGCCTTCGAGCTTCGCAGCTGGCGCCAAGCGCGCCAGGGTCGATCGGGTCGAGTGGCACTACATCCCGGATTCAGCCACGGCAATGAACGCGCTGATGGCGGGTGAGGTCGACTATTTCGAACTGCCGCCACACGACCTGCTGCCGATTCTGGAGGCGGCGTCGGGGGTCGTCGTCGAGAACCTGGATCCGCTCGGGGTCCAGGGCTGGCTGCGGATGAACCATCTCCATCCGCCGTTCGACGACCCGCGCGTTCGTGAAGCCGTCCTGTGGCTCATCGACCAGGAACACTACATGCGGGCGGCGGTCGGAAACCCGGCCTACTACCAAACCTGCCCGGCGATGCTGGCGTGCGGCACGCCGTTCGAATCGACCGTCGGCAGCGACGCGCTGGTGGGTCACGACGTCGACAAGGCGAAGGAGCTGATCGCCGCAGCCGGCCACGAAGGTGCGCTGGTGACGATCCTGCAGCCCACCGATATCGCCATCCTCAACAGTGCGTCCCTGGTCACGGCGCAGGCGCTGCGTGATGCCGGCTTCGTGGTCGATCTCCAGGCCATGGACTGGAGTACGTTGACTTCCCGCCGCCCCATCACCGATCCGCCGGCGCAGGGCGGCTGGAACCTGTTCCATACTTGGGCGCTCGCCGTGGATGTCGCCAACCCGGTCGCCAACATCGCGATTTCCGGAGGCTGCCGCGAACGGGCCTGGTTCGGATGGCCGTGCGACGAGGAGATCGAACGCCTGCGTGACACATTTGCCCGCACGTCCGATCCAGACAGCCGGAAGACCCTGGCCCAGGAGATCCAGGCCCGGGCCTTCGAGGTGGTCACGCATGGGCTTTACGGACAGTGGTCAAACCCGGTCGCGTACCGCGATTCGCTGCGCGGGCTGATCAAGTCCCCGGTCCAGTTTTTCTGGAACATCGAGAAACTGGAGCCGTGATTCTCCGTCGGAGGGGGCGGCAACCTGCACGCATCACGCCTCGCATGGCGTTCTCCTCCAAAACAGCGAAGACGCGGAGAGACTGGCCGCGCCTACAATCGGTGTCTGGGGCCGACGCTCAGGATTTCTCCTGCTTGTTCTGAATTCCCCGTAGACTCCCGCCGTGAATTCGGTTCCGCTACGTGCCACACCGAGCAGAAGACCGAAGAACATCCCGGATGGGCCGACACAAGACCTTTGAATTCATGCAGATGGAATTCACGGAGAAGCGTCCGACGAGCCCGATCACGAATGGTCAGGCCGGCGACTTCGCGGCGTCGGCATCGTCGATTCCGGGCTGCCCTGCTTCGCCGCATTTGGGGCCACGGCAGGCGACGGAACATGATGTCCGGGCCGACCATCCCGGAATGGACCCGTGAAGCGCGCAGCCATTCCGCTGCTCGTGGGTGCGTTGCTCCTGCATCTTGTCCCCACGGCCCCAATCGCTCGCGCTCAGGCAGTCGCTCCGACCTGGGGCAGCATCGCCGCCACCCGTGCGCACCTGCGGACCGGACCCGGCAAGCGATTCCCGATCGAATGGGTGTTCACCGCGCCGAGCCTGCCGGTCTTGATCACGGATCGGCACGACAACTGGCGTGCGGTAACTCTGCCCAACGGGGATTCCGGCTGGATGCATCACAGCCTGCTGTCTTGGCGGCAAACCGCTCTGGTCGAGAACAACACAGTGCTGCGGCGGCGTCCGAGCGAAAACAGCGCGGTGCTTGCTGAGGTGAGGGCCGGCGCGGTCGTCGATCTCCTTGACACCTGCGGGGCCACCTGGTGCCGGGTCACCGCCGGAGGATGGAAGGGCTACATCGCGCGGAGCGCCTTGTGGGGACCTACGGATCCTGAGTGAAATCCCGGCCGAGGTTTGCCCGGGTGTCAGTAGTGCTGGAGTTGCCAGGAAGACCGAGAGCAGCCTGCGATTCAACGGATGCTGCGATCCTCCTCCAGCCGCACCAGCACGTGAACTCCAGCCACACGTGTTCCGGCGGGTGCCTCCGGCACCCCGGCGACGCGAATGTCCTTCTCCGGAATGTCCTCGAGTTCGCCGCTTCCTTGGTGCAGGAAATGATGATGAGAATCGGTGTTGGTATCAAACCAGTTGCATGCCGAATCGACGGTTATCTCGCGCAGCAGTCCGGCTCGAGCAAAGCAATGCAGGGTGTTGTAGACCGTGCCGGTCGCGACCGGTGTTCCGGCCTGCTCGGCTTCGTGACGCAGGACCTCCGCGGTAACGTGTCGGTTCCCACCTGAAAACAGTATTCGTGCCAGTTGCAGACGCTGTCGTGTCAGGCGGACACCGGCCGCGCGCAACCGATGTCTCAGGTCCAGATCCATTTGCGATCTCGACATGGCAGACTCCCCACTGCTCCCGTAGTCGGCGTCGCTCGGCCTCCGCAAGCCAGCACTTGCTCCAAGAATACCAGCTAGTGTGATACCGGTTTCGAAACCGCCTCCAAGCCTCTGGATTCCAGTTCGTGCCACAGACCTCACCCGCCGCCACGAGGGCAAGCATCGCTGGCTGGTGCCTGTACGATTGGGCGAATTCGCCGTTCGCCGCGATCATTCTGACGTTCGTCATCCCGGCCTACTTCGCGAGTGCAATCCTCGCCGACGACGCCGCTGCGCAGGCCGAATGGGGCTTCATGGTCGGGACTGCATCGTTCGTGGTGGCGGTCCTGAGCCCCATTCTCGGCGCTGTCGCCGATCGGACAGGACGACGGAAAGCCTGGATCGCCTTCTGCGCCGCCGTCATGATCGTCGCGACCGGACTCTTGTGGTGGGGCAAGCCGGGGCCTGAATCGGCAGCCTGGATCCTGTGGTGGTCCGGCGTCGGCCTGGTGGCCTTCGAACTCGGGCTGGTGTTCTACAACGCTCTGCTGCCTAGCCTGGGGCCCCGCGATCGCCTGGGCCGCATCTCGGGTACCGCGTGGGCAACCGGCTACATGGGCGGCATGGCCTGCCTGGCGCTGGCGCTCTTCGGAATTGTCCTGGCAGACCCCCCACCGCTCGGCCTCGATCCGCAACAGGGCGAGCACGTCCGCATTACCGGACCGCTCGTTGCCATCTGGATGGGAGTCTTCTGCCTCCCGCTGTTTCTCTGGACACGGGATGTCCCGGCAGGCCGCATGACGGTACCGGCGGCCATCCGGACGGGGCTTGGGAAGCTCTACCGAGATCTTTCGGGCATGTTGGCGGATCCGGAACGGCGGGTGGTCGGCCGTTACCTCGTGGCCCGCATGGTCTACACCGACGGGATCAATACCGTCTTCGCCTTCGGCGGCATCTACGCTGCCGCTGTCATCGGGATGACCGTCAGCGAAGTCGTCCAATTTGCAATCCTGATCAACATCACTGCGGGTATCGGCGCCTTTGTGTTCGGTCGGGTGGACGATCGACTGGGCGCGAAACCGACGATTCTGATCGGACTTGCGGCAATCGTCGTCCTCAGCACGTGCATGCTGTTCATCAGCACCCAGGTCCTGTTCTTTGCCGTCGGGGCGGTTCTGGGGATCTTTTTCGGTCCTGTCCAGTCGGCCAGCCGGTCCCTGATGGCTCGCCTGGTACCGGTCGGGGAAGAAGCCGAGGCCTTCGGTCTGTACGCGCTGTCGGGCAAGGTCACCGCATTCGTCGGGCCCTGGCTGGTCGGTGTCGTCACACTCGCCACGGACAGCGAGCGGTGGGGCCTCGCCACAGTGATACCGTTCCTGATCGTCGGTGGGCTTCTACTGCTGCGGGTACCGGACCCTTCGGGCGGCACATCGTCCGCCTGACCGAGGCGCGCCGGGGCGCGGGGGCGGACAGGCGGTCAGTAGCCCGGTCGAGCGCTGACCAGAAGGCCCGCGACCCCATCGATGGCCAGTGACGCGTTCGCGACAATCCGAACTGCCGCTGCGGCCGTCACGCGGCGCGGCCGGACTCGCTCCGCTCCTCCGATCAGCAATCGGGCAGACGAACCGCGACGGCACGACGGTCCCGTTCGCGTTCCCTCCATCGGAAGATCATGCAGCACCTTGCGGTCCCGGAACCGACCGAACTGCCATCCGGTCACCGCCAACCGCCGATCTCACCCCTGACACCGCACACGTCGTCTGTGCATGCACGAGCAACGGCGCGCGCCCAGTTCCCGGGTCGGTCACATCGCGGGCGGCTCATGGGGTCCTGCTACGTCGACGGGTCAGGAAGCACGATGACCCAGGGTCCAACCCGCGGAGTGCGTAACCGGTGCGGTCGACTCAAAAGGAACTGCAGGTCGGCACCTTGCGAGCAGAAATCAGAATTGAATGTAATCTAATTTAGAAAGCCTATAAGATCGCTACCAAATTAAGAATAAATCTCGCTCAATTGGCACGCAGGCATCTATTGAATGATTACGCATCCGTTATCAAGTTGAACCGGAAGTGAACATTCATTACGAAATGATTTATAACTTGGTACGAATGTAAATATCGATTTGAATCGGTCCGGTCCGGTTCACCGCCGCCTCCTACGCCCCAGTACCCCGCTGGCCAGCGCGGTCCTACCCAATCACCGACAGGCATCACCTAACATCCGGAAAATTCCGGACTTTTTTCTCATATGTAGTCGCGCTTTCTCGCATGTTCTCGCGTTTTTGTCGTCATGACTAGTCAATTAAATAACAAAAGTTATTGTCAAACGAGGTTAATCCAACTACTTGTGGCAACAATGAATTGGGAGAAGACACTCCGTTTCGCTATCAACGCATTCATCCGACGACGCGGCATGACGCGCACGGCGTTCGGCGAGGCAGCAGTGGGCGATCCATCGTTCGTCGCTGACTTGGAACTCGGGCGGTCACCGCAACTCAACACCGCCGACAGAGTGTTGGAATACATGGGTCTTGAGCCCATGGGCCCTGCGTTTCGACGCGAGGTCGAGGCCTTTCTGTCAGTCACCCGGGTCAAGTCGTCGGAGTTTGGTCGAGGCGTAACCGGCAGTCCTTCCTTCGTCACACAGCTTCGCCACGGCGCGTCACCCCGTCTCGCAACGGTAGACAAGGCACGCGCGTGGATGAGAAAGCACTCAAATGAGGCGGAACGTCGGGCGATTCGCGCTGCATCGTCCGGACAGGAGTCGAAGCCGCAAGGTGCAGCCAATGGAGGTCACGGCATGACGGACAACCCCCACCAGTATATGAGCACGCGCGAGGTGGCGGCCCTGCTGGGCCTTTCCCCGCGCACGCTGGACCGTTACCGCGTGAGCGGAGATGGCCCAGAGTTTCACAAGTTTGGCAACCGGGTGCGCTATCTGCGTGCCGATGTCGAAGCGTGGGCCTCCAAGCGACGGCGGCGTTCGACTTCCGACGACGGCCTGTCCCAAGAGACTTCGTGATCGGAGCCATCGTTCACCGGACACGCCATGCAACTAGACGGTTGGGCCCGCCGAGCTCGTCTTTCATGTCTTCGCCACGCATTCAGCAACGTACGGCACTGCTCTCGAGTACCGAAATCGCCGTTGACAGGGTTGCCGCCACCCGGTTTTGTGCCCAGCGCATGCGGCCAAGCGCCTCCTCGCACACCTAAGCCCCCATCGCCTTCTTAACGGGGTCGTTTCCCCCGCCAGAGGAATAGACGGACACTCGCCGATCCGGATCGCCGCAGCCGGCGTACGCTCCCGAACTTCCTAACCGGTCTTTGCGGTCTCCACCGCAGCCGGCGCCACGGCCCGGCCCCGGGATCGCGGGCACCCGATTGTCAGTTGCGCAGCGTCCGCTCCAGCGCCGGGTACGCTGCGCCAAGCGTCACTGCCCGGGCCACCATGAACACCAGGTAAGCGGCCCAAAGCCCGTGATTGGCGTACAGCGGCACAAGAACTGCCATCGCCACGAAGAATGTGGCACCGCTGATTGCCATGCCCACAAGCATGGCCCGCGTTCGGGTCGCCCCGATGAAGATCCCGTCCAGCTGGAAACTCCAGACCGAAACGATCGGCAGCACGATTGACCAAGGCAGATAGGTGCTCGCCATTTGGCGTACTTCCGGGAGGTCCGAGATCAGGCCCACGATCTGATTTCCGAACAGCGCGTACCCGGCCACATAGCACCCCGAGACCAGCACTGCCCATCGGCTGGTCGTGGCCACTGCCGCCCGAAACGCTCGCCGGTCGCGCCGCCCCACGGCGCCGCCCACAAGAGCCTCGGCGGCATGTGCGAAACCGTCGAGCCCGTAGGCGACAAAGGTTTGGAGCAACATCAGGATGCCGTTCGCAGCCAAAATCAGCTCACCCATGCGGGCGCCCACGGCCGTGAACGACGTGATCGTGCAAACCGCGATCAGCGTCCGCAGGAAAATGTCGGTGTTGACCGAAGCAATCCGTCGAAAGGCCTGCAGATCCCGAACGGCCGCCAGCCGAAAGGGAGCGCCCCGCTTGGCCGCAAGGCGAGCGGTCAGTGCGAAGCTGATCCCGGAGCCGCTCAGCTCGGCGATCACCGTCGCCCAAGCGACGCCGACCAGCCCCCATCCCAGGACGACCCCCAGCAACAGGTCGAGGGCCACGTTGAGCAGATTGATGAACACCTGGAGGGCCAGGACGAGGTCCGCCCGCTGCGCCCCGAGGAGCCAGCCGGCGGCCACAAAGTTCACCAACGTCGCCGGAGCCGACCAAATGCGGATGCCTATGTACGTGTCGGCCAGCGGGCCGACTGCCTCCGAAGGCCCGACGACCAGAAGCCCGAGCCAGCGGATGGGCATCGACAGGATCAACATCCCGCAGCCGATCACCACCGCCATTGCGTAGGCGCGAACGCCAGCGCCGGCTAATCCCTGATAGTCGCCCGCCCCGTGCGCCTGAGCCGCAAAACCCGTCGTTCCCATGCGGACGAATGCGAACGTCCAGAACAGGAACGAGAACACCGTGGCGCCCACCGCCACCGCGCCAATGTCCGCAACGCTGATACGGCCCACGACCGCGGTGTCCACCATGCCCACCAATGGCACCGTGAGATTGGACAGAATCATCGGCACGGCCAGCCGCCACATCGGCAGGTCCCGCGGCAACGGCCGCGACGTCATCGGGACGCAACTCCGCTGCCCGAGGTCTCTGTCCGTAATCGCGGATCAAGCACATCCGTACCCGACGCACCGCGGTCGGCGGGCTCCATCGTCCGATCCCCGGGTCGAGTGGTCGGGCCGCCGCGAGTGCGGCTCAACGCCGACAGTCAAGCACGACCTTGCCGCTGACAGCCCGCGACAAGAGCAGCTCGATCGCATGCGCCGCTTCGTCGAGGGGCAGCACGGTCGCAACCCTGGGGCGCAAGCGTCCCTCGCCATACCACTCGCCGAGGCGCGCGAACGACTTCCCCACCCGCCGAGGCTCGCGTGCAGCAACTTCACCCCAGTAGAGACCGTGAACCGCGGCGTTCTGCAGGAGCAATCGGTTGGCGGGAAATGTCGGAATCCGCCCGGCAGTGAACCCCACGGTCACCATCCTGCCGTCCCACGCAAGTCGCCGCAGGGCATCGTCGCCGGCATCTCCTCCCACGGTGTCCAGCACCACATCGACGCCGCCAGGCGCCAGGTCCGGCAACCGGGCGCGTATCCGATCTGTCCGATAATTGATACCTGCCGCCGCACCGTGTTCGCGGCAGATCGCCAGCTTCTCGTCACTACCGGCGGCCGCGACGACCCGCGCCCCCATCGCCACGGCGATTTCCACGCCCGCCAGCCCCACACCGCCAGCTGCCCCGAGCACGAGGCACGTTTCGCCAGCCGCAAGCGCTGCCTTCCACGAAAGCGCGCCGTGCGCTGTTCCATAGGCGACCGGGAATGCGGCGCCCGTCGTGAAATCCATTCCCGCCGGCAGCAAGTACGTGTTTTCCTCGGGCATCACCACCTCGTCGGCGAAACCCCCGTAACGCATCACGCCGAAAACGCGCTCACCAACGGCGCGATCCCGGACTTCGGCACCTACCTCCTGCACAACGCCTGCGATCTCTAGACCGGGAGCGAAGGGTGGCCGCGGTCGCACCTGATATCGGCCGCGCAGCAACAGAGAGTCTGCGAAGTTGACCCCGGCCGCGTGCACCTCGATCCGGACGGACTGGGGCTCTAGCGCCGGACTGGGTCCTTCCTCGAGGCGCAGGACCTCGGGGCCGCCCAGCGCTGAGACCACCATGCTTCGCATCGCTGATTCCCGGAATCGGACAGCCCCTTATACTGGAAAGCGCACGACCGGGGACATACCGCGTTGGAATTTCTGATCCTGTACGAAGATCAGGTGCGCCTCTTTTCCTTCGCCGGCGTACTTGCCGTCATGGCGCTTCTGGAGAACCTGTTTCCGCGGCGGCAACGGCGGGCACCGACGGCCCGGAGGTGGGGGGTGAACCTGGCGCTGACCGCCATCAACACGGTGACGCTGCGCCTGCTCTTTCCGCTGCTCGCAGTCGAGTGGGCGGCCCTGATGACCACCCACGACATCGGCCTTGCACCGCTCCTCGGCGTTCCCTACTGGGCCGCGTGCCTGGTCGGCATCGCCCTGCTGGACCTGGTCATCTACGCCCAGCACGCGGCCTTCCACCACATCCCGTTTCTGTGGCGCTTCCACCGGGTCCATCATGCCGATCTCGAGGTCGACGTGACCACCGGAGTCCGGTTTCATCCCGGTGAAATCGTATTGTCCATGCTGATCAAGTTCGCCACCATTGCGCTGCTTGGCGTGCCGGCAGCGGCCGTCGTGGCCTTCGAGGTGCTGCTGAACGCCACGTCCCTCTTCCACCACGCGAACCTGGCTCTCCCCAGGGCCGTCGACCGGGTGCTCCGACTGGTGATCGTGACCCCCGACGTACATCGCGTCCATCATTCGACGATCCGGGCCGAAACCGATTCGAATTTCGGGTTCAGCGTCACATGGTGGGACCGGTTATTCGGCACGTTCCGCGCCGAACCCAGCGCCGGTCACACTGGCATGGAAATCGGGCTGGCGGAGTATCGCGTGCCGGCGCAGCAGGGGCTCCTCTGGGTGTGCGCGCTTCCGGCCTATCAGAATCCTCCCCCGGCCGGCCGGTGAGCGACGCGCCACTTCGTGGTCCCGTCGTCCGCATGGTGCCGGAGGGTGACAACCGCGAGCGAAACGTCTGTACCGACTGCGGATTCATCCACTATCTGAATCCGCGGATCGTGGTGGGAGCAGTCGTTCAATACGACGAGCAGGTGCTGTTGTGCCGACGCGCCATTCCGCCTCGCACGGGTTTCTGGACGATGCCGGCGGGCTACCTGGAAACCGGCGAAACCGCGGCGGCGGGAGCCAGGCGGGAGGCCGAGGAGGAAGCCGGCGCGGTCATCGCGATCGAGCGGCCGCTGGGCATCTATTCACTTCCCCGCATCTCGCTCATCCAGCTCATCTTTGCCGCTCAGCTCATGGATCCCAGGATCGCGCCGGGAGCCGAGAGCCTCGAGGTCCGACTGTTTTCCTGGAGCGAAGTGCCGTGGGACGATCTCGCCTTCCCGTCCGTCCGATGGGCTCTCGAGGACTGGAAACATGGGCGTGCCACAGGAACAGCAGCCGCCGCATTCGGGCCGTTTGACCGCGTCGACCTGACCCAGGGGACCCAGGGTTAGATTAAGGCTGGCCAGCGCCGGTGAATCCAGAGCCATTGCTCGGGGCGGTCGCGGATCCAATCGCTGTACCGCTCGTTGAGCGACCGGAGCAGGGCCAGCGTCCGTTCCCTGCGCGTCCCGCGTTCAGCAGGCATCGGGAGGGCCGGCTCGATGGTCACCCGGAAGGCCGCGCCGCCGGTCCGTTGAACGCGTAGCGGGAAGACCGGAAGACCGGCCCGGAGGGCCAGCGATGCGGCCAGCGGCGCCGTGCCAGCCGGGACTCCGAGAAACTCGACCAACGGCCCCTCGGTGAGCTTCTGGTCGTTGACGACGCCGACCGAGCGGCCCCGCCGCAGTGCATCGAGCAGGGCCCTACCAGCGTGGCGTTTGCGGACAAACTCAGCGTCTTCCAGCCGGTAGCTCTGGATGACGTCGTCGGCCCAGGGATTGTCCGCCTGTCGATAGACGTAGGTCATCGGCATCCCTGCCCGGGTGAGTACCAGCGCCCCAATTTCCCAGTTCGCGAGATGGGCGCTCGCAAACACAGCGCATTGGCCGCGCGCGCGGAGCCCTTCGACCACCTCCAGACCCTCCAGTTGAAACCGCGGAGTTCCATCCGGAAGGGGCACGACTTGGGGGCGGAACGGGTCCAGCCGGTGCAAATGGGGAAACTCGAATACCAGCCGACCCAAGTTGTCCCACATGCCAGACAGCACGCGGTCGCGTCCCGCCGCATCCAGTTCCGGCAGGATACGACGGAGATTGCCTTCCGCCGTTGCGTGCAGCGGAATACGCGGTCCCAGCGCCCGGAGCACTCGGCTTCCCAGGGCCGACGCCCGGTCGATGTCGAGGGCGCGGGATGCCGCCATGGCGGAATGCAGACCGATCGCCTCCGCAGCGTGGCGGATTCGCCGAAGCGGGGAGTGGCGCCTCATCCCGGCTCCCTGGTGCGGACCACCCGGGCCAGGAGTTCGTCCAGCGCGCCGCCGTCGTCGAAGCGCAGGCGCACTTCCGCCACCATCACCCGTGCGGCGAACTCCGCGGGCAGGCGAACCTCGTCCTTCGTCGTCGTCACCGGCACCGCGGCTGACGCCCTGGCGGCTGCCAGCACCCGCTCCAGATCGCGCGGGCGGTATCGATGATGATCGGGAAACGGCCGAGTCCCGACGACGTCGGCACCGAGCTCCCGCAGTGACCGGAAGAATTTCTCGGGGCGCCCGATTCCGGCAAACGCGAAGACCCGCCGGCGCCGCAGGGCGTCGAGGCCCGGCGCGGGCCGCATGGAAGCCCGGATACAGGGCAGCGTAGCGGGCAGCGTTGCGCTCACGTTCACCGTGTCCTCGCCGATCACGACGGCAGCGTGGGCGCGCCGAAAGCCGTCGTCGGACGGCTCCCGCAGAGGGCCGGCCGGCAGGGTACGGCCGTTCCCGACGCCGAGCCCGCCGTCGAAGACCAGGAAGGCCAAGTCCTTGGCCAGCGACGGGTCCTGAAAACCGTCGTCCAGGACCAGGCAGTCGGCGCCGGCCGCAGCGATCGCCGCGCCGCCTGCCGCCCGATCCCGGGCCACCCAGGTCGGTGCCGTGCGCGCCGCCACCAAAGCCTCGTCGCCGACGTCGCCCACGGTGTGCTGGTGCGGATCCACCCGAACCGGACCCTTGAGGCGGCCGCGGTATCCGTGGGACAAGATGTGGACCTCGATGCCTGAGTTTCGAAGTCGCTCGGCCAATGCCAGCACAACCGGCGTCTTGCCGCTTCCGCCAATCACCAGGTTGCCGACGCAAAGGACCGGCACCCCACAGGACCACGGTCGTCCGCGGCGCTGCCGCCGCCGTGCCCCCCATGTCCAGAAAGCCGCCAGGGGCGTGAGGGCACGCATCGCGACACTGTCCCGGCGGGCCCAGAAATCAGGTGCGCGCATGCGCCACCTTGGCCTCCGCAATCATGGGTCCGAGCAGTTCGGTCACCTGCGTGGTGACGCCGCGCGCCCGGGCCGCTACCTGTTTCGCTGCGGCGGCCATGTGCCTGGCCGCCGCCGGCTGTTCGAGAAGGTGCGATAGCGCGCCGGCCAGCGTGTCGGCATCCAGCACCTCGGTCGCCGCGCCCGCCTGCTTGAGTTCCGCGGCCACATCGACGACGTTCGCGATGTCAGGCCCGTGCAAGATGGCGCAATCCAGTTGCGCGGGTTCGAGCAGGTTGTGACCTCCCCTGGAGGCGAGCGTGCCGCCGACCAGCGCGACCGGGGCCAGCCGGTAGAAAAGCCCGGTCTCCCCCAGCGTGTCGGCGACGTAGACGTTCGCGTTACCCGGCAGCACCCCGAGACTCCGGCGCCGGACGGTCAGCCCACGTTTCCGCACGTCGGCTTCGATCGTACTGCCCCGGTCGGGATGGCGCGGCAACAGAATGGTCAGCAGGTCCGGCCAGCGCGACGAAAGCCGGGCGTGCGCGGCCAGGGCAATGGACTCTTCGCCAGGATGCGTGCTGGCCGCCAACCAGAGCGGGCGCTGACGGAGATCGGTCCGCAGGGCCGCCAGCGACGCCGGATCTGAAGCCGGGACGCCCGCGTCGGCCTTCAGGTTGAAGGGGCCCTGAACATGGGCCACACCAAGGTCCGCGAGGCGCTTCCGGTCGACCGTTGTCTGGGCAATCACGGGATCAAACCCGTCCAGCAGCTGCCGGAGCGCTCCGCCCAGCCAACGCCATCGGGTCGCGGAACGTGCGGACAGGCGCGCCTGCACGATCGCCCGGGGTATGCGCCGTTGGATGAGCGCACTGAGCGTTTCCGGCCAGATCTCGGATTCCACGCGCAGCGCGCAGTCCGGTCGCCAATGGTCGAGGAAGCGGCGCATGGCCGAACGCTGGTCCAGGGGGGCAAACTGGTGGCAGGCGCGGGGCGGCAGCGTCTGGGCCATGGCACGGGCGGACGTCACGGTCACCGTGGTCAGCAGCACGTCCATCCCGTGCTCTTCCACCAGGCGCCGGATGATCGGTTCCACCGATCGCGCCTCGCCCAGGCTCGCGGCGTGCACCCAGCACAGCAGGCCCTGCGGGCGCGGCACCGACGGGTAACCGAGCCGCTCGCCGAGGCGGTCGGGATCTTCGCGCCCACGCCGGACGCGTGCGCGAAGAACCGGCCCCAACAAGGGAGTCGCGGCCGCCCAAGCCATCCGGCTGGCAAGCAGGACCGCCGATGCGCGGGTGAATGTCGCCATTTGCGAGGACATACAAGGGGAAACGGGAAGGATCAACCAGCGAAACCGCAGGACAGATCGGAAGCCCGGGGCGAACAATGACCGGGTGCGCTGCCCGGAATGGCCTAGACCCCGACCCGCCTGCCGCCCGACCGGCCGGCAGCCATCGTACAGCTGCGCGGTACGCACCGGTTCTCGACGTCGTGACCGAGGACAACCGCATGCGCCCCTGCCGCTCCGCGGCGGTCCTGACCCGAAGTTCCGGCCAGTCGCTGCCCCGGGGCCAAAACTCTCCTATTCTTCTGTCATGGCACCGGTCCAAACACTTGCCGTCGGCGAGCGAACGGTCCTCCTCGACACCGTGCTCCTGCCGCACCGCTCGCTTGGACCGACCGGTTTTCGTCTGCTCATGGGCACGGTCGCAGCGTCCTGCCTCACCATCGGAATCGTCTTCGCCTCGCTGGGGGCGTGGCCCGTCTTCGCGTTTCTCGGGCTCGACGTGCTCCTTGTCTACATGGCATTCCGGTGGAGCTACCGGAGCGCGCGCGAACGTGAGCGGATACGCCTCGACACGGAGGCACTCCAGATCGTGCAAACGCGCGCGGACGGCCGGGCCCGGTCCTGGACGTTTCAGCCCCATTGGCTTCGGATCGACTTCGACGATACCGGCGACCGCGCCGACCAGCTTCGGCTCTCCTCGCACGGCCGCAGCCTCGTGATCGGCGCATTCCTTGCCCCCGAGGAGCGCGCCAAGTGCGCGGAACTCCTCCGCGATGGTATCCAGCGGTGGCGGGCGCTGCCGCCGAGTGTCGTCTCCCCGTCCTAGAACCCCCCGACAAGATCCGCCTTCGGATACCCCGGCAGCTATCCCGCACCGTGACCCGGATACGCGGCACCGGCCCTCGGGGCGAATGGTGCCCGTCCAACGCAGTATCGGCCGGGGGACGCGCCCAGTCGCACCGATCACCGGCGGTGCCGGCGATACATGACCTCAGCAGTCGCGCTGGTTGTTCGGCCCTGGCTACCCGACCAGGTCCGCAGTTGACCACACACGGCTGCCGGTGAAACTATCAGGCGCGCACTCATGTCAATCGGCCGACGTGCTATCGGAGCGGGCGCTTGGACGATCTTCAGCTCATGGTGGGCGGTCTTGCCAACGGTTGCGTCTATGGCCTGATCGCTCTCGGCTTCGT
>JAJEGJ010000122.1 GCA_022819905.1 Alphaproteobacteria bacterium
GTCGGACTTCGACGCGTTCCTGGAGACGGACGGCGTATCGGAGTTCGAGCAGCGCGCCGTCATCCCGTTTCCCAATTTCGTCCACCGTCGGATGTACGATGGTGCGGTGGCCCGCGTCGGCAACGCAGCCGCATTCATGGAGCCCCTTGAAGCCACGGCAATCGTGTCCGCCCAGTTGCAGATTGGAATGGTGATCCACACACGCCTCAACCGTTCCGTAGAGCATCTGGAGCGCGACGCGCCGCTGATCAACCGATTTCTGGTCAACAACATGCTCTGCTACGGCCTGTTCGTCGGCTGGCACTACTCCTGCGGCTCCCGGTACGACAGCGAATTCTGGCGTCACGCCCGCGACCACGCATGGCCACGACACCGCAAGGCGGCCGACCCCGAGGCGGTGGGTTGCGCCGCGCTCCGCAAGTTCGACGACATGCTGGGTCTGCTCGACCAGCCGGTCATCGACAAGGCGGACTGGGATCGGATGTGCGCGGTCCCTCTCACCAGCTACGCCCAGATGTCCCAGGGCCTTGGCCGTTAGCCGGCAGATCCCTCCGGTGGACGAGCGCGGCATGGCAACAGGGCAATTCGCGGCACGATTCGCCGAACGCGTGCTCGCGGCCCGCCGGCTGGTCATCCTGGCCACGCTGGTCCTGGTCGCCGCCGCCTCGAGCGGCATCGCGTTTCTCGAATTCTCCGCCAACTACCGCATCTTCTTCGACGAAGACAATCCGCAGCTTCTGGCACTGGAAGCGCTGGAGAACACCTACGGGAAGAACGAGAACGTCGTGTTCCTGATCGTGCCCGACGATGGGGACGCGACGTCGCAAAGCGCGCTCTCGGCCGCCGCCTGGCTCACGGACGCCGCCTGGTATACGCCGTTTTCGAGGCGCGTCGACTCGCTCGCCAACTTCCAGCACACGACCGCCGACGGCGACGATCTGGACGTGCGCGATCTCGTCGATCCGCAAGAACTGACCGAGGCCGAAGCGCGGTCACGTATCCGTTCGATCGCCTCGTCCGACCCCCGCATCGCAGGCAGCATCCTGGCCCGGAACGGTGATGTCAGCGTCGTGAACGTCACGGTCGAGCTGCCCGAGGAGGGCCTGCTGGAGGCCGTGGCCGAAGTGGCCGAATTCGCCAGGTCGGTCGCCGCACAGGCCGAAGAACGGTTTCCCGACGTGGACCTGCGCATCGTCGGCACGGTCATGATCAACCAGACCTTCGTCGAAGCCTCGATCGACAGCCAGATGATCTTCCTGCCCGCGAGCCTCCTGCTCATGGCCCTGATCCTCGGCGTCGTCACCCGCGGCTGGGCCGGGGTGGCGGCGACCGGGACGGTCATCGTCTTTTCCATTCTCACGTCGATGGGCCTGGGCGCATGGGTCGGCCTGCCCTTTTCCCCGCCCATCTCGCCGGCACCGACCATCGTGCTGATGATTGTCGTGGCGAACTGCGTGCACCTGCTGGTGTCCTTGCAGCAGCGTCTGCGTGCCGGGGATTCCAGGCACGAGGCCATCGTCGAGTCCATCAGGCTCAACCTGCATCCGGTGTTTCTGGCGAGCCTCACGACCGCGCTCGGATTCCTGAGCATGAATTTCTCCGAAGTGCCCCCTTACCGCCATCTCGGCAACTTCGTCGCTTTCGGTATCGCCGCCTCCTTCATCCTTTCCGTCACCTTTCTGCCGGCCCTGCTTTCCCTTCTCCCGATTCGTGCCCCGAAGGACCGCCGGCTCCGTGGGCCCACAATGACTCTCGTGGCGGAAGTCGTGCTGCGCTACCGACGGCCGCTGCTCTGGGGATGGCTGGCCGTGGTGCTGGCGATGGCCCTCGCGATTCCGCGCAACGAGCTCAATGATGTCCTGGTTCACTTCTTCGACGAGAGCGTCGAGTTTCGGCAGGACACGGACTTCATGGACGAGCGCCTGAGCGGCAACACCCTGCTCGAATACTCCCTTGAAGCGTCCACCGAGGGCGGTGTCACCGATCCCCGTTTCCTCGCCGAGGTTTCGAGCTTCGCCGACTGGTACCGCGAGCAGCCCCCCGTGCGCCACGTGGCGGTCATCACCGATACCTTTCGACAGATCAACAAGAGCATGCACGGCGACGACCCGGCCGCCTACCGGATCCCTGAAAGCCGGGAGCTGGCCGCGCAGTACCTGTTGCTGTACGAGCTCTCGCTCCCGCAGGGCCTGAACCTCAACAACCAGATCGACCGATCCAGGTCAGCCACGCGAGTGACGATATCGGCGGAAACCCTCGATACGCGGGAGGTGCTCGAGCTGAACGCACGCGCCGAGGCCTGGCTGGCGGAAAACGCGACGCATGTGGCCAGCGTCAACAGCACCGGGCCGGCCGCGCTGTTCGCCTGGATCGGACAGCGCAACATCCGCGCCATGCTGGTCGGGACGATGGTCGTGCTCCTGGCCATTTCCGCCATTCTCCTCTTCGCCCTGCGATCAATCCGGCTGGGCCTGATCAGCATCGTCCCCAACGTGATTCCCGCCGTGCTGGGGTTCGGGGTCTGGGGGTTGACGGTCGGACAGGTGGGGCTCTCGCTGTCCGTCGTGGTGGCAATGACCATAGGCATCGTCGTGGACGATACGGTGCATTTCCTCAGCAAGTACCGCCGCGCGCGGCGCGAGCACGGCCAGGGCCCCGAAGAGGCGGTGCGTTACGCCTTCGACACCGCCGGCCGGGCCCTGTTCGCAACGACGGTCGTGCTGGTGGCAGGTTTCCTGATATTTGCATTTTCTCCGTTCGTTCCGACCGCGCAGGTCGGGGTGTTGACCGCGATGATCATTGCCTTTGCGCTCGTTGCCGACCTGTCGCTCCTGCCGGCGCTGTTGACGGCGGTGGACCGGAGCTCCGAGGAGCCGAAGGCGCTGGCGACCTGACCCGTCGTCTCCTGGATTCGGCCGCGAGTATTCGAACTGTCCCGGCCTTTTGCGATGGAGACTGCATAGCGTGCCGCTGGAATTTCGCTTGCATGGAACTTCCGATAACGTGCCGATTTTCTCCGGTGCATTCATGAACGACCGTAGGGGCG
>JAJEGJ010000102.1 GCA_022819905.1 Alphaproteobacteria bacterium
ATGCGACCCGGCATCGAACCGACGTAGGTGCGACGATGTCCGCGGATCTCCGCCTCGTCACGAATTCCGCCAAGCGCCACGCGTACAAACTTCCGGCCCGTGGCCCGGGCGACCGATTCGCCCAAGGATGTCTTGCCCACACCGGGCGGGCCCACCAAGCAAAGAATCTGCCCGTGCCCGCGCTTGGTTCGTTGCTGTACAGCGAGGTGCTCGAGAATCCTCTCCTTGACCTTCTCCAATCCGTAGTGGTCTTCGTTCAGGATTCTCTCCGCCCTCTTGAGATCGCGATTGACGCGGCTGGATTTCTTCCATGGGACGTCCAACAACCACTCGATGTAGCTTCGGACAACCGTTGACTCGGCAGACATCGGGCTCATGGAACGCAGCTTGCGCAGTTCTCCCAGCGCCTTTGCCTTGGCTTCCTTGGAAAACTTGGTCGCCATTATCCTTGAGCGGAAGTTGTCGGCGTCATCCTCGTCGCGGTCGCTGCCTTCACCCAGTTCGCGCTGGATCGCCTTCATCTGCTCGTTGAGGTAGTACTCCCGCTGAGACCGCTCCATCTGCGTCTTGACGCGTGTCCGGATCTTGCGCTCGACCTTCAGTACCTCGATTTCAGCCTCAATCAGCGAATGGATGAGATCCAGTCGCTTCCGGATATCGCCGGTCTCCAGAAGCGTTTGCCGGTCCGAGATCTTGCTACCGATCTGGGCAGACACCGCATCCGCGATTCGGCCGGGATCGGTAAAGTCAATCTGCGCGATCGACGACACCATCTCCTGTCCGATCTTCTTGCTTAACTTGGCGTAGGTCTCAAACCTTGCGTGCACGGCGCGTAGCAGGGCTTCAAGCGTGCTGTCCAACGCCGGCGTTTCGTCCGGAAGGTCGGTGATCCTGGCCTGCAAGTACTTGTCGGTAACCGTGAACTCTTCGATGGACGCCCGAATCACACCCTCGACCAGCACCTTCACCGTATTGTCCGGCAGCTTGAGCAGCTGGACGATCTTCCCGACTGTGCCGACGGGATAGACATCGTCCGGCCCAGGATCGTCTTCCGTGGATTCCCGTTGTGCGACGAGCAGGATTTGCTTGTCGTTTGCCATGGCCTCTTCCAGGGCACGGACCGTCTTTTCGCGTCCAACGAACAACGGCACGATCATGTTGGGGAACACGACGATGTCGCGCAGTGGCAACACCGGCAGGACCCGGTTCTCGGGCTCCGGCACCGTGGGGACGGCCTTCTCGGTGTCTTCTTGCATGCTGATGTGTCCTTAGTGGCTCCGGAGACGGCTGGCGACGCCTAGCAGAGTTGTGAACTCCGAAGCCCTATTTCAAGACCCGGCGCGCGCTCCAGAGATGGCGCGGGGGTGTGCCCGTTCGACCGAAGACCCGACCGAGGGATCCGCGAAGATCATCAGGGGCTGTCGACGACCTTCGGCAACTTCCGAGTCAATGACGACTTCCTGTACTCCATCGTGCGACGGCAGATGGAACATTGTGTCCAGCAGAATAGCCTCAAAGATCGAGCGAAGGCCACGGGCACCGGTTTTCTGCGAGATGGCCCGGCGTGCGATCACGCGGACCGCGTCATCGGTGACCGTCAGCTTCGCGCCCTCCATTTCGAACATGCGCGCGTATTGCTTCACTAACGCGTTCTTCGGCGTCGTGATGATCTCGACAAGCGCCGGCTCATCAAGTTCCCGCAGCGTGGTCGCGACGGGTAGCCGCCCGATGAACTCCGGGATCAGCCCATAGCGAAGCAGATCTTCAGGTTGCACCTTCTTCAGGATGTCGTCCTTGCGCGCCTCTTCCGGCGAGCGTACGTCGGCACCGAAGCCGATACCGGTTCCCGTTTCGCGATCGGCGATAATCCGTTCGAGACCGCTGAACGCACCGCCGCAGATGAACAGGATGTTGGTAGTGTCAACCTGCAGAAATTCCTGCTGCGGGTGCTTGCGTCCGCCCTGCGGCGGGACACTCGCGACCGTGCCCTCCATGATCTTGAGCAGCGCCTGCTGCACGCCCTCACCAGACACATCGCGCGTGATGGAAGGATTGTCCGACTTGCGGCTGATCTTGTCGATTTCATCCACGTAGACGATGCCGCGTTGGGCACGCTCCACGTTGTACTCGGAATTCTGCAGCAGGTGGAGAATGATGTTCTCGACATCCTCGCCGACGTAACCGGCCTCGGTCAGCGTTGTGGCGTCCGCCATGGTGAACGGAACATCCAGGATCCGCGCCAGGGTCTGCGCCAGGAGCGTCTTACCGCTCCCGGTCGGGCCAATCAGGAGAATGTTCGACTTGGCCAGCTCGACATCCGACGACTTGAGGCCATGGGCCAGACGTTTGTAGTGATTGTGTACGGCGACGGACAACACACGCTTGGCGTGATCCTGGCCGACGACATAGTCATCGAGTACCGAGCAAATCTCGGCCGGAGTGGGGACGCCCTCGCGGCTCTTTACCAGACTGGAGTGATTGTCCTCACGAATGATGTCCATGCACAGTTCGACGCATTCATCGCAGATGAACACGGTCGGGCCGGCAATCAGTTTTCGGACTTCGTGTTGGCTCTTGCCGCAGAACGAGCAAAACAGACTGTTTTTTCCGTCCTTACCGGTGGAATCGCTCATTTGCCGTCCGCACGCGTAACTGAACCGTTCGTCACGGCCCCGATTAGGAGAGAAATCTAGCCCTTCGCGGGCCGTTGGCGCAAGCTAAATGCCATGCCTTGAAGGGCCTTCCGCTCCATACGTCTCATTTAGGGGAATCCGGTGGAACGCCGAGGTCCCTTTGGGCACCGCCACCCAGGCGAAACACCGGCGACGCTACCAACCGCACCGTCCGGCCGGCAAGGCATGCCGACCGCAGCTTCGGTGCTAATATCGAATCTCGCTACTTCGACGACATCATCGACAAGTCCGCCACCATTTGATTCGGCATCAGACGACATGAACGGGAAGCGCCTGCAGCTGGTTCGGAACTGGCTGACGAAACACGGGCTCCGAGGTTTCGTACAACCGCATGAAGACGAATTCCTTGGCGAGTTTATCCCCGCTGCGGCGGAACGGCTGGCGTGGCTGACCGGCTTCACTGGATCCGCGGGAACCGCAGTAGTACTCGAGGACCGGGCGGCGTTGTTTGTCGACGGCCGGTACACGATTCAGGCACGCTCGCAAGTTGAAACAAGTTGTTACGAAGTTCTCAACAGTGGCGCCTGTCCCCCTGGCCGCTGGCTCGCGGACGCGATGGGCGAGGACGCAGGCATCGGCTTTGATCCACGACTGTTCAGCGTCAGTCGCTCCAAGCAAATGGCTCAGGCCGTCGAACGGGCAGGCGGGCGACTGGTACCGACGGACTCCAATCCCATCGATGAACACTGGACTGACCGCCCGCCGCTGCCGGCCGGGAGCATTCTCCCTCACCCGATCCGATATGCGGGCGAATCGAGTGCAGACAAACGCAGCCGACTTGCGGCGGTCCTGAAGCAAGACGAGACCGCGGCAGCAGTACTGACATCCTGCGAATCGGTCGCCTGGCTCCTCAATGTCCGCGGGAGCGACCTGCCGTATTCGCCTGTGGCGCTGGCCACCGCCATCCTGATGTGTGACGGATCCGCTCGACTGTTCGCAAATCCAGTGAGCACGACTGACGAGGTGCGGTCGCATCTGGGCAATGCCGTGTCCCTGCATCCTCGGTCGGCGCTCCGGGAGTCCTTGTCTGCGTTCGGAGCAGCCCAAGCCACGGTGCAACTAGACCCGGCCTCAACCCCCGTGTGGATTCAGACGCTCTTGGCCGAGTCGGGGGCCGACGTTCGACACGCCCCCGACCCCGTCGAACTACCGAGAGCGGTAAAGAACTCTGCCGAACTGCGCGGCATGCGGGATGTGCACGAAATCGACGGTCTGGCGATGGCCAAGTTTCTTTGTTGGCTCGACGCAAACGCGCTGACCGGAACGGTGAGTGAGTGCAGCGCGGCCGTGCAGTTGGAGGCATTCCGGCGAGAGTGTCCCGACTTCAAGTCGCCCAGCTTCCCCACGATTTCCGGTACCGGTCCACACGGGGCCATCGTCCACTACCGGGCTACACCGGAAACCGACCGGCAGCTTCGTCCCGGCGACCTCTACCTGGTAGACAGCGGCGGCCAGTACCCCGGTGGCACGACCGATGTTACCCGGACCGTCGCGGTGGGCGATCCGGAACCGCAAATGCGTGAGCGATTTACCCGCGTGCTGAAAGGGCATATCGCGCTGGCGTCAGCGCGCTTTCCCATCGGCACGCCGGGCGGCCAGCTGGACATCCTCGCTCGGGCCCCACTGTGGCAAGCGGGGCTCTCATACGACCACGGCACCGGTCATGGCGTGGGCAGCTTCCTCAACGTGCACGAAGGTCCCCAATCGATCTCCTTTCGGATCGACCGCGCGGGCCCGCCCACTGTCTCGAAGAGCGCCCTGGTGCCTCTCACGGCGGGGATGGTGATCTCCAATGAGCCGGGTTATTACCTTGAAGACGCATACGGAATACGTATCGAGAACCTCGTTGCGGTGCGCGATGAACCTGAACCCGAAGGCGCCGAGTTTGCCCTGCTTGGCTTCGAAACCCTGACACTGGCGCCAATTGACCGCCGGCTAATCGTTGCGGACATGCTCAACCCGGACGAGGTGCGCTGGCTTGATGACTATCACCGGCGCGTGGAATCGACCCTTTCCCCGAGGCTTGCCCCGAGCACTCGGGCTTGGCTGGCTGGAGCGTGCTCACCGCTGCGGACATGAGGTCTGTGCTCCTGCGGGCCCCTTCAGCAACACTTCCGCAGGGCATCGGCGCAGTTCCGCCGGTCTGGCGGTTCGACCAACGAAATGAACCTACCTAGGCAAGTCCAGCGAACGGGTGCCACCTGACGGTTCGCATCAGGCAAGCACCGCGCAGGCGGAGCAAGCGCCATGGCGGGGTCCTTGGCGAAAATCATCCGCGCCGACTGGCGATACGGTCGCCACGAACCTGACTTCGATAGACCCGGAGGGCACGCTGCCGTGCTTCGCTGTGATCCACCATCGGGGTCGGATAGGTCTCGCCTAGCAAAACTCCGGCCTCGGCCAGGACCGGTGCGGATGCCGTCCAGGGTGCGTGGATGAACTGGTTGGGCATTCGCCCCAGTTCCGGCACCCAGGTTCGGATATATCGTCCCTCGGGATCGAATCGCTGCGACTGGGCTACCGGATTGAAGACCCGAACGTACGGAGCGGCATCGGTGCCGGTGCCGGCCACCCATTGCCAGGATGTGCTGTTGTTGGCCCAGTCAGCGTCGACCAGCGTCTGCCAGAACCAATCCGCGCCCGACCGCCAGTCAATCAGTAAATGTTTGGTCAGGAAGGACGCCACAACCATCCGGACACGGTTGTGCATCCAGCCGGTGGCGAGCAGCCCGCGCATTCCGGCATCGACCAGCGGATAGCCTGTCTGCCCCTGCTGCCACCTCTGCAGGTCGGCCGGGCTGTCCCGCCAAGGCATCCGGTCGAAGTCATTTCGCAGGTTGGCGGTTCCCAGGTCCGGGTTGTGAAACAGGAGGTATTGGCTGAACTCCCGCCAACCGAGCTGCCGAAGGTACGCGTCCTCCGCCCGAACACGGCCGCTCCGCGCGAAACGATCAGCGATTTGGCATGGCCCGACCTCACCAAAGTGCAGGTGCGGCGAGAGTCTGCTGGTACCGGACGTTCCCGGCTCGTCGCGATTGGTCGCGTACGTGCTCACCGCACCCTGCACGAAATCTTCCAGTCGGGACAGCGCCCCAACTTCTCCGGGCTGCCAACGGGCGGCCAGGCGGTCGGGCCATTCCGTGTTACTGCGACCAGGCAGCCACGCTTCGAGCGCTTCGCCGGCGGGCCAGGTTGTCGGCAGGGGCAGCGACAAGGGGGGCCGCAGCGGTCGCCGGAAATCCTGCGCAACGCAGCGCCGCCAAAATGGGGCAAAGACCTTGTAGGGAGAACCGTTCCCGGTTCGAATCTCGCCCGGTTCAACCAGCAATGCAGAGTTGAACGTCCGCACTTCCAGGCCCGCAGCACGCAGTTGGGCCTCAACTGCCCGGTCCTGAGCGCTCAGCACGGGATCGTAACGCCGGTTCCAGCAGACCGCCCATGCCCCGGTTTCCTTGACCAGGGCCTCGAACAC
>JAJEGJ010000003.1 GCA_022819905.1 Alphaproteobacteria bacterium
TCCGGGCCGAAGGCGTCCGGCATCGCGGTCGCGCCAGGGGGATACGTTCCGACGTACTCGCCCGCTACCGTCATGACGTCGATCGGTCCGTCGCCGAGCAATTCGCCTCCTTGACGCATTACCCAGATCCGGCCTTCCCAAGTGGTGGAGAGGCTCCGCAGCACGGGGATCTCGTGATAGAAGGGCGGGTCCACCAAGATGAAGGATGGCAGCTGCGAAAGTGACGCTTCCAGAGGCGGCGCGCCGCTGGAACCGGTCGGTATCGAAATCGCATTCTGGGCGCGATCGCCCCGCAGTTCCCTGTATCGCTCCTCGATCCTCGGCGTCACCGGCTCGGGCTGGAAGGGCCGTGTGATGATTCGTGCCACGCTTCCCGTCGGCGAGGCAATCTTCAGCGCATACGCCGAGGAGTCCGAATAGACGATGCCGCCGTCCGGAAGAACGCCCGTCAGCAGTTCGGGCTCGAAGGTCGATGGCCGGGCAAGGCCACCCAGCATCTGATTGAGGTCGGCACTGCCGCCTTCGAGCGTGACGTTTGAGGAACCCTCGAAGAGGTTGCGCACTTCGCGCGGCGGGAGCCAGCCCTGCACCACGGTGTCGACTTGGACGGCCTCGGCATCGAGGTCCAAGCGAGTAATGGGCCGGGTGGTGGGCTGGTCGGCCCCGGTTTCGCCGATGCTCCTCGACATGCCCCACCACGCGGCGTACACCGCGCCGCCCCGAGGATCGGGTTGAATGGGTGCCGAAGCCCTTATGCTGGCGCCCATGAAACCACTTCCCGCGCCCCCGGGCGCCTCTGCCGAGGATCGCACCATCCGCACGAACCGCCCCGATGGATCGAAAATCTGGTAGGCTGCGTGACCCATGTCGCTCACGATGGTCGTACCATCCCGCCAGACGGCGTAGTTCATGGGCATGTGGAACTCACCCGGCCCCCGACCGGAACGACCGAACTCGCGGACAAAAGCGCCGGTGGCGTCAAACACCAAGACGCGCAGTTCGGAGAACATCCCTCCGGCGCGGTCGAATACGTACAGGTTGCCCTGTTCGTCGAAGGCGACGTGGCTCACGTGGCCGAGCATCTCCCAGGGCTCTCCCTCGACCACGCCGATGCGATAAACCTCGTCAAAGTCGGGGTCGATCCGTTGATCCCGGCCCGTGACTTCGACGATCTCCTGAGCGAGGAGAGCAGGGGGCACGGCAAGGACGGCCAAGAGAAGGGCCGAACAGACAGGGACGAACCTGCTGGTCTGCATCGTGATTTCTCCGGTGAGTCGGATGTGGAAGTTGCGACGACCAACGCGCGATACCGCCGATTGGATGCTCTCTCGCGGCGGTGAGGTTGCCCAACACAATGTGCCCGGGTCGCGTCGGCTGTCCAGCGTGCAGGGGGTCCGATCAACCAGCGTGACGAAGGCTGCCGCTCTACACGGATGACCCAAAGCGCTAGATTCGGGTCCGACACTGATCCACGGAGGGTAACTGCGTTTGCGAGACAGACGAGCGGTGAGCGCCGATGGCGATTGATCTTGCGGACTACGAGAGAAGCGCGCGCGGCGCGGTCAGGACATTCTGGAGGACCCGTGAGCGGGCTCGGCGGAAGCAAGCAGACGCGCGCCTGCCGGATCAGGGAGAACGCGCAAGCGTGACGGCGGGCAAGAACATGGATGGATTCATCGATCTCGCGGTGGATCTGGTGAGGGCCAATGGTCTTCCGAATGCCTCGGTTCACTTGGACCGCGCTCTGCTGACGCTTCCCGGCTACTTCCGGCCAACCAAGCTCTGGGATCTGCTGGTGCTCAACGAGGGCCGCCTGGTGGCGGCCATCGAACTGAAGAGCCAGGTCGGACCGTCGTTCGGAAACAACTTCAACAACCGGGCGGAAGAGGCCATCGGGAGCGCGTGTGACTTGTGGACGGCCTACAGGGAGGGAGCGTTCGGCGACCACGCCCAGCCTTTCGTTGGTTGGCTGATTCTCGTCGAGGACGCACCGGCCTCCCGGAGCGCAGTGCGAATCCGGTCACCTCATTTCCCGGCGTTCCCCGACTTCGAGGGTGCCTCGTACCTGAAGCGGTACGACTTGCTTTGCCGACGGCTGGTGAAGGAACAACTATACACGACGGCGGCGGTGATTTCGTCTCCCAGATCCGCCGCCAAGACGGGCGAGCATGGAAGCCTCTCGGAGATGTCGGGGCTGAGAACCTTCGTGACCTCTCTGGCGGGGCACGTCGCCGCCGAGGCGGCCCGGACCTGAAGCGCGAAGCTACTCTGCTACGGGTCGCCCGCTGCTGGAATCGAGAGTCCCGATCCGCACGTCAACCGTGCGCAGCAGGCTGGCAGCCTCGCCCAGCATCCTTTGCGCCGCCTTGCCGTGGTACACCGGGTCGACTTCGATGCCGATGCTGTTGCGGCCGGAGGCGGCGGCGGCGACTTGGGTCGAGGCAGTTCCGGTGAAGGGGTCAAGTACCGTGTCGCCCACAAAACTGAACATCCGAATCAGGCGATCCGCGAGAACGACCGGATAGGGCGCGGGGTGATCGCGTGTAGACGCTCCCGGAATGTCCCTCCAAATCTGACGGAAATGAATCTTGAAGCTGGCCTCGGGCAGCAGGGAGAGCGTCCGGGCGGCTTGGGTCGGCTTTCGGTAGCCGCCCGGCTTCCTCTGCATCAGGATGAACTCGATGTCGTTCTTGATAACGGCGTTGGGCTCGTAGGGCTTGCCCAGGAACCCGGCGGAGCCTCGCTGCACTTCATGGGCGACGTTGGCGATCTTGTGCCAGATGATCGGTGCCAGGTTGTCGAATCCGAGCCTCCGGCAGCGGTCCTGAATCGAGGCGTGGAGGGGAACCACGGCATGTCGGCCGTTTTTCCGCCGCGATAGACAGACATCTCCGACCACACAGATCATCCGTCCCCCGGGAACGAGTGCCCGATGGCAGAGGCGCCAGACGGCGTCCAACTCGTCGAGAAACTCCTCGTAATCGGCAATCCAGCCCAACTGTCCCGAGGTGCGACGATACTCCTTGAGCGTCCAGTATGGTGGAGAGGTGAGGACGAGGTGAACCGACGCGGGGGGCAGGACTGCACGGCGCGCGTCCCCCAACAACACCTGATGGTGCGACGGCGCCTGCTCGACAGCGGCGGCGATCAACGCCATGCTCGGCGGGTCTTTTGCGATCCGCGGCAGATCTCGGGCGGGATCGTCAAGAGCCCGTAGGGGTTCGGGAACCAACTCGTCGAGCGGCGGCGTGACGCTCATCCGCTTCTTGGCCGTGGAACCATCGTTCATGCTCACACCTCAAGACTAATCTGGCAGGATGCGATCTGTCGATGGCCGCGACGTTCTGCGGGGAGACACCGGTTGGCCGCGCCATGGGCGTTCGAAGGATCAGCGGCTCGGCCCGGAGTCGCGGTCCGGCGTGGGCTGCCTCGTCCTTTCCAACAGCCGCCTCGTCATCGCCACCCGATCCCTGGCCCTGCGCCGTAGGTGCCGGAGTATCTGGTCAAGTCCGTCACCCGCGCGCTCAGCCGCTCGACTTGCCGCTGCAAGGCTTCGACCTGCTGCCGCAAGGCCTCGACGTGCTCGGAGTGCCGCCGCTGTTCCGTTTCGTA
>JAJEGJ010000062.1 GCA_022819905.1 Alphaproteobacteria bacterium
GGCTTCGTGCTGATCTACAAAGCCACCGAGCAGGTCAATTTTGCGCAGGGCGACATGATGATGCTCGGCGCCTTCATCGCGATCGGGCTGGGCAACGAATCCCACGGCGGCCTACCGTTCTGGCTGGCCTGCGCCGGTGCCATCCTGATCATGGCCGCGTTCGGTATGGCGGTCGAGCGGACCCTTCTTCGCCCCCTGTTCGGCCAGTCACAGATCGCCGTCGTCATCCTGACAATTGCGTTCGGTTTCGTGCTGCGGTTCATCGCCGGCGCCATCTGGGGCCACGATCCACTGGTCATGGACCATCCGGTCGCAGGCACCCACGTTGCGGTTGGTGAAGTCGTGCTGAGTGCCGACGAAGTCGCGGTGATCGCCGTCACCGTTCTGCTGACCGGCCTGTTGTACCTGTTCTTCAGCCGCACCAGGCTTGGCGTTGCCATGCAGGCGGCGAGCCAGAACCAGCTGGCCGCCTATTACATGGGCATTCCCGTCAAGCGGGTCCACGGATTGACCTGGATGCTGGCCGGCGCGACCGCCGCCGTCGCAGGAATCCTGTTTGCCGCCAAGGGATCGGTGGACCCGAGCGCCGGACTGCTTGGCATCAAGGCGTTTGCAGCTGCGGTCATCGGCGGGTTCGGGTCGCTGCCAGGCGCTTTGCTGGGCGGCCTGATCATCGGCCTCGTGGAACCCTTCGCCGCTCGGTACGTCGCGGCCGGTTATGCGCAGATTGCGCCATATGCCGTCCTCATCCTCGTCCTGATCTTCCGTCCGCACGGACTGTTTGCTCAGGTCAGAGGCAAGAAGCTCTGAAGCGATGCGCGTTCCGTTCAAGACCAGCTACAACCATGACATCCGGCTGTTCGCCGACGGCTACCAGGCCAGTCGCTATGCCGCTCTCGTCGCGCTCGCCGTGGGGCTGCCGTTCGTGCTGGACGACTTCCTCATCGGCGAAGTCACGGGCGTCCTCATCTGGGCCGTCGCCGGCATGGGCCTCATGCTGCTGACGGGACACGCCGGGCAGGTGAGCCTCGGCCACGCCGCGTTTCTCGCCGTCGGCTGTTACGCCCATGCCATCCTGATGGACCGTTTCGGCCTTCCGTTCCTGGCCTCGTTCGCGCTGGCCGGTGTCATCACCGGGATCGTCGGAGTGCTGATCGCCATTCCCGTGTTCCGGCTTCACGGCATCTACCTCGCCATCGCGACGCTTGCCCTGTCGATGCTGGTCGAGGACATCATCGTCCTGGCCGAGCCGTGGACGGGAGGGGTGATTGGCCTGACCGCGCCGACCATCACCATCGCCGGGATGGACATGGACCGGTTCACCTCCCCGGACCGGTTCTACTGGCTGTGCCTTGCGATCGTGCTCCTGATCACGCTTGGATACCGCAACATCCTCCGCGCGCCGCTCGGCAGAGCTTTTCTCGCGATCCGCGATTCCGAGGTGTCCGCCCAGGCGATGGGAGTCCGACTGGCATGGACGAAAGCGGCCGCGTTCGGGCTGTCCTGCCTGATCACGGGCTGGGCCGGAGCCCTGCTCGGGCATTTCTTCTACACCTTCAACCACGAGGTCTTCACGGTGGTGGTCTCGATCCAGCTGCTGCTCATGATCGTCATTGGCGGGATCGGGTCGCTTCATGGCGCCTTCTACGGAGCGCTCGTGGTGGGGGTGATCCCCCAGGCAATCAATATCGGTCGGGACTGGATCACGGAAGTCATCGGCTCGGGCGGGATAGCGATTCCGGGGCTGGAGACCGGGGTGTTCGGCCTGATCCTGGTCCTCTTCATCCTCTTCGAGCCGCAGGGTGTCCACGGCAGGATCACGAAGTGGCGGATCTACTTCGAGCTGTTTCCGTTCTATCGCCGCGACCTGTTCCGTCGCCAGCGGTCGTATCTGAAGACGGAGCGCGTCCGGTGAGCCTGCTCGATGTGCGCGACATCACGATCCGCTTCGGGGGTGTCACGGCGCTCACCAACGTCTCGTTCAGCGTCGAGCCCGGCGAGATCTTCGCCATCGTGGGGCCGAATGGAGCGGGCAAATCGACTCTCTTCAACCTGATCTCCCGCTTTTGCGAGCCGGACTCCGGTGACGTCCGCCTGGATGGAGCCAGCCTTCTGGGCCGGCGCCCCGCCGACATCGCCCCGCTTGGCATTGCCCGCACGTTTCAGAACATCGACCTGTTCGAAACGTCGACGGTGTTGCAGAACCTGCTAATCGGCCGCCATACCCGCCGCCGAGCCTCGTTCGTGTCGCAAGCGGTCTTCAGCCCGGCCGCCCGGCGGGAGGAAATCGCGCATCGCGAAGCGGTCGAGCGGGTCATCGATTTCCTGGATCTGCACGCTTCCCGCGAACAGCGGATCGCCGGGCTCCCGTACGGCACCCGCAAGGTGGTGGAAGTCGGTCGGGCACTCGCCATGGAGCCCCAGATCGTCCTGCTGGACGAGCCGGCATCCGGGCTGTCCGCGGAAGAATCGCGGGACATGCAGTTCTGGATCAGTGATATCCGTGCCGAGCTCGGCATTACCATCCTCATGGTCGAGCATGACATGGGGCTGGTTTCCGCCGTGTCAGACCGGGTGCTGGTGCTGGCCGAAGGCCGGGTGATCGCGCTTGGAAGCCCGGCGGAGGTGCAGTCCCATCCGGAAGTCCTGCATGCGTTCCTCGGGCTCGACCAGAGCCCCGCGGCATGAGCGGCGCCCTCCTCCAGGTCCGCAACCTGGAGAGCTACTACGGGCCCGTGCTGGCCATCCGCGGCATCAGCCTTGACGTGCGGGAGGGGACCATCGTGACCGTGCTCGGCGCCAACGGCGCCGGCAAGACCACCCTCTTGAAAACGATTTCGGGCGTGCTGAACCCGGAAAAAGGAGCGGTGCGATTTGCCGGTGAAGCCATCGCCCACAAGGAGCCCGACGCGATCGTGCGGCGCGGTATCGTGCACGTCCCTGAGGGGCGCGAGATCTTTCCGTTGCTGACCGTGGCCCAAAATCTCGAGATGGGCGCCTACTCCCGCGCGGACCGCGGCATCAGCGCGGATATCAGCAGGGTCCTCGACTATTTTCCGATCCTCCAGGAACGGATGGCGCAGCCTGCCGGCACGCTGTCGGGCGGCCAGCAGCAGATGCTCGCCGTCGCGCGCGGGCTGATGGCGCGCCCGAAGCTGATGCTGCTCGACGAGCCGTCCCTGGGTCTGTCGCCCCTGCTCGTCCGCGGCATCTTCACCGTCATCCGACGCCTCAACCAGGAACGCGGGATCAGCGTGCTGCTCGTGGAGCAAAACGCCAGGCTGGCGCTCGAGGTCGCGGACTTCGGCTACGTGATGGAGACCGGCCGCATCGTGCTGGATGGCCCCACGGAGGCCCTCAAGGAAAGTCGGGACATCCAGGAGTTCTACCTTGGCGGCCACCAGAACAGCGCGCGCGGCGACCGACGCTGGAAGCGCCGGAAGTCCTGGCGGTGAGCTCCATCGTGTCGACCCGGATGCCGGATGCCGGCCAGGCCGACCACGTCGATCACACCGTGTCCTGTGCCCCGTACCTGATCGACGGTTGCGACACGATGCCGAAGCTGTTCCTGCACCGCTGCCGCACGCTGGAGGAACGGATCGCCCACCGGGAAAAGACGCTGGGAATCTGGCGCAGCCATACCTGGGCAGAGTTCCTCGATGGTGCCCGGGCAATCGGCATGGGGTTGGCGTCACTGGGCCTCGAGCGCGGCGACGTGGTGTCGGTTCTCTCCGAAGACAACAAGGAATGGCTGTATGCCGATCTCGGGGTCCAGTGCATGGGCGGGATCACGAACGGCATCTATCCAACCGATAGCGCCGAGCAGGTAGCGTTCCTGCTCGCCGATTCGAAGAGCCGGTTCCTGATCGTCGAGAACGACGAGCAGCTCGACAAGTTCCTCGAGATCCGGGACCGCGTCCCGAACGTGCACAGGTGCATCGTGGTCGAGCGGGACGGATTGCGCGGCTTCGTTGATGAATCCGTGATGTTCCTCGACGAGCTGTATGAGCTGGGCGCCCGAGCCCATTCTGCGGACCCGGAGCGGTTTGCCCGCGAGGTTGCCGCATCGTCTCCCCATGACACCGCCATTCTGATCTACACCTCCGGGACCACCGGACAGCCGAAGGGAGCGATGATCTCCCACGAGAACATCATCTTTTCCGTGCAGTCCGGCCTCCGCATGCTGCCCGTCGAGGAAGGGGACGAGCAGCTGTGCTTTCTGCCGCTCTGCCACGTGCTCGAACGTCTCCTGTCCACCTTCGCGCCGCTCGCCGCGAAATCGGTGGTCAACTTCGCCGAGAGCCCCGACACCGTCTTTGACAACCTGCGCGAGGTCTCGCCGTCGTTCTTCACCGCGGTACCGCGGCTCTGGGAAAAGATCTATTCGCGCGTCGCGCTGCTGAACGAAGAGGCGACGCCGCTTGGCCGGTGGGCGTTCGGCCGGGCGGTCGCCTGCGGCTTGCGGCGGGCCGAATTCCGGATGACGGGCCGCCGGGTGCCGGACTGGCTCGAGGCCCGCTACCGGCTCTGGGACTGGCTGGTGCTGGCCAATGTGCGCCGGATGATCGGACTCGACCGTGCGCGCCGCGTCGCGACAGGCGCAGCCCCCATTTCACCGGACCTGGTGAAGTGGTACTGGGCGATCGGACTGGTCATGCTCGAGGGGTATGGACAGACCGAGAGCTCGGGCGTGCTCTCGGTCAACCTGCCGGACCGCAACGAGACCGGCTCCATCGGCGTTGCGGTCCCGGGCGTGGAAATGCGGATTGCCGAAGACGGCGAGATCGTGGCCAAGGGGCCCCTCGTGTTTCAGGGTTACTGGAACAATCCGGACAAGACCGCGGAGACCGTTCGTGACGGATGGTTGCACACGGGCGATGTGGGGCGGGTCGACAACCGGGGATTCTTCTGGATCACCGGGCGCATCAAGGACATCATCATCACGGCCGGGGGGAAGAACATCACGCCAGCGACGATGGAGAACCAGATGAAGTTCTCTCCGTATATCTCGGACGCGGTCGTGGTCGGCGATCGCCGGAAGTACCTCACGGCGCTGATCATGATCGACCAGGAGAACGTGGAACGCTTCGCGCAGGAGCGTCGAGTGCCGTTCTCGGATTTCGCGTCACTGTGCGCTGCGGAACCCGTGCAGGCACTGATCCGTTCGGAAGTCGAAGCCGTCAACAGCCGGTTCGCGCGGGTCGAGCAGGTGAAGGACTTCCGCCTGATCGACTGCCTGCTCACGGCCGAAGACGATGAACTGACACCCACCATGAAGCTTCGCCGCGACTTCGTGCAGCGCAAGCACGAGGCGTTGATCGCGGAAATGTACTGACTTCATCAAGGAGAGCGAACATGAGGTTCCCGAAATTTCTCGCGGCAATGCTGATCGTCGCGACACCGGCTTTCGCCGAGCAGGGCGTCAGCGATGACGAGATCGTCATCGGTTCCGTGAACGACCTGTCCGGCATCTTTGCAGCGTTCGGCGCGCCCGCAGTCACCGCCGCTCAGATGCATTTCGACGCGGTCAACGCCGGCGGCGGTGTTCACGGCCGGACCATCCGGTTCGTCGTCGAGGACAGCAGCTACCAGATGCAGAAGGCGATGCAGGGGTACAACAAGCTCGTGAACCGTGACCAGGTGTTCGCGATGCTGCTGTCGCTCGGCACGCCCATGAACATCGCCGGTTTCAAACTGACGACACCCAAGAACATTCCGAACATCTCGCCCCTGTCCGCGGCGCGGCAGATGCTGGACGAACCGATCCGCCTGCGCTTCCAGGGATCCAGCACGTACTACGACCAGCTGCGGCTGGGAACGCGGTACATGGCGGAGCACCACGGTGTCACGACCGTCTGCACCATGTACATCCCGTCCGACTTCGGGATCGAGGTCCAGCAAGCGGTCAGCGACGAAGCCACGGCGAACGCCGCGGTAACCTATGTCACCGAGACTGCCCACAAGCCGGATGAAACGGACTTCGCCGGATCCCTGCAGAAGCTGCACGCGGAAGGCTGCGAAATGGTCGCCCTGGCACTCGGCATTCGTCAGACCATCACGGTCCTCGGGACGGCGAAGAAGCTCGGTTTCAATGACATCAAGTTCGTCGGATCCTCCGGCACCTTCCACACCCTTCTCGCCAAGGTGCCCGGCGGTCTGACCGAGGGCATGTACGCGGCCGCCGGCTGGGCCGATCTGGCCGCCCGTGCCGACCAGCCGGAACCGGCGACCTTCATCGCAGCCTACATGGAAGCGCACGGAGAATTTCCGGGAACCGGCGCCCTGCTTGGCTACACCGCAGCAACCGGACTGACCCGGGCACTTGAGAAGGCGGGGCGCGATCTCACCGTCGACAGCTTTCTGAACGCCATGGAGAGCCTCGACTACTACGACCCGATCCTCGACAACCACGTCGACTATGCGGCCGACGACCATCAGGGCTCGGACGAGGTCATCCTCTCGGTGATCGAAGGCGGACAGTGGAAGGAAATCGCCCGACTCCAGTGAACTGAGACACGGCCAGCAATGGTCCGGGCGATAGCGGGCAACCAATCTCGCTCTTCGCCGCGCCTTCCGTAGGTGCGTGCGTTAACTGGGAGGCTGAGCCCGCGGCCTCCCACGGCCAGCCATCCGTTAGTGCCGGGTGGACCGCGTGCCGAACGGGTCGCGTGTTGGGAGCTCAGGGAACAGAGAGAAATCGCGGTCTCGGGTGAGCAGCTCGTCGACCCCGTGCGCGACGCAAATCGCGGCAATCCGCGCATCGTGCACCACCCCGCCTACGACATGTGGCCGCTGCACGAAACTACTGAGAATGTCAGTGAAATCGGCCGTTTCACCGATCATGCGGTGAAACGGCGAGGCCATCCAGGCCGCCATCTGCTGCCATGCGTTTCGCGAAGACGTTGCCCGGTCCTTCCAAATCCGGCGATTCGTCACGACGCTGAGGAACTCGTAACAGCAGGGCCACGGAATGGCCCAGGCGCGGTCGCCCTCCGCGAGATTCCGCATCAGCGCAAAGGCCGCGTCGCCAAGTACCACCTCGCGACGGTGCGCGTACACCAGGAGATTCGTGTCCACCGCGATCATCGGGTACCCGGGTCACCGTAGATCAACTCACGCAGTTCCGGCCAGGAGTACTGTTCCAGCGGGTCGTCCGCGGCGGGATCGCCCACCCGCAGGTCGGGAAGTACGTGCTTCCGAGTCGGATCCGCCCTGTCCAGCACCTGCCGGAGCCCGTCCTCGACCACGGCACGCAGCGTGGAACCGGTGTCCCGGGCGTGGCGCTTGGCGCGGGAAAGAAGCTCATCGTGAATATCGAGGGTCGTCTTCATAAGACCCATATTAGCCATACTAAGGAATATGGGAAGACATCTCCAAGATTCGTCAACTCGGAAAGCGCAGAACTCTCATCTAATCTCGGAGTCCTCCACAATCCCGCCCTGCACAGGAGGCAACCGTGGCCGACCAGATCGAACTTCTTAACCCGCCTGCCGCCGCTCCGGCGCAGGGCCTCTATTCACAGGCCGCGTTCATGCCGGCCGGTCTCGGCACCTACCATGTCGCCGGTCAGGTCTCCGTCGATAGCAATGGAACCATCGTCGGTAGCGACGACTTCGCTGCCCAGGTCCGCCAGGTCTACGAAAACTTGGCATCGGTGCTGAACGGGATCGGCGAGAGCTGCGACAGCATCGTTTCCATGCGGACCTATCTGGTGGATGCAAACCTGCTGCCGACCTTCATGGAGGTCCGCGCAAAGCTCTTTCCGAGTCTGTTCAGCGGGCCCGACTATCCCCCCAACACGCTGCTGATCATCGACGGACTGGTCCGGAAGGAATTCCTGATCGAAGTGGAGGCCGTGGCCGCCCGACGAAACCCCTGAACCCGTCCTCAAGGGTGGCCGAGCGATCGTTCAACCCGGCGCAGGTCGGCGCCGGACGCGTCTCCGGCAGCTAGGTCTCGTGCGTGGCTGACAGGCCGGTCGGAACGCACACGTTGTAACCGCTCGGCAGACGCTCGACGGCAATCGGCGCACCGTAGACCCTGGACAGGACCCCCGGCGTCAGCACCTCGATGGGGCGGCCCGCGGCCTGGGTGGTGCCGTCGCCCAGCAGGTGGACGCTGGTCGCGTATGTGAACGCGTGATCGGGATTGTGGGTCGACAGCACGACGCCCAGACCGGCCGACGCCAGCTTCCGTACCTCGTTCAGCACCAGAATCTGATTGCCGAAATCGAGGCTGGCGGTCGGCTCATCCATGACGATCAGCCGAGCGTCCTGGGCCAGCGCCCTGGCGATCAGGACCAGCTGCCGCTGGCCCCCGGAAATCTGCGTGTAGTCCCGCTCGGACAAATCATCGATTCCCAACTGCGCGAGTGCGGCGGTCGCGCGATCCCGGTCCTCCCGGGTCGGACCGGAGAACGTGCCGCGGTGGGCGGTCCGTCCCATCAGGACCATGTCGCCCACGGCGTATGGGAAGACCGTCGAATGGGCTTGCGGAACGTATGCCATCACTCGCGCGATGTGCCGGCGGTCAAGTGACAGAATGTCGCGGTCATCGACCAGGACCCGTCCGGCCTGGCGCGGGATCAGCCCGAGCAGGGTCTTGAACAGCGTAGTCTTGCCGCAGCCGTTCGGTCCGAGCAGGCACATGATTTCGCCTGCCTGCAGCGTCAGGTCGACCGCGCGCCCGACCGGGAACCGGGGATAGCCGAACCCCAGTCCCTCGGCCCGCAACACGCTCACCAGCTGCGCCGTCCGGTCGCAAGCAACCAGAGAAACACCGGGGCTCCCACGAACGCGGTCAGAATCCCCAGCGGTGTTTCGGTCGCCGCCATGGCGCGGGCGATCGTGTCCACGATCAGGAGGAAACCTGCCCCCATGATCATCGCGGCCGGAAGCAGGCGATCGAAGTTCGGCCCGACCACCAGGCGGGCAATGTGGGGCATCACCAGACCCACCCACCCGACTACGCCTGAGATCGCCACCACGCTCGCGGTCATCAATGTCGCAGCCGCAACCAGCAGCACGCGAAGCCGGCGCGGGTCGATGCCGAGCGCGGTTGCCTCCTCATCGCCCAGCGTCATCAGGTTCATCTGCCAGCGCAGCAGGACCAGCGGCACCAAGCCAATTGCGACGAACGGCAATACCGACCAGACGTCACCCGGTTGCGTGCCGGCCAGCGAGCCCAGCAGCCAAAACGTGATCGCGGGAAGCTGATCGTACGGATCGGCCAGGATCTTCACCAGCGAAATGCACGCACCTGCCAGTGCTCCAAGCACAACGCCCGCGAGCACCAGGACCAGCATCGGATCGTGCCCGCGGACCGCCGTCGCAACGGCGTACACCAGCGCGACCGTCCCCAGCCCCCCGGCAAAGGCGAAGCCCTGCGTAACGACCACGGGCATCGACATCAGGATGCCCACAGCGGCACCCAACCCGGCCCCGGTAGACACACCGAGGATGTCCGGTGACACCAACGGATTCCGGAACAGGCCCTGATAGACCGTGCCCGCAGCCGCCAGGGCGGCGCCGACCAGCAACGCCGCCAGCACGCGCGGGATGCGCACCGAGAACAGTACGGTCTCGAGCTGGGCATCCGTTTCGCCCGCCGATCCCCCGGCGTAATCCAGCAACGCGTCGACAACCTGGACGACAGAGACGGGATACGGCCCGATTGTGATGGCAAGGAGGGCAAGCAGCAGCAGACCGGCGGCCATGCCGCCAACGATCGGACCAGCGGCTCGCGCGCGCGGTCGTTCCGGATTGCCGGGCGGGTTCAATCGGTCAGTCGGCTTAGCAGCTCATCCGTCAGATCGACATGATAGAACAGGCGGTAGAACAGCCGGGCTTCCTCCTGCCAGTCGGATCGCATCCGGTCGGGATAGAACAGCCCGCCCAGCCATCGCAGTCCGATGATGCGGTTAACGGACGGCGGCCGGTCAATCCAGCCGAACGGCGACGTCGGCGCCAGGAATACGCGACCCTGCCGCACCGCCTCGATGGGTTCCCAGACCCGACTCGACCATACCTGGGCGTAGAACGTCCGGTCCCACGTGATGATCGTGTCGGGATTCGCCAGAATCAGCTGCTCAACGGACATCTGCGTGAGTCCGCGCCGGCTTGCCTCGTCGGGGTTGACGCCGGCCACGTTCCGTCCACCTGCCCGCTCGATGATTTCCGTGTTGATCGATCCTTGCAGGCCGGTCTCGAGCCCTGAGGGCGTCCGGGCAAGATAGACCCGCGGGCGGCCGTTCTCCGGTATATCCGCCAGAACGGCTTCCAGGTCGGCGAGCAGCGTTTCCACATGCGCCGCCAACTCCTCGGCCCGCTCCGGGACTCCGAGCACGTTGCCCATCAACCGCAAGGCGGATGCCGTGTGTTCGAACCGTCCGTCGATCAGCAGGTACGGAATGCCGGTCTGCGACTGCAGGCGATCGGCCAGCGAGACGTTCGCGCGCCGTACCGACCCGAAATCAAAGATCAGATCGGGCTTGGTACGCAGCACGACTTCGAGATTCGCGGTATTGCCGCGACCCGTGAGACGGCCAGTCTCGGGCAATCCCCGGTACGGTTCCGGCAGGTAGCGCTCGTCTTCAGGCGAAGGCGCTCTCGGCCACCCGATGAGGCGGTCCGGCGCAAGGACGTACAGGAGAACGGCCGCTGGCGGCCCGGCCGCATAGACCCTCTGGACCGTATCCGGGATCGTCACCGTCCGGCCTGCGGAATCGGTAACCGAGCGGGCTTGGGCAGCACCGACGGAACCCGCAAGCGCCACCAGGGTCACGAGGATCACCACGTTTCGCATTGCCGGCTCCGGCTCCCGCGCAAGCGAGCACTGATCTGGCCTCGCGACGGCACCACCCGAGGCCGAACACCGTTCAGGCCCCGGACAAGCGTACAACGGTCGTGGGCAGAATCGAGACACCGGTTCACGACGATGGCGGCCGTGCGACAGCGCTATCCCATAGGATCGGCCGGGACGTCTCAGGCGACCCTATGGTGGTGTCCACGGCACGTGCGGAGAAACGGATGATCAAGCAGGTACTCGATTTCTGGTTCGAACTTCACGGCCCCGACCAGTGGTGGGCCAAGGATGCCGCTTTCGACGAAACGATCCGCACGAAGTTTGGGGCGCTCCACGCGCGCGCCGCCCGCGCTGAACTCGACCATTGGCGTGCCACGCCCGAGGGCCGTCTCGCCGAAATCATCTTGCTGGACCAGTTCTCCCGCAATCTCCATCGCGACGATGCGCGTGCCTTCGCGTACGACGGCATGGCGCTGGTGCTGGCGCAGGAGGCGGTGCGCGCTGGCGCTGACCAGCAGGTCCCGCCGGACCGGCGGGGGTTCTTCTACATGCCCTACCAGCACAGCGAATCGGCACGCGTCCACGAGACTGCCGTGCCGTTATTCGAAGCGCTCGAAGACGCGAACAGCCTGGACTATGAATTTCAACACAAGGCGATTATCGATCGTTTCGGGCGTTATCCACATCGAAACGCCGTGCTTTCGCGTCCCTCCACGCCGGAGGAGATCGCCTTCCTCAAGACCGAAGGGTCCTCATTCTGAACGCCGTCCTGACCACAGGCTAGATATCGACATCCACGCCGACCGGGCAATGGTCGGAGCCATGCTCGTCGGGCCAGATGAATGCTTTGCGGACCCGCTTCATCCCCGTTGGTGATGCCAGCACATAGTCGATTCTCCAGCCGACATTCCGTTCGCGCGCGCCGCCCCATTGGCGCCACCAGGTGTAGTGCCCCGGGACGCCGGGATGCAGCGCGCGAAAGGTGTCCACCCAACCGGCTTCCACCCAGCGGTCGAGTTCTGCCCGTTCCTCGGGCAGGAAGCCGCTGTTGTTCACGTTGGTCTTCGGGCGGGCCAGGTCGATTTCGCCGTGAGCCGTGTTGTAATCGCCGACCACGAACACGGGGCCCCGGCGCCGCATGCGCTGGATGCGCTCGAACACCGCCTCGTAGAAGTCGAGTTTGTAGGGAACCCGGCTGTTGTCGCGATCCTTCCCGCTACCTTTCGGGAAGTAGGCGTTGACGACGGCAAACCTGCTGCCGCGACTGCGGAAGTGGGCAGCCATGTATCGGCCTTCGATGTCAAAGCGCGGTTCGCCGAGCGAGGTGTCCACGCGATCCGGTTCGATGCGGGAGTACATCCCGACGCCGCTGTAGCCCCGACGCTCCGCCGCGACGAACATCGCGTGCCAGCCGGCGGGCGACCGGGCAGCCTCGGGGATCTGTTCGGGTAGCGCCCGGACTTCCTGGATCCCCAGGATGGCGGAATCCGATCTCGCCAAGAAATCCGTAAAGCCACGCCGAACGCACGCGCGAATCCCGTTCACGTTCCAACTCACGATCCGCATACGCACACATCCTCCCGTGCCGGCGTGACACCGTCGATCATCGCATCCCTTTCGCCGTCGGAGACCCGGTGCAGAAGCGCGTCAAGGCGGTCCGCCGTCCGAACGCCGACCGGCTGCCTCCCGCGCGGGACCCTTCCGAATACGCTACCACTGTCGTCGGCCGCAACCTGCGCGGTCTGCGCCAGGCGGGTCGGGCGATTCCTGGTGGCGGGCCCATGGATCAGACACGGACCCATCGACGCCGTTGTCGCGGCAGTGCCGGAAGAAGGCGTCAGGTCCTGCTTCCTCTATGTGGTGTGCCGCATCGCCGAGGGTGCCATTGCGGTCATCGTCAAGGTGCCTGGCCGACCTGACCCACGCGCCGCCACGGTCGATTGCAGCGACGGCCTCCATCTCCCCGGTTTTGCTTGCGGCGGACTTACGATTCTCTTTTCCCGCCGCCGTATTTCCAAGCGGTGCGGGGTACCGCCCCTGCCGGACCGGCCAGCGACTGTCCGGTCCGGACCAACTGCTTCACGCGGCCTTGGCTGTCGTACCGGCCTAGATCATCGTGCGGGTATCCTTGACGAGCGCCTGGCCGGCGTCAGCCACCGCGTCTCCCAACACGTCGATCCAGTGCTGACCGTGCGATGCGACGCGGTGCACCAGGCCAATACGCCGCGAGGGCTCAGGAGCAGCGAAACGGAAGAGGCCCAGTTCGGGAGAATTCTTGCGCTCGGTGATGATCGCCGTCTCCGGAAGCAGCGTCAGTCCGGCTCCGCTTGCCACGAGTCTGCTCAGAGTGGCCAGCGATCCGGCGCCGCGACGCACCTCCTGCAGCCGCCACGTGGCGCAGACCCCTCGGATCTGCTCGCCCAGACAGTGCCCCTCGTCAAGGGTGAGCAATGGACCGAGGTCGGCTCGAGACAGGTCCGGCGGGCGAGGCTCGCCTTCGAACGCGTGGGTGACGGCAGCCAGTCGCTCGGGGCGACCGGCCAGCAGGAAGCGATCCTCGAACAGCTCCCGCTCCGGTAGTTCGAGTACCCCCAGCGGCAGTGACACGACAGCGGCGTCGAGGCGGCCGGCAAGAAGGTCGGAAACCAGGGTCTGACCCGAAGCCTCCCTGAGGTCAAGCTCGATCCGCGGTGTTGCGGACTGTAGACGCTCAAGGACTCCCGGCAGCAGGTAGGGCGCCAACGTCGAAACCATGCCGACAGCGACCCTGAGCGAGGTCTCCGCGAACCGCTTTCCCAGGGTCTCCAGCAACAACGTTTCGTCCAGGACTCTCAGCGCCTGCTGATGCACGTCGCGGCCCAGCTGCGTGAGGATGATGCCGCGGCGATCACGTTCGACCAGCGGACCGCCGAGAATCCCTTCCAGTTCCTGAATCTGCAGTGACAGCGCTGGCTGCGAAACAAACACGCTTTCGGCCGCGCGACTAAACGAGCCATGCTCGACAAGCGCTCGGAAATACCGCAACTGGCGTAACGTTACCTTCACGTCCTCATCCTTTCCCATCGTGGCGGCGTTGCTCCTGCAAACCGCCACAAAGCCCTTCTTCCAGCCCGCCCGCCTGATCCACGGAAGGCACGCTGTCGTCGGCTGCTGTCATTGCTTGATCGTTCATGATCGTCTCCCGTTCCGACAGCCTGAAGCCGGCTGACTTCAGAACACCTGCCTATTCGGTGCTGACAACAATATTGGCATTATTTATCGATAAAGGCCAATACCGATTAGTAATATCTTTCATCAGATATTCTTATCTGTATGGGCCTACGAGGGCCCTGCACGAATCGAGGCGGCGGCAAATGAGCTTGATTGGCAATTCAAATGGCGGCACCAGGAAACGCGGACCGGCCGCTCGAGACCTTGATTGCCTCGAACCGGGGCCAGGCTCGACCCGTCAACAACCGCGGCATCGATTCCCGCGCCGACGGATCCACCTCCTTCGAGCGACGGGTGTGGTACGGGAGTTCAGCGGCCGGCGGCTGGACCAGCGGCTTTCATTTTTCGGGCTTCTTCGGGAAGAGCGTCGATGGTCGGGCAACCCTCGACTCGCAGCCGGTCCCGGACCGTCCCTGAACCGCCGCGGCGATCCTTGAGCAGCCCTCAGGCGAAACGGTTCAGGAGAGGCCGACCTTCACGCATCCGGACAATGTTATCCGCAATGATGGCGAACCGTCGCTCCAGCATCGGGGTGCTCCAGGCCGATGTGTGCGGAGTCATCCAGACGTTGGGGAGGCCCTCGAAGTTGAATCGCGAAGGCCGTACATCCGAGCGTCCATCCGGACCGGGATACTGGTACCAGACGTCGATCACCGCTCCGCCGATGGCTCCGCTTTCCAGGGCCCGGAACAGCGCTTCCTCGTCGACCACCAGTCCTCGCCCGACATTGATCAGCACGGCTTCCGTCTTCATCGCCGCGAAGACCCGGTCATCCACCATCCCGTGCGTCGCCGCGGTCAGTGGGCAGGCAACCACCAGGTAGTCGAACCGGGAGGCGGCCTCAGCCAAGGCGTCCGGCGTTACAGCTTGGGTGAGCGGAGGCTCGAGAACCGGATGCGCCGTCACCGTCCGGACTTCCATGCCGAAGGCGCCGGCGCGCTTCGCCAGGGCCCTCCCGATCCGACCGTAGCCGAGAATTCCGAGCACTCGGCCTTGCAATTCCCCGTGCGTCGGCCCGCCGGCGACCAGGCTGTCGGACCAGTCACCGGATCGGAAGCGCCGGTCGGTTGCCGTCACGCCGATTGCATGCTCGAGCATCGCCCGCATGCAATATTCGGCAATCGGAACTTCGTGTTCAAACACGTTGCAGGCGGCGCAACCCGCCGGAAGCGTAGACACGTCGACGGAATCGGTGCCGGCGCCCGGCAGGTGCAGCAAGCGCAGCTTTGGCGCCGGGGGGCTGGTCGCTGGCCAATCCATGGTGACGACGACTTCAGCGGTGGCGAGCGCATCCGCCCAGGCATCCGGGTCGGAACCCGCACACCGCAGCACGTGCGGAAGCGTCAGGCTCGCATGCAGCAACTCCGCATAGCCCTCGCCCATGACCCCGTTGAATGCAACATGGACAGGGGACCCGTCCCCGCTCACTTGGGCAGGTCCAGGACATCCCGCATTCCGTAGAAGCCGGGCGGTTGGCGCACCGCCCACGCGGCGGCATGCACCGCACCGCGCGCGAAAATCGTGCGCTCATGCGCCCGGTGCCCGAGCTCCAGCCGTTCGCCGGCGCCGGCAAATACCACCGTATGGTCACCGACGACGTCGCCGCCGCGGAGCACGCCGTAACCGATCGTGCCGCGTTGGCGCGGGCCGGTATCGCCGTCCCGTCCACGTACCGCGGATGCCTCGGGATCTACTCCCCGGCCAGCCGCGGCCGCCTGGCCAAGGGCCAACGCCGTCCCCGATGGCGCATCGCGCTTGGCACCATGGTGCATTTCCATGATCTCGATATCCCATTCGGGTCCGAGTGCCGTCGCGGCCATCTCCACCAGATGGGACAGCAAATTGACGCCAAGGCTCATGTTGGCGGACCACACCACGGGCACGCGCGCGCCCGCACGGCGCAGCGCCTCCATCTGTGTGTGATCCAGGCCCGTCGTCCCGATCACCATGCCGGAGCCAGCTTCCGCGGCGGCCGTCGCATGTCGAACGGTGGCTTCGGGAATCGTGAATTCGATGGCAACGTCGACCTTCGCAAAGAACGCGTCGGCTGCGTCGGTGATCTCGACCCCCACGTCGTCCAGGCCGGCAACACGGCCGGCGTCCGCCCCGAGCGATGCATGGCCGGGTTGTTCGAGCGCACCTGAGAGCACGCCCTTACCTGCGGTCACCTCGCGCACCAGGGCCTGCCCCATGCGACCGGCCGCGCCGACGACACCGATGCGGACGGGGGCGGTCACGAGCCCGCGCTGCGACGGACGGCAGTCCGGAACTTGGCAATCGTGGGGTAGTTGCTGTCCGTCATGTCGTTGGCGAACGCCTCCAGCGCCTGCTTCTGCTTACGCGTGAGCTTCAAAGGTACCTCGACGCTGATCTGCACGTAGAGGTCGCCGTGCCCGGAACGCTGCAGACGGGGCATGCCCTTGCCGCGGAGCCGGAACTTCTGGCCATTCTGCGCGCCGGACGGAATCGCCAGTTTCACGCGCCCCCCGTCGAGCGATGGCACGACCACTTCGTCGCCCAGCACCGCCGTTTCGAATGAAATCGGAACGACCATCTGGAGGTGTTCCCGGTCGCGTTCGAAGAGTGGATGCGGCTCGATCTCCATGAACACATAGAGATCGCCCGCGCGGCCTCCCGGGGCACCTGCCTCGCCCTTTCCGGTGAGCCGGAGGCGGGTGCCGTCGTCGACGCCCGGCGGGATCTTGACGTCGACAGACCGGGAGCGGCGAATCCGCCCGCCTCCATGGCAGGCACTGCAGGGGACTTCGATGACCTGGCCGCGGCCGCGGCATGTCGGGCAGGTCTGCTGAAAAATCATCATGCCCCGCCGCGCCGACATCTCGCCGGTGCCGTTACACGTACTGCAGGTCGCCAGGCGGTTGCCTTCCGCCCCCGACCCGCCGCAGCGTTCGCAGGTTTCCTCGGCCGAGAAACGAATCGTCTTGTTCGCGCCGTGGTAGGCCTCTTCGAGGGTTACGGCCAAGGCGTACTGGAGGTCGGCGCCGCGGGCCGAACGCGAGGTACGTCGGCCGCCACCCATGAAATCGCGAAAGATGCTGTCGAAGATGTCGCCAAAGCCGCCGAACCCGCCGGCGCCGGCCGAGCCGGCCTGGAGCCCCTCCTCGAAGGCCGTGTGCCCCATCTGGTCATAGGCGCTGCGCCGTTCCGGATCTTTCAGGACCTCGTAGGCACGGTTGACATCCTTGAACGTCTGCTCGGCCTTGCTGTCGCCCGGATTGCGGTCGGGGTGGTGCTCCTTGGCCAGGCGTCGGTACGCACTCTTGATGGCCTGTGCGTCGGCGTTGCGCTCGACGCCCAGCACTTCATAGAAGTCAGGCACGCGAACCCCTGCCGGCTAGCGGCGGAGCGAACACAGACGGCACCGCGACCTGCCGGCGCCTTCTCTCAGGACCGAGGCCGGTCCTTGCCGTCGTCCTCCTGCACCTCCTCGAAATCGGCATCGTAGACGGTGCCGTCGTCAGCATCTTCTGCTGCCGCTCCGTTGGAGGCTGCAGCGCCCTCGGCCCCGGCTCCCGCCGCCTCGGCCGTGGCTTGGGCATACATCACCTCGCCGAGCTTCATCGAGGCCTTGTTGAGCGCTTCGGTCTTGGCGGCAATCGCAGTGGCATCCGCGTCGTCTTTCTCGACCTCCGTCTTGAGGTCCGCGAGCGCCGTGTCGATCGCCGTCCGGTCGTCCTCGCCCAGCTTGTCCCCGTGCTCGTCGAGGCTCTTCTCCGTCGCGTAGATGAGGCTGTCAGCCTGGTTCCGGGCTTCCACCGCCTCCCGGCGCGCCTTGTCCTCAGCAGCATGCTGGTCGGCTTCGTTGACCATCCGGTTGATGTCATCCTCGCTCAGCCCGCCGGACGCCTTGATCTGGATCTGCTGCTCCTTGCCCGTGGCCTTGTCCTTGGCCGACACGTTGACGATGCCGTTGGCGTCGATGTCGAACCCGACCTCGATCTGGGGCATGCCGCGCGGCGCCGGCGGAATGCCGACGAGATCGAACTGGCCAAGCGCCTTGTTGTCGGAAGCCATCTCGCGCTCGCCCTGGAACACGCGAATCGTCACGGCCGTCTGATTGTCCTCGGCGGTCGAGAACGTCTGGCTCTTGCGGGTGGGAATGGTGTGTTGCGGTCGATCAGGCGCGTGAACACGCCGCCCAAGGTCTCGATGCCGAGCGACAGCGGGGTCACGTCGAGCAGCAGGACGTCCTTGACGTCACCGGCCAGGACCGCGCCCTGGATGGCGGCGCCGATGGCGACCACCTCGTCTGGATTCACGCCCTTGTGCGGATCGCGTCCGAAGAAGTTCTTGACGGTCTCGATCACCCTCGGCATCCGCGTCATGCCGCCGACCAGGACCACTTCCTCGATCTCGCCGGCGCTGACCCCGGCGTCCTCGAGCGCCTTGCGGCACGGCACCACGGTGCTCTGGATCAGGTCGTCGACCAGCTTCTCGAGCTGGGACCGGGTGATCTTCATGTTGAGGTGCTTCGGCCCGCTCGCGTCCGCCGTGACAAACGGCAGATTGACCTCGGTCTGGCCGGTGCTGGATAGCTCGATCTTGGCCTTTTCGGCCGCCTCCTTGAGGCGCTGCAGGGCTAGGGCATCGTTATGCAGGTCGATGCCGTTCTCCTTTTTGAACTCATCGG
>JAJEGJ010000004.1 GCA_022819905.1 Alphaproteobacteria bacterium
TCCAAGGGCCGCCCTCCGCTTGCGCGGAGCGCCCGGAGGGACCATCATCAGCGCTCAAACCAACCCCCGGAGACCGGCCCGGCAGGACTTCCCCGCAACCCCCTTCCTTCAGGCTCATTTCCATATTGGAAAACACTCTCAAAGGCTGGCCGCTTTTCGTGGAGATGCACACCATGAGACATTTATGTATCATTGCAGCGGTATGAAGTCGAACTCAACACGACAGGATGCGGGTCAACTGGCGTTCGACCCGGCTCGGGCGCTGCCTACTGCCGCGTACAGGGATCCGGCGTGGCTCGCGGCGGAGAAGGATCGCATCTGGCATCGCGACTGGGTCTTCGCGACCACCGAAGATGCGCTCACGCAACGGGGCGACCAAATTCCGGTGATGATCGGCGATCAGCCCATCCTGTTGCTGCGCAACCAAGCGGGTGAGTTGGTGGCTTTGTCGAATCTGTGCGCCCACCGGGGAACGCTGTTGGTTGATCAGCCGGGCAATGCCAAGCGCATTCAGTGCCCCTACCACGCTTGGACCTATGACGACGCGGGGCGACTGGTCGGCGTGCCGTTCGCACCGCATGGTGCCATCGACCGGTCGGCCCACGGCCTCCCCTCGTATCGGGTCGAGTCCTGGCATGGCTTGGTGTTCGTCAGCCTTGACAACCGCGTGGAGTCGCTTGCCCAGCGTTTCGCGTTGATCGAAAGCCATGTGTCCGCTGGCGGAATCGACGGCCTGCATCACCACTCGGAATTGCAAACGACGGAAACCTGGGCCTGCAACTGGAAGGTCGCGATCATCAATGCGATGGAGAGCTATCACCTGTTCAAGGTCCATCCCGAGACCCTTGAGCCCTTCACGCCCACCCAGGATGCCTACTATGTCGCGGGCTCCGCCCGGGCGACGGCCACCGGCGGCATCTTCAAAGGCCAAGACGACTATCTGCTGATCAGCCTGCCGCCTGGCTTCGTCGGGGTGCTCACCCAAGGCAGCTTCATCTGGCAGGCAGTGCACCCGGTGGACGCCGATCGCTGCGCGGTCCGCACCGGGGGAGCCTTCGCGTCGGACCGGCGTGCCGGCCCCTTTGGACGGATCGGCAAGTGGCTGACTCGGGCCGCTGCGGTTGCCTACCCGCAATCGGACTTCCTGCTGGAGGACAAGGCGATCTGCGAGCGCGTGCAGCGCGGTGCCAGCGGCGAATTCGCTCCCGGCAGCCTAGTGCCCATCGAGCGGGTGGTGGGGGATTTCGGGGACTACCTCAACTGGCGGCTCAACGATGTTGAGCCGCCCCCGGCTCGCAACTGATCCCATGGCGCCAGTCGGCACCCCACCGCCCAGCCGATTCCGGTCGTGGCCGACCTGGGTCGCACTGGCGGCCATTTGGTGCGCCCTGTTCCTGGACTTGGCTTGGATGTTCTCGCTTTTGCTGGTGGCGTGGGCGCTTTATGACATCCGCACGGGGGAGAGCCTGTTCATACAGCGCATCACCCGGCGGGAGCAGCCGGTGACGTATTGGCTCATCGTGGCGACTTGGATTTCGTTTGGCGTCCTCGGGTTCCTGTACCCGTGAAGGGCTGAAGCCCTAAACCCTATCGCAGCCCCTCCGTCAGCGTGCGCACGGCCAAGTCGGTCGCCTCATTGACGCTGAGGTAGCCTTCGGCAATGGCGTTCCACGCCGTCCAGACGAGTTGATCGATCTGCGCGACGACCCAAGGCGAGGGGACGTCCCGGGCGACATCGCCTTGGTCCTTGAGGTCTTCCACCAACGCCTCGGCCCAGTGCAGTTGCGTCCTGTAGCCCTCGCGCACCTTCGGGTCGTCCGTGTAGTCCGTACCGAGGAAGCTGTATCGGTCGCCGAGCGGAATCACCGCTCGAAACATGCTTCGCAGGCGGTCCACGGCCGGTTGGCCGGCCGTTGCCTGTGCTCGGACCGCCGCATTCATTTCCTCGACGCAGCGGATGCCGATGGCGCTGACGAGGTCGTCCCGGGTGCGGAAATGACGGTGCAGCGTCGCCCGGCCAACGCCGGCCTGAACGGCGATTTCGCTCATCGTCGCGCCGGCATTGGCATTCAGAACGCGAACGGCGGCTTCGACGATCGCCTCCAAGGTTGCTGGGCGAATAGCGTGTTTTCGAGGTGTGTTCATACCTCAGTCCTCATCGATTTTCTGGCCGCGTCAAGCCCACTTGGCCGCATCCGTCGAGTATCCGTTGACCCGCGAATCCAAATATGAGACACTAATGTCTCATTTACCGGCAAGCAGGCAGGCCATGACCATCAGTATCCAGTCACGACCATCAGTACCGCCACCGGTTGGACATCTCGGCGGCATCTCGCCATCCGGGGGCCGGACCAAGATGCCGGGCCTGTTGGTCGGGCTTGCGCTGGCCTGTGTATTCTACCTCTCGACCGCGCAGGCGGCGGAATTCGTCGCATTCGAATCAGGCCCGGTGCGTCCCATGGCCCTGTCCCCGGACGGGCGCCTGCTCTACGTTGTCAACACGCCCGACAATCGGCTTGAGGCCTTCACGGTGAGCGATGCGGGCACCCTGGCCCACGCAGCCTCCGTCCCCGTGGGTCTGGAACCGGTCGCCGTCGCGGTCCGCGACGTTCCCGAAGTCTGGGTGGTCAACCATCTTTCGGACTCGATCAGCATCGTCAACACCCAAGCGCTGGCGGAGACCGAGGCCACGGCACCCCGGGTGCCGTTCGTGACGCGCACGCTCTTGGTCGGCGATGAACCGCGCGACATCGTCTTCGCCCAGGGCCGGGCCTTCATCACCACCGCGCACCGCGGTCAGCAGCGCACGCACCCTTCCATCGCCGACGTTCCCGGCGCGGGAGACCCCCGACTGCACACCGCAGGGATCGGCCGGGCGGATGTCTGGGTATTCGACGCCGGGCAGCCCGGCGGGGGCGTGGGCGGCAAGCCGCTGAAGATTGTCGAGCTCTTCGGAGACACCCCCCGCGCGCTGGCCGTCAGCCCCGATGGCGGCACGGTTTACGCGGCCGTCTTCCACTCGGGCAACCAGACCAGCGTGATTCACGAGGCGGTGATGTGCCGGGGATTCGAAGACTCGCCCCGAGGCTATGCCGTCGGCGCCACCTGGGCGCCCCGGCGGGGCAATCAACCCTGCATCGCCGGCCAGATGCCAGCCCGCCACGCCACCGCATCCCCAAACGGACCCGCGGACAAGACCCTGCCCATGGGCCGCCCGCTGCCGAGCACGGGCGCCGACGGTGAGCACGCGCCGTTCACCGCCATGATCGTCAAATGGCACGAGGCGTCGGGCGAGTGGCGCGACTCCCGGGGCCTTAACTACTCCAACGGCATCCGCTTCTTCCTGCCGGACGAAGATGTGTTCGCAATCGACGCGACGACCTTGCAGGAGACGGCCAGCTTCCGGCACGTCGGCACGACCCTGTTCAACATGGCGACCAATCCGGTCAACGGCATGCTCTACGTCGCCAACACCGATGCCCAGAACCACGTTCGCTTCGAGGGTCCGGGCGTTCGTGGCGGGTCCACCGTTCAGGGCAACATCGCGCGCACGCAGATCACGGTCATCGATCCCGCCACCGGCGCGGTCAAGGCACGGCACCTGAACCGCCACATCGACTACTCGGTGTTGAAGGCGTCCGCCGACGTGCGCCGGCACAGCCTGTCCACGCCGCTTGAACTGCAGGTGAGCGGCGACGGCGCGAGGCTCTATGTTGCCGCCCTGGGCTCGGATCGGATTGGCGTGTTCGCCACCGCCGACCTGGAAAGCGATGCGCTGTGGGACGGCGCGGGCGAGGAGTTCGATCCGACGCTCGCCAGCGCCGACTATCTGCCGGTGGCCGGCGGCCCCGCCGGGTTGCTGCTCGATGCATCGCGCAACGGTGAGAACGGGCTGCTGTACGTTTACACGCACATCGACCGCGGCATGAAAGTGATCGATCCGGCAACCGGCGCAGTCTTGCAGACGATTCATCTCCCCAATCCGGAACCCGCTTCCATGGTTGCCGGCCGACGCATGCTCTACGACGCGAACGGCACCTCGTCCAACGGCGAGTCGTCCTGCGCGAGCTGCCATGTCTTCGGCGACACGGACCATCTGAGCTGGAACCTGGGCAATCCCGACGCGGCCAATACGGTCAACCCCCAACCCTTCCCCACGTTTTCCGATTTTTTCCTGAACTGCGACTTCTTTGGTCACTATCCGGGGTGCGAGTTCGTTCCTTGGGTGAACGGCAACGGCGACCAGCTTGCCTTTGCCTCGATGAAGGGTCCGATGGCCACCCAGACCATGCGCGGCCTGTCCACCCACGGCCACATGCACTGGCGAGGCGACCGGGCCGCGGGCTATTTCGGAACGGACGATGCACAGGCCCTCGATGAAGAGCTCTCGTTCAAGAACTTCATCGTGGCGTTCGAGAGCCTGCTCGGGCTCGATGTCGAACTCACCGACGCCGGCCGTCCCGACAAGCCGGCGCAAGTCGTTCAACTCGAGGACGATGTGGATGCGTTCGCCGAATTCATGCTGGCCGTGCAACTGCCGCCGAATCCGATCAAGCCGCTGGACAACCGCCACAGCCCGTCGGCGCAGCTTGGCGACGCGTTCTTCAGCGGCCCGCGGCGTTCCGACGGCGTCGGGCCGGGGTTCGATCTGCCCAACAACCTGAACGGCTCGGAACCGGACGGCCGCAACTGCGAAGGATGTCATGCCCACGATCCCGCCCAAGGGTTCTTCGGCACCGACGGCAGCGCAGCGCATGGCGGTGAAGTCCTGATCCTGAAGGTCCCCCACCTTCGCAACCTCTACCAGAAGGTGGGCATGTTTGGGCTGCCGAACCGCGAGTTCTTCCTCCCCTCCACCACCGATGCCCACCAAGGGGACCAGGTTCGGGGCTTCGGGTTCCTGCACGACGGCGCCACCGACAAGCTGTTCAACTTTCTGCAGGGCGGCGTGTTTGACGATGGCGCAACGTCCTGCGCGGACCTCGGGCTGCCGGGCAGCGCCAGTTACGGCGGCACATTGGGCAGTTGGTTCGGCTGCGACATCAGTGACGGAATGGATGTCGGCATCCCCGGGGATGGGGTGCGGCAAGGCTTGGTCGACTACCTCATGGAGTTCGACACCGATCTCGCGCCGATCGTCGGCCAGCAGGTCACGCTGAACGCGACTAACGGCGCAGCCGTCAACCCGCGCATCGACCTGTTGCTCGAGCGCGCCTCGGCACCGTTCGAGTCGTTCATTCTCGGCGGCGCCGTCACCGAATGCGATCTCATCGTCAAAGGCGTTGTTGACGGCCAGGCGCGGGGCTGGGTACGGCTCGCCGACGGCAGCTTCAAGGATGACTTGGGCACGGTGTCGACGGAAGCCGAGGTGCGTGCGCTCGCTGCCCAAGAAGGCCCGCTAACCTATACCTGCGCGCCTCCGGGCTCGGGCGTGCGCATGGGCATCGACCGGGATGGCGACGGCGTGCCGGATGGCTTGGACCGTTGACGGACTTTTCTCGGTCACCTCGGAGTTGTCCGCCGGCACCCGGCTCTTAGGTACCCAAGCGCCAGCGGAAGCGGGCGTACAGGGTGCGCCCCTTGATGTCGTGCACGAAGCCGTCGTAGCCGGGCCGCAGGTTGTGGCGGTACAGGTCGTCGCGCCCGTTCGGCAGCGGCGGTGGGTTGCGGTCGGTCAGGTTGCGTGCGCCGAGGTAAAGCGTGGCCTCGCCGCCGAATAGGTTCGGGGCGGTGTAGGCGTAGTTCAGGTCCAGCGTCGTCCAGGATGCGATCTTCGGCAACGACGCCACCTCGTCATTGCGGTAGGCATCCACGTAGCGGACCGCGAGGCCGGCGGCGTGCCGTCCCCGGTGCCACGCTAGGCCGAGATTCAGGCGCAGTTCGGGGGTGGGCGCGAAGCCGTTGGTGTCATTGCGGGTGCCGAGCCGGTCCACGTAGCCCTCGCCGGTGGCGTTGACGTCGAACCGGGTCAGGAGCGTGGCGTCGGCGCTGATGCGCAAGTTGCCGGCGGACAGCGCGACGTCGTAGTGGGCGTTCAAGTCGAGGCCCCGGGTGCGCACGGCCCCGACGTTGTCGTAGTCGGTAGTCACGACGCTCAACTGCCCGGAGGTGTCGCGCCGCACCCGAGGGTCGTTGGGCCGGCCGTCGTCGCGGCAGTCGTCGTCCACGATGGCTTGGAAGCTGCGCCCCTGGGCGATCACGTCGCGGTAGTCGAGCGTCCAGTAGTCGAGGCTGACCGCAGCGTTGTCGAGGGGTTGCAGCAGCACCCCAAAGTTCGCCGAGCGCGCCGACTGCGGGCTTAAGCCGCCGCCGCGCAGCAGCGTGGCGACGGCGAAGTTGTCGCCGCGGTTCAGGATCGCTCCGGAGTCGTCCACCGTGCAGCTTCCTACGCCCTGGCCGTCGAAGCGGAACGGATCGGTGAGCGTGCGCGAGCTGGTGTTGCCGGCCATCTGGAACACGCTTGGGGCCTGGAAGGAGGTGCCCCAGGACGCGCGCAGCGACAGCCAGTCGTTGGCGAAGAATTGCGCGGCGATCTTTGGGTCGGTGGAGCTGCCCGCCCGGTCGTAGCGCTCGTGGCGGGCCGCCAGCTGCAGCTCGGCGCGGTGGCCGAACTGGGTCAGGCTCTCGGCGAAGAGCGCCCAGGTGCGCTGCTCCGCCGCCACCGGAAACTCGCGGATTCCCCGCGGACCCTCGCCGGCGGCGTTCAGCGGGTCCGGTTGGAATCGATAGCTCAGCTCGCGGTACTGTGTGCCCACTGCCAGCGTCACCGGCCGGCCGTCCCATTCGAACGCCTCGCCGGTGGCGATCAGTTCCGCGACGTTCTGAACACTCTTCGCCCGCTCCCGCCGCGCGCTCTCGAACCCCGCCAGAGTCTGTGCGTCGTTGGCCGCGCGTCGGCCAGTCAGCGCCGGCGCCAAGCCGTCGTCCGCCACGGTTTTGGGCGTGACTAGGTCGGGCGCGACCAGCCGGGTGCCGAAGGGATTCCACAGCCCCTCCGTGAGCGCCCGGGCAAACTCGGCGGCTATCCAGTGACGCTCCGAGCGCACCGAGAGGTCCGTCCTGGCGCGGGTGAAGTGCCCTTCGCCCGTCCAGCCGCCCGGCAGCTCGGCCTCGAACCCGACCACCGTCCTCAAGCTGTCAAAATCGCGAACCTCATCGCCGGAGTTGGGGCCCGCAGCCTCCGCCCCGAGCGGCCGGCCGAAGTAGCCGAGGGGAACCGCCTCGTGAGTCTCGGGGTTC
>JAJEGJ010000094.1 GCA_022819905.1 Alphaproteobacteria bacterium
CGGGTCCTCGAACCAGGTGCCGTTCTCGTATTCGTCGGCGAACAGGTCGCGCATGACCGTGCCGCCGGCGGCTTCGTAGGCGTCGACCCCGACGAAGCGGGCGATTGCGGTGGCGCCGGGCACCCGCTCCTCGGTGAGCAGCCGCTTCACCTGCCAGGCCGACGGCCGGTAGGCCTGTCCGGAGACCTGCTCCCAGGCCGCCATCTGGCGCTCGCGGTCGGCGGTGACGGCGAAGGCCTTCAGTACTTCGAAATCGATCTCGTCCGCCCGGTAGGCGTCCAGCAGCTCGGGCGCGGCGTTGCCGAGGCGCAGCCGCTGCTCGACGATGCGCTCGGACGCGCCGAAGCGCACCGCGATGGCGGAGACCGACTGGCCGGCGTCGGCCAGCTTCGTGAACGCGACCACCTGGTCCGCCGGGTGCATCGGCACGCGGATGACGTTCTCGGCGAGCGAGAGTTCGGCGGGCTCGGCGTCGGACTTGACCAGGCAGGGCACCGGATGGTCGGCATTGAGCACCTTGTCCTCGACCAGCGCCTGCATGGCCTTGAGGCGGCGGCCGCCGGCGACCGCCGCGTAACGGTCAATGCCGTCTTCTCCAGCCTCATCGGCGCGGACGACCAGGTTCTCCAGCAGGCCGAGGGCGGCGATGGAGGCCTTGAGCTCGGCGTCGGCCCGGGGATCGGGCGGGGTCTTGCGGACGTTCTCGGGGGCGAGCGCGAGCCGGCTCAGCGGGATCTCCCGGATGAGCGGTTCGGCCCTGGGGGCGATGAAGTTCATGCCAGTCTCCATGGAGGATTGCACCGGCGCGGCGCCGACGGCCCTCGCCGCCGCCTGTCCGCGCCCACCCCCGAGCGGCCCCGCTCCGCCTTTCGGCGGCGTGGCCGCATTCGGCAGGTGCATCGATCCGAAAGAAATTTGCGAGGCCCGGTTCAGGCAAGCGGCGGCGCGGCGAGGCGGGTCCGGCCCTGACCGGAACCCTGTCCCGGTGGTGGCAGAGCACGGCCTCCTGTGTCACAAGAACGCCACGGGGCGGGTTCGTGTCGACGTTGATAGTCGGCCGAGCCGGCGTGAAAGCTGGATTGGGCACGTCACGCGAATGCCCGTTTCGGCACGGAATAACGGGGCGTACGCAGGCATGGATGCGAAAGAGAGAAGAGGGGCTCCGGCCCTTGCCAGGTGTATGGCGCTGATGTGCGTCAGGCAGTCGATGCTGGAGAACCTTCACCGGGGCCTGTGGCCGAAAACGAAGACCGGCGACTACTCCGACGTTGTGGTGATCGATGCCGACGGGGAGCGCCTGTCCTGGCCCGACGTCTCGCGCTTCGACGAGAACGAGATGCGCGATCTGATGCGCGAGATCGTCAACAAGATCTACACGTTCCTGGTGAAGATGGACGATCCGGACTTCACGGCGTGGCGCGACTTCGTGCGGCCACAGGCGGAACACTGGGACAAGCCGAAGCTCGACAGGACCCTGATGCACTTTGTCGAGGAATATGCCCGTGTCCGTCGAATGCCGGATTGATGGCTACAGTCGGGCGATTGGACGCCTCACGGCTTCGAACGTACGCGCCCCAAGAGCCCCGTAGCGAAACAAGCGATCGAAGGAACGGGTGGAGAAGCAAGACATGACCATCGACTTTGCAGCCCTGAAGGACGCGGTCAGCGCGGGTGCCGCGTTCCGCCGCATTTCCCGGCTTCAGCCGATCGGAGGAAGAGGTGACAAGCTCTTCCCGCCCACCTATCCGGGCGAGCGCAACAACGATCCCCCACGTCATGTTTTCGAGCGACGGCGTATCGACGGTGAGGAAGTCTGGTGCGTCCTGATCGACAGCGTACAGAGCCAGGCCAACCGGCTGGAAGAGGCGCTTTTGGCGGCAGCGGATGAAGGAGGCGGCGGCGAGCCGTTACCTATGCCCTATGTCACGGTGGATTTCCGTGGCGCGGACTTGGAGCCGTTGGAGCGCATTACCTCGCTCGATGCGCCCCACCGGGTCTATGACGCCATTCTGAGGGACAGCCTTCTGGATGGCGTTCCCTTCATGCAGAGCGATGAAGGCAAACGCCTCGCGGCCGCGAAACCGGCAGACGCGACTGCGCTGCTGGAGATCTCGCCGACGGCGCTGGTTTTCGGCGCCTGGCACAGTCAGGGAGAAGGCGGCGGCCTTGGGGCCAAGTTTCCGCGGACGATCGTGTCCGAAATCGTGGCCGTCAATACACCGATCGAGGAGATCGTTGTCGATCAGCGAACCGGGGAAATGGGTGCTCGAACCGCTGGCCGGCGCACCGGAAGCCGGATCGATCCGCTCGGCATTCTCCGAAAGGTGGAGGTCTTCAAGGGTTCCTCCGGCTGGAGCACCGACGAGAAGTCCGCGGGCAAGGGAGCCAAGAAAGTCCGCCCCTCAGAAATTAATCACAGCAACATCGCGCCCTCTGTCGAGCCGCTCGGCGTGACCTGCGACCATGCGGAGCATAGAGCGACGATTACACTGGCGGGGATCAGGCGACTACGGTTCGGCGGTGGCGAGCGCGATACGGCGGGGCGAGCGCTTGTCGCGTCGCTCGGCCTCCTGGCGATCGCCGAACAAGATGCCCGCGGATACGCGTTGCGCTCGCGCTGCGATCTCGTTTGCGAGGGCACCGTGCCCCTCGAACTCGTGAATTGGGACGGCTCGTCAACCGCTGTCGAGTTCGATCGCGCCTCGGCTCAGGTCCTCTATCGGGAAGCCTATCGACAAGCCGAAGATGCGGGTTTCTCCTTTCGCTCTCTCACGCTCACGCCGCAGGACAAGCTGGTGGAGATCGTCCGAAGGAGCCGCGATCTCGCGCTGGAAGGAGAAGGTGGAGACGACGGGAATGGCCAATGAGCCTCGTGCTCGAAATCGAGTTTCTGACCGGCGTTTGCCGTGCTGCGCGCGGCACCGGTGATGATACGCCCGACTGGCCGCCGCAACCCGATCGCGTGTTCTCGGCGCTGGTATCGGCCTGGGGAGTCCGGGGTGAACTCCCCGTTGAGCGCGCGGCGCTGGAATGGCTGGAAAGACAACCGCCTCCCGTCATTCTGGCCAGCTCACACAGCGCCAGAACCGCGCCCGATGTGTTCGTCCCGCCGAATGATCCAAAATCGTCAAGGGCGATGCACACCTATCTCAGGGTGCTGCCCGATTGCCGCCCGCGCCAGCCGCGCCGCTTTCCGGCAGCCAGACCAGACGATCCCAATGTGGAACTGGCTTGGCCGGAAGCACCGGATGCCGCGACCATCGACGCCTTGAATGCGCTCGCCAGTTGCGTCGGATATGTCGGTCACTCCGCCAGCCTGACGCGGTGCCGGTTCCACGCTGGCGACCTCGTACAATCCGACAGGAAAACAATACCGGCGCGCCGCCGGGTCTATCCCGGACGGTTGCGTGAACTGGAGGAAGCGCACCGCGCCAGACCCAACCGCCCCACGATCCGTCCCGGAGCGCCCGTTTTCGCGGAACCTGCGCCATCGCCCCAACTTCCTGCCGAATGGCTGGTTCTGGAGGCCGTGGGCGGCGAGGTTCCCGATATTCGAGCGTCAGCCCTCGTCGGCCGCCTCTTGCGGCAGGCGTTGATGGCCGGGTACAGGAGAGCTGGCTTGGGTGGAAACATCCCCGAAATCGTGTCAGGCCATGCCCTTGACGGAACGCCAGCGCGGCGTCCCCATGTGTCCATAGCGCCGATGGCTTTCGTAGGCTCTCCCCGTGCCGACGGCCGCGTCTTCGGCTTCGCCGTAATACCGCCGTCTGGCGAGGCGCTGCTCCGTATCGAAGGATTCCGCGCGGCGTTCGAAACGGTGGCGCCCTATCACGCCGATGAGCAACGGCGTGTACTGACCTTGCAGGGCCAGCCTCTGCGCAAGCCTCTGCATCTTGCGCCAGCGCCCGACGATGGAGACGGCAGACGGTCGCTCCGGCCTGAGCCCTACCTTGAGGAATCCGCCCGGTGGGCCAGCGTCACGCCCATCGTGCTGGACCGGCACCTGAAACGGAACGACGATGCCGAAGTGCGCGAGCTTGTCGTGCGTGCCTGCGAGCGTGCGGGGCTGCCGCGTCCCGACCCCGACCGGATCCGCGTCGGCAAGCACGCGGCGGTCCAGGGCGCAGCCCCCGCGCGGCCGTTGGCCGGCGAACCACCCTGGACCCGCTGGAAGCTCCCCAATTCATTGCAGAGCCGGCAGCTGGTCCATGCCGTCATCGATTTCGACCGGAGCGTGAGCGGCCCCGTCCTTCTCGGCGCCGGCAGATTCACGGGCCTCGGCCTTTGCCGGAGTCTGGGGCACTGACCATGGGCCTCCGCTCCACCGATTTCGGCGAGTATTTTCGAGCCGTTCACGGTTGCGAGCCATTCCCCTGGCAGCAAACCCTGGTCCACCGGCTCGCGAACTCCGACACCTGGCCGGACGTGTTGGACCTGCCGACCGGTTCAGGGAAAACGGCGGCCCTCGACGCGGCTGTGTTTCATCTGGCATTGCGCGCCGATGCGCCAACCAGGGCCGCGTTGCGTATCGCGCTCGTCGTGGACCGGCGGCTTGTCGTGGACGATGCATTTTCCCGCGCTCAACGGATCGCCGAAGCACTTGAAAACGGTCTCAACGAGAAGTTCGGCCGAAACAGGATCGTCGCCGAAGTAGCCTGGCGCTTGCAGGGATTGGCCGGTAGCAACAAGCCGCCGCTGGTCGTCCAACGCCTTCGGGGCGGTGCGCCGTTGGAGCACGATTGGGCGCGCACACCGACACAACCCACCATTCTGTGCTCCACCGTCGACCAGGTGGGATCACGGCTGCTGTTCCGCGGATACGGCGTGTCCGACCGCATGAAGCCCATCCATGCGGGGCTGCTCGGCACCGGCAGTCTGGTCCTGTTGGACGAAGCCCATCTCGCCGAGCCATTCCGGCAAACGCTCCACGCGGTATGCACGCTCGGACAGGCCGACATCAAGATCGCGCTCTTGTCCGCCACGCCGGGGAACAAGGCGAAACGTCCGTTCGCACTGTCCGTTGAAGACAGAAAAGACCCTGAACTGGGCAAGCGGCTCCGTGTCCGCAAGCCAGCCGTGCTCAAACCGCCGATTCACGGCGGCATAAGCGCCGCCGCCAAGCCGTTTTCGCTTGAGGCGCGCGCGATGGCCGACCGTTTACGCGAGAGGGGCGTTCAGCCCGCCGCAGTGGGTGTCATCGTCAACCGGGTCGCGCTCGCGCGGGAAGTATTCACCACGCTTGACGACGATGATTCTACCGACGCGGTGCTGATGATCGGGAGGTCCCGCGGCGTCGATCGGGATGCCATCGCGAAATCGCTCGATCCGTTCCGTACCGGAAAACGTGATCGGGCGGAGGCCAGACCGCTATTCGTCGTCGCGACCCAGTGCCTGGAAGTCGGTGTCGATCTGGATGTCGACGGTCTCGTGACCCAGGCTGCCTCCCTCGATGCCCTCCGCCAGCGTTTCGGTCGCTTGAACCGCGCTGCACGGCCGATAGCTGCCGAAGGCGCCATCATCGCGTTGTCCGAGGATATCGCGAAGAGGGCCGACGATCCGGTCTATGGCGACCGAATCCATCTCACCTGGGATGCGCTCGGCGCGATCGCGGAGAAGGGTACGGTGGACTTCGGTGTGGAGGCGCTGCCCGAGCTGCTCAAGGATGCCGGACTCGATCCTGACGGTCTCGCGTCAGAGCGCCCGGACGCGCCGGTTCTCATGCCCGCCTATCTCGACCTGTGGTCTCAGACGTCGCCGCCGCCGGCCGCGGACCCCGAGGTGGGACTGTTTCTTCATGGAGCGGAGCGCTCGGCAGCCGGCGTTTCAGTCGTCTGGCGTAGCGACATCTCCGAAATGGACCTTGCCGAAGAAACCGGCCTCAATCTCAAGCAGGTGATCCGGCTTCTCCCGCCGCGCGCTACCGAGGCCGTGGAACTCCCACTCTGGGTCGCTCGGGCGTGGCTGCGTCGCTCGGAAGACGCGCGCGCCCACATATCGGATGTGCCCGAACGGGAACCGGAAACGCATGCCATACGCCCTGTGCAAGCCCCCAGGCGGGCTTTCCGCTGGTCAGGTTACGACGATCCCTGCACGGGCGTCGTAAGCGCAAACGATTTACGGCCTGGCGATTTGCTGGTCGTTCCGTCCGACTACGGTGGCTGCGACAGCTTCGGCTGGGCTCCAGAATCCAAGTCACGCGTTGTCGACGTCGCCCATCGGGCGTCGGAGCCTTTTTGGAGCCGGCGTTGTGCTGTCCGCATCGCACCCGGTCTCGTGCGTTCGGAAGAACAATGGCAACGCATATCGGACGTGCTTGTCGCCGAGGACTTCAATGGCCTCGACCTGGTGGACCGCCTGATCGCGGCGCTTCAGTCCGAAGTGCTGGAAGATGAAACGCAAGCCGATCCTCTGCCCCGTGATGTGCGGTTGCCACTGGATGCGCTGCGCCGTGCCAAGGGGCGTATCGACGTCCACTTTCCCTATGCCGGTGGACCCAAGGGAGGCGCGATTCTGGTCGTCGAACGCGGGATATCCGAACTGCCTGACTCGTCCGTGGCCGTCCCCACAACAGAGGACGATACTGCCTCGCACACTTCCAGCGGGCCAGTGGGTCTCGACGAGCATGGAAACCGCGTTGCTGGATTCGCGTCGCGATTTGCGGAGGCGCTTGGTCTCGACGACGTCAGTGCCGATCTTCGCCTCGCGGCGTACCTTCACGACGCCGGCAAAGCCGACCCGCGATTCCAGACCATGCTTGCAGGCGGCGATCCCTGGAACCGGCCCGACGGTCGGCCGTTGGCCAAGAGCGGCCGCTCATCGTCGCCGCAGGCCTGGACACGCGCCGGACTGCCCGGAGGATGGCGGCATGAGGCGTTGTCGGTGCAAATGGCGCGGACGCATCCCGATCTGACCGGGGCGCGCGATCCCGCCCTCGTCCTCTGGCTCATCGGGAGCCACCACGGCCTGGGCCGGCCTTTTTTCGATTTTCTCGACCCCGTTCCCGAACGGCCACTGCCTTGCCTTGATGTAACCGACTGGCGATTGCCGGATGACGAACCGGGACCGCAATCGCTGGAGTTCGACTTTGGCGGTGCTGACTGGCCCTCCCTCTTCGAACAGTTGAAGCGACGCTACGGAATCTGGGGCCTGGCCCACCTGGAAGCAATTCTACGCCTCGCGGACCATCGAGCCTCCGAAGAGGAGTCCGCTTCATGATCCCCTTCGCAATCCATCGTCTCGATGGGTTGGAACCGGACAATCTCCTCGCCTTCATGGCGTTGTTGGGATTGCTTCGCGCCCTTGACGAGGCGCGACCCGATTGGCTGACGCGCGTCTTCTGGACAGTCGACGACCCTCCGCTTCGCCCGGCCCTGCGGACCCCGAGGGACGTCGATGCGAACGCCGTGGCCGAAGCCGCCGCCAAGGGGCTTGGCCTCTTGGCCCGACGCCACGAGTTCGACGGTCGCAACGACCTGACGCTCTCTCCAGCGGATGCGACCAGATGCCTGCAAAAGGCCGTCGGAACGACGGACCGGGACGGTTATGTCGCTGACCTGTGGGCGGCCCTCGTCAGCGACGCGGCCGTGTCGCGCGACCGCAAGAAGGCGGAGCCGACGCCGCTTTGCCTCATGTTCGGCCAGGGGCACCAGCACTTTCTGGAACGCCTCGCTTCTGTACCACGACAAAAGACTCCTCCAGACCGCGGCAAAGGGCGAAGCAAGCTCACCGTCCCCGAGACGGATTGCTTGCGCGAGGCCCTGTTTGCGTCCTGGAAGCGACTTGATCGCACCCAGTCGTTTCGTTGGGACCCCAACGAAGACGTCCGCTACGCCTTGCGAGCCCGCGATCCAACTGACGCCAAGACGAAAGAAACCACGCAACATGGTGCGAACCGGCTCGCCGCGGTCGGCCTTTCCGTCCTGACGGTCGCTCCGAGGTCGCGGTTTGCTCAGGTGAGATTGGTCATGCTCGGCGGCCGCCGCGAGATCGACGGCAGCTTCGTCTTCCGATGGCCGATCTGGCGGGCACCGGTCAGCCTTGCCTGCATTCGAGCGTTGCTGGGCCATCCAGGCCTTCGAAATCGCGAAACGCTTGCCGCCCTTGGCATCGTCGAGGTTCGCCAAGCTCAGCGAATCTCGGCCGGAAAGTTCATGAACGTGACGAGAGCAGGCCCGGAAACCTTCCAGTGACCTCCCGTCAGCTCGACCTCCACCTTCCCGCACCACCAACAAGCGGCGACGACCCGCTGGTCCCGGCGCGGATGGTGAACGAGTTCGTCTACTGTCCCCGACTCGCCTATCTCATGTGGGGTCAGGCCGAGTGGGCTGAAACCGGCGACACGGTGGACGGCCGGCGGGTTCACACACGGGTCGACCGTGCGAACAAGCCCCTGCCCGAACCCGAAGCGCTGGACGACGATACCAGGGTAGTGAGCCGCTCTCTGACTCTTTCCTCGGAGAAGCTCGGGGTGATCGCCAAGATCGATATCGCCGAAGCCGAGGACGGTATCGTCACGCCGGTCGAATACAAGCGCGGCAAGCGACCGCATATCGCCCAGGGCGCCTACGAGCCGGAGCGCATTCAGGTCTGCCTTCAGGCATTGCTGCTTGAGGAGCATGGCTATCGGGTGGAGGAAGGAGCCATCTGGTACGCCGAAAGCCGCGAGCGCGTGCGGATCGTGTTGGACGATGAGCTCCGCATCGCGGCACGGGAGGCGGTGAGCCGCCTTCGCCTGACCGTTGCCCACGGCCGCATTCCGCCGCCGTTACAGGACAGCCCGAAGTGCCCGCGCTGTGCTCTCGTGTCCATCTGCCTTCCAGATGAAATGCGATCGCTCGGCGGATCCAACCTTGCGCCCCGTCCGATCGCCATCGGCGCGGACGAGGCCCTGCCGCTCGTCGTCCAGTCGCAGCGGGCGCGCATCACCAAGGAGGGCGAGACCCTCAAGATTGCCGACGAGGAGCAGGGAGACACCAAGGTACGGTTGAACGACGTGTCCGATGTCGCGCTGTTCGGCAATGTCTCCATCACCACGCCTGCCCTCGCGACGCTGATGGAGCGCGAGATTCCCGTGGCCTTTCACAGCCATGGCGGCTGGTTTCGCGGGGTCACGCATGGGCTCGGCCATCGCAATGTCGAAGTTCGCACCGCGCAGTACCGGCTTAGCTTCGATGCGAGCTACTGCCTGGATTTCGCTCGCAAACTGGTAGCCGCCAAAATCGTGAACCAGCGAACTATCGCGAGACGGAATTGGCGCGGCGACCGCGATGCTCGGAAGACCGTGCTAGACCGGCTCAACGCGGCACGGCGGTCGACGACGCGTGCAGGCTCGACAAGCGCACTTCTGGGCCTCGAAGGAGATTCCGCCGCCACGTATTTTCGGGCATTCGCCGAATTGCTGGCGCCGCCGGGCGCCGAGAAGTCGTCGGACGGATCCCAACACCTAGCGCCGTTCCGCTTCGAGGCCCGCAATCGCCGTCCTCCGACCGATCCCGTCAACGCCATGCTATCGCTCTCCTACGCCATGCTGACGCGCCACCTGACGGTCGCGCTCGCCACCGTCGGCCTCGACCCTTATCGGGGTTTCTTCCATGCCCCCCGCTACGGCAAGCCCGCCCTGGCCCTCGACATCATGGAGCCGTTTCGCCCGATCATCGCCGATTCGGTGGTGCTGTCCGTGGTCAATACCGGCGAAATCTCGGCGGGCGACTTCGTGACCGCTCCGACGGGAACCTCGCTGTCCAGCGCCGGCCGCCGGCGTTTCGTGGGTGCGTTCGAGCGGCGGCTCTCGCAGGACACCACGCACCCGCTGTTCGGTTACCGGCTCAGCATGCGCCGGTTGCTGCTGCTACAGGCGCGGCTGTTGTGCCGCCACCTGCTGGGCGAGCTGCCCGACTATCCGCACTACCTGCCGAGATAGGACGCGGCCATGAGCGATGAACGCACCTACATCGTCACCTACGACATTTCGGATACGAAACGCTGGCGCCGCGTCTTCAAGACCATGCACGGGTTCGGCGAATGGCTCCAGTTCTCGGTCTTTCAGTGCCGCCTGTCACGCCGCCGCCGCGCCGAGCTGGAAACGAAGCTACGCGAACTCATCAAGGCGGGCGAGGACCATGTGCTGGTGATCGACATCGGCCCGACCGACAAGACAGATATCGCCGTGATGAGCATCGGCAAGACGTTCTCCGCGATCGAACGCGAGGCCGTCGTTGTATGATGCCGGAACTCATACAGAGAGGGACAGAGAGTGGCTTTGTCGGCTTCGAAATCCAGTGCTCCGGATATCGCCGACCCGGTTCGAGCGGCGAGGCAATGCAAGAGTGCCGGGAAGCGCTCGAAATGGCGCAACCATCTGGAATCTGGAAGTTTCAGAGCGTTAATCTGGCCACGATGGAGGCCGTTCTGGCGTCTGCAAGTAGGGAATTTCCTAACCGCTCGAAATCGGCTGGATTTTGTCTTGACCGCCAAGGGGTTGTATCGTGACTGCATCCGGGGCGCGCGCGCCCCGGCCTCATTGAAGCCCGTCACTAGCCACGATCATGCAGCCGTTCGTGCCATGCATCCGGGGCGCGCGCGCCCCGGCCTCATTGAAGCTCCAGCCGTCCACGCTCGTGCCCGTATACAGGCGGTGCATCCGGGGCGCGCGCGCCCCGGCCTCATTGAAGCCCGACCAGAAACATCACGCCACGCCCCCGGGATAGGAGGGCAGCCGGGGCGCGCGCGCCCCGCACTCATGGAAGG
>JAJEGJ010000057.1 GCA_022819905.1 Alphaproteobacteria bacterium
GATGCGGAAGCCGACCCGCCATGAGAACGGGGAAGGCTGCTATCGACCGGGAAGCGAGCGACACACGCACCGGCCGGTTCCGCCGGGGTATTGGCGGCGGCACGCATGGAAGAGGGGGATGGACGCAACACGGGAAGCCCCGGCGGTGGTGTGGCACGCGCCAACCGACAACCCGCGAGGGATGGGTCGGGCCGTTCGGGGTGGCGGAGAGGCCCGTAGTACCTGTGAGGCCGGGTAATGCCGGTGGAGGGAAGGGGCCTTGGTTCGAGAGCAGCGTTCGGACGGGGGAAGGGACATGGGGACTGGCGAGAGCCTATCCGACTCTGAGAAGGTCCGGAGACTCCAGACGGCGCTACATGCGAAAGCGAAGGAAGCTCCGGGCTTCCGGTTCTACTCGCTCAGCGACAAGGTGTGGCGCGCCGATGTGATGGCCGTCGCCTGGCAGGACGTCCGCCGCAATGGCGGGGCTGCCGGGGTGGACGGTCAGACGGTAGCGGACATCGAAGCGTACGGCGTGGACCGGTGGCTTGGGGAACTGGCGCGGGACCTGAAAGCGGGAACCTACCGGCCCGACGCGGTTCGGCAGGTGCTCATTCCAAAGAAGCAGCGTGGGAAGTTCCGGCCCTTGGGCATCCCTTGTGTACGGGACCGGGTGGCGCAGACGGCGGCGATGCTGGTGGTATCGCCGATTTTCGAAGCGGACCTGCAACCGGAGCAATATGCCTACAGGCCGGGCCGGAGCGCGAACGACGCCGTCAGACGTGCGCACCGATTGCTGACCACGGGCCACCGCGAGGTGGTTGACGCAGATCTGGCCGACTACTACGGCCAGATCCCCCACGCCGAACTGCTCAAGTCCATCGCCCGTCGCGTGAGCGACGGGCGGGTGCTGGGGTGGGTGAAGGCATGGCTGGAAATGGCGGTCGAGGAGGACGATGGCAAAGGCGGTAGACGCCGCACGAACCGGGCGCGGAAAGAGCGCAAGGGAACCCCACAAGGTTCCCCGATCTCCCCGCTGTTATCCAATATCTACATGCGTCGCTTCATATTGGGTTGGAAGGTGCTGGGCTACGCCCGGCGCTTCGAAGCGGAAATCGTCAACTACGCCGATGACTTTGTGGTGCTCGGCAAAGCGCCGCCAGCCGACATGCTGGCGGCGGTCGAAAGCCTGATGAAGCGGCTGAAACTGGCGGTCAATGCCGAAAAGACCTGGTGCTGCCGGGTGCCGGAGGAGTCGTTCGACTTCCTCGGCTACCGAATAGGACGCAACTACCGCCCGAAGGGAAGGGGAAGCTACATCGGCACCCGGCCCAGCAAGGCAAGCGTCCGCAGCATCTGCCGCAAGATTAGCGAGCTGACGGAGCCCCGGTTCGGGCTTCTGAAACAGGAGGTCGTGGTCAAACGGCTCAATCGACTGATGCTCGGATGGTCGAACTACTTCATCCTGGGACAGGTCAGACCGGCCTACGCCGCGATTGACAGGCACGCACTCAAGCGGCTGCTCCAGTGGCGGTGTCGCAAGCACAAGGCGGAAACCCGAAATCCAGTGCGCCTCGGGTACGAGCGGCTATGGACACGACATGGCCTTATCCGCCTTGGACCGCGAACGACCCGCTTTCCGTGGGCGAAGGCATGATCTCGTCCGAGAGCCGTGTGCGGGAAATCCGCACGCACGGTTCGATGAGCGGGGACTGGAAACGTAGCCACGGGAGCCGGACTGAGGCCCGGAGCAAAAGCGACGGACAAGCCACCGGACCCTAAAGTCGACGCGCCAGTCCTCGACTCTACAGCGTTCGGTGAAGATTCTGGCCGTGTCTTCCGCGTGCGACACCGCCTCATGCAGGCGCAGCTCACGCTCGGCGAGCAGCGTTTCTCCATCCAGCGCCTGCTCAACTTCTCCAAACGCATTGAGCGCGGACCTCAGATAACGCAGCCACGCTTGCTCGGCTCGACTCTGCGCCGCGTTGGCCCGATTTCTGAGTTGCGCGGCGTTGAAGACAGGCACTGTCAAACTACTCGCGAGCGCCCACACCGATGCACCGCCGGCCAGCTTCGCGAATGTCGCGCTTTCCTTTCCGAGCGTGCCCGTCAGCCGAAGAGCCGGGAGCATCTCCTTCTGTGCAACCCGTACTGACTTGTCGGCCGCGATCACGTCCTGCCACGCGGACCGCAGATCGGGGCGCTCGCCCAGCAAGCTCGCCGGAATTCCCGCCTGCGGCGGCGCGATCAGCGCCGGCAGCTCGTAGTCAAGACCGACGTCGGTGCCTGGATAGGCGCCCATGAGCACCTGCAAGGTACGCGCGGCATCGTTGCGGGTACCAATGTACTCGGTGACCGTAGCGCGCGTTTGTGCAATGTCGCGCTCGACGGCAACAACATCTTCGAGCGAGCCGAGTCCGACTTCATACGTTCTGCGTTGGTTGGCGACAATCTTCCGCAGGTTGTCCAGGCGCAAGCGCTCCAGCCTGACGAGCTTGTCCGCGGTCACCACGTCGAACCATGCTTGCATGACCTGGGCGGCGATGGAGTCCCGCACGGCCTGGTAGTGCTCGAGTGACGCGCGTGCCGTCGCATCTCGGGATGCACGTTGGTCACGCAACCTGCCCCAGAGATCGATCTCCCAGCTCACATCCAGAGACGGGATGTGGCGGCTCGTTGTCGTCCCCTGCGCTTCGTGCAATCGTGAATCAGACAGGGTGCCCGTCAGCTTCGGCACAACGTTCCCGACTTCTGCCCTCGCCTCGAAGCCGGCTTGTTCGAACTGACGCGCGGCGAGCTGGGCATCAAGATTGCTCGACAGAGCCTGGTCCACCAGCCGGCGGAGCGTGTCATCGTCAAACACATCGAGCAATCCTTCAACAATCCGGGAGTTTGTCATCCGAGGAGCAGCGAACTGCTCGGGTACGGACAATGTCGAGAGGACGTTCCGGTCGGTGACGCTCGGCGCCGGGAAGCATCCGGGCAGTACTGCCGGAGACAG
>JAJEGJ010000021.1 GCA_022819905.1 Alphaproteobacteria bacterium
CCCCGGCGAGCTGGGCCGGCGGATCTTCGAGAACGTCTCGAAGGAGGGCTGGTCCGAGTGGCTCCAGCGCCTGCAGATGATCATCAACGAGAACCAGCTCAGCACCGCCGATCCGGGGAGCATCGACGTGATCGAGCAGCACATGCGCGGCTTCCTCTTCGGCGAGGGCAATCTCGGAGGCCTCCCGGCCGGATTCCGCACCGGCCGCGCCAAGAAATAGCCGGGTCTCGTTTTCTCACCTTGCCGGCACGTCACTTCGCCGCGTGTCCCGGGGACCGGCGACCGCGATGGGAGGTGGGACATGACCCGATCCGCAGACGACATCAGCCTGGATCTCGCTGCGCTTCGCGCCGCATACGAAGAAGGAAACCTCCGGCCGACGACAGTCGCCGACGCGGTCCTGCGCCGCATCGCGGCTCGGGGGGACGACGGAGTGTGGATATCCCGTGTTCCGGAGAGCCTGGTCATGGAACGGGCCCGGAAGCTGGAGGGTCTGGATGCAGAGGCTCGTCGCCGCCTGGAGCTCTACGGCATACCGTTTGCCGTCAAGGATTGCATCGACGTCGCCGCAATGCAGACCACCGCGGCATGCCCCGCCTTCGCGTACACGGCGCAACGCTCGGCAACGGTGGTCGAACGGCTCCTCGAGGCCGGGGCGATCCTCATCGGCAAGACGAATCTCGACCAGTTTCAGAGTGGACTCGTCGGAACCAGAACGCCGTACGGCGTCGCCCGCAACCCGTTCGATGCGCGTTACGTCCCGGGCGGATCGAGCTCGGGATCGGGGGTTTGCGTTTCCGCGGGACTTGTCGCCTTCGCGCTTGGAACCGACGTGGAGGGATCCGGCCGCGTCCCCGCCGCGTTCAACAACGTGATCGGGCTCAAGCCCTCGCGCGGTCTGATCAGTACCGCGCGGTGCGTGCCGGCGGCGCGATCGCTGGACTGCATCTCGATCTTCTCCCTGACCGCCGAGGACGCGCTGGCCGTCCTGCGCGTCGCGGCCGCGCCGGATCCGCTGTACGCCTTCTCGCGCACGGCCGAGCTCGGCGAACCCGGGGTTCGAAGCCGATTCCGCTTTGCGGTGCCGCGCCCCGGGGAGCTCGAGTTCTTCGGCAATGCCGAGTGGCAGACGATCTACCAGGAAGGCGTCGAGCGATTGCGTGCCATGGGCGGCGAAAGGGTGGAGATCGAGTTCGCTCCCTTCCGGGCGGTCTCCGAGTTGCTGTACGGCGGACCCATCGTCGCGGAGCGCCTCGCCGGCATCCGTGCCTTCGTAGCCGAACACGCCGATGCCATGCACCCCGTGACGCGGGAGATTTTCGAAGGAGCGGCCCGGCATCTCGGAGTCGACGCGTTCGACGCCCTGCACCGTCTGCAGGAGCTGCGGGTCCGGACGCTGAAGACATGGGAGGTCGCCGACTTCCTGTTTGTGCCCACCACGGGGACCACCTACACGATCGTCGATGTGGAGGCCGATCCGATCCAGTCGAACGCCAACCTTGGTGTCTACACGAATTTCGTGAACCTTCTGGATCTGTGCGCAGTTGCCGTTCCGGCCGGCTTCGACTCGCGCGGCCTTCCGGTCGGGGCCACGTTGATCGCTCCATGCTTCGACGAAATGCTGCTGCTCGGTATCGGCGGCGAGTTTCACCGACGCACGGGTGTCCCCATGGGCGCAAGCGGGAGGCCGCTGCCAGGCTAGACAGCCGAGCATGCGGATCAGGGCCATTTATCCACCTTCGGCGGATAACAAAGACGCTATTCACGCTGCGAATCGACCTGGACCCGGGGGGTTCGGGGCGTCCGAAAGCGGCCTGTGGATTCCCGCCTTCGCGGGAATGACTTCAAAGGCGCTTATGCCGTCATTCCTGCGAAAGCGGGAATGATAGTCCGCACGACGTATACCCGAAGGCCCTCTTCCGTCATTCCCGCGCAAGCGGGAGTGATAGTCCGCACGGCGTATACCCGAAGGCCCTCTTCGGTCGTTCCCGCGCAAGCGGGAGTGATAGTCCGCACGGCGTATACCCAAAGGCCCTCTTCCGTCATTCCCGCGCAAGCGGGAATGATAGTCCGCACGGCATATACCCGAAGGCCCTCTTCCGTCATTCCCGCGAAGGCGGGAATCCACGACTTTGGCACCCGTAATCTCGTTCTGCGCCTTACACTTGCAGGCCGGGTGGCCGCGGGCGGTCGCCCGCCCGCGCATGCGGAACCGATTGATTTCCGCCCAGGCCGACCCATGGCTATACTGATTCCGCGACGGGTCGCTGGCCCGCCGCCGCATGCACGCCATTCCGGGCCCGACAATCACAAGAACGACGGCCCGCACGTCCACCGCAACGGGAGGACCACCATGAAACGCTTCACTGCCACACTGTTGGGCTCCGCATTGGCGGGGCTCCTCGTCACCGCCGGAGCCACGGCCCAGGAAACCCTCAAGATCGGCTGGATCGGTCCGCTGTCGGGCTGGGGCACGTTCGGCGGCACCGCGATCATGCGCGGCACCGCGCTCGCCATCGACCACATCAACGCCGAGGGCGGTGTCCATGGCCGCATGCTGGAACTGGTGCCCCGCGATTCCGCCGCCAAGCCCGAGCAGGCGATCACCGTCGCGCGGGAGCTGATCGACCGGGAGAACGTCTACGCCCTCATCGGCAAGTTCGATTCGAGCTCCGCCAAGGCGCTGAACCCCGTGATTCACGAGGGCGGTGTCCCGATGATGCTCTCCATCGCCGCCGCCACCAAGAACATCGAGTACGAACGCGATCCCAACTTCATGTTCCGCACCTCCGGCGCCGATCACTTCATCGCCGAGTTCCTCGTGGACTTCGCGATGAAGGAGTACGGAGCGGAGAAGATCGCCATCGGCTTCGAAGACACGGGCTACGGCTTCGGCGGCCGGGACGACATCACCAGGGCGCTGGAGGCGAAGGGCATGGAGCCGGTGGCCAAGGTGAAGTTCTCGCGTCCCGACACCGACATGACGGCGCAGGCGCAGATCATCAAGCGCTCGGAGGCCGACGCGGTGATCCTCTACTCCATCGCGAAGGCCGACGCGATGATGATCCGCAGCCTGAACAAGGTCGGGGCCGAGACCACGGTCATCTGCGCCTGGGCGGCGAGCTCGCCCGAGCTTCCAAAGTTCGCGGGGCCGCTGGGCGAAGGCATCACGGTCATGCAGACCTACAGCTTCCTCGACGAGAACCTCGACGATCTGGGCATGAGGATGCGCGCCGACTTCATGGCCAAGCATGAAATCCCCGATCCGACGAAGATCCCCTTCCCGGCCTTCACCGCCCACGCCTACGACGGCATGCTGCTGCTGGGCGCGGCCATGAAGAAGTCGGACCTGTCCCTCGACTCCGCCGATCTGGCCTCCGACCGCATGAAGATCCGGGACACGCTGGAGACCGGCCTCGGTCCGGTCCAGGGCCTCATCAAGACCTACGACCCGGCCTTCACGAAAGACAATCATGACTCGGTCGGTCCCGCCGACTACATCATGACGGTGTGGAACGAGGGCAAGCTGGTCCCCTACAAGGGCAAGCACGACTGGGGCAAGAAGCACTGATCGGGCGCCGCAGCCAGCGAGGCCTCGCCGCAGACCGGCGAGGCATGAACCGGACAAGACTGCGAGCCGGTCATCCCGGGAGCGCGGACGTCCCGCCCGGGCCAGAGGCCCGCCATGGACGACCCGCCGCAGGCCCACGGTTGTTCAAGCGGGCGTCTCGCCCGCGCTCCCAGGGGACGCCGCACCCGAGTGCCGGCCAAATGGCAAGTTCAAGCCCGTTCAGTGAATCCAGCACCGTGGCCCGCCGGCCGGTTCCGATCCGGCCGGCGGCCCGGTCGTCGAGAGTCCCATGTTCCAGGCCACGCTGAGCGGTCTCGCTGTCGGCAGCCTGTTCGCGCTGATCGCGGTCGGGTTCAACCTCACCTTCATCGTCAACCGGACGGTGAACTTCGCCCACGGCCAGTGGGTGGCGGTGGGCTCGCTGCTCGCGTTCACCCTGCTGGTCGAGTGGCAGATGCCGCTGCTGGTCACCATCATCGGGACCGGCGTGCTCCTCGGCATCCTCGGCGTCGCACTCGAGCGGGTCGGCATTCGCCCGATGCTCGGCCACTCGCTGTCGCTCGGCTTCATCATGAGCACGCTGGCCATCGGCATCATGCTGGAGAACGCGGCGCTGTGGTGGTGGGGGTCGACGGCGCTGTTCGTCCCGTCGCCGCTCGGCGAGGAGCGCATCGACGTGTTCGGCGCCGGCATCTACCCCCAGGAGGCCGTCATTCCGGCGGTCACCGCGCTCATGCTGGCAGGGCTTGCGCTCCTGTACCGCTTCACCCGGCTGGGCCGCGCTCTCAGGGCGACGGCGGAGAACCCGGAGGCAGCCCGCCTGATGGGTATCGACGCCAAGCGCATGATCGGCTTCGCCTACGGGCTGGCGGGTCTGATGGCCGGCGTCGCCGGGGTCCTCGTGGCGCCACTCACCGGGGCGCTCGCCGCGGCGGGGGCCGGGCTGGGGCTCAAGGCGTTCGCCATCGCCATCGTCGGCGGTCTCGACAGCATCACCGGAACGCTGATCGCCGGGCTCCTGCTCGGGGTCGCGGAGCAGTACATCGCGCTCTACATCTCGCCGGGGCTGCGGGATGTCGGGGTCTTCGCGATCGTCATCGTGATCCTGCTCGTCCGCCCGTTCGGACTGCTCGGCACGCGCGAAGATGAGAAGGTATAGGCTACCCGTGTACCCACCGGCCTTCGGCGGCGGACGGCGCGCTGCCGGCATCGCCGCGCACTCCCCCCCGCGCCCGGGGGGTTCGAAGGCGCGGCCGGGGTAGGGAAATGCGGGCCGGCGTGCTTTCCGTGGCGATCTGGGCCGTGGCAATCACGGCGCTTGCCGCCTTCCCCTGGCTCACGAACAACTACTTCATCCACATCGCATCGCTGATCGGCGTGTTCACCATCGTCGCGGTGGGGATGAACATTCTCGTCGGGATGACGGGACTGGTGAGCCTCGGCCACGCCGGCCTGTTCGCCGTCGGCGCCTACACGAGCGCGCTGCTCGGCACCCGCCTCGACGTCTCGTTCTGGCTGTCGGCCGCCGCCGCCATCGTGGTGACCGGCGCGGTGGGGTCGGTGCTGGCGCTCGCGGCGCTCAGGGCGCGCGGCATCTACCTGGCCATGGTCACCATCGCCTTCGGCATCATCGTCGAGCAGGTGG
>JAJEGJ010000116.1 GCA_022819905.1 Alphaproteobacteria bacterium
TCAGGTATTCGTAGACGGCCATGGAGCAACTGGCCCACCAACCACCGGGGACGTCCGTGACGCGGCTCCTGAGCACCTTCACCGGGGGCACCATGCCCTCGTCCACGGTCTCCCGGATCCCGGCCATGTAGGACGGCGCCAAGGCGAGAACACCGGCGATCAGCACGACGTCCGGACGCACAAAATGAGCGTGCTGCACCAAGGCGCGCCCGAGCTCGCGTCCGGCCCACGCTATCTGCCGAGCCGCCTGCGGGTCGCCTGCCGCGTCGCGTCTGATCGCCTCTTCGAGAGCGGCATTGCTGTGCGACAGCGGCTCCAGTTTCGGATACTCGCCATGGAGACGCCGGAGAATTCCCAGACCGCCCGCGAGGTCATCGAGCGTACTCGCGGTGCCGTCCTCGCCGACCATCCGCATCATGCCGATCCCGCTGGTGGGGAAGGGGCCGTCCGCAACCGGACGGCCATCGATGATGACCGTCGCGCCGACTCCCTGTCCGCAAATCATCCCGAGCGCGTTTTGGTGCCCGCGCGCCGCGCCGAACAGCATCTCGGCCCGGGCAATGGCCGGCGTGAGAGAGCGGACCTGCATCGGCAGATTGAGCAGCTTGCCAAGCGTTGCGCGGACCTCTACCGGACCCCATCTCAGGTAGGGACATTGCACAATGTTGCCTCGCACGGGGTCCACCACGCCGGTAACAATGAGAAGGCCGCCGAGAAGGCGCTGGCGGTTCGCAAGATGCGTTCCGATCAGTTTCCTGCTCTCCTTGGCAAGGTGGTGGATGACCTGTTCCGCGTCCCCGACGGGCTCGAAGCTGAAGTTGGTGCCGGCGATCACCTCCCGCCCGATGTCCGCCAGCGCCACGGTCTGGAGCACTGGCGTCACGCCGATAGCGAGCACCTGGCCGCCGCGCGGGTCGATCTCCAGGGGCTGAAAACGACGACCCGGCCTGACGGGATGCTCGCCCGGCCGCTCGGTCCGCTCCCGTACCAGGCCAGCGTCGATCAGCGGACGCACAAGCCGCGATACCGCCCCCGCGCTCAGCTGGGTCCTGGCTGCAAGCGCCTGCCGCGGCACCGCACCCCTCAGCAGAATCTCCCTGAGGAGGGTTCGCTGGTTGTGTTGGACACTGGTGCTCCCGCGTTCACTCGCCAATTCAGTCCCTCCGTCCGAAACAGCTCGCGAACTCTTCCGTGATCCAGTTGCGGAACGCCAGGACTTCGGGCCGGCTGCGTGCGGCCTTGGCGGTCAGCAGCCAGTATGAACTGTCGACCGTCATGCTCTCTGCAACCGGGCGCACCAGCAGCCCCGAACAAAGGCCGTCATGGGCCACCGTGGTGTTGGCGAGCATGACGCCCCTGCCCCCATACGCGGTCTGCAGCAAGAGCGACGGGCTCAGGCGGGGGCCGGTGTCAGGCTCCCTTCCATTTAGACCCGTGGCCGCCATGAATGTGCGCCAATCGGGCCAGTCCCATGAATCCCCGACGGCCTCGCGGTGCAGCAGCGTGGCGCCCTCAAGGCCGCCTTCCGCACAGACCTGCGGCCTGCACACCGGAAACACCCTCTCCGAGACGCTCAGGGGCTCGGCAATCGCCACCGGGTCGTCTTCGAAACAGCCCCAGCCGATGGCGATATCGGAGTCGCCCGCAATGCCGGTCTTCACGCCGCTGTCGACGACTACGACTTCGGTCTCGGGTCGCCGCATGCTGAACCGTCCCATTCGGGGGATCAGCCATGCCAAGGCGAAGACCGGCGGCACCGTGACACGCAGCCTGTCGCCGGCAACTGGCCGACGCAGCCGCTCGACAGCCTCGTCGATCTGGATGAAGGCATCCGCCAGTCCGTGCTCGAGCGCTCTTCCATCGACGGTAAGCCGTATGCCGCGTCCGTCGCGGACGACGAGGGCCACGCCGACACTGTCTTCGAGGTTCTTGATCTGGCGACTCACGGCACCGGGCGTGACGCCGAGGTCTCCTGCTGCGGCCGAAAGCGAGCCCTTCAGCGCAACGGCATGGAAGGTGCGCAGGGCGTTGAGAGAGGGCAATGTCACGGCTGTCTCCGATCTTTTCAGGACTTGTAACTTTTATGGCGAGAATAACTCAACAGATGATGAATCATCAATAACAACTTGAATTTTAGTTCAACATACCCTCCCTCTCAGACACAACAGGTGATTTATGGCTTGCCATTCTGACACTTCAGGTAATATAGTTAGTTACATGCAAGAAGCAATTTATGTAACGGGCAGATGTTCCACTGAAGTGCTGTCACGAAAACAATGTCGAGTGGGGACTTATGAGAATGGTTGACCGGATCACTCTGGCGATGAGACGCATGAGCGAGGCGCTTCGGCATAGCACCGAAGAACATGATGCTTCGGTATTGACAAACGGTGTTGAGGCCCTTGACAGTAAAAGGGCCGCCGAGCCGCCGAGCCGCCGAGCCGCCGAGCCGCCGAGCCGCCGAGCCGCCGAGCCGCCGAGCCGCCCCATCTACGTCTGGGCTTCGGCCATGAACGCGCTGGCATGGCTGTGCCGTCTCAGATGGGCGTTTTCCCCGACTGACAGTTCTCCAACCGGGCGCACCGCGCTGCGCCGCAATCGCTCGACGGGGCGCTGCCTGCGCGGCGCCCTCTGTTCGTCGGCGATGCTGATGATGATGGCGTTTGCCCCCGGCGAGGCCTTGGCGGCACCCGAGATCAGTATCACCGCCACTCCCGCCTCGGTGGAGGAGAGCGAGACGATCAAGTTCACGATATCCAGAACCGGGTCCACGTCGTCGGCCCTGGAGGAAATCGTGATCTACTTCCCCGAATTTGACATTCCCGTTGTCCACGACGGCAGCGGGTACCCGGTCAAGTACTCCCGACCGCGGGATATCGGCTACGAGTGCGCCATCTTCCCCGGAATTGACGATCATCGCTGCTTTACCATTCCTGCCGGCAAGAGTTCGATTACCGTCGACGTGCCGACCTACCCCACCACGTTGCACGAGCAGGATGTGCGGCTCGGCTTCTTCATACGGGGTGGATATCCCCAGTATACCGGGATGAACCACTACTGGATAAAGGGACCCAGCCGCCGTTACGTGACGGTCCGCGACGGCCCGGACGTGACGCCGGATGTCAAGGTGACGCTGAGCATCCCGGACAACCGCGCGACCGAGGGGGATTCCGGCGATCCCGCAACGGTGGCATTGACGCTGACCGGGGCGGATTCGAGTGCCATCGTTTCGCCGGTCGTGGGTTCGAGCCGGGGATTGATCCAGGGAGAGAGCCTCAAGGTGCCCCTTCAGTTCTCGGGCGGTGCGCCCGGAACGGACTTCACGCTGTCCCTGTCGGGCAATCCCAGGGGGGTCACGTTCGATGCGAGCACGAGCACCGTCACCTTCACCGGCCCGAACAGCGGTGCCAGCGCATCCACCGCGACCCTCAAGCTCTCCGCCCCGGACGACCCGGATGCGGACGACGCGACGGTGACGGTGAGCATTCCGCGCTGGGACGACTGGGGCACCCCGAAGCTGACCGCCGCGAGGATCCCCGGGAGTGCCAGCGGCGCACGCAGGGGCGACGGACGGATTCTCCTGATCGATCCCGACACCCCGCCGCCGGTCAATTCCTACGCGGCGCTGATCGCGAAGATGGTCGAGTGGCGCAACGACCCGAAGTGGAAGAGCTACAAGGCGCACACGGACCGGTGGGACCGGGCGTTGCTGGCGTTCGGGCAGAGCGTGTCCGACAGTTCGCTCACGCCGATGACAGCGGCGGAAGCGCAGGCGTTCGCGGACCGGGGCTGGACACGCTGGGTGGAGGTCGCCAAGGCGCTGCAGGAGATTGAGAGCAGCGGCCAGACCACCACGACGCCTCCCGCCGCCGACCCCGTGGTCAGCCTCTCCGCGGGCAGCGGCGTGACGGAGGGCGCTTCCGCATCTTTCACCGTCACGGCCACTCCTGCGCCCGCCACGCCGCTCGACGTCACGCTGACGGTCGGCCAGAGCGGCGACTTCGCCGCGTCGGGCCAGACCGGCACGAGGCAGGTCACCGTGCCCACAGGGGGCAGCGCGACCGTCCAGGTCGCGACGGTGGACGATGCGGTGCTGGAGGCCGACGGTTCGGTGAGCGCGACCGTCGCGGCCGGGACCGGCTACACGGTAGCGGCGGCGCCGAACGATACGGCCTCGGTCGCGGTCGCCGACGACGACACGCCGGTGGTGAGCGTCGCCGCTGGCAATGGTGTGACGGAGGGCAGCCCGGCATCCTTCACCGTCACGGCGACGCCCGCGCCGTCTTCGCCGCTCGCGGTGACGCTGACGGTGGGCCAGAGCGGCGACTTCGCCGCGTCGGGCGAGACCGGATCTCGGCAGGTGACCGTGCCCACGGGAGGCAGCGTGGCCGTCCAGGTCGCGACGGTGGACGATGCGGTGCTGGAGGCCGACGGTTCGGTGAGCGCGACCGTCGCGGCCGGGACCGGCTACACGGTGGCGGCGACGCCGAAGGATACGGCCTCGGTCGCGGTCGCCGACGACGACACGCCGGTGGTGAGCATCGCCGCCGGCAATGGTGTGACGGAGGGCAGCCCGGCGTCCTTCACCGTCACGGCCAGTCCCGCGCCCGCCGCGCCGTTGACAGTGGCGCTGACGGTGGGCCAGAGCGGGGACTATGCCGCCGGCGGCGAGACCGGCGCCAGGGAGGTGACCGTTCCGACCGGGGGCAGCGCGACCGTGCAGGTGGCGACGGTGAACGATAGCGCGGACGAACCGGACGGCTCGGTGAGCGTGACCGTCGGGGCCGGTAACGGCTATGCGGTGGCGGCGACGCCGAAGGATACGGCTTCGGTGGCGGTGGCCGACGACGATGCCGCGCCCGCGGTTCCCGAACTCACGATCGACGATGTAACGGCCAACGAGAGCGACGGATTGATGTGGTTCACAGTCAAGCTGAGCCCGGCCTCGAACCGTCCGGTATCGGTCGATTACCAGACCCGGGAGTCGAACCCGGTGTCGGCGCGCAAGAACGATGACTTTCTTCAGGTCGACTTCGGGGATGTCACCTTCAGTCCGGGCGAGACGAGCAAGCGGTTCTGGGTCTACATGTTCGACGACAACCACGACGAGGGATCGGAGACCTTCGAGGTCGTGCTGTCGCGCCCGACGGGCGGCGCGAGGATCGCCGACGGTGTGGGGGTGGGCACCATCGTGAACTCGGACCCGATGCCGGCGGCGTGGCTGTCGCGCTTCGGTCGCACGGTGGCGGAGCAGGCGCTGGGCGGGATCAAGGAACGCATGGCAGCCCCCCGTACACCGGGCTTCCAGGCCACCGTGGCAGGCACTGCGGTCGGTGGCGGCGACCCGTCAGGCGGTGCTGCTGCGTCCAACCCGGCGGTGGATCAGAGCGCCCTGATGCCTGGCTTCGGTGGCGAAGGCGCGCAGCCGGGCCAGGCCCTCCTTGGCATGCAGTCCCTGACGGCGCGCGAGGCGCTTCTGGGCACCTCGTTTTCGCTCACCGACGAACAGGACGGCTTCGCCTTCTGGGGCCGGGCCTCGCAGTCGAGCTTCGATGGCCGGGAGGGGACCTTTTCGCTTGATGGCGAGGCGGTGACGGCCCTGCTGGGCAC
>JAJEGJ010000072.1 GCA_022819905.1 Alphaproteobacteria bacterium
CGGTCGAACAGGGTGTTCGCGAACGCGACTTCCTCCGGACCGTGCATCTTGGGTTTCACGATGTAGATGGAGCCGGCCCGGCTGTTGCCGTGGGCTGCATTGCCCTTGAGGTCGTGGAGCGCGATCAGGCACGTGAACACCGCATCGAGAATGCCCTCCGGCGCCTCTCGGCCTTCTCCGTCCAGCACGGCTGGACAGTCCATCAGGTGACCGACATTGCGGACGAGCATCAGCGAGCGGCCCGGCAGCGTGATCTCGCCGCCGTCGGCACCGATGTAGCGGCGGTCGGGGTTGAGGCGGCGCTCGACCGTCTGCCCGCCCTTGTCGAAGCTCGCGGTGAGGTCGCCCTTGATCAGGCCAAGCCAGTTGCGATACGCGAGGACCTTGTCTTCGGCATCGACGGCGGCGATGGAATCCTCGCAGTCGACGATCGTCGTCACGGCCGATTCGAGCACGACGTCCGAGACGCCCGCCTTGTCGGTCTGGCCGACCGGGTGGGATCGGTCAATCGCGATTTCGATGTGCAGCCCGTTGTGGCGAAGCAGTACCGCCTCGGGAGCCGCCGGGTCGCCCCGGTAACCGGCGAGGACGCCGGGTCCGGCCAGGCGGGTCGCGCCGCCCGGCATGTCCGCAGCGAGGGTCCCGCCCTCGACCCGATAGGCGAGGACGTCGCCATGCGAGCCGCTGGCCAGCGGCACTGCCTCGTCCAGGAAGTTCCGCGTCCAGGCGATCACCTTCTCGCCGCGGGCCGGGTTGTATCCACCGACCCGGGTTGCGCCATCCTCCTCCGGAATGGCGTTGGTGCCGTAAAGGGCGTCGTACAGGCTGCCCCAGCGCGCGTTGGCGGCATTGAGGGCGTAGCGCGCGTTGGTTACCGGCACGACGAGCTGGGGTCCCGCTATCTGTGCGATCTCGTCGTCGACATGGGACGTCTCGATGCTGAAATCGGGACCCTCGGGCACGAGATAGCCGATGTCGGTGAGAAAGCTGCGGTAATCGTCGGGATCGACGGGCTGGCCGCGGCGGGCGTGGTGCCATGCGTTGATCTCGGCCTGCAGCGCCCCGCGACGGGCAAGGAGGTCGCGGTTCACGGGCGCGAGGTCGTGGAGGAGATCGTCGAAGGCTTGCCAGAAGGCGTCGCTCGCGAGGTCGAGCCCCGGCAGAACCTCATTCTCGACAAAGGCGTGCAGCTCAACCGCGATCTGGCTTTGTCCGACTCGCACTCTTTCGACCATGGTACCGACGCTCCGAACTGAGGGGTTGCAGGTCTAACAAGACTGGCTTCACACGGCAATCGCGTGAATCGATCGAGAAGCCGGCGCCGGGTGACCAGCACGGTGATTTGGGAGGCCGGCGAGCTGTGCGTTCGAACGTGCGTCGGTCGCCAATTTGCAGCGAAGGCGCGCCCTGAGCCGCGGATCAGTAGCGATGGCGGCTAGAGCTGGCCGGCCGCGCCCGCGTCCGTGAAGGCATCGAGATAGGCGGGGTCATGGAACCGGGCTGGCAGGAAGGCCGGAGCGTAGCGGGGCAGGGGCGTTCCGCAGACATGCGCCGCGAGCAATTCGCCTCCGGCGCAAGCACCCATGATTCCGAATCCCGAATAGGCAGCGTTCACGAACGCGCCGGTGACGGAGAGGGGGCCCACCAGGGGCCGATTCTCCGGCGTCTTCGTGTAGTAGCCGCCGTCGAGGGTCATGCGCGGCAGGCGGGAGAAGTAGCGCTTGAGCGAAGGCAGCATGCGCGACCAGCCGCGCAACACGACCTCCGGCAGATGCTCGTCGGTCGAGATCGGGAACACCGGGGGCACGCTGTCGGTGCGGTAGGACCACAGCATCAGGAGCCAGTGGTTGCCGGCCGTCCCTTCCGGTCGTCCGTGCACGCCGGCCGGTAGAATCTCGAGGAGCGGGCGTGTCCTGGCATCGGCAGCGAGATCGGCCCGCTCTTCGTCCGACCAGGGCAATTGAACGGGATCGGCCCATATCAGGAGGGGCGCGTCGCCGGGAACGGCCTGCTCGGTGTCGCGGAATGACACCTTCACGTGGCACTCGCAGGCAACCGGCAGCTTGACGTCGAGCTGGCCGGCGACTTCCGCGAGGTGCGGACCGGGCGACAGCACCAGTGTCGGGGTGTCGATCGTCATCGCCTCGCCCGGTCCCTCAACCGCCACCGAGCGCACGCGTCCGCCATGCGTGTCGACGCCGGTCACGCATCCCCGAATCAGTTCCACGCCGTGCGCCCGCGCCTGTTCGAGCATCCACATGCCCAGCTGCTGCGCGCTCAGCCATCCGCACCGTCGTGCATGCAGCACCGCGACGACCGAGGAATCCAGGTATGGAAACTCGGAGCGGATGAGGGCCGGATCAGTGACCAGGTCAGCCCCGGACGGGACGCCCTCGAAGCCGTGGGCCGGCGATCGGACATAGGAACCGTTCGATACTGCGCGGTCGTGGACGCGAAGCGGACCGGCGCCCAGCGCCTGCGCTTCGCTCGCGAGAGCATGCAACGTGGTGATTCGCGACGGCTCGGCCGTGGCAAAGAGATAGCCGCGACGGTTCAGCCGCAGTCTTCCATGGCTCTCTCGCTCGTACCGCTCGAGCAGGTCAATGCTGCGGTTCATGAATGCGACCATCGCGTCGCCCGGACCCGGCCACCAGTTGCGATAGCACTCGGTCGACTTGTCGCTGGTGAGCGCCAGCAGGTCGCCGGCTTCGACGATGACCACTCTCCTTGTGCCCTGCCGCACCGCTAGATGGAACGCCGCGGAGACGCCGGCGATCCCCGCGCCGACGATGACGACTTCGGCCGCTCGTCCGCTCATGCCGGGTACCCGGCAACCGCCACGGGCTGCCGGTCACGTCGGAGCCGCATCCGGTAAGATTTGGACGCCGCAATTGTCCGGGACGGTCGCCGGGGGAGGGTTCCAGGCATGCAGTACGCCGAGACCATTCTCGATCTCATCGGCAACACGCCGCTGGTCAAGCTGAATCGCATGGCCGATGCGCGCATGGCGACGGTGCTGGCCAAGCTCGAGCAGTACAACCCCGCGGGATCGGTCAAGGACCGAATGGCCTGGAACATGATTCGCCGGGCGGAGGAGGCAGGCCTGCTCGGGCCGGGATCGACGCTGGTGGAGAGCACCTCGGGCAACACCGGCCTCGGGCTCGCGATGGCGGCGGCGGTGCGGGGGTACCGGTGCATCTGCACGATGCCGGACAAGATGAGCAAGGAGAAGGTCGACATGCTCAAGGCGTACGGCACAGAGGTCATCATCACCCGTACCGACCTGCCGCATGATCATCCCGAGAGCTACGTGGAGGTCGCCAAGCGCGTCGCATCGGAAACCCCGGGCGGCTTCTACACCGACCAGTACTACAACATGGACAACCCTGAGGCCCATTACCTGACCACCGGTCCCGAGATTTGGGAGCAGACCGACGGCCAGATCGACGCGTTTGTGGGCGGGATCGGCACTGGGGGCACCATCTCGGGTGCGGCGAAGTACCTGCGGGAGAAGGCCGCCGAGGCGGGTCGCTCGCTGTTCGTCTCGTGCCCCGACCCGATCGGCAGCATGTACTACGACGCGTTCAATGAGCGCGAGATTCGCGAGCCGGGGATCTACCGGGTCGAGGGGATCGGCCATGACTTCATGGTCGGGACCCTGGACTTCTCGGTCATCGACGAGGTGATCGAGGTATCGGACAAGGACTCGTTTGTCGCCGCGCGCGACTTGGCCCGTCGCGAGGGCATCTTTGCGGGCGGTTCTGCCGGTACCGCGGTGCATGGCGCACTCGATGTTGCCCGGCGCCTGGGCCCCGGGAAGGTCGTCGTCGTGATCATCCCCGATTCGGGTGACCGCTACCTCAGCAAGTGCTTCGACGACGAGTGGATGCGCGACATGGGGTATCTCGGCCCTGAGCAGCGCCTGGGCACGGTGCGGGAGCTGCTCGAGTTCAAGCCCGGGCAGGTTGAGTTTGCCCGGGGCGGCGAAACCATCGCTGACGTTGCCAAGCGCATGGCGGACCTCGGCATCTCGCAGATGCCGATCGATGCGAGCGATGCGCGTGATCCCTTGATGATCATCCACGAGGTGGACCTGCTTCAGAGCATGGTGCGGGGCGAGTGCACGGCTGACGGCGATGTTCTCCGGGCCGCGAAGCCGATGCACGGCATGGTGGGGCTCGATGACTCGCTGGCAAAGGTGCAGGACGTCTTCGACGAGGAGAACGTGGCGATGGTGGTCGACGGCGGCGACGTCGTTGGGGTGATCTCGAAGATCGACATGGTGGAGTTCCTCGCCGCCCGGAGTTGAGGCTTCAGGCAGCCCGGCCGGCTTGCTCGACGTTCACGGTCGGCCCATCGCAGCGTCACGGCCGGACCTGCTTCAGGGTTGCTCGTCCTGACTTGATCCCGCGAGAGCGGCGATGCTTCCAGTGATTCGCGGTGCGGCGGACTGGACGAATTCCTGAAGGGGATGGCGCGGCGGACGCCCGCCCGAACCTGGGTATGCACCGAGCACCCGCCGAACGGTGCGACGCTTCGTCCCCAGCTGGCGTTACCGGCACCCCCTATCGCTGGGGCGGGGCCGGCACACCGGAGAGCGTCCACCTGAGAACTGTTGTCTTGGTTCGGCTACGCATGTCGGGCGGCGAGGGCGCGGGGCGCGCCAACGCAGCGGTACTTCTCGAAGCCCCGAAGCTGCACTTCCGGTCAACGAATTCGGCCAACGCGACCAGTGGGGCAGCGGGTACTCGCAGTTTTGCGGTCGGGTAAGACATATTTGCCTTATATGAGACATTATTGTATCATCACGATCCCATGTCGGGAGCGTCTCCTGTGCAACCAAGAAATCTGCAGACCCTGTCACCGCCAAGGCGACGTCCAAGCCGCGCAGCCATTATCGACGCAGCCATGGGTGTTCTTGCGGGAAACCCGGAGGCGTCCCTGGCGACGATTGCCGAGGCAGCAGGGGTAGGCCGCGCCACCCTCTATCGGCATTTTCCGGGCCGAAACGACCTGATCGACGCGATCAGCCGGCAGGCAATCGAGGAAACCGATGCAGCCGTGCGCCAGATTCGTTGGGAAAACATGACCAGCAGCGAGTTCCTCCTCGCCGTCTTCGAGGCAATGGTTCCCCTTGGCGACCGCTACCACTTTCTCATGGTGATGGCGCCTGCTGCCGTCGGCAGCGAGGCGGGAGAGGCCTACGCCCGCCAGCTCCGAGAAGTCGAAGAAATGGTGCGCTGGATGAGGCGGGACGGCACGTTGGCGCCGGACGTGCCGATCGACTGGGCAGTGCTGATCGTCGATTCCCTGATCTACGCGGCCTGGACGGCTGTGCGCGACGGCTCAGTCGCCCCACGGCACGCGGCCGCGCTCGCCTGCCGCACATTCCTGTCCGGCCTGTCGAGGGGCGGATGATGGCCTTCTCCGAAGTGCGGCGGCGAGCCGCCCAGCTTGGCTTCAAGCCGCTCACCGTCATCGTGCTTGTGGCCCTGCTGACCGCGACGCTCCTGGACTGGTATTGGCCGTGGGGACTGCTCTTCCTCTACTGGGTGGTCGTCGGTCTCAGGCAGAGGGAAGCGTTCCTGATCGAGCGCATTGCGAAGGGACGCAACCCCATCCTGTATTGGTGCATCAACGGGATGTGGGCTTGGTTCGGCCTCTGGACGCTGTACGCAGACCTCGCCTGGCGGCTGGCCTAGGTGCAAAACGGGGCGAAGGAGCAGCGTTCACGCATTCGATGGACACGGAGCATGCGATGAAGAATGCAGCGGGCGGGCGATGCCGGACCGACCACTCGATGCCGGACCAGCCCGCGCAGCAGCTGCCGCGCGACGCCTACGTGAGTCGGGCATGGTTTGAGCGTGAACGTGGCGAGTTGTTTGGGCGCTGCTGGACCTACGCGGGAGTGGCACAGGAACTTGCGATGTCCGGCGACTACGTGACGGTATCGGCCGGCGACTATCCCCTGATGGTCCTTCGTGATGAGAGCGGAACGCTCCGCGCCTTTCACAACCTGTGTCGACATCGCGGGACGGAACTCGTCGAGGGCTCCGGACGGCTGGAACGGGCGCGTATCTCGTGCCCGTATCACCGCTGGACCTACGACCTAGATGGGGCGTTGCGCGCTGTGCCGATGCGAGCGCGATGTTTCCCCGACCTGGACACCGATGCGTACTCCCTGCACCCGGCGGCGATCGGCGAACTGGGGGGGCTGATCTTCGTAAACCCGGATCCCCATGCGGATTTCGTGGCCTGGCAGGCCGGCCTGGAATCAGTTCTCTGGCCGCACCGGTTCGAGCGCATGAGCGCCGGGCTTGAGTTGACCTACGAGATCCGCTGCAACTGGAAGGTGTTCCTGGAAAACGCCATCGACGGGTACCACTTGGCGTACCTGCACAGCGAGACGCTCGGGGGTCCGCGTGCCGACCGAAATGTCTGGGATGTGCACGGCCGCCATTTGGTGTGGTACTCGACGGAAACCGGTCGAAGGACCTGCCTGCCCGAAGCGGTCGCACGCGCCGGGCGCGATAGCGGCCAGCTTCCTATAGATGGCGCTGAAACAGGTGAATACGGCGGTGTGTTCGTACTGTTTCCCAACACGATCGTGACGGCCACGCCGACCGAACTGATCTTGTCGAGACTGGACGCCGTGACGGCCGATCTCACCCGATTGCACACGCGCGTCTGGGGGCGAATGGGCGGGGAGTGGAAAAGGTGGCTCGGCGGAGAGAACGTCGAGGACATGCCCGGTTATGACCCTGCCAGCGGTTTTCTTCGACTCTCGTGCCTTGAGCAGCATCCGCTCGAGATCGGGGACTTCCACTGGGAAGACGTGTGGATTTGCGAAAAACTGCAGCGCTCGTTGCGCTCGCCGGCATACCGGTGTGGGCGGCTCGCCGCCGGCGCCGGCGCCGAGGCACCACTGGAGTTCTTTCAGCGAAACGTGCTGGACTACCTGACACCCGTCCCAGGCTCGACCCTGGGGCGCCCAGCTACTCGGCCCGCTGAAGCCGCACCCAGCGGCGGGTAACCCCGCACTGGCAGTTGCCCGGAGTCCACTTTGTCCGGCCGCTCCGAGCTATTGCGCGCACGTGGCCTGACTGCCCCTCGCAGCGCGGATGCATCGGTCGTGGCGCCCCGACGCCTTCGGCTCAACGCAGTGCCCGGGCCGCGCCCGACCAGAATCGTTCAGGCTCTGGCTACGTCGACCAGGGTCGTGTGCGCGGTGCAGCCCTGGCCGATGCGCGACGTGCCGATATCGCGCGTGAGCACGTTCGGGTTGCCCTGACGGTCGGTGTCATCGTCGTCGGGATCAAACCAGGCGCCTGTGGATATGGCGACCACGCGTTCCCGAATGTCGTCCGAGAGCCTGGCCCTGGCGCGACATCGGCCCCGGTCATTGAAGACGAGCACCATGTCCCCATCGCTGATCGCGCGAGCCCGGGCGTCCTCCGGATTCATGATGACCGGCATCGGGCGCGCGTCCTCGATGTCGGCGAGGGCGCTCTCCATCTGGCTGTGCAGCTTGTCACCCGGTTGCGGCGACACGAGATGGAGCGGGTGGGTCGCGGCGGATGCTGCGCCCAGCCATTCGTCGGGAGCATTCCAGACGGGGTGGCCGGGGCACTCGTCGTATCCGAAATTTGCAATCGTTTCCGAGAAGATCTCGATTCGGCCGGAAGGCGTGTTGAGCGGATTTGCCGCCGGGTTCTCGCGGAAGTCGGCTAGGGGAATCGGCGCGAACTCGGCGCCTTCGATGGGAAGCTCGACCCAGTTCCGCTGACGCAGCTCGTCAAGGCCCGGTGTTTCGACTCCGTGGCGGGCGGCGTCCTGGCGGAACCGGTCGTAGAGGTGGCGTTGCCAGTCGGCGGCGGTCCGGCCCTCCGAAAACGTCTCGCCATGGCCCAGGCGATGCGCCAGCTCCACGAAGATCTCGTAGTCGTCACGGGCTTCGCCCACCGGTTCGATCAGCCGGTCCATGTGAAAAAGGTAGGCATCGTTCGGCGAGCGCCCGATATCTTCGCGCTCGAACGGCGTCGTGGCCGGAAAGACGATGTCGGCCCGCTTCGCGGTGGCCGTCCACCAGGGTTCGTGGACGATGATCGTGTCGGGGCGTTCCCAGGCCTGGTTCAACCGGTGGAGGTCCTGGTGGTGGTGGAACGGGTTGCCGCCGCACCAGTAGACCAGCCGGATGTCCGGGTAGGTCCTGCTCTGCCCGTTGAAGTCATATTGACCGCCCGGATCGAGCAGCATGTCGGCGATCCGGGCCACGGGGATTGCGTCGTCGACGGGATTGTCTCCCTGGGGCAGCCTGAGACCGGACAGGCGCTTGAGCGGAACCCCGACACCGCCGATGGCGCCGTACCCGTAGCCGATGCCACCACCGGGCAGGCCGATCTGTCCCAGCATCGCCGCCAGAACCGCCGCCATCCAGTAGGGCTGCTCTCCGTGCTGTCCCCGCTGCAGCGCCCATGCGACCGTGATCAACGTGCGGGTTCCCGCCATTCCGCGAGCGAGGGCCTGGATGGTATGCGATTCGATGCCGCAGATTTCGGCCGCCCATTCCGGAGACTTGGGCTGGCCGTCCACATCGCCGAGCAGGTACGGGCGGAACCGGTCGTAGCCGACCGAGCACCGGCTGAGAAACGCCCGGTCGACGAGCCCCTCGGTCTCCAGCACGTGGGCAATTCCCATCATCAGCGCGGTATCGGTGCCGGGAACGACGGGCAGCCACTCGGAACCCGCGATCGTGTCCGTGCGTTGCGGGCCGACGTTGACGAGGTGAATGCCCTTCGCCCGATAGCGTTCCAGCCACCCCAGGGCCTGATGCCGCGTGACCCCGCCCATGCTGACCTGCGAGTTCTTCGGGTTGATCCCGCCGAACATCACGAGGGTTTCGGTGTGCGCTTCGATCATCGGCCACGAATTCTGATGGCCCCATAGGAACTTGAGGAACGGCATGCCGAACACGTGCGGGACGATTGCCTGCGCGCCTGCCGTGCTGTAGCTCGCGACTGACGCGACGTAGCCGCCGATTGAGCTCAGAAAGCGGTGGACCTGGCTCAGGGCATGGTGGAAACGGCCGGCACTTGCCCAACCGTAGGACCCGCCGAAGATCGCGCCGTTGCCATGCTCGTCCCGCACCCGCTGAAGTTCCGCGGCGGCGATATCCAGCGCCTCATCCCACGGCAACTCGACGAACGTGTCTTTTCCCCGACGCGCACGGGCTCGATCCGGACCGCCTTCCAGCCATCCCTTGCGAACCGACGGGCGAGCGACCCGCGTGCGATGGTGGATGGCAGCGGGAAGAATGTCGGAGATGGGCGGCGGATTCGGATCTTCCGAAAAGGAGCCCGCAGCGATCACGCGGTTGTTCTCGGTCGTGACTTCGATCGCACCCCAGTGACTGGTGGTGACCCTGGTCCGCCGGCCCGCTCCCCGATCTCCTTCGGCGTGTCGCGACATGTCCTGCTCCGCCAAGTTTGCCCTACCTGAGCCTGGCTTCCGTCGAACCCATGCGACGCTCGTTGCCGCGGCGCGTGTCGTCGCACACTCGGGCGAGCGCCGGACCGCTGATGGTCAGGTTCCGGCGCACCGGTCCCGGAACGGCCTTCCGACGAGCCAGCCGTCGGTCCGCGCCGCTCGCACGGGTCGATGCGGATGTTAGTGCAAGGGGACTCGTGCGCCCAAGCCGGCCCGCCGGGCAGCAGTTTCACAATCCTTTGGCCGCCTGTGATGGAGCGGGTTCGGGTCCGCGCCGCGCCTCGAGATGGACATTGATCGCAAGGTTCGCCTCCGGCGGAAACCGCGGCCCGGGAGGCGTTCCGGGCCTACGGCGATCCCTGCGCTCCATGCGGGCGGCCGAAGGGATCCGGAGACGGACTCGGGAACGCGGGCGGCTGGGCTAGTCGCCGTCCTCGGGATGCACGAACGTGTAGATGCGGGTGATGTCCGCGTCCGGCTCGTTGGCGTCGAGGCTCCGCCAGATTTCCGATACTGAGGGACTGATCGGGCACGATGCGCCGATCGCACTGGCTGCGTCGTGATAGAGCCGAAGATCCTTGACGAACTGCGCACTTGAGAAGCCTGCGTCATAGGTCCCGGTCACGACCCGGTTGGGGAACTTGTCGGCGGTCGCGGTGTTGCGGCCGCTCGACACGTTCACGACATCGAGGATCATCTTCATGTCGAGACCCTGCTTCACCCCGAACGCAACGGCCTCGGCGGTGGCCGCCATCGCGGTGCCGGAAAGGAAGTTGTTGAGCACCTTCATGGCCTGGCCGTGGCCCGGCTTGCTGCCCACGCGAAACACGTTGCCGGCCATGGCTTCGAAGGTCGGCAGCAGCTGATCGAACGTGGTTCCTGAGCCCGAGTACATGATGGCCAGGGTGGCGTTCACCGCGCCACTCACACCGCCTGAGACGGGCGCATCCACGTACTCGATTCCGGCGCCGGCGAGGAAACCGTGCACGCGTTGGGCCGCCTCGGTGCCGATAGTGGAGTGATCCACGACGAGCCGGGTCTGGCGGTCGGTCGTGCTGCGTATGTCGCCGGCGATCGCCTCCGAGGCGGGTCCGTCAGGCACGCAGAGGTGAACCACGTCGACCGTGCGTGCGAGCGCTGCAGTGGAATCGGCGATTCGCGCGCCCTCGGGTGCCCGCGCTGCCGTTCCGGCGTCGTCGTACACGATGATGTCCTGCCCCGATTTCACGAGGTTCTCCGCCATCGGCCTGCCCATGTTGCCGAGGCCGACGAATCCGATCGCGTTCTGCGGCATAGTTGCTGATCGCCTCCGCCTGCGTGGTGTCCCTCGATAGTAGCGATCGGGGCGGGAGGCTTGGACAACGATCCCCTTTACGGATCAGGAGCCCGTGTGTCCGTGCCGGGTGCGTCTGTCTGCCGCCGTATTCCCCCGACGTGGGACCGATCGAGCGGCTGTTCGGCGAGCTTTGGCTGCTGCTGCATTAATCTCCGCACACGCTGTTGGCGCCCGATGGGCGGCCGTCGGCGCGGCAAACATCGACTTGGGCGCCAGTGGTTCGTGTCTGGTATTGGCGCATGCACGGGAACGGGGCAGTACTGCACTGCGGGCAAAGCTGCTACGGCGGCTGATCTCGTTGTTCCTTGCTGCCGATTGACCACAGGCTCCACTTGCACGGCAATGACGCGTGCGTGGATAATTGCGCAGCATGTACGACATCGTTCACAGAGCGTGACATCGTGGTGCAGCACGGTGAGCGTCGAACCCTCATTCTCACGGGTGCCAGCCGTGGCATTGGGCACGCCACCGTAAAGCGCTTCTCGAGCGCAGGCTGGCGGGTCATCACGTGTTCGCGACAGCCCTTTTCGGAAGACTGCCCGTGGGAGGCCGGACCGGAAGACCACGTAGTGGTCGACCTCCGGGACCCGGCAAGCGTCGACGCTGGCGCCGAGGAGATGCGCAGGCGCCTCGGCGGGGAGCCCCTGCACGCCCTCGTCAACAACGCCGGCATCTCTCCCAAGACTGACGACGGCGGACGCCTCGGCGCCATCGACACGCAGCTCTCCGTGTGGCGCCAGGTCTTCGAAGTAAATTTCTTCGCCCCTCTAGTGCTCGCGCGCGCACTTGCCGAGGAATTGCGGGTTGGCCGGGGTTGCATCCTGAACGTGACTTCGATCGCCGGCGGACGCGTGCACCCCTTTGCGGGCACCGCCTACGCCACCTCCAAGGCGGCACTCGCATGCCTGACGCGAGAGATGGCCGCGGACTTTGGCCCCCTTGGGATCCGCGTCAACGCCATTGCGCCCGGGGAGATCGACACTGCGATCCTGTCGCCCGGTACGGAGCAGCTTGCAAACGATATCCCGATGCGCCGGCTCGGGTCCGCCGAGGAAGTTGCATCTGCCATCTACTACCTCTGCTCGCCCCAGGCGAGTTACGTCAGCGGTACGGAAATCCACGTCAACGGCGGTCAGCACGTCTAGGCTGTTCGATCGATCAGTACGAATTCGCGAACGCGGGTGTTGCGGCTGCGGGCGGGCTTGGTGCCGCCCTGGATCATGAATCGTGCCGGCGGCTGCTTGGGGGTTCAGCCCACAACATGGCGCCGAGCGTGAGACTCCCGAAGAGCGCGAGGGCGCCTACCTGCGTGTAGAGGGTTCCATCGAAGGCCTGGCCGATCAGGCTCCCGAGCGGTACGGAAATCAGGGTGGAGAGTGACGTCACCACCGCCGCGCCCACGCCGGCAATGTGCCCGAGCGGTTCCATCGCGAGGGCGTTGAGGTTCCCGAAGACGAGACCGATAAAGAGGAACACGACGAGCAGGTACGCCATGAAGAGCCAGAGCGGCGGAAGTCCGTCGAACTGGAACAGGCCGATCCAGGCGACCATGGAAGTCAGCGCGACAGTCGTCGCGCCGATCTTCGAGAGACGTCGCATGCCATGCCGGAGGACCAGGCGGCCGTTGACGATCCCGCCGAAGCCGATGCCGAGCGCCAGGACACCGAAATACACCGGGAACATCGCACCGGTCCGGTACGCCTCCTGAAAGATCTGCTGGGCGGAGCTCAGGTAGGCGACGAACGGCGCGAACACGAACCCCGTTGCGAGGGTGTACCCGAGCGAGGTCCGAATTCTCACGATCTCGCCGACCGCCTGGCCGATGGCGCGGACGGAAAAGGGCCGTCGGCGTTCGACGGGCAGGGTCTCCGGCTGGCGCAGCGTGAGCCAGGCGAAGGCCACCGCGGCAACCGCGAAGAACGTCGTGAAGATCGTGCGCCAGCTTCCCAGCCAGAGGATTCCCTGCCCGAGCAGCGGGGCGAGCGCGGGGACCAGGATGAAGACGGCCATCACGAAGGACATGAGCCGGGCCATCTGCCGGCCGCTGAACTGGTCGCGGACCAGGGCCATGGTCACGATCCGGGGCCCCGCAGCCCCTACGCCCTGGAGGACTCGCCCGGCGATCATCGCTTCGAAGGAGGACGCGAAGATGCTGACGAGGCAGCCCGTCATGAAGAGGGTGAGGCCGGCATAGATCGCGGGTTTTCGGCCGATACGGTCCGAGAGGGGCCCGAACAGCACCTGTCCGAGCCCGAGGCCGAAGAACAGGGACGTGATCACGTACTGGACATCGTTCGGACGCTGCACGCCGAGGTCGCGGCCGATCATCGGCAGGGCCGGCAGCATCGCGTCGATCGCAAGCGCGACCAGCGACATCAGGAGCGCGGCGAGCGGGACGAACTCGGCCGTGCGAAGGGCGCCAGCGCGTGCTGATCGGCTCATCCTGCTGCCCTTGCCCGGTGGGGACGATCAATTCTCTGAGACCATCGGTTGCCGAAGCCGCCGGCCGCCGGGCCCCGCGGGTCAGCGCCCGCCCCGCACCGAGACGGCGGCGTCGGGTGGACCGCTTCGGCCGGCCCCGCCTGCCGGTTCAGCCCTTTGCCGTTCGTCAGGTCCGGTGCGTTTCCCAATCGGTGCCGTGGTAGAGGATCTTCCGTCGTTCTTCCTCCGACCACCGGTGGAATTCCACGGCAAGGGGGTCGAAATCGTACTCGGGCTCCGGCTCCAGTTCGAAATGACCGTGCGTGTCGACGCCCCGCACGAGGGCGGCGCTGTCGTGGTCGGACCGGATCTGTCGGGCGTCGGGCGGAATGAAGCGGATCGCCAGTCCGATGCGGCGGTCGGCGGAGCGGTTGGGGTGTGATGCGTGGGCAATGCGGAAGGCGAATATCGAGCCTTCCCCAGGGTCAAGCTCCACGTTCACGGCCTTGGCTTCATCGATGCCTTCCGTGATTTCCTGGCCACGCGTCAGCATGTTGTCGTCGTGGTACGTCTCGCGGTGGGGGAGGTCCGGCCCCAGGTGCGAGCCCAGCAGGTAGCGCATGCAGCCGCTGGCCACGTTGGAGGGTGAGAGCGCCACCCAGAGGGTGATCAGCTTGCTGCTGTCGAGACCCCAGTACTGGCTGTCCTGGTGCCAGGAGACGTAGCTCGGGGAGTTCGCTTCCTTGACCCACCAGTCCGTGGACCAGACCATGATGTTGGGGCCGAGGATGTCTTCCACTGGATCCAGCACGCTCTTCTTCCGGATGAAGTCGGAGAGCCACTTGAACAGGAGGTGGCTCTTATAACGCACCGACCCCTTGAACGGCCCGCCATGATCGGTTTCGCCCGCTTCGAGCTGCGCCCGCAGCCGCCCTGCCTCCTCGCCGGAGACAACCGGCACCGGTGCGTAGAGCCCGTCTCGACGGAACTGCGCGATCGCTGCAGCGTCCAGAACCTTGCCCATCGTCAAGTCCCGCTATCGTTGTCCACCACCCATCATCCGCACTCTTGGCGTCGCAATCAACAAGGCTAGGCTGCGCCGCGGCGCCCAGTGTCACGCCCAACCGCTAGACGCGGATGGGAGGCTGCCGGGCCGCGTTGCCGCAGGTCCCGGTCGCCTCCAGTCAGCCCTGAAGGCGCGCGGCTAGCGCTGGCGAGCCCCGTCACGCCGTCACCTCGGCAAGGATCCTGATGGCCTCCTGGCAGTCGGCCCGGCCTACATCCAGGTGAGTCACGGCGCGCATGCGCGTCGCTCCCATCGCGCCGATCCGCAGGCCGGCCGCGCCGGCACGCGCCGCAACGTCGTTGGCGCTGTGCCCGGTGTTCCCCACGTCGAAAAACAGGATGTTGGTTTCACACGGTTCGACCACGAAGCCTTTCAGTTCGGCCAGCCCGTCGGCCAGCAGTGCGGCGTGGGTATGGTCCTCCGTGAGGCGGTTCCAGTGGTGGTCCAGCGCATGGAGACCGGCCGCTGCAAGGATGCCGGCTTGCCTCATTGCGCCGCCCATGCGCTGCTTCCAGCGCCACGCCTCATCGATGAACGAGGAGGACCCGGCGAGAACGGCCCCCACCGGGCAGCCGAGCCCCTTGCTCAAGTCGATCCATGCGCTGTCGAAGCCGTCCGCGTACGCGGCGGCGGACACGCCCGACGCGACCACCGCGTTCGGCAGACGAGCGCCGTCCAGATGAGTGGCGAGGCCGTGTGTCCGGGCGACCTCGGTGACCGCCCTGACGTCTGCCAGCGGCCACACGGTGCCGCCCCCCATGTTGGCGGTGTTCTCCACCTCCAGCAGAGCGGAGCGCGGGGCGTAGCGGTGCGTGTCGCGGATCGCCGCCCGGGCCTGATCGGCGGAAAAGACGCCCCGTTGGCCCGGGAGAGGAGCAATCTGGACGCCGGAAAGGGCCGCGGGACCCCCGCCCTCGAAGTTGAGGATGTGGCAGGACGCTTCGGCGATGACCTCGTCACCCGGCCGGCAGTGGACCCGAATCGCGATCTCGTTGCACATTGTGCCCGACGGGAGGAAGACCGCGGCCTCCTTGCCCAGCAACGCCGCCACGCGCTCGCAGAGCGCGTTCACGCTCGGATCGTCGAATGTCTGCTCATCGCCGACTGGTGCTGTCGCCATCGCCTGGCGCATCTCGGGAGTCGGGAGCGTCTGGGTGTCGCTGTAGAGATTGATGCGTACAGCGTTCGCTTCGTTGCGCGTGTCTGTAGCCATGGTGCAGCTCGAGCAAATTCCGAAAGGGGCCAACGTCCCCAGTTTGCTTCAATTATGTGATCGCTGCTTGCCTCGACCGGGGCGCGCACGCCCGGCCCGTGGCAGGCCGGCAAGCCCGGGTGCGGGTGGTGTGACCACCAACCGCCGCAATGCGTCTTCTGTCCCGCTTCCGGTCTTCTCAAGCGTCCGGGCGATGCAAACCGTTATCTGGCTGGCAGTTAGCCCGAGCGGTGCTTGAGCGGCAGCACCCGCCGCGCACCTCGGAGAAACGGTTTCCGAACCGTCGCGCGGCTTCCGGGCCGCACTTTAGGAAGCAGGTGATAACGACTCAATGTGCGAAATCCCGTTCACTATTGGCGTCATTCGCGCGGTCTGCGCCGTGAAAGGATCAGGACGCCACACCGGCATGAGCGCGAGCATGAGTCGGGGAGCTGGCATCCTTTACGGAAAGCGTAAGATGCGTTACGGTCGGCGCGCATGATACGGAGCTTCAAGGACCGGGAGACGCGCCGCTTCTTCGAGGGGCAACGCGTCGTGGCGTTTCATGGCTTCGCCAATCAGGCAGTGCGCCGACTGCTCCTGCTGGACAGCGCAGAGACGCTCGGAGACCTTGCTGCATTGCCGAGCAACCGACTGGAGGCGCTGCGGGGCGACCGCGCCGGTCAGCACAGCATTCGGATCAACGTGCAATGGCGCGTCTGCTTCCGGTGGACGGATGACGGGCCATTAGACGTGGAGATCGTCGATTATCACTGAGGGAGTCTGACATGAACGCAAGGAACGGCATGAGGCCGGTGCATCCCGGCGAAATCCTGCGCGGCGAACTCGACGAGCTCGGGCTGTCAGCCAACGCGCTGTCGAAGGAGCTGGGCGTACCCGTGAACCGGGTGACGATGATCCTGAACGGCCAGCGTGGGGTGAGCGCGGACACCGCGCTGCGGCTCGCACGGTATTTCGGGACGACGCCGCAACTCTGGCTGAACCTGCAAAAGACCTGGGAGCTTCGCCAAGCGGAGATCGCGGCGGGTCGTGAGATCGCCAAGCGAGTGATCCCTCGGCAATCTGCAGCGTAGAGAAGCGGCGGATGTCGGTCCCCGACTATTGTCCCTGATGCTGCCTGTGCTTAAGGGGCTCGCGGCCCCGTGGTCTTCGCGGGCGTGTCGAGAAACCCGACGATGATCTGTCGGGCCTCCCGTCTCGCTTCGGACACGGTCATCGAGTCGGCGGGGCCGATGGTTGCGTGGCGCCAGTGGCGGCGCACGCGCCGCTCGATGACGAAGGTGCGTTCCCCGCCCGGATGAAAGCGAAGCATGAGGCCGGGAATCACGTCGTCGCGGACGGCGTATCTCCGGTCTCGCGGTTTGGCAGTGCGAACGCGATGGGCGAAGGTGGGCGACCTGGGATTGTCGGTCATGGTTGGCGACTCCCTGTTCGGGCCGCCGCGACCGGGCCGTCAAATAGGAAGCGGGCGCGACGGCGTTTCTTCAAGGGAGCCGCGCAACAGGACGGGACAGGGAACGTCGTAAGGCTCTGAACCTACAATCCGTTCCGCCTCCTCAATTCGGCGGCGGGCATTGGCGGAAAAGGCATTACGAATGCGGACGGTGTTCCTGTAGACCGCCACCGGGTCGTCGCCGAATCACGTATTCCTCCGCGCCGGCATTCCGGCTGCTGCGCGCAGCGCGGCATGTGCCGGTTGCCCGCTGGTCAGGCGGCCGCCGTCGTCGTCAGACGCAGTCCGACGGCACCGACGGCGATCAATGCAATGCAGGCCAGCTGGACGAACCCGAGTTGCTCCCGGAACACCACGAACCCGATCATGGTCACCGCCAGGATGCCGATCCCGGCCCACAGGGCGTACGCCACACCTACCGGGATGACCTTGAGTGCGGGGGCGAATACCAAGAAGCAGCAGCTGTAGCAGACGATCGAGAGAACGCCCCATTGCCACTTCTCGAAGCCGTCCGACAGCTTCAGCAAGATTGTGCCGACCACCTCCAGCACAATGGCCACCGTCAGGTACATCCATGCACTCATCACATTGAACCTCCATTCAGGACTAGCCGTCGCTGCCTGCGTCCGGGCGCGTTGCCGCCGCTGGCGTTTGCGAGCGCGGCGCAGCCCTGCCCGCGTTCGCCTGCAGTCGTAGGGAACTGCCCAGGCAACACGAAGTCAGGGCGGCGCGAGTACATATCCGCACCCTGCCGAATCGCCGGTCGGTCAGCAGCGACGAACGTCCCGCCGCCTGCCTCAGGGCAGCCCCGTGCCGCGCGACTGCCTGCCTCCAGCGACGTGTGCCGACTACGCGTCTCCGGGGCGCCAGTTTGCCGGTGCCAGTTCCAAACCAGTGAACTCGAACGCCGGTGCCACGGTACATCCCGCCAGCGTCCATGCGCCTTCCGATCGGGCACTCTGCCACGTGCCCGCCGGAACGGGGACATGAGGCTCCGCGCCGTCGCCAAAGCCGAGGCGCTGCCGTAGGATCTGCTTCCCGTCGGATGAGAGCTCGAGCTGCAGCGGATCGCCCGCGTAGAAGTGCCAGATTTCCGTGGCGTCGATGCGATGCCAGGCGGATGTCTCGCCAGCCTTGAGAAGGTAGTAGATCACCGTCAAGGCGCTTCGCGTTCCAGCCTTGGTGCGGTCGCGATAGGTCTCGCGATAATGGCCCCCCTCGGGATGAGGGATGAGTCCATACGCTTGGATCAAGTCGTCGGCGTCCATGTAGAGCGTTCCTGGATGAGGTTCACACGCAAGGTCCGGCACGGCGTTTCCCGCGACGGCACCCGAGGTCGTACGCGCGGCCAGTATCGGCGGGTCCGACCAGCGGCACCACTACGCAATGCCCGGTTGGCCACGCCGGGTCAAATGGCTTCAGGTGCGTTTCTAGTCGGACCCCGGGCGGCCCCGCCGGTAACTGACGACAGCGAAGCCGCCGCTCGGTAGGGTAACCCCGTCGTTTGTCTCACTGCCTGTCGACTGCTGAGGATGATGCCCGCCGAAGCAACAGTTGTCGCGCGACTATGGGCGAGCCTCCTCGTGGCCGGGTACCTCGTCGCGTCCGCCGGGACAGCCCAGGGGTTTCCGCGGGAGGACCGGATCATCGGGGAACGGGAGCATCCCAAGCTGGTGGTTACCTTCGGCGGGGTGTACCGAGGCGATCCGCAACTCCACGCATACATCGGTGAACTCGGGACGCTGCTCGCCCGTCAGTCGGAATACGGCGACCAGCAATGGACCTTTACCGTACTGGACACGCCGGCGGTCAACGCGTTCGCACTTCCCGGCGGCTACGTCTATCTGACGCGGGGACTGGTCGCGCTCGCCCGCAACGAGTCCGATTTGGCCGCCGTGCTGGCCCACGAGATTGCCCACGTGGTCGCCCACCACGGGCGGGCGCGCCACGCGCGCGTCGCCTCGGTCAACAACAGGTCGCGGGTTTCCGGCGACGATCCCGCCCCGGCTGGTTCCAGGCGATCCGCGCCGACGTCCGGTCGAGACGTGATCCTGGCGCGGTACAGCCACCAGGACGAGTTCGAGGCGGATGCGCTGGCCATCGGTTACCTGCATGACGCCGGGCTGGATCCGGCGGCCGTTATCCGGATGCTCGAGGCGAACGAGGCGCACGCCGTTCTCGTGGGCGCCGACACCGAGCCGCACCGCGGCATGCTGTCCTCACACCCCAGTACGCCAGAGCGCATGAGCCGGGCCGTGATTCTCTCGCGCCGGTTGGGCGCCGGGTCGGGCTCGACTGCGGGAGACGGGTTCCTTGACCGTATCGACGGACTTCACTTCGGCAACCGGCCGCGGATGGGTCTCGTGCGCGGTCAGGAGGTCTTCCTCGGTGGCACGGAAATCCGTTTCCGCATGCCCGATGGCTTTCACATTCGACGGGAACCCGGCCGGGTGACCGCGCGGGCCATGGACGGGACACTCATCGTCTATGACGAGATGGCGAACCAGTGGGGGATGGGTATCGCGAGCTACCTGCCGCGAGGCAGTCGGGACATCGAGCTGCTGAGACTTGACGGGATGCATGCTGCGACCGCGGTCCGCAACCCGGAACGCGGTGGTCATCGCTTCGAATTTCGGACGCTGGTTATCCAGTGCGGGGAAGTACTCGTCTGCCGCTTCCGCTACATCGTCCCGCTGTCCGTAAGCCTGGCCCGGCTGGCCGACCTTCGGGAGACCGCCCTCAGCTTCCGGCGGTTCGATGAGCGAGACCGGCAGGCAGCGCGACCGCGGGTCGTTCGTGTCGCGACGGTATTGGCCTCGGACACGCCGGCATCACTCGTCGCGCGTATGGACATCGATCGGAGCCCGGAACGCTGGTTCGAACTCCTGAACGGCCTCCGGCCAGGCGAGCTGCCGGCGGTGGGCACGCGGGTGAAGTTGGTCGTGCGCGAAGACCGGTAATGCGTGTAGCCATCGCCGGTTTCATCCACGAAACCAACACGTTCTCGCCGCACCCTGCGACGATGGATCGCTTCGCTGAGGCAGACGGATGGCCGCCGTTGGTCACCGGCAGCGACCTGCCGCCGGTGCTTGCTGGCAGCAATCTCCCCACCGCCGGCTTCCTGGAAGCCGCGCGGCTCGACGGCGCCGAAGCGCTGCCGCTGCTGTGGTGCTCGGCGGTCCCGTCCGGGCCGGTGACGCGGGAAGCCTACGACGCCATCCTGGCGCGGATGCTGGAATGCCTGCGGGCCGCCGGCCCGGTTGATGCCGTGTACCTCGACCTCCACGGGGCGATGGTGGCGGAGCACGAACGGGATGGCGATGGTGCAGTCCTGGCGGCGGTGCGTGCCGCGGTGGACGCATCGACGGCAGTGGTTGCAAGTCTGGATTTCCACGCCAACGTCAGTGGCACGATGCTGGACGCGAGCGATGCACTTGTGGCATTCCGCACCTATCCGCACGTCGACATGGCGGCGACCGGCCGACGGACATATGCGGCGCTCAAGGCCGTTCTCCCCGGGATCCGTGGCGGTCGCCGACCGGCCAGGGCGCTGGGACGGAGCCCGTTCCTCGTTCCGCTGGTTTGCCAGTCCACGGACGCCGAGCCTGGCCGGCGGTTGTATGCCGAATTGGGCGACCGCGATGGACCTTCCGTGTATGCGACTTCGCTGGCGATGGGATTTCCGCCGGCGGACACATGGGAAACGGGACCGAGCGTCATCAGCTACGCCGAGACCGAGCCGGCGGCGCGCGAGGCGGTGGCGGCGGTCCTGGGGCAGCTGGAGGCGGCCGAAACAGAGTTCGCCGTTCCACTGCACGCGCCTGAACCCGCCATTGCGGAAGCACTCCGTATCGCGGACGCATCAGGCGGCCTCGTCGTGGTCGCCGACACGCGCGACAATCCCGGAGCCGGAGGGGCGGGGGACACCACTGCTTTGCTGTCGGCTGCGGTCGCCTCGGATACTGATGGAATCGCGGTCGGCGTGCTGGCAGATCCGGACACCGCCGCCCAGGCGGCCGAGGCCGGTGTCGGAGCAGAGATCACGGTGTCCCTTGGTGGACGCAGCGACGGCCAGCCCTACGTGGGTTCAGCCTGCGTGACCGCTCTGGGGGACGGCCGCTTCACCGCGACCGGGCCGATGTTCGGCGGATCGCACATGGACCTCGGGCCGATGGCCGCCCTGCGCTGCGGCCGCGTGGCAGTGGCGGTTGCGTCGCGGCGGATGCAGGCGGCCGACCGTTCGATGTTCCGCCACGTGGGGATCGAACCTGACGCGGAGCGGGTCGTCATCGTGAAGAGTTCGGTCCATTTCCGCGCCGACTTCGCCCATGCCAAGGCGGTGGTGGTCGCGGACGCACCCGGGCTCAATCCGGTGAATCACGACACGCTTGATTACCAGCACCTCCGCTCGTCCGTGCGGCGGATGCCCGTGGTGCATGCATCCGGAGTGTCCAGGTGATGGACGCTCCATTGGACCCGCGGATTCCGGTGGCGGACCGCGCGGCCGTGCAGGGGTGGTTGCAGCCCCCGCTGCTCGACCAGACCGTGACCGAGACGTTGGGCAGGGCCGCCGATCGGTGGCCGGATCGCGAGTTCGCGGTCTTTTCGGAGGCTGGCCGGCGATGGACCTACCGGGCGTTCGCTGCTGCGGTCGATCGGCTGGCGACGGGCCTTCTGGAGCTGGGGCTGAACCCCGGGGACCGGATCGGCATCTGGTCGCCGAACCGCCCTGAATGGCTGCTCGTTCAGTTTGCAAGCGCCCGCGCCGGGCTGATCCTGGTGACGGTCAATCCCGTGTATCAGGCCGACGAGCTGCGGCACGCCCTCAACCTGGTCGGCATGCGCGCGCTGGTGCTGGCGCGCCAATATCGCGGCACTGATTTCACGGGAATCGTGCGGTCGCTCTTACCGGGGCTGGGTGATCCCTCCGTCGTCCAGTCGCACCCGCCGGCGCTGCCCAAGCTCGAGTTCGTGATCCACCTGGGGGAGCAGGACGAAGCGGGGATGCTCCGTTTCGACGACCTGGCCGCAGCGCATGCGGATGGCGCGCATCTCGAGCGGCTGGCGGCCGTCCATGAGCCCTCCGACCCGATCAACATCCAGTTCACAAGCGGCACGACCGGCCGGCCGAAGGGGGCCACGCTCAGCCATCACAACATCGTCAACAATGCCCGGCAGACGGCCGCGGTGCTCGATCTCGGACCGGATGACCGGATCTGCGTTCCGGTTCCGCTCTATCACTGCTTCGGCATGGTGATGGGAAGCCTCGCCGCCGCCACGGCCGGGTCCTGCCTGGTGTTCCCGGGCGAGCGTTTCGACGCGGACGCCGTGCTCGCTGCGGTGGAAGGCGAGCGCTGCACGGCGCTGTACGGGGTTCCCACCATGTATGTGGCCATGCTCGAGGACCCGTCGCGACCCGGCCGCAACCTGGGGCGTCTGCGGACGGGAATCATGGCGGGGGCGCCGTGTCCGGCGGAACTGATGCGGCGTCTCCTCGAAGAACTGCACATGCCCGAGGTCACGATCTGCTTCGGCATGACCGAGACCAGCCCGGTGACCTTCCAGACGGCGAGGGACGATCCGCCGGACCGCCGGGTGGGGACGATCGGACGGGTGCACCCGCACGTCGAGGCCAAGGTCGTCGATGGCGAGGGCCGAACGGTTGCATGCGGCACCGTGGGCGAGGTCCTGATACGGGGATATGTGGTCATGAAGGGCTACTGGGATGATCCGGTGGCGACGACGGCCGCGATCGATGCGGAGGGGTGGATGCACACCGGGGACCTCGGCGTCATCGATCGAGCGGGCTACGGGCGGATCGTGGGCCGCGCCAGCGACATGGTGATTCGGGGCGGTGAGAACATCTATCCGCGTGAAATCGAGGATTTCCTGCACCGCCACCCAGGTATTCGCGATGTGCAGGTCTTCGGGGTCCCGGACCCCAGGTACGGTGAAGAGCTCTGCGCCTGGATCATCCCGCATGAGGGGGTCGCGCTCGATGAAGCACAGCTGCGGGCGTTCTGCGACGGCGCGATCGCGCGGTACAAGATCCCCCGGATCTGGCGGTTGGTGGATTCATTTCCGCTGACCGTTACAGGGAAGGCGCGGAAAGTGGCCATGCGGCAGATGATGGAGCGGGAGTTGGCGAGAGATGTCGAGGCCACGGTGGTCGGCTTCGCGGCCGGCGATTGACCGGACTTCTCAAGGGCATGAGTAGGGCCTTTGCTTCGGGCCACGGGTGGCTCGGGCGCTCGCTATAGCGCTGAAAGAGGGCGTCCGATGGCATTGGTTGTATCGGGTTGTGCTGACGTGGGGCAACATAGCCCAGCGCCGGTCCAGTACTGTCACCGTCTTGATCCGATCGAAAGTTTGTGTATGATGATACACAACGCTCAAGGCCGTAGAACGTAACAGCGGCAAGCTCATCTGCATGCTCCGGAAGGACGGATGGGTGCACATTGCCACCAGAGGGAGCCACCGGCAGTTCACCCACCCCACGAAACCGGGACGGGTTACGGTGCCGCATCCGAACAAGGACATCCCGCGCGGAACGGTGGCTTCGATCTACCGGCAGGCGGGCTGGAACGCATAGGAGGAAGAAACGATGCGCTATGTGTCCTTCATCCACCGGGACGACGCCGGCTACGGGGTTAGCTTCCCTGATTTCCCGGGCTGCGTGTCCGTGGGCGACTCGCTCGACGACGCCGTCCGCCGAGGCTGCGAGGCCCTTGCGTTCCACGTGGAGGGTCTTTGCGACGACGGCGACCCGATTCCGCCGCCCCGCTCCATCGATGCCATCAAGGCCGATCCCGACCTCTCCGATTGGCGTGAAGGAGCCGACCTGGTGCTGATTCCGCTCCTTTTGGACCGCGGTTCCTCACGACGGGTCAACATCTCCCTCGACCGCGGCCTGCTCGACGCCATCGACGACGAGGCCAAGCAGCGCCGCATGACGCGTTCGGCCTTTCTGGCGTCCGCCGCCCGGCGTGAGATCGAAGGTACGTGAACGATGTGTTGCGTCGGCCCGCAGGCCACGCGCGCCTGAGGCGAAAACGACAGGGAGGGAGCCCGAAGCGAGTGATGGGACCGAGCGAGATGTCAGGAGATATCGACCGATGTGGAGACGACCTTCCAATTGGGGGATCACCCATGAGGCGATAGGTACCTACAGGCAATACGGGTACGGGGCTAAGGCCCGACAGCTGTCGAGGGGCCAGAGGGAGGGATTAGGTTCCACGAAACGAAACTTGAGGAGTTCGACCAGTACTTTCGCCAGCTTTGGGCCGCAGACGGGGAAGTTCGACCCGAGGTGTCGGGTGGATGGATGCACATCTTCGGGCGGAGAACGCGAGCCGAGGCCAACGCGACGGAGCGGGTAAACGAGCGTCGGCGACTGCTCGCGAAGGCGCGTCTACCGGGATGAGCGACTAGCGTGAGTTCACGGCCGGGCTTCCTCCGCGCCTGTGACGTCCAGCGATGCGAGATCTGAGTTTCCGGTAAGGGCAAGGGACGGCACTCGCCCAAGCGGAAAATTGTCAATACACTGTATTGATACGCGGCGGGACGAAGTCCGGGTGATTCATGTGAGCAAGACTCAACAACTTCAGATCCGAATCAGCGCGGAGGACAAGGCGCGCATCGGCGCGCGTGCGGCAAGTGCGGGGATGGACGTATCCAAGTGGGTCCTGCAGCAGGTGCTTCCATCTGCCGAACAGAAATTCCAGGCGCTGTGCCGGGATATGGCGGCACGCCCGGATGCGCGGTCCTTCACGATTGCCGAATTTCAGGATTGGTTCGTTAGTCTGACCGCGAGCGAGTACAAGCGAGCGGTCCGCCACGCGCCGGAACCTCGGCTCGCTCCGTTCGAGGCAAGCTATCTGGCGGCGATGGTCGAGCAGGCGGCCGCGGTTCAGGGGGTCAACCCGCCGCGCTGGACCGGAGCGGTCAAGGGGCTCGATACGCCTTGGTTCGCCTCGTCCCTGAAGAGCCTGCGGTTACATCTCCTGACTCATTCCCCGCCTCCGTTCCGGCGTCGGAATCTGTTCATCGACAGCAGCGTCGGGCAGAGGGTGTAGTGGAATACTCCAAGCGAGATATTGAACTCTTATTCAATCGCTTGAACGGGGAACTTGCGCGCCTGTCGATCACCGGGGAAGTGTATGTGGTGGGCGGTGCCGTCATGTGCCTTGTGTTCGACGCGCGTGCCTCGACCCTGGACATCGACGCATTCTTCCGCCCCGCGCGGGAGGTACGCGCAGCCGCCCAGGCGGTCGCCACAGCTGCTGGGATCCCAGGCGACTGGCTCAACGACGCGGTCAAGGCGTACTTGAGCGACCACGAAGACTTTCAACCGTACCTCGAACTGACCAACCTGCACGTGCTGACCGCAAGTCCGGAGTATCTGCTCGCGATGAAGTGCCTTGCCATGCGCCTTGGCGAGGGATTTCACGACGAGGATGACGTGCGCTTCCTCCTGCGCTTCCTCAACCTTACCGATTATCGGAAGGCCCTCGAGGTCATCACTGGCTACTACCCGCGGGAACGGTTCCCGCAAAAGACGCTCAACGCGCTTGAGGAACTGCTCGAACCGCAGGATTGACGTCCGGGAGCAGGGCCGTGCGGGTACGCCTTCTACGTCCGCCCAGAAGGCTGTCCCCACCGGTCTTCGTGCGGTGGCGATGCCGCGGGGGGCCGATCCAAAACAGCCTTAAACTGGACTGGTAGCGTCAATCTGAAGCGGCGGGCAGCAGAACCTCCGCACCCGCGGGCATTCGGGTACCTTCTTCGCTTCGCCAAGATCATTCGTGCAGTGCGACAACGGGATCGAGTCCTGCGGCCGGCTGTCCGCAAGCAGGTTGGCACCCTGAACCGATTGTCCAGGCCTAGCCGGCGTGATCCGAGACGGTCTCGGCGGGCGCGACCTCGCCGCGTTCGATCAGAAAGGTCGTGTCCGCCAGTCCAGCGAGCAGGGCCGGATTGGATTCGGTGATCACGAGCGAGAGTTCACGTTCGCGCTCCCGAAGTCTTCGGAGGGCATCTCCGTAGCGACGCGCAAGGGCGGGGGCCAGCCCCTGGAACGGCTCATCGAGGAGCACCAACCGGGTCCCGATCATCAATGCCCGGCCAAGGGCCACCATCTTGCCCTGACCGCCGCTCACCGAACCCGCCGGTCGGTGCCGCAGCTCCTTCAGCTCTGGAACCGTCTCGTACACGCGCTCGAGGTTCGCGGCCATCTCGGCGCCGTCGGTGCGCGCAACCCGCGCCGAGAGAAGGATGTTCTCTTCCACGTTGAAGGAGGAGAACAGGCGCCGGTCCTCGGGCGCGAAGCCAATGCCCAAGGCGGGCCGGCGGTGCGGCGGCACATCGTCCAGGTCGGTCCCTGCGAACGAGATGGTGCCAGTCGACTTGGCGATGAGCCCCATAACGCTCCGGAGCGTCGTGGTCTTGCCCGCACCGTTCCGGCCAATCAGCGCGACGGTGGAGCCCGGTTCCACGCCAAACGTCACGTCGCGCAGGACGTGCATCGCGTCGACATGGACGTTCACGCGTTCGAGCGAGAGCATCGATCAGATCCCGATTACGTCGCGCATCACGGACGGATCGGCCAGCACCTGGTCCGGCGGTCCGACCGACTGGATACGGCCGGCACTCCAGACAGCCACGCGATCGGCATAGCGCTTCACCACTTCCATGTCGTGCTCGACGAAGACCGAGGTCACGCCCTGGACGGCGAGCGCCTCCACCAGCAGGTCCATGATCCGGAACTTCTCTAGCGTGCTGACGCCGCTGGTGGGCTCGTCCATCAGCAGCAACTGGGGGCGCAGGGCCAGCGCCACGGCAATGTCGACGAGTTTCCGGTTACCTTCCGGAAGCTCGTTGATCATCTGCGTAGACAGTTCTGCAAGGCCGCAGAGCTCCAGCAAGTCCAACATCTCGTCGCGTTCAGGGAGGTCCTGGAGCGGCCGGAACGGGTTCCACGTCCGCTGGCGAGCGGCGGCCGCCAGCAGCAGGTTGTCGATGACGCGCTGGTCATGGAACAGCTGTGGAGTCTGGAAGGCCCTGGCGATTCCCATCCGCGTGATCGCGCGCGGCGCCATCGCCGTGATGTCGCGCTCCCCGAACCGGACGCTCCCGGCGGACGGCGAGAGATACCCCGTACAGATGTTGAGGAACGTTGTCTTGCCGGCGCCGTTGGGGCCGATGATCGCGAGCCGTTCTCCGTTGAACACCTCGAGATCGATGCCGTCGGCCGCCGTCACGCCGCCGAAGCTGATGTGCAGGTTGCTGGCTTCGAGCAGGGTGCCGCTCACCGCAATGGCTCCCGATGACCGCGCGGCCCTGGGGTGAGGGCGGCGAGATCGCGGTACAGGCCGACGATGCCCCGGGAGGCGAACAGGATGATCCCGAGCAGTACGAAACCGAGGATCATTTGCCAGACGTCGGCCGCCATGGCGGCGGCGTAGAACCGCACGAGCTCGTACACCAGCGCGCCGGCAAACGCGCCGAGCACGTGGCCCGCGCCCCCGAGAATGGCGATGAAGACGAACTCGCCGGAACGGATCCAGTACCCGAGGTCAGGGGTGACCACGCCCTGGTTTACGGCAATGATGGACCCTCCCAGCCCCGCCAGCACCGCGGACAGCACGTACGCGATCAGCAGGATCCATCGGGCCGAGATGCCCAGGTATTCGAGGCGCGTCTCGTTGGTCCGGATGGCGCTCAGCGCCTCGCCCAGGGGCGAACGCAGGAAACGGTGCACGAACCAGCAGGCCGCGCCGGCAAGGCCCAGCGATGTGTAGAAGAGGGCGGTTTCGAAGGACGTTCGTCCGAGTTCCAGGCCAAGGTACGTTGGCCGTCCAACCGCCATCCCGTCGCTGCCGCCCGTAATGTGGAACATCTTCTCGAGAAGGGCATAGAGCACCATCGAGAACGCCAGGTTGAGCATCCCGAAGAAGATGTAGCGGTACCGCACCACGAACAGGCCGATGACGGCGCCGATCGTCCCCGAGCAGACCATTCCGGCCAGCAGCAGCACGACGAGATCGGCGCCGGCGAAGCCCTGCATCAGGAACGCGGCGCTGTAGGCGCTTGCGGCGAAGAACATCGCGTGGCCGAACGAGACCTGACCGGCCCGCAGCAGCACCACGACGCCGAGGACCGCGAGCCCCTTGGCGAGCGCCACCGTCAACACGATCTTCAGCCACGGGACCGCCAGTGGCAGCCCCGCCACCACCAGGACCAGGACGGCCGGCACGTAACGCACGAGCCGCACGTCAGATCCTTCGTTTTTCCACGACCGCGAACAGTCCCTGTGGGCGGAAGAGCAGCACCAGGACCATG
>JAJEGJ010000017.1 GCA_022819905.1 Alphaproteobacteria bacterium
ACCGCCGGCTGTCCGGTCTTGATGCGGGCGATGACGTCGGCGGCGTCCTTGCGGGCCTGGTCGGCGGTGAGGGGGTTGCCATGCTCACCGAGGGTCACGCGCTTCGAGCGGCCGAAGGCGCGGGTCTGGACGACGAAGACCTTCTTGCCCGAGGGGTAGACCCGGACGCCGAAGCCGAGCAGGTCGCGGTCCCAGAAGATGGCGTCCTTGTCATTGACGGAGAGACCGTCGACGATGCGCTTGGAGAGGGTGTGATACTCGCGTTGCGGCATGGTGTCGTGCTCCGGGGGGAATGGTCCTGTGGCGGAAGGGGTCGGAATTACCGTAAGCGCGGCGGTGGTGCGAACGTGGGCGATCGGCGCGTAGTCAGAATTGCGGCTGGGCACGCTTGTCCAAGGGAATGGAAATCTAGCAGACTGAAATACTTCCGTCAATACAATGAGATAGGACACAAACGGGCAGTGTTGGAAGCGGCTGGAAGGTGGTGGCAGGGGTGCCGCGAAAGGGTCAGTTGACGTGCGTTACTTCATTGTCACCAATGTCCTGATCTACGCAGTCGATGAGGATTCGCCGTATCACGACCCATGTCGACAGCGCGTCCTGCAGGCCCGCAACGATCCATCGCCGGCGTACCTCACCTGGAGCATCTGTTACGAGTTTCTGCGGGTTACCACCCATGCGCGTGCGTCCGCGTCTCCGTGGAAGCCGGCACAGTCCTGGAATTTTCTCTCGGCATTGCTCGAAACTCCTGGATTTGACCTGCTCGTAGCGACGTCTCGCCATGGGGCGGTATTGGCACAGGTCATGAGGGAGTTGCCCGACGTGAGCGGGAATTTGTTCCACGACCTGCACACCGCGGTTCTGATGCGCGAGAACGGCGTAAGCCGGATCTGCACCCGCGATACCGACTTTTATCGGTTCCCGTTTCTCAGTGTGGTCGATCCCTTGCGATAGCCTCGGGCGCCAGCTCGACAACGCCGGTCAAACCCCCGGGCTCTGGCCAATGTTCTGCCCTCGCCACTTCCCACCATCGTGCAAACCCGGCAACGAAAGCGCAGCTCTACCGTGATTGGGTCCATATCGAAGCCCGCATATCCGGGCGAGTAGATCAACACAAGCGTCTGCTCGCCGGAACCTGCACGGTGCTGACAACATCCGGGTGGAACTGTCCCGGTTCGCGGTCGGATTCTTGCTTCGCAGGGACCCGTTTCACGCGACAGGGGTGCGCCCGCCGTTAGCCGGCGGCGCCACGCCAGAACGCGCCCCCGGAGCCCAGACTTTCAGACGAATGCCGCGTCACCGCGAAGCCGTTCGCACGCATCGCGCCGCTGGATGCAAGCGGACCCCTCGCGGATCGGGATGCCTCGCGGGCAGCTACATGCAGGCCTCGAACAGTGCCCGGGTATTCGCCTCCGTCATCGGCACCGGATTGCTCCCGGCCGACGGATCTTCGAGCGCCATTGTCGTGAGTTCATCCAGGCGCTGGTGAGAAACCCCCATCTCGGTCAGCGTCTTCGGAATGCCCAGCTTTTCGCGAAGTTCCATCACCCGGTCGTAGAACGCGGCGAAACCGCCCCGAAGCCCGAGATAGGCGGCAGCAATGGCAAGCCGGTCCTCGATCGCCGCGCGATTGAAGTCGAGGACGTATGGCATCACGCATGCGTTCGTGGTGCCATGGTGGGTGTCGTACACGGCGCCGACCGGGTGGCTGAGTGCATGGATGGCGCCCAGTCCCTTCTGAAAGGCGACTGCCCCCATGGTGGCGGCCGCCATCATGTTCGCCCGGGCCACCAGGTCCGTACCGTCAGTGTACGCGCCCAGCAGATTCTCGTGCACCAGACGCATGCCCTCGAGCGCGATGCCCTGACCCATGGGGTGGTAGTGCGGTGAACAGTACGCCTCGAGGCAGTGCGCAAAGGCATCCAATCCGGTACCGGCGGTGATCGGCTTGGGCAGGTCGACGGTTAGTTCCGGATCGATGATCACCACTGTCGGCAGCACCCGGGGATGGAAAATGATCTTCTTCACGTGAGTTTCGGCATTGAGAATGACGCTGGTCCGGCCCACTTCGGATCCCGTACCGGCAGTAGTGGGAACAGCCACCACGGGCGCAATGCCGTCGGGGATCGCCCGCCGCCACCAATCGCCTATGTCCTCGAAGTCCCATACCGGGCGTGACTGGCCGGACATGAAGGCAACTGCCTTGCCGAGATCAAGGCCGGAACCGCCGCCGAACGCGACGACGCCGTCATGCCCTCCTTCGCGAAAGCGTGCGAGGCCAGCTTCCAAATTCCGGTCACTCGGATTGGTATCGACGTCGGAGAAGATCGATCGGCCTAGCCCGCCGGCATCCAGTACGTCGAGGGTGGCCCGCGTCAGTGGTAGCGTGGCCAGTCCCCGATCCGTGACGAACAGCGGGTTGCGGATATTCGCTTCGCCACACGCGCTCGGCAGTTCCTGAATTCGTCCCGCGCCGAACCGGATGGTCGTCGGGTACGACCAGTCCGCCGTGAGCGTCATCCGGACGCCTTCTTCAGGTGGAAGGACTTCGGCCGGGTCAGGTTGTGGTAGCCGATTTCCGACAGTCCCCCACCCTTGCCGGTGAGCTTGCAGCCGGTCCAGCACAGCGCCGGATCAAGGTAGTCGGCCCGATTCATGAAGACGGTCCCGGTCTCGACACGGCGCCCGAGAGCCTCGGCGCGCTCGGCATCCGTGGTCCACAGCGAGGCGGTGAGCCCGAAATCGCTGTCATTCATCAGCCCGAGCGCTTCGTCATCGCTCTCCACCTTCATGATCCCGACCACCGGCGCAAAGGTCTCGTCACGCATGATCCGCATCGAGTGGTCCACGTCGGTCAGGACCTGCGGCGAGAGATAGGCGCCGCCGTCATCCTCCGACAAGATCCGGACATGCGCCGTGGCGCCGGCCTGCACCGCCTCGGCGACCTGGGCGCGGGCCTCGTCCGCAAAGCGCCGGTGGGCCATGGGGCCGAGTGTGGTCTCCTCGTCGAGCGGGCTTCCCAGCCGGTAGGCCTCGGCAAATTCCACCGCCCCGTCGACGAAAGCGTCGTAGTTGGCGGCATGGACGTAGATTCGCTCGATCCCGCAGCAGCACTGGCCGGAGTTGTACATGGCGCCGTCCATGAGCGTGCTCACAGCGGCAGCGAGGTCGGCATCTTCCATCACGTAGCCCGGGTCCTTGCCGCCAAACTCGAGGCCGAGGCTGGTAAAGGTACCGGCCGCCGCTTGCTCGATGGCCCGCCCGCCTTTCACGGAGCCCGTGAAATTCACGAAATCGAACGCCCGTTCACTGATCAGCGCCAGGGTGGTGTCGTGCGCCAGGAACAGGTTCTGGAACACCTCCTCAGGCACGCCAGCCGCGTGGAACGCGTTCGCCAGGCGCTCGCCGACAAGGAGGGTCTGCGTGGCATGCTTCAGCACCACGGCGTTGCCGGCGATCAGCGCCGGAAGCACCGTGTTGATCGCGGTCATGTAGGGATAGTTCCACGGAGCCACCACCAGGACGAGGCCTCGGGGCTCGCGGCGGATCGTGCGGCGGAACCGGGCACTGTCTTCCACCTCAATGTCCCTGAGCGCCGCCGCTGCGATGGAAGCCATGTGGGTCGCACGCTCATTGAAGCCGCCCCATTCGCCGCCGTAGCGGACCGGGCGTCCCATCTGCCACGCGAGCTCCGTCACGATCTCGTCATTCTCGGCGCCGATGCGGGCAACTCCCTCGAGGACGAGGTCGATGCGCTCCTGCAGGGGCCTCGCCGCCCACGCCCGTTGAGCCGCCCGGGCGCGCGCCACGATCGCCCGCGCCGCGTCGTCAGCGAGGGCTGGGCGCTCGGCGTAGACCGTCCCATCGACGGGGGAGATGCATTGCAGCTTCTTGGTCATCTGAAACTCCCGGTACGCTCCTGGTCTCAGGCGAACTTCCGGTTGATCAAGGCCATGGCCACGGCTTCCCCGTCCGGCTCGGCGCCACGGGTCCGAGCAACGAGAGTTCATCGCCAATGGCCGCGACCGACCCGCGCGCGCGGGGATCACGCCCGGTCGCGCCCCTAACGCGGGTACCCGACCGCTGCCGCGGGCATGACGTGATCGCAGCGCCGATGGTCGGGCGAGTCGCGCTCGAGGACGGCAGCCATCTCAGCGGGCTTTTCGCGCGGCCCCGGCGCTGGTCATTAGCGCAAGTCAGCGCCGCATGGAATGCGCGGCTCTTGCAACAGGAACGCCAGCCGTGAAGCATGAACCTGCCGGACATCAGGCAGTCCGGGGGATGTGAATCTGGCGGGGCCCCGCCGGGATGGCGGGGCCGCCGCAAAGGCGGATCAAGTGTAGCGATACGGCCGACCCGCTCGCTCCATGTCCGCGTTGTAGCGCTTGAAGATCTCGACCACCCTGGCCTTGGTCTCCGACTCCGCGGCGACTTCGTCCCAGAAGACCCGCGCGGCCGCCTCGACCTGAGCCCATTCCTCGTCCGGGATCGATGTGAGCTCCATCTTCGTTCCGTTGACGCGCAGGCTCGCTTCACCACCCCAGTACCACCATTGGCGGTAGTAATGGGACTGGTCGCAGATGACGCGCAGCAGGAGCTGGAGATCCTCGGGAATCTCGTTCCAGCGGTCCATGTTGGCGTAGAACGACCCGATCCAGGCGCCGGAGATGTTGTTCGTCAGGAAGTAGTTCGTGACGTCGGCCCAACCGACCGTGTAGTCCTCGGTGATCCCTGACCAGGCGATACCGTCGAGCTCGCCCGTCTGGACAGCAACCTCGATGTCCTCCCATGGGAGGGTGACGGGGACGACCCCAAACTGCGTCAGGAAACGGCCCGCCGTCGGGAAGGTGAACACGCGCTTGCCCTGCAGGTCCGCGAGCGAGTGAATAGGGTCCTTCGTCGCAAAGTGGCAGGGGTCCCAGGCGCCGGCGGAAATATGCTTCACACCGACCTTGGCATACTCGGCGTCCCAGATCTCGTTGAGGCCGTACTGGTTGAAGAGAACCGGGACGTCGAGCGAGTAACGTGATGCGAAGGGAAAGTACCCGCCGAACACGGTGACCTCGGTCGGTGACGCCATGGAATCGTCGTCGGACTGGACCGCGTCGATCGTCCCGCGTTGCATCGCGCGGAACAGCTCGCCCGTGGGCACGAGCTGGTCAGCGTAGAACAGCTCGATCTGCATCCGCTCGCCCGCGATCTTGTTGAACATGTCGATCGCCGGCTTCACCACGTGCTCGGCCAGGGCGGGACCGGCGTAGGTCTGCATTCGCCAGGTGATCTGTGCCTGGGCGAAGACAGGAGTCGCGATGGCAGCGGCCGGGGCGACGGCGGCGGCTTTCAGAAGATGGCGCCGTGTGGTCATGGTGTCACTCCTTGCAGGCAGGCGCGCCGGCATCCGCCGCTCCGGCTAGTTCGCGTATACGTAACCGGGCAGCCACAGCGCGATTTCCGGAAAGCTGATGACGAGGGAAAGCGCCACGATCATCACGCCGACAAAGGGGATGATCGACCGGTAGATGTCACCCAGGGTGACTTCTGGCGGGGCCATGGCGCGCATCAGGAAGAGATTGTATCCAAACGGTGGGGTCATGTAGGCGATCTGCGTGGTGATCGTGTACAGGACGCCGTACCAGATCAGGTTGAACCCCAGGGCGTCCACGAGCGGGACATAGAGTGGCGCCACGATCACGAGCATGGCCGTATCGTCGAGGAACGTTCCCATCAGGATGAACGACAGCTGCATGAGGATCAGGATCGTCCATGGCGACAGTCCCATGCGCTCCGTAAACAGGTTCTCGATCGCGCGCACGGCGCCAAGGCCATCGAACACGGCACCGAACGCGAGGGCGGCGAGAATGATCCACATGAACATGCAGCTGATCCGCAAGGTATTGCGGAGTGAATTCTCGAACACCTGCCGGGTCATCCGGCGTCGCACGACGGCTGCGAGGAACGCGGCCAGCGCGCCGATCGCGGACGACTCCACCAGCGACGTCCAGCCGTTGACGAACGGAATGATCATCACCGCGAAGATGAACAGCGGCAGCAGGCCAGCCCGCAGGAGCCGGTATTTCTCGGCCCGCGCCACGTCGCGTTCGGCCTTCGGCAGGACGGGACCGAGCGTGGGCGTGATCCGGCAGCGCAGCCAGATGTAGAAGACGAAGAGCCCGGCCATCATGAGCCCTGGGAACACCCCCGCGAGCCAGAGCTGCCCCACCGGCTGGCGGGCGATCATGGCGTAGAGCACAAGGACCACCGAGGGCGGCACAAGGATGCCGAGCGAACTCCCCGCTTGGATCACCCCCGTCACCATGCGCTTGTCGTAGTTGCGCTTGAGCAGCTCGGGGAGCGCAATGGTGGCGCCGATGGCCATGCCGGCCACGCTGAGACCGTTCATCGCCGAGACCAGCACCATGAGGCCAATCGTCCCCATGGCGAGGCCGCCCGCCATCCCGCCGGTCCAGACGTGGAACATGCGGTAGAGATCGTCGGCGATCTTCGACTCCGAGAGGACATAGCCCATGAAAATGAACATCGGCAGCGTCAGGAGCGGGTACCACTTCATGAGTTTCATGGCGGCCGCAAAGCCCAGGTCGTAGCCGCCACGGTCACCCCATAGGAGAAGGGCGGCGACGACCGCGACGAAGCCGATGGCACCGAAGACACGCTGGCCGGTAGCCAGCATCACCATCATCGTCGAGAACATGAGGATGGCGATGAGCTCGTACGACATCAGGGCGCCTCGCCGCGAATCCGAAGGACGTCCTTGAAGAACTCGGCCACCGCCTGCAGCAGCATCAGCACGATGCCCACTACCATGATCACCTTGATCGGCCAGAGGTACGGGCGCCAGGCGGAGGGGCTGCGTTCGCCGCCGTACTGAAAGCTGTAGGCAGTCGAATCGATCCCACCCCAGAGCAGCACCACGAGGTAGAAGATCAGGAAGAACACCGTGAAGGCGTCGAACCAAGCCTTCGTGTGGGCCGACCACGAGCCGTAGAAGAGGTCCATGCGCACGTTCGCGCCGGTTTGGATCGCGTAGGGACCACCCAGAACGTAGTACGTCACCATCGCGAACTGCGCCATCTCGAGCGTCCAGAGCGAGGGATCGAAGAACGTCTTGGACATCGACGACCAGAGGAGGATGCCCATGATCGCGAAGATGCCGTACATCACGACGCGCCCAAGCCGGCGGTTCATCGTGTCGATCGCGGTGATGTAGCCGCGCATCGTGCCGGTCACTCTTGTCGCGCCCGCATGCCGACCGCGCACGCCGCAAGCGACGGGATAAGCACACCCGCAAGCGCATCGGCCATGCGATTGACGGCGGCAGCGCCCTGCAGGAGGTCGTTCCTGACCTCGATCATCAGCGGCAGGAGACCGCGGGGCTCGGCAAAGGTCCGGAGCGTATGCGTGACGCCCTCGTCAGGTCCGTACGGGCGATTCCGTTCCCAGCCCAACATGTTCGCATGCGCGAGGACCGCGTCCGCAAGCCGCGCATCGCGGTCGTGAATGACCCCGACTTCGGTCGTCCGGGGCATCCCCGCGAAGACCGGCGTGAAGCTGTGAACGCTGATCAGCGCGTCCGGACGGGCAGCGTCGATGGCCGCCGTGAGGGCGGCCACCCAAGGCGCATAGACGGTGTCGACCCGGACCTGCCGCTCCGCTTCGGTGAGGCCGAGGTTGCCGGGAATGTCCGTCGTTTCGCTGCGTTCGGTGATCGCGTCCGGAGCGCCCGGCGGCCGGTTCAGGTCGAACACGAGACGCGATACCCGGGCGCTGAGCAATGGCGCCCGGAGCCGCGATGCCAGGGCCTTCGCAAGGTCAAGCGCCCCGAGGTCCCACGCGATGTGGCTCGCTCGGTCCTGGTCGCCGAGGCCAAGCGAGCCGAATCGGGCGGGGATGGCGTTGGACGCGTGCTCGCAAACGACTAGCACCGGTGCCGGGCCGACACCGTCGAGCTTCGCAACCCGCGGTGGGTCGTCCATCGCGCTCGCCGCCGGCTCGCAAATCGCCGACCGGGACAGTTCCCCACGGATCGGACGAGCCTGCTCCATCAGCGCGGCAGGAGGGCACCAGTCAACGGCGGCAGGGCATCACTGACCAGGCAGGAGCACCGCCAATCTCGGGCGATCTGCTTCGGACAGGCCGCCATCCATCCCTCCCGCTACCGCTGTTATCCGGTCGTGAGTGTAGTTCCCGGTGGACCGCCTTGCATTCCCGCATTGGCGGTACTGGGCGTACCGTTCCGCGCGATCGGGCGCCGACACGGAATGCACCCGGAGACTTCGGAGAGCGCTCGCTCCGCGGCGGTCAACCTGCGCACCGCCTGGTACGGCGCGCGGTGCAACCGATGAGAACGCAGCTTCTACGGGATACAGGTCGTCGGAATGTCAGCGCAATGGGGGCGTCGGGGTCAGCATTACCGCGTCAATGATCCGGTCTCGTAACCTCCCTGGTTCACAGACTTGCGGCGATCGTCCTCTTCCGCTCGGTGTAAAGCATGAGGCACCCGATCGACAGCCGGCAACACTACCGGCCCACCTGCTTGTCTCAGCCTGATATGTCGATATTACGTCGTTTTATCGACACATCAGCGTGAAATGTCGACAAGATCGACATGTGTAGCCCGGTGTCCGGCTGACGTTGGTCGACCAAGTCGACTCCAGAGGGTTCGCTACCCTCAAAGCCGAAGTTCATCCGCTAGCTTCCCGAAATAGAGGGGCTCCGGTATCCCCTGAGATCGCCCTTCAGCCGGTAAAGTCGGTCGCTGGCACAATCCGGGTCCGAGGCGCCTGTAGCAGCATCATTGCCAGCCGAGGCCAGCGCATGCCGTCCTCCGCCCTGCTTCGGTGACGGGCTCTAGATCCCCGCCCGCCCGTCACGCATCGCCGGCGAACCGGTCGAGGTGGTGGGCGGCATCACCGAAGAACGTATCGATCATGGTCAGGCGCTTGAAATAGTGGCCGACCTTGAGTTCGTCGGTCACGCCCATGCCGCCATGCAGCTGCACGGCCTCTTGCCCGACTTTCCGGCCTGAGTTTCCCATGTGGGCCTTTGCCGCCGACACCGCGCGCCGCCGCTCCGGTGCCGACTTGTCAAGGCTGAGGGTCGCCATCAGAGCCAGCGAGCGGGCTTCCTCGCACGCGATCAGCATGTCCACCGCGCGATGCTGCAGGACCTGGAATGCTCCGAGCGGCCGCCCGAACTGCTGGCGGGTCTTGAGATACTCCAGCGTGGTTTCCCGCAACAGATCCATCACTCCCACTGCTTCCGAACAGACGGCGGCAACCGCCCGGTCTGTGACAGCTTCGATCGCCGGGTACGCCCCGCCTTCCTCGCCCAGCAGGGCATCCTCGCCAACCTGGGCCCCTTTAAGAACGAGTTCCGCCGCTCGAAAGCCGTCGACCGTCCGATAAGGGCGCACGGTCAGGCCGGGCGTTTCGCGCGGCACCACGAACAGCGAAATACCGTCCTGTGCCCGCACCTCGCCGCTGCCTCGAGCCGAAACAATGATGAAGTCGGCCGCCTCGGCGTTGTGCACCACCGCCTTATGCCCCGACAGCGTGAAGCCGCCGGCACCGCCTTCCGCGCGGGTCGCCACATGCGCCAGCGCGTACCGCCCGCCCGGTTCGCCGTGCCCGAACGCCAGCTGGATCTTGCCCTCAATCAGGTCGCCGAGATAACGAGAGCGCTGCTCGGCGCCTCCCATTGACGCGATCAGTCGACCGCCGAGAAGGATGCTCGGTACATACGGCTCCAATACCAGCCCGCGACCAAACTGTTCCATCAGGATCATTACGGACACCGGGTCGGCGCCAAGCCCACCCTCATCTTCGCTAAACGGGATCGCCAGCCAGCCCAGGTCCGCAAACTGCTGCCATACCGTCGGATCGAACCCGAGGTCGCTGGCAGCAATGCGGCTCCGGGTCTCGAAGTCGTAGTCGTTCTGGATAAACCGGGCGATGCTCTCGGATAGCAGGGTGTGGTCTTCGCCGTATGACAGGTCCATCGCTACGCCTCACAGTTCCAGTACAAGCTTGGCGACGATACCTTTTTGGATTTCGTTCGAACCGCCGTAAATCGAGGCCTTGCGCCAGTTGAAGTACCTCGGCGCCACGCTGGCGGCGTACTCGGGCCCGATCGGCTCTTCGTTCCAGCCGTCCTTGAGGGCTTCGGGCACGTACGGATTGGCGTAGGTCCCCACCGCCTCGAGTGCAAGCTCGGTGATTCGCTGCTGGACCTCCGTACCGCGGATCTTGAGGATGTTCGCTTCGGTTCCCGGCTCCTCGCCCGAAGTCTGCCGGCTTAGCGCCCGCAATTCGGTGTACTCCAGCGCGAGCAGGTCGATCTCCAGAGAGGCGATCTTCTCGCGGAACCGATCGTCTTCGGACAACGGGCGCCCGTTGGACAGTTCCGCGGCTGCGATGCGCTTGAGACCGGCAAGCTGCTTCTTTGAGCGCCCCACGTCGGCAATCCCCGCCCGCTCGAAGCTCAGGAGGAATTTGGCGTACGTCCAGCCGCGATTCTCCTCGCCGACCAGATTCTCCACTGGCACGCGAACGTCCTCGAAGAAGACGTCATTCACCTCATGGCCACCATCGATCGTGATGATCGGCTTCACTTCGATTCCGGACGATCGCATGTCGATCAACAGAAACGAGATGCCCTGCTGCGGCTTGGCGGCATCCGGGTCAGTGCGCACCAGGCAGAAGATATGGTCGGCCCAGTGGGCGGATGTGGTCCATGTCTTTTGGCCATTGACGACATAGACGTCCCCGTCTCGCTCCGCGCGGGTGCGCAGGTTGGCCAGGTCGGAGCCTGCGCCGGGTTCCGAGTAACCCTGGCACCACCAGTCCTCTCCCGACAGGATCCGCGGGAGGTATCGGGCCTTCTGCGCACTGTTCCCGAAGGTGAAGATCACCGGGCCCACCATGTTCACTCCGAACGGCATGATCCGAGGTGCGCTGGCGGCCGCGGACTCCTCGTCGTACAGGTAGCGCTGCATGTGCGTCCAGCCGGTGCCGCCATGATCAACCGGCCAGCCCGGTGCCACCCAGCCCTTCTCGTAGAGGATCCGGTGCCAGGACGCGTAATCCTCGCGCCCCAGTTCGAGGCCGTTCTCGACACGCCGCTTGATGTCGGGCGGCAGGCTCGTGGCTAGGAACGCACGCACCTCGTCGCGAAACGCGCGGTCCGCGCTGGTCAACTCGATGTTCATGACAACTCTTCCTTCGCACGCCGCGCCGCTGTCGGGCCTCACGGCGCCGCTAATGTAGATGCAATCCGGCCGAACCAGTAGCGTTGCCACGCCGCAGCCCGAGGCGGTCATCCCGTACCGGTTCCCGGGGCCGATACCATCTGCAGCAAATTCCCCGCGGGTCCGGTACATACCGTTCGCGGTGAACCCCGCTTCTATCCGCTCTTGAAGACGAAGCGACCTCGCGAACCGCCGGAGCCGACGCATGGATCATCCCGCCGCCGCACCCGTCTCCCCGCCGGGTCCCCTTTCAGGAGTGACGATCCTCGATCTCACGCGCGTACTTGCAGGCCCCTTCGCCACCATGGTTCTCAGCGATCTCGGCGCCCGCGTGATCAAGGTCGAACCGCCCGACGGGGACGATGCGCGTACCTTCCCTCCGTGGATCGGCGACACCTCCGCGTACTTCGGATCCCTCAATCGCGGGAAGGAGAGCATCGCACTCGATCTCAAGGACGACACCGACCAGTCCCTGTTCAGACAGCTCCTCGGGCGGGCCGACGTGTTGGTCGAGAACTTTCGACCCGGCACACTTGACCGCCTCGGCTTCGGCTGGGAGGCACTCAACGCCACCCACCCGCGCCTGATCCTCGCGTCCGTTTCAGGGTTCGGCCAAACCGGGCCGTGGGCCAGGCGACCTGCCTACGACATGATCGTTCAGGGGATGGGCGGATTGATGTCGCTCACGGGACATGCAGACGGCCCGCCCACCAGGGTCGGGACATCGATCGGGGACATCGCGGCGGGACTGTTCACGGCGGTGGGAATCGCCGCCGCCCTCCATGAGCGTAACCGCACGGGACTCGGGCGGTGGATTGACGTCGCCATGCTCGACTGCCAGATCGCGATTCTGGAGAACGCGGTAGCCCGTTACTTTGCCACGGGCGTCGCCCCGCCCCCTTCCGGCGCGCGTCACCCTGCGATCGCCCCGTTCGGATGCTATCGGGCGGCCGATGGGCATCTTGTACTGGCGGCCGGCAACGACCGAATGTTCCGAACCCTCATGACGGTTCTCGGGCAACCGGAACTTGCAGACGATCCTCGTTTTGCAGCCAACCGCGGCCGCATCGAGAACGTCGAGAGCCTGGAGGCCGAGCTCAATGCGTGCTTCCAGACCGCGTCGCGTGCCGAGTGGCTGGCAAAGCTTGAGGCGGCCGGCATTCCAGCCGGCCCCCTGAACGACGTCGCTGATGCGGTATCGTCCCCGCAGGTGCTCGCCCGGAACATGCTGGTCGAGGTTGCCGGCGGGACCGTCGACGGCATGAAAGTCGCCGGCAACCCCATCAAACTGTCTGGGCATCAGGACCCGCCCACGCGGGGGCCGGTGCCCGAACTCGATGCAGACCGAGCCAGCGCCCTGGACCTGGTGCGTGACAGGTAGCCCCCGAGCACGCTTCGGGCTAGCGCCAGCTCTCAGCCTCTGCCTGGCTGCGGCGCTGACCGCCGTGGCCGTCGGGCTTGCCCTGCCGTTGCTGGCGCTGCAGGCCGCCCTTCCCCGACTTGAAGGCCAACTTGAGGTTCGGGGCCTCAACACCGCGCTGCGGATCGCGCGCGACGCGCACGGCGTTCCGCACATCGCCGCCGGCAGCGAACGCGACGCCTGGTTCGGGCTCGGGTTCGCGCACGCTCAGGACCGTTTCACCGCTATGGAATTTGCCCGTCGGGCAGGTCGTGGCCGCCTGGCCGAAATCATGGGAGCGGCCGCGGTCCCGCTGGACCGCAAGTTCCGGACAATCGGTTACGCTCGGTCGGCCGAAGCCGTTGCGGCTTCGCTGGATCCCGAGACCCGGGATTTGCTGCAAGGCTATGCCGATGGCGTGAACGCCGCCCTCGAAAGCAACCATCGCCCGTTTGAATTGCGGGTCCTCGGTTTGTCACCTGAACCATGGCTGCCCGCCGACAGCATCCTCGCCATCAAGATGATGGGGACACTCCTCTCCGGCAACGCGGACACGGAAGCCGAACGGGCACGCCTCCTCCCGCGACTTGGCGAAGCCCGGCTCCGGGAACTCTCGCGCTCGGTCGACGACCTCCTCGCGGGGTCCAACGCCTGGGCAGTTGCCGGCCGCCATTCCGCCAGCGGCAAGCCGCTCCTGGCGAGCGACCCGCATCTTCGCCTTGCCGCGCCGTCAGTCTGGTACCTCGCCCATCTCGAGGCACCTGGCCTGCGGGTGTGGGGCGCGACGTTGCCGGGGATTGCTGCGGTCCCGATCGGCCGCAATGAGCATGTGGCCTGGGGCATGACCTCGGTCTATGCCGACGTCCAAGATCTCTACGTCGAGACCCTGGATCCGACCGAAGCCGGATCGTACCTGACCCCGGTGGGCTCGGAACCATTTCGCGTCCGCTCTGAAACGATCGCGGTGAGGGGTCGGGACCCGGTCCATCTCACCATCCGAACCACCCGGCACGGGCCCGTGGTATCCGACCTTCCTGAATTCGGGTTCGCCGGTCCCGGGCAGGTCGTGGCTTTCCGCTCGCAGGAGCTGGCCGACACGGACCTGTCCCAGCGGGCGGCGTTCCGGAGCGTACGCGCCGCGACCGCCGCCGCCTTCCGCGTGGCCATGCATGAGCTTGAGGCGGTCGTCCAGATCGCCGTGCACGCCGACGTCGACGACAATATCGGCTATGTGATGACCGGCCGAATTCCGGTCCGCGCCACGGGCGACGGCTTTCTTCCGGTCGAGGGGACCGACTCCGGGGCCGCGTGGATCGGCAGCTTGGAGGGCGCCGCACTTCCGAGCGAAACCAATCCGCCCGACGGATGGGTCGCCAGCGCGAACGAGTACCTGGCACCCGCCGGATATCAGGCATTCATCATGCGGGACCGCCCTTCTTCCTACCGGGCAGAGCGCCTGCGGGAACTCCTCGCCAGCGTCCCCTCGGGAGGATTCACGCCTGCGCGGTTCGCAGACATGCAGACCGACATTGTGTCGCCGGCCGCGCGTGCGATCGTGCCCCTGCTCCTTGCCGCTGGCCCCTTTCCCCAACCCGACACCGACGCGGCCGATCTGCTGAGCCAATGGGATTTCCGCATGGAAGCCGGCCGCCCGGAACCACTCGTGTACGCGGCCTGGCATCGCGCGCTGACGCAACGCCTGTCGTCCGCAGTGTTCGGCAACGGCGCCGTCCCGCTGGCGCCTCGGCCCCAGCTGCTCGTCGATCTGCTGACCGGCCGTGTGCCCGGGTGTGGCGACCCGCAACGCGCCTGCGTCGACGTTGTTCGCGGCGCATTGCGCGATGCAGTGCAATGGCTGCAGGAGCGGGACGGCGACGACTTGCAGGCCCTGCGCTGGGATTCTGCGGCAAGCGGCGTCCACCGGCATCGTCCCCTGGGCGAGCTCCCCCTTGTCGGAAATCTGGTCAACATCGTTCGCTCGCATGAGGGCGGACCGTTCACGCTCATGCGGATGCACTCGGACTGGAGCGACGATGGACAGCCGTTTGCCGGCATCCATGGAGCGGGCGTGCGGATGGTGCATGATCTGGCCGAGCCGACGCGATCGTGGGCCGTGCTGTCCACCGGACAGGCCGGCCATCCGCTCTCGCCGTGGTACCGCGATCACGCCGATCAGTGGTTCGCCGGGCGCCTCCTGCCGCTCGAATCGGACTGGGCCGAGATCAGAACGGAGCAGCAACTCATGCTGCTTCCCCGACGTGACCCATAACGGCGGCAGTTGCGCGGGCCCGGCGCCGTTCGCATAGTCGCGCCCATGCCGACACCAGCCCAAGCATCACCCAGACCGGAAATCCCGATCCTGGAAGACTACGCGCACCGGGTCGACCGGGATATCCGGTTCTTCGATCTGGACGGTGTGGGACACGTCAACCACGCGGCCGTCGCGCGCTACCTGGAAGAAGGCCGGCTCACGTATCTCGACGGCATCAATGACCCGATCAAGGCAGATCCGGTTTTCATGCTGGCCCACATCGCGATCGACTACCTGGCCCAACTGCATTGGCCTGGGATGGTTACGGTCGGCACCAGAATCGCGCGCTTCGGCCGGTCCTCCGTCCATTGGGACCAGGCGGTATTCCATGGCGGCGTGTGCGCAGCGAAGGCACGCGCGGTCATGGTGCTTGCGGACCGAACCCGCGAAGCGAGCGTGCCGATCCCCGATCATCTCCGAGTTCAGTTGACCGAGCGGGGAGCTGGGCCCCGCCAGCGATCCTGACGCCCATCCCGGCGGGGACGGCTGACCCGTCATGACGCTGCCCATCGCGTTGACGCTGTCGATCGCTGTGGTGGCCGTCGCGGCCTTCGTTTCGGGCCGCTTCCGTCTGGAAACCGTAGCTATTGGGCTGCTGCTCGCGCTCCTGTTCCTGTTTGTCTCGGTCGAGATGCCGGATGCGCGCGCCCAGCCGGGCATGGTCTTCGCGGGATTCGCGAACACCGGCCTCATCACGCTGATGGCGCTGCTGATCGTCGCCCGGGGATTGACCGAAACCGGCGCACTCAGCCGGGTTGCGGACGTCATCAACCGGATGGCGCGTCACCGCCGGTGGATGGTATTCGTCCTCCTCCTCCTCGTCGCAGCATTGACGTCGAGCCTGATCAACAACACGCCCATTGTCCTGATCTTCATTCCCATTCTGATCCTCGTCGCATCCGATCGCCTGCCCCCCTCGCGCACACTCATTCCGCTGAGTTACGCCAGCATCCTCGGCGGCATGACCACCCTCGTCGGCTCCAGCACCAATCTCATCGCAGCCGGTGTCGCCGTGGACCTCGGACTTCCCCCGTTCGACTTTTTCGCGTTCACGATTCCCGGCCTGGTCGTGGCCGGAGCCGGTCTCGTGTATGTCACCGCCGTCCTTCCGTGGCTGCTGCCGAAACTGAAGACCGAAGCGGTGACGCCCGTGGAATCGCGGCAGTTCGTGACCGAGCTCGAAGTCCGCTCGGATGCGCCCGCCGTGGGGGAGGCGTCGATCGGAGGGATGTTTCCCAGCCTCCAGGAGATGACGGTCTTTTCGGTGCGGCGCGGGCTGGATACCTATCTGTTCCCATTTGACGACGTGGCGCTGCAGGCCGGGGATGTGCTCGTGGTCGCGCTCGCCCGTACCCGTTTTCCGGCGATTCTCGGCTCTCTCGGCGGTGTCTTCCGAACAGCGCGTATCCGTGCCGAGAACGAGGCGAACTTCTTTGCGGAAGCCGTGGTCACGGTGGATTCGCCGTTTACCCAAACCCCGCCGATGACGCCCGAGACGTTCCGCCGGCGAACCGGGTGCACGATCCTCGGCCTCCGGCGCACCCGCTTGACCAACCGTCGCGTCCGGCCGCTGGAGGTGCCGCTCCAGAGCGGGGACATGTTGCTGGTGGAAGGTACCCAGAGCGCGGTAGGCGAGCTTCGCCAGTCAGGCATCGTGGTGCCGACGGAATGGCGGCAGAGCCAGCTGCCGCCCGTCAAGTTCCGCTGGCGCGCGGCCGGCATCTTCCTGGGCACCGTGCTGGCCGCATCGAGCGGGCTCGTGCCGGTGGTCGTGGCCGCCGTAGCCGGTGCGTTTTCGATGATTGCCTCAGGCACGCTCTCTGTCGGGCGGGCGCTCGGCGCAATCGACGGCCGCGTCGCCCTGCCGGTGGCAGCGATGCTTGGCCTGAGCGGGGCCATGCAGATGAGCGGGGCGGCCCAGTGGGTGGCGGACGGCGCCGTGCGGGCCATGGAGATGTTCGGGTTCGGGCCGGCGGCCATGATGTCGGCGCTCTTCCTGGTCACGGCGATCACGACGGACATGCTGACCAACAACGCGGCGGCCCTGCTCTACATGCCGATTGCCATTGGCATCGCCCAGATTCTCGGGGTCGACCCGTTTCCGTTCGCAGTCACGGTGATCTTTGGCGCCAACATGTCGTTTTCGACGCCCATCGGCTACCAGACCAACCTTCTGGTGATGGGCCCCGCTGGTTACCGCGGCCGCCATTACCTGCGAAGCGGTCCTCCGCTCACACTGATTTGCTGGGGGACCTTCACGCTGTTCGTGCCCTGGTACTACGGGATCGCGTAGGTCCCACACCGCTGCCCGGAGCCCACGCCGGCTGGTCGCCATGCTCAACCGGCCACCGGGCCCCGCCGCCCGGTCCGTGACCGGCCGCGTGCGCGGTGCGTCGTCAGATTGCTAGCATGGTTGCCAATCACTCGTTTCCCGGCAGGGCCCGGCCATGACGCTTCCACTCGGCGACACGATCCCGATCTTCGTCGGAACGTCGGCCCTTCCCTGCCCGTATCTGCCGGGCAAGATCGAGCGCAAGGTCATCACCCAAATCCCGACGCAGCACGCCGACCAGTTTCACGCCGACCTCATTCGTGCCGGGTTTCGACGCAGCCACGGAATGGCCTACCGGCCGGCGTGTCCCGCCTGCACCGAGTGTCGACCCGTGCGCATCGACGCCAGCTGCTTTCAGCTTGGTCGCCGGTTCCGTCGGGCTCGCCGGGCCTGCCGGGTTCTCAAGTGGCGCGAATGCGACCCGGTTGCCACCCGGGAGCAGTACGGCCTCTTCCGGCGCTACCAGACCGATCGCCACATCGGCGGCGATATGGAGGGGATGAGCTACGCGTCGTACCAGGCGATGATCGAGGAAACGCCGGTTGACACCCGGGTGGTGGAAGCCCGCGACCAGGACGGCAGCCTGATCGCGGTATCGCTGACCGACCGGCTGTCTGACGGGCTGTCCGGGATCTACAAGTTCTGGGATCCCGAGCGCCGGCAGGACAGCCTCGGCACCGCGACCATCCTCTGGCACATCCTGCGGGTGCAGTCGCTGGACCTTCGCTACTTCTACCTGGGGTACTGGATTCCGCGATCATCCAAGATGGCCTACAAGCGACGCTTCCAGCCGCTGGAGGAACTGACCGAGCGGGGATGGGTTCGGCTGGGCGGGAGCGCCACTCGAGCGTCGTAATCGGCAGGCAGGCGCCGTTTGCGACTATGCTGTTCACGGGGACAGCGAACCCCCACCCCTCCGGCAGTACCTGCCGCATTTCGTGAGGAGCTTCTGAGTTGGATCGTCGAACTTTTCTCTCCGGCGCCGCCGTAGTCAGCGCCTCGGTCGCTCTAGCCGCGTGTGGTGAGGGCGAAGACCAAGAAAACCAGCAAACTGCGGAAACCGGTACCCCGGACAACCCGGCCGAGGCCCCCAGCGTGAGTCGCGGTATGCGCGAATGGCGGCTGGTCACCACATGGCCGAAGAACTTCCCTGGTCTGGGAACCGGTGCACAACGGCTTGCCGACCACATCACCACTGCGTCGGAAGGTCGACTCACCGTGAAGCTGTATGCCGCGGGCGAGCTCGTGCCCCCATTCGAGAATTTTGATGCCGTTCGGGAAGGCAAGGCGCAAATGAGCCACGCGGCTGCCTACTACTGGATCAACAAGCATCGTTCGACCCCGTTCTACGCGGCCGTGCCGGGCGGCCTCGTGGCCCAGGAGCACAATGCCTGGGTGTACCACGGCGGCGGTCAGGAGCTTTGGGACGAACTCTACGCGGAATTCGGCTTGAAGGCGTTCCTGGCCGGCAATTCCGGGACCCAGATGGGCGGCTGGTTCCAGAAGGAGATCAACTCCATCGAAGACTTTCAGGGCCTCAAGATGCGCATTCCCGGCCTCGGGGCCGAAGTCATCAACCGGCTGGGTGCCACGGCGGTGAACCTGCCGGGCGGCGAGATCATGCCCGCCCTCCAGTCCGGTGTGATCGATGCGACCGAATGGGTGGGCCCCTGGAATGACCTGGCGTTCGGGTTCTACAAGATCACGAAGAACTACTACGGCCCAGGGTTCCACGAACCGGGCACGGCGTCGGAATTGCTCCTGAACAAGGCGGCATGGGACGGCCTGGAGCCGGACCTGCAGGCGATCGTGGAAGACGCGGCCGCTGCCACCAACGTACGCATGCTCGCCGAGTTCACCGCGGCCAACAACGAATCACAGCGCGTACTGGTCGAAGAGCACGGCGTTGAGTTGCGGCCGTTCCCGAAGGACGTGTTCGACGAGATGCTCGTACACAGTGACGACGTGGTTCGGGCCACCGCGGAGGAAGGCGATTTGGCGCGACGGATTTTTGAGAGCTGGGAGCGGTTCCGGAGCGAAGCGCGCGCCCGCAATCCGTACGCCGAACAGGGGTACCTCCAGCTGCGCGGATGAATCACCCTGCCCGCCGACGACCGGATCGGGCATTCGAATCAATCTAGGAGAGATGCTGAAGGCATTGAAACTGAACACGGTTACCGGATGACTCCCTCTTCCTCGTGTCGGAGCACGCGCGTTGCAGATGGAGCTGACGCGGACGCCAAACCTCGCCGACTGGGCCGAGCAGGCGACATACGGCCTCAGCCGGCGTTCAAAGCCTGATTCGGGGCCCGGACCATCCGGATTCTGTCTGCCCGACCCCGCCTTTCTCCAGGCGGTTCGCTGTCTGTCGGTCGACTCGGAGGAACGTCCCTCCGCCGGGACCGGCAGCCTCACCGGTCGTGCGAGCGACCGCGCACCGGACACGTACGATCGACCCGGGCGCCACAGTCCTCGAAGTAATTGGTGTTGTCTCTCTGTCCTACTGCGGGTAGACGACCTTTGGCAGCCAGGTAGCGAGCTCAGGCACCAGGGCCAGTACTCCCAGCATGAGCAGCTGGATGGCCACGAAGGGTACGGCTCCCCGGTAGATCGCAGCGGTCGGCACCGACTTCGGCGCCACGCCCCGCAGGTAGAACAACGAGAAGCCGAACGGCGGGGTCAGGAACGACGTCTGCAGGTTGATTGCCACCAGGATCGCGAACCAGACAGGGTCGATGCCGAGCATCAGGATGGGCGGCCCGATGATCGGGATCACGACGTAGGTGATCTCGATGAAATCGAGGAAGAAGCCGAGCAGGAACATCAGGACCATGGTGAGGATCAGGACCGTCACCACGCCACCGTGGAGTCCGCCGAGGAACTCGGCCACCATCTCATCGCCGCCGAAACCCCGGAAGACCAGAGAAAACAGGGCGGCGCCAACCAGGATCGTGAAGACCATCGACGTCATGCGAACGGTCGATCGCATGACGTCGCTGAGGATTTTAAGGGTGAACTGCCGTCGATGAAGCGCGAGCAGCATCGCCCCGACCGCACCGACGCCGGCCGATTCGGACGGCGTGGCCAAGCCGGCCAGGATCGATCCGAGGACCGCCACGATCAGGAGCAGCGGCGGGACCAGGGCCCGGAGCACCCGGGCGCGGAGTTCCGCCGCGGAAACCGCTGCTCGCTCGCTCTGTGGGATGGACGGCATCGCGTCCGGCCTGATGGTCCCGTAGAAGAACTGCCACAGGATGTACAGCGCCACGAGGGCAAGTCCCGGCAGCAGCGCTCCGACGAACAGGTCCGTGACGGTCACGGCCTCCGGCGAAAAGTTGCCCTGAGCCAGCTGCGCCTGCTGATAGGCCGCTGAAATCTGGTCACCGAGAAGGATGAGCACGATTGACGGGGGGATGATCTGACCAAGCGTACCGGCCGCGCAAATGGAGCCGCACGCTATCTCCGGTTCGTATCCCCGCTTGAGCATGGTCGGCAGCGACAGAAGTCCCATGGTGACCACGGTCGCACCGACAATCCCGGTCGAAGCGGCCAGCAGCGCGCCGACACACGTCACGGCGATTCCTAGGCCTGCGCGCATACCGCCCAGCAACAGCCCCATCGTCGTCAGCAGTTCTTCGGCGATTCGCGAGCGCTCGAGCATGACGCCCATGAAGACGAACAACGGCACCGCGATAAGGAGGTCGTTCGTCATGATCCCGTAAATGCGATTCGGGAACGCCGCCACGAAACTGAAATCGAACATGCCCACGGCAGCGCCCAGTGCCGCGGCCAGCAGGGCAACGCCCGACAACGTGAAGGCAACCGGGAACCCGGCGAGGAGCGCTGCCATCAGGGCAAGCAGCATGCCGCCGACAAGTAGCTCCGGAGTCACTTCGAGCTGTTTCCAGAAGACCGGAGCGAGCGGGTCGTGCGGATGATCGTGGCAATTCCTTGCAGGATCAACAGTCCCGCGAACAGCCAGATGCAGGTCTTGAGGAGATACACCGCATGCAATCCGCGCTCCTCAATCGAGCCCTCGAAGTCGGCCCACGAGTTCAGCACATAGGTCCAGGAGAAGTAGATGACCGAGAAACAGACGGGGAGGAGAAAGAGCAGCGTCCCAAGGAGATCGACCCAAGCCCGCCGCTTCAGGCCCATGCGTTCATAGAGCATGTCGACACGGACATGACCGTCATGCTTGAGCGTGTAGCCTGCTCCCAGCAAGAACACGGCCGCGTACATGAAGCGCACGGATTCCTGCATCCAGATGAAGCCGATGTTGAAGCCGTACCGCAGGACCACGATGACGACTGTCACCAGCACCATGAACAGCGTCAGCCATGCGATCCACCGACCGATCAGCTCGTTCAAGCGATCGATCGCAGCGACGATGGCGGAGCTTTGGCTCATGACGGCACGGCAACCTGGAGTCGTGACATGCGGTGAGTCGTCCCAATACTTTGCTGCGGCAGCACGACCATCGGACGCGTCGGCAACGGTTCCGCCCTGTCGTGCCTTGGGCCCGCACCGAGGGATGACCCGGGCTCGAACCTGACTGCAGGATAGCCTGCTTGGATCGAAAGTCGCGCAGACTCCGAATCTTGCTCAGTCGAAGCGCAGCGAGGCGGGAAATCCCTTGGGAACGGTCCGCCCGGCTTGGCCCCGCTTTCCCATCCAGGGAGCAAGGGCCTCGATCGGAAACGTCCGCATTCTGCTGCCGGTCCGGCACACCAGGCCGCCCTCTTTCGCGAATACCACCGCATCCGACAATCGGCCCGTCCGGTACCGCTGCAGATACGCCCCCTGCCCTCGGCTCCGCTGCGGCAGTTCCGACAAGGGGAGGATCAACAGTTTCCGGTTGGTGCCGACCACGGCAACATGATCCCCGCTCGCCGGACGGCAAACGACCAGCTTCGCTCCCTCTGCCGCCGTGACCACCTGACGGCCGGAACGGCTGCCGATCAGGTCTTCCGCCTGGGCCAGGAAGCCCTTGCCGTCCTCGGTGGCCAGCAAGGCAGGCCGATCGTCGGCCGGCCAGCATGCGATCAGCTCCTCGTCGTTGCTGATCTGCGCATGCAGCCGGATCGGCTCCCCGAAGCCGCGGCCGCCGGGTAGTCGTGACATGGCGAGCGTGTAGAGCCTCCCCTTGTCCGTAGCCACCAGCACATCGGCGGTACTTTCGGCGCGCACGACGAAGCGGCCCTCGTCGTCGTCGCGGTAGCGAAGCTCGTTTTCGTTCTCCACGTGGCCGCGGACGACCCGCACCCAGCCCCGACGCGAACAAATGAGGGTGACCGGTTCCGCTGCTTCGACATGTTCCAGGCGCGGCTCAACCGGAGCGGCATTCGAATCGATCCTGGTGCGCCTCGCACCGCCGTCCGAGCCGGCGCCGAATCGGGCGCGCACGTCCCGGATTTCCTCGTCGATGCGATCGGACTGGAGTTCTTCGGACTCCGTCAGCTCGATCAGTTCGCCGCGTTCCGCGGCGAGCCGGGCGTGCTCGACGCGGAGTTTCTCTTCCTCCAGGCGTCGCAACGTCCGCAAGCGCATGTTGAGCACCGCCTCGGCCTGCGTCTCGGTCAGGCGGAATACGAGCATCAGTTCGGATCGTGGCTCGTCATTCTCGCGAATGATCTGGATGACCGTATCAAGGTCAGCGAAGACGAGGAGGTAGCCCTCCAGCACATGGATCCGCCGTTCCAGCACTTCCAGCCGATGGCGACTTCGTCGCAGCAGGACATCGCGCCGGTGATCCAGCCAGGCCTGCAACACCTCGGGCAACCCCATGACCCGGGGGATGCGGCCGCCGTCAAGCACGTTCAAATTCAGGGAAATGCGTGTTTCCAGATCCGTCAGCCGGAACAGCACCTCCATCAGTTCGGCTGGCTCACCACTTCGAGCCCGTAGTTCGAGCACGATCCTGACGTCGTCGGCGGATTCGTCGCGGATTTCGGCCAACCACGGCAGCTTGCGAGCCTGGACCAGCTCATCGAGCTGCGTCACGATGCGAGCCTTCGGAATGCTCCAGGGTATTTCGCTGACCGCGATGCGCAGCCGTCCGCGGGACATGGGCTCGGCAGTCCACGTGGCGCGCAGGCGGAAACGGCCTCTTCCCGACCGGTACGCCTCTTCGAGCGCCGCCTCGCTTTCGACCAGCACGCCGCCGGTGGGAAAGTCGGGGCCCGGCAGGTACCGCAACAAGGTCGCGAGACGGGCGCCCGGGTTCTGCAGCAGATGGAGCAGCGCCCGGCAGATCTCATCAACGTTGTGCGGTGGGATGGACGTCGCCATGCCGACGGCGATGCCCTGCGACCCGTTCGCGAGCAGGTTCGGGAATGCGGCGGGCAGCACGGCGGGCTCCGAGTCCTCGCCGTCGTAGGTGTCGACAAAATCGACGGCGTCTTCGTCCAAGCCATCGAGGAGCGCATCCGCAACCGCCGTGAGCCTCGCCTCCGTGTACCGCATGGCGGCCGCCCCGTCGCCGTCGACGTTGCCGAAATTGCCCTGCCCATCGACCAGCGGGTATCGAATCGCGAACTCCTGCGCGAGCCGTACCATGGCGTCGTACACGGCCTGATCCCCGTGCGGGTGGTACTTGCCGATGACATCGCCGACCACACGCGCGCATTTCTTGAACCCGGACGCGGGGTCCAGCCGCAGCGCCCGCATGGCGAACAGCAGGCGTCGATGCACCGGCTTCAGGCCATCGCGCACGTCCGGGAGCGACCGCGACATGATGGTGGACAGGGCATAGCTGACGTAGCGCTCCCCGAGCACGTCGACGAACGGGGTGTCGCGGATGTCCCGGGCTTCGTTCATTGGCGGTCCGACCCCTCGGGCGGCTTGGATGATGCGCTTGCGGCCAGTCTGTCGACCAACCGCATGCGCGCGGGCGGCAGGGCGCGCCGACCGTGCGTGACGGCGTTCTGGTGAAGGAAATACCCGGTCATCTGGAGGGCTGCCAGCAAGTCATCTTGCGCCGGCGCCGCGCCGGTACGCAGGAACTCCGGCAGCGGCAGCAGCCGCGGCGCCCACGACCCTGCGCTGGTCTTCGAAACCGCCCGGCCGGTCCGCGGCGACACGTAGACGAGGTCGTCGGTGCCGCCGGTGACTGCGCACCTAGTGAGATCCAGGCCCGCCCCGGTTTCTCGCAGCAAGGTGAGTTCCCAGAGAACGTAGTCGGTCTGCCAGTCGGCCGCGCCGGCAAGCCGGTCGAGGATGGCCTCACTCGCCGCATGCACGTCGGGTACCGGTTCCCGCTCCGCCAGGAACCATTCGGCGAGCGCGCACACCGACGACACCGCGGCCAGTCGCAGCGGATGATGGAGGACACGGGCCGACCGCGCGTCAACCAACTCGCAGGTGAAATGCCCGAGATGTTCGGGAAGCCGGCCGCTCCAGCGGGCGTTCACGCGGTTGCCCGGCGTATAGATGTGCGCCCGTCCGGCGGTGCTGGCGCTACGCACCAAGCCCACATGTCGCCCGTGCGCCTGGGTCAGCAGTTGGACGACCCGTGACGTCTCGCCCCAATGTCGAGCCGACAGGACAACGCCCTCGTCCTCCCACCTCATGGCAACCAGCGGGTCACGTGATGAACTCCAGGCCTAGCGCGTCGTAATGCTCCTGCCGATCCTGCCAGGAGGGATCCACCTTGACATGGACAAACAGGTGGACCTGACACCCTGCAGCCTCGGAGAGCGCGTGGCGCGCCGCGGTGCTGATGGATCGAATGCGCCGACCGCCTTGCCCGATCACGATGGGTTTCTGGCTCGGTCGACACACCAGCACGCAGACGTCCACCCGGGCCGAACCGTCCGGTAGGTCCTTCCAGCTCACGGTCTCGGTGGCGAGATCGTACGGGATTTCCTGATGCAGCTGGATGTAGGCCTGTTCGCGCACGCACTCCGCGGCCAGCATGCGCAAGGGAACATCGGCAGCCTGATCCGGCGGGTAATGCCAGACTCCCTTGGGGCAGCGGCCAGCCAATGCCGCCCGCAGCTCATCGAGCCCGTCTCCGTGCAGGGCGGAGATCAAGAAGAAGTCCGTGAGCAGGGGATTCGAACGAAGCTCGTCGATTAGGTGCAGAAGCGTATCGCGACGGACCCGGTCGATCTTGTTGATCACGCACAGTGCTTCGGTCTTTCGTTCCCGGAGCCCCGAGAGGACCGTTTCGCTCTCCTCGTTCAGCCCGCGCCCGGCATCGATCAGCACGCATCGCGCGTCTGCCGAGCGACTTTCCCGCCAGGCGGCGCGGGCCATCGCTCGATCCAAACGCCGGCGGGGTGCGAAAACGCCGGGCGTGTCGATCAGCACCATCTGGGCATTGCCATGGTGAGCGATACCGCGGAGCCGGGCCCGGGTGGTTTGGACCTTGGCCGTGACGATCGCCACTTTCTGACCTACCAGCGCATTCACCAAGGTGGACTTGCCCACGTTCGGAGCCCCCAGCAGGGCAATCATTCCGAAGCGTTGCTCCGTCATTGACGCTGCAACAAGCGTTCCAACAGCCGCGCGGCGGCGTCCTTTTCCGCGGCCCGCTTGGTCCGCCCGCTCGCTTCCGCTGCCATGCTCTCGCCGGCTACGGGCTCAACCCGGACCTCGATCTCGAAGACCGGGCCATGGTCCTTGCCGATCTGGCGCAGCAGCGTGTATTTCGGAAACTCCAACCCGCGGGCGAGCGTCCATTCCTGCAAGGCCGTCTTGGCGTCCTGTGGAGGATCCGTCAGCGCGGCGATGCGAGACGCCATGTGCTTCCGCACGAAGTGGCGCGCGGCATCGGTACCGCCGTCGCTCCAGAGCGCTCCAAGGGCCGCCTCGACGCAATCGCCCAACACCCGGCGATGATCGGGAAACGGCTCGGGTTCCATATCCTTCGCGACCGCGTCGGCAAGGCCGGAGTCGCGGGCTATCAGTGCGAGCACATCGCCACTCGCCAAGTATGACAGGCGGATCGACAGTGCGCCTTCCGGTTCGTTCGGATACTCGACAAACAGCTGTTCCGTCAGCAGAAGACCGAGAACCCGGTCACCGAGGAATTCCAGCCGTTGGAACGTGGCCGTCTCAGGACAGGACGGCGATGGGGGCAGCAGGGACTGGCGAAGCGCGCGATCTCGGAAGCGATAGCCAAGGACCCGTTCGACCGCAGACGACTTCGCCCGACTCACAGCAACGTGCCTATCCGTGAGAAGCGGATCGCCTGAGGCCAACGCCAGACCTCCCAGAACCGGGCCGAACCGTTGAACGAAATAAACACTATCTCCGCACGACCAACCAGATTCTCGGCCGGGATGAAACCGACGCGGTCGAGCAGGCGGCTGTCCGAGGACTGGTCCCGGTTGTCTCCCAGCGCGAAGTAGTGGCCCTCCGGCACCCGGTAGAGGTCAGTATTGTCGAGCGCACCGATCGGCGTGGCGTCGTATACGAGCCAGTCCCGGCCGTTCGCGAGGGACTCCCGAAAGACCTGGTAGGTCTGGGTGGCACCGTGCCGGTCCGTCACGCGCTCTTCGCCCAGCGCCGTGCGCGGGACTGCAACATCGTTCAGGTAGAGCACCCCGTCGCGAATCTGGATCGTATCTCCTGGCAGGCCGATGATCCGCTTGATGTAGTCGGACTTCGGGTTCGGCGGAAACTTGAATACGGCGATGTCGCCGCGCTCAGGCTCCCGTTCCAGCACCCTCTCGGAGATCGGCACGAGCTGCCAGGGAAAGGAGTACCGGCTGAATCCGTACGCATACTTGGACACGAAGAGGTAGTCGCCGACCTGCAGGGACGGCTTCATGGACCCCGACGGAATGCTGAAAGGCTCGAACGCGACTGAACGGATCACCAGCGCCGCCAGCAAGGCGAGGACGAGCGTGCCGAAATTTGAAGAGGCCAGGCGGCGCAAGTATCGAAACACGTAACAGGACTCTCAGTCGGAACGCGCAGAAATAATGACGATCGCATATGCGAGATCACGATCGTCCGTAAGGGTCAGCTGGATATCTGGCGCCATTCCAGCCGGTATTAACGTCTGAAGCCGATCAGCAGCCTGGCCGGTCAGCCGCAACGTCGGCTGGCCGCTCGGCAGATTCCTGACCTCGAGGTCACGCCAGCGTACCCCTTGGCGGATTCCAGTACCCAACGCCTTTGCGCAGGCCTCCTTGGCCGCGAACCTCCGTGCATATCCCTCGGCTCGCGCCCGCCGTCGGTCGCAGCGACTGCGTTCCACCTCAGTGAACACCCGCTGCGTGAACCGCGCACCGAATCGAGCCAGCGTGCCTCGGATCCGGCGCACGTCGCAGACGTCGTGTCCTAGTCCGACAATCATGCGGAGGTCCCGGCCACGTCATCAAGGACACGACGCATGCCACGCACGACGGCTTCGAGGCCGGTGAACACGGCCTCGCCGATCAGGAAGTGCCCGATGTTCAGTTCGCGGACATGTTCGACTGCTGCAACCAGCCCGGCGGTGTTGTAGTCCAGCCCGTGACCGGCATGCACCTCGAGGTCCAGTGCTGCGGCCGCTGCGGCCGCTTCGCGCAATTCGGCCAGGGCGTCGCCCTGCCCCGATGGCGCAGCGTTCGCGAGCCGGCCGGTATGCAGTTCCACCGCCTGCGCGCCCAGGTCCGGCGCGCGCGCCACCATCTCCAGGTCCGGGTCGATGAACAGGGTCATCGGGATCGACGCGGCCGCCAACGCCGCCTGGGTACGCAGCACGCTCTCCTTGGCGGCCGTCAAGTCCAGCCCGCCTTCGGTCGTGAGCTCCGCGCGCCGTTCCGGCACCAGGCAGACACGCGCCGGTCGGGCAATCAGCGCCGCACCCACCATCTCCTCGGTCGCCGCCATCTCCAGATTGAGGGGCAGCGGAATGGCGCGGCGCAGCAAGTTGACGTCCGCGTCCGAAATATGCCGACGATCTTCCCGCAGGTGTACCGTGATGCCGTCAGCGCCGGCCGCCGCCGCGATACGGGCAGCTCGTACGGGATCGGGATGACGCCCGCCCCGCGCATTGCGGATCGTGGCCACGTGGTCGATGTTCACGCCCAGTCGGACGCGGGTCCCGCTCAAGGATTCACGTCTCCGCCGCGCAGGCGGGCCAGCCGACTCTGCCGTACCGACTTGATGCGCAAGCGCCGGATCTTCTGGTACTGCGACACCGAGGAACGGATCAGGTAGTACGACGCCACCCACATGGTGATCGTGTACGGGATCGATCCTACTGTCATCGTCGGCAGCAAGCGTAGTTGTCCGAGATCATCAATCACAGAATCAATATCCCAGCCCAAGGCGAGGTTGGCTGTGGCGGACGCGAGGACCAGCAGTTCATTCGTGACCGCCGCTACCGACAAGTCGTCGACGGCAACTCCCGGCACCAATATTGCCCCCGTGTGGTAGATGAGGAGCCAGATCAGCGGAAACGTCCACGGATTGCCGATCGCGGTGCCGATCAGGGCGGTCACCCAGCTGCCCCCCAGCGCCCAGGAGAGCACGATCGCGCCAACGCCATGGAGACCGATGAACGGCGTCATCGACAGCGCCGAGCCACAGGCGAAGCCGATCGCCAAACGGTGCGGAGTCCCTGGGATGCGCTGCAGGCGACGGATCATGTAGCGGCCTGACCGCACCATGCCGCCGCGCGGCCAAACCCATCCCCACAACCGGTTGGGCCAACCCACGGGATGCCGCGAACGAAACATCAGGAAGAAACGAGATCGCGGCTCCCCGGCTTCTCGGCCGGTAGCGCTGCCAGTTCGCTTGGCAATGCGTCCGGCTGATAGGCGGGAACCTCGTAGCTCAGCAGCGCCACCAATGGCACACCGGGATTGGACTTCCCGGAACTCCGATCCACGAGGCAGGCTTCCGCGACGACTTCCCCGCCGGCCGCCTGGACGCAGGCAATGCACTCTCGCGACGACAGCGCGGTGCTGATGACGTCCTCGACGACCAGGACGCGGGTCCCGGGCCGGATGGCGAAGCCCCGGCGCAACGCGAACGTGCCCTCGACCCGTTCGGCAAAGATAGCCGGAAGCCGCAGATGCCGGGCAGTCTCGTAACCGACGAGAATTCCGCCGACCGCCGGCGCGACGACCAGCTCGAAGCGGGCATCCGGGAGGGTGGCCTGCACCTTCGCTGCCAACGCCGCACACAGGCGTTCACCGCGCGCCGGGTCCTGCATCACCAGTGCGCACTGGAGATAGGTCGGGCTGTGCAGCCCGGACGTCAGGATGAAATGGCCCGTCCGGATGGCGCCAGCCGTCTCGAATTCCGCCAAGACCTCCGCCTCACCGGGTATCCGTGTCATCGCTTGGTCACCCGCTCGGCCTTGTAGATCTCGGCAGACGCTTCCAGCGCCACCTGGATCTCGTTGAGGTGCCGGATGTTCTCTACCTCAACATCAACGTCCAGGTCGAAGAAGTCGACCGAGCGGCGCTGGATTCGCAGATTCGCGATATTTGCGCCAGTCCGGGCGATACCGGCAGCCAGCGCGTTGAGGCTGCCCGGGCGGTTGGTCAGTTTGACCCGAAGCCGGCCAATCTGGCCCGGCAGGTTGTCTCCCTCGGCCCAGCTCAGATCGTACCACCGCTCCGGATCGCCCGAGAAACGCTCGAGGGTCTCACAATCGATCGTGTGGACCCGGGCCCCGAGTCCCTCCGTCATGATCCCGACGATCCGCTCGCCCGGCAGCGGCGAACAGCAGGTCGCGAGGTGCACGGCGATCCCGGGCTTGAGCCCCTTGATTCCCACGGCTGCACCCTTGACGGGACGGCCCTTGCGGGTCTTGGCGGCAAACTTCCTGTGCGCCTTCGGATGAATGGCGCGAACCACCTTCGCCCCTTCGAGTTGCCCGGCACCTATCGCAGTGAAGAGTTCGCGCTGGGTCTTGTAGCCGAACACCTTCAATACCGGCGACAGCGTCTTGGGCACGAACTTCTCACCCGCCATTTCGAACTCATGTTCGATAATCGCCTTCCCCAGCTTCAGGTGCTCCCGCTCGCGGCTTCGCCGCAACGACTTTCGGATCTGGCTGCGGGCGCGGCCGGTCCGCACAAACGTCTCCCACACGGCGCTGGGCTGCTGGCTGCGCGACCGAAGGATCTCGACCTGATCGCCGCTCTGAAGTGGGGTGTCGAGCGGCGCCGGCCGGTCATTGATCTTGCAGCCCACGCAGGTCGCACCGACGCGGGAATGAACGGCGTACGCAAAATCCACGGGCGTGGCGCGCTCGGGCAACGAGATAACGTCACCCTTCGGGGTAAAGCAGAACACGAGATCGTTGTAAATCTCGAGTTTCGTGTCCTCAATTCCCTCCGAATGGTGTGTCGCGCTCTCAAAGATCTCGCGCAGGCCGCGCAGCCACTGAAGCGTGTCGGGGCTGAGTTGCTCCGGGCCACTTCCCTGTGACTTGTACTGCCAGTGCGCCGCGAGCCCGTACTCGGCGACCTGATGCATGTCCTTGGTCCGGATCTGTATTTCAATGGCGCGCTTGTGTGGTCCGATCACCGTGGTATGCAGCGAGCGGTAGCCGTTGGGTTTCGGCAGGCTGATGTAATCACGAAAGCTGCCCGGCACGAAGCGCCACTGTCGGTGCACCACGCTCAGGGTGCGGTAGCACTCCTCCTCCGAGGGTGTCACTACCCGGAACGCGAACAGATCGGTGACCTTCTCCGTGGTCACACGCTTGCGCTGCATCTTCTGCCAGATCGAATGCGGTCGCTTCTCGCGACCGGTCACCTCGCTCTCGATGCCCGACGCTTCCAGAACCCGGCGCAGCTCATTGAGGGTTCTCCCAACCTGGGAGGGATACCGCTTCTTGAGAAAGTCCAGCCGGCGACAGATGGCGTCGTGCTCGGCAGGCTGCAACTCCGCGAACGCCAGATCCTCAAGTTCCTCGCAGATCGCCATGATGCCGACCCGGCGGGCCAAGGGGGCATAGAGATCAAGTGTCTCGCGCGCGATGCGCTGCCGCCGTTCCGGCCGTTGGATGTGCTGGAGGGTCCGCATGTTGTGAAGTCGGTCGGCAAGCTTGACCAGCAGAACCCGGACATCCTTCGACATGGCCAGCACGAACTTGCCGAGGTCGCCGCGGGTGGCCGCCGCCCGCGGCTCGATCTTGGACAGCTTCGTGACGCCGTCCACGAGCTTGGATACCTCTGTACCGAACTCGCGCCGGATCTCCTCCTCGGTCGCCACCCCATCCTCGATGGTGTCGTGCAGCAGACCGGTGGCAATCGTCGCGGAATCCAGCCGGTACCTTGCCAGGATGCCGGCGACCTCGAGCGGATGCGAAAAGTACGCCTCACCAGATTCGCGCTTTTGCGCGTGATGACGCTCCATGGAGAATGTGAACGCGCGGTTGAGTTTCGCCTCATTGACCGAAGGGTCGTATTCGCGAACCCGTTCAATCAGTTCTTGCTGGCGAATGGTGGATCCTCCGTCACGGTGAGCAGCTTAATCCGTCGCCGGCACCTAATCCTCGCCGGCCTCGTCAAAGCCCGCGTCGCCGGGTTCGGCCTCAAGACCCAACGCCATGTCCGGCTCCTCCCGATCATCGAGGTCGCCCTCCACGTCGGAGTCCTCGTCGTCTTCCGAGCTCAACTCCGCGGCCGAATCCGCGACATGCATGCCGGCCTGCTCAGCGTCCGGCACACTGGCGGCCTCAACCTCGCTTGAGGACAGCATGTCTGCGTCCGGAACGACAGGAACCCGGTCCAGCCCCAGCGAGCGCGCGTATGCCTCGATGGGGTCCTCGTCAGCCTCATCGCGCTCGAAGTGATTCTGAAGCGATCGCACGATCCCTTCCTGCAGCGCCTCGAGGTCGAGGTTGCCCTCCGCGATTTCCCGCAGCGCGACCACGGAATCCTTGTCGTCGTCCTTTTGCACCGTAATCTCGGATCCTCGGGCGATCGCGCGCGACCGCTCCGCCGCGTAGAGCACCAGCTCGAAGCGATTGTTGACGACAGGAATGCAGTCTTCGACCGTTACGCGCGCCACAGCATCTCTCCTCGGTAACAGCGAGACGGCCCGGATGGGGCTGCCCCGCCAAGGTTCGCCCGTTTAGCCTGAAACTAGCGCGTTTTCAACCGTAATGCCCCCTTTCGTTGCCGGCTGGACCGCTTCCACGCCCACGTATCCCCCGGTCGCGATACTCTCGCCAGCAGTACCGACAGCGGGGACGTAAGAACGGGATGGCGCCAGCGCGGGCACACATCAAATAGTGGCCGCAACACGAACGCTCGATCGTGCAGCCTCGGATGTGGAAGGACCGGGTCGCAGGCTGTTCCCGACACGGTCGTGCCGGCGGCCAACAGGTCGAGGTCCAGCGTACGTGGGTCGTTCCGACGACGTCGCCGGCGGCCGAACGCGCGCTCGATCTTGAGCAGGCGTCCGAGAATGACCGGCGGTGCCAGCCTGGACCGAACCAGCGCGACCGCGTTGACATACGCCGGGCCCAGTCCGACTGGCCAGGGACGCGCGCAGTACAGCCGGGAAAGTCGTTCTGGACGCAAACCGGCGCGCGCCAGACGAAGCGACACGAGCGCCGGTCGAGACGTCAGCGGGCCGAAGCCCGGGGCCCGAAGATTGGCCCCGATGGCGATCAGGACCGCGTCCGACTGCGGAACCTGCAGGCCCCGAGGCCGGGTGCGCGCACCGGGTGGCGAACGACGCCGTGCGCCCGACGTCGCGGGCAACCGGGGCTTTGCTGGACCCCTTGATCTCCCGAATGGGCCTGGCCGCCGTTTCACGTCAGCAACGGCCGGTCAGCGGCCTGGACCAGTTCCACCGGGCGCAAATAGGCCGGCATCGGCGGCGCGCTGTGCCGCTCGGCCACCCCAATCGAGTGCGCCGGCCCTGTAGGGCGTCCGGAACGATCGTGTCGCCCCATCCAAAGCCACGATCCGCCGAGCCGCCGCGCATCGTCCCGTGCCGGCTGTCCCCCTAGGCAAATCCGTTGGGCGGCGCCGGCGCTTTCCTGGCTGTTCCCGACACATTCAACCTCGTTCCCGCATTACGCGCGCCCGCTCGCGCTGCCATTCCCGCTTGCCTATGTCATACCGCCGATCACGGCTCTTGCGCCCGCGGGCAAGTGCGATCTCGGCCTTGGCAGTACCGGTCTCATTGAAGTAGATCGACAACAGGGCGACCGTCATGCCCTGCTCGTTGATGGCCACCGTGATTCGTTCGATCTGCCGTCGGTGCAGCAGGAGCTTGCGCGGGCGCTTCGGTTCGTGTTGGTGCCCTTTTGCCGCCGAACGCCAGGGCGCGATGTGGGCATTGACCAGCCAGAGTTCCCCGTCCTTGGGCTCCGCATACGCCTCGCGAAGGCTCGCGCCACCGGCACGAAGCGACTTGACCTCGCTGCCCTGAAGCACGAGTCCGGCCTCGTACTTCTCTCCCAGCTCGTAATCGTGGCGGGCGCGGCGATTAACCGCGACCGGGTGTCTCACCGCGTCACCCGGCCCCGTCTGCGAGGAGATCGAGACTGGCCATGGCCGCCCGCACCGCCTGTTGCGTCGATGGCCCCGGCTCCACCAGCGGTAATCGAATCTCCGAACTGCACCTGCCGAGCAGTGAAGTTGCAAACTTCACGGGCCCCGGACTGGTCTCCACGAACAACGCCTCATGCAGAGGCATCAGGCGTTCGTGCAGTGCCAGTGCCTTCGCGGCATTGCCCGCCTGCCATGCCTGATGCATGGCCGCGCATTCGCGAGGCGCGACGTTCGCGGTGACAGAAATCGTTCCATGGCCCCCGCATGCAAGGAAGGCAAGCTGAGACGCGTCTTCGCCCGACAACTGGTTGAATTCGCGATCCGCCAGCGCAGCACGCAACTGATGCGGCCGAACGGGATCGTTGCTCGCATCCTTGACCCCGACGATCCGCGGGAGCTCAGCCAGTCGGACCATCGTGTCGATCGACATATCGACCACGCACCGACCCGGGATGTTGTAGATGTACAGAGGCAGATCGGTGGCGTCGTGCACCGCCCGGAAATGGCCGTACATCCCTTCCTGTGTCGGTTTGTTGTAGTACGGCATGACCAGCAGGGCCGCATCGGCGCCGGCGACCCTCGCGTGTTGCGTGAGGCGGATGGCCTCCCTGGTCGAGTTCGAACCCGTCCCGGCCATCACCGGGATTCGGCCAGCGGCGCACTCGATCGTCAGGCTGACAACCCGATCATGCTCCTCGTGCGACAGGACCGGCGATTCGCCGGTTGTGCCGCACGGCACGAGGCCGGTCGTGCCCTCGGCTACGTGCCAGTCCACGATCTCCCGGATCGCGGCCTCATCCACTTCGCCATCGCGAAACGGGGTGATCAACGCACAGAGGGAACCCTGAAACATGGCACATGTGTATCCGTTCGCGCGAAGGCGCGATCCATGACTATATTATGCTTCCCGAGGTTGCTGCTCCAGCGCACAACCAGATACTGCGCCAGGACCGGCAGTCTTCAGTAGTGAGGGATCGCGCGCGACCGGCGCGTTCGGGCTCGGTCGAAGGAGGCCTTCCAGCATGCTCACGCCTGCCCAAATCGATACCTATCGGGAGAAGGGTTATCTCGTCATCGAGGACGCCATTCCCGCCTCCACGATCGACAGGCTCAAAGCGCTGACCCAGGAATTCGTAGACAATGCGGCGGGCGTACCGGGACACGATGACGTCTACGACGTCGCCGACGGTCACACTCCTGAAGCTCCGCTGGTTCGACGGATCAAGCTCCCCCACAAGGCCCACCCCGAATTCCGCCAGTTCGCCGCCGATCCCGTCCTCACCGACATCATGGCGGACCTGCTGGGAAGTGACGTCCGTCTGCATGGCGGCAAGATCAACCTCAAGCCAGGCAAGGCCGAAGATGCCGTGGAATGGCACCAGGACTGGGCCTTCTACCCTCACACCAATGACGATCTCCTCGCGGTCGGCGTGATGCTGGACGACATGGACCTTGAGAACGGCCCGATCTTGATGCTTCCCGAGACTCACCGGGGGCCGGTGTACAACCACCACGCCGAAGGCAAGTTCTCCGGCGCGATCGATCTTGACACCTGTGACCTGGATTTCAGCAACGTCGAAACCGTAACCGGCAGGGCTGGGTCAATCAGCGTGCATCACGTCCGGCTCGTGCACGGTTCCAGCGCCAACCGTTCCGGCAAGCCGCGGCGACTGCTGTTGTGGGAGTACGCCGCTGCGGACGCGTGGCCGCTGATGGGAGCGGGTGATCTCGAGGAGTTCAACGAGCGGGTGGTCCGAGGCAGACCGACGCTTACGCCCCGTCTGGAAGACGTCCCGGTACGCATCCCCCTGCCGCCCGCCCTGCATCCGGGGTCCATCTTCGAAAACCAGCGAGCTGCAGCCCACCGGTTCTTCGACGAAGCAGATACCCGGCAGGCAGCCTACTCGTAGGAGCCGACGAAATCGCGGGCGCGCTGTTCGGCTTCGGCGACCTCGCCCGCGGTTAGCTGCTCCGCCAGCACATCCATGTAGTAATCCGCGTTGGGTTCGCCGGATAGGCGAAACCACTTGTACGCTTCTACGAGATCGACATCCGTTCCCTGTCCGTTGGCGTAGTACTTGCCCAAGTGAATCTGCGACAGCGCGTGGCCCCGCATGGCCCCCAACAGAAACATCTCGAAGGCGTCGCCAAGCTGAAATACCGACGCATACCGCAGTCCTTGCATGTAGCGGACATTGGTATCCCTCAGCAGGTAATCAGTGCTCTGGTAGGGACGCTTGGGATCGTGGGGGTATTCGATGACGACACCAGCATCCGCCGCTCGCGCACGCATGTCGTCGGTGATCTCAGCGGCATCGACCAGCACCGCCCACCCGAACACGGCCGCCGCCGCCAAAACCGCGCACCATGCACTGCCAATGGAAACTGTCGTCCGCATAACCGCCTGCCGCAGCTGTTGGGCTGACCCTGTCTCAAATCACGATGCCGCGTAATTAGCCCACCGACATGGTTCAGGCAACCGTGATCGTCTGGTTGCGACGACACCGGTACTATCGAGAACGCCGGTCACCCGACCGACGTCACCCCCCCCGCCGCCACATGTGCCGACAGGGCGCCGCAGGGCCGCGTGCGGCCAGCCCCGCAGGCGCGTTCCTGCGAAACCTCAATCGTCGGCAAGCCGTGGGCTCGGACCGCCTCCATCCGGTATCTCGATCCATCCCTCCATGTAGAAGGTGCAGCTGCCTGTGAGACCGACACGATCGCCATCCAGCGTGCATCGGAGTTCACCGCCTCGGGCTGACACCTGGCGAGCTGTCAGGCTCCGCTTCCCTAGTCGCTTCGCCCAGTAGGGAGCGAGGATGCAATGCGCACTGCCGGTTACCGGATCTTCTGCAATGCCGGATCCGGGGGCGAAGAAACGGGAAACAAAATCCACTTGCGCGCCCTCGGCCGTCACGATCAGGTGGCCCGCCGTCAACTCCCCCATCCGGTCAAGATCGGGCGCCGTGGCGCGAACTTCCGCCTCGGTACCCAAGACTGCCATGCAGTACCGGCCCATCAGCACCGCCTGGGGCGTGGCGCCGAGCGCCGCTTCCAGACCGTCCGGCACGCGAATGGAGGCCGGCGGGTCCGCCGGGAAATCCATGCGGAGGCCACTGTCACTGCGTCGGACGGTCAGGCGCCCTGAGCGCGTCGCGAATCCGACTTCTTCCTGATCAGGGGCCAACCGATGAAGGATCAGCCAGGCGGACGCGAGCGTGGCATGCCCGCAGAGGTCGACCTCCAGCGTCGGCGTGAACCAGCGAAGCTCGTAGTCTCCGTTGTCTTCGGCGACCAGGAACGCGGTCTCGGACAAATTGTTCTCGAGCGCAATCGCCTGCAGCGTGGCATCGTCCAGCCACTCGTTCAGCAGGCACACGGCAGCAGGATTGCCGCCGAATGCCCGATCGGTGAACGCGTCGAGCTGATAGATCGGAAGGCGCATCGGGACTCCGTCCGCGGTTGCGGCCAGCGTACCCGAGAACATTCTGGCGCGCGAGCTCGAAGCACGCGTGCGTCGAGCGGAGCAGCGCGTTCCCCTGCCGTCCGCGAGCCAAACCGCACACCCGGTTCCGGAGGACGCAAACCCGAGAAGAGAGCCGGTTACAGCCGCCGAATCCGGAAGCCGGAGGCCAGCCGCCGCAGGCGTGCGGAGTCGGCGAGTTTCGGCGTTGCGTGTCCTGACCGCTTCGCGATTTGGTTCGGCTGTATCAGTGATACGGTAGACCAGTATGAAAACCACCATAGAAGTTCCCGACGAGCTGATCAGGCAAGTCCGCCGTGTCGCACAACGGGAAGGCACCTCGCTCCGGGCACTGGTTGAAGAAGGGCTGCAGCGCAGCCTTGAAGCCCGCCGGCAACCGGTGCGTCGGCCGCTCGACTTTCCGGTGTACGGTGGGAGTGGAGCGACGCACGAATTCCAGGGCGCGTCGTGGAGTCGAATCCGGGACGAGATCTATCGGGAGCGTGGTGCGTGATCGCCGTCGATGCGAACTTGCTCGTCTATGCGCATCGCCCGGAGATGCCTTTTCACGAGCGTGCTCGAGACGTGCTGACCGCAGCCGTGGGCGGGAGGGAGCCGGTGTCCGTTCCCTGGCCGTGCGTCCACGAGTTTTTTGCAATCGTCTCCAACCCCGAATCTTCAGGGACCCGACACCGATTGGCGAAGCCCTCGGTGCCGCGCGACGGCTCCTGGCGAGTTTCTCCGGCGGAATTCTGGCTGAAGGCGGGGGCTACCTCGATGCCGTGGAGCGAATAGCCCGACCCGCCCTCCTGCAGGGAGGAATCCTGCACGACGCCAGAGTTGCCGCTCTTTGCCGCTATCACGGGGTGCGTGCGCTCTGGTCCGCAGACCGAGATTTTTCCCGTTTCCCTGGTTTGTCGGTCATCAATCCGCTGCAACGTGGTTGACGCGCGACCATCACCGGCCGCGACGAGGCGCCGGGCGGCTTGGACGGTGCGGGCCGGGCGCACCAAGGCAAACCGCGAACATTGCGTCCCGCCGCCGAAGCAAGCGCCAAAGATGTTCGCGGACGCGGCGGAGTTGAGCGACGGACCCGGACCTGTGTTCCCGCGACTGCGGCGGGCGCCCGCTAAGTGGGAACCCGCGGGCCAAGCTGCCCAAGGAGCTGGTGCTCGGCGACCGGTCACGCCCACCACGCCGATGCCCGAGAGTCGCCCGGCCGGAACACGCGTGATCAAGCGCGGCCACGCCTACAGGCAGAGATCAGTGAACGTGCCCTCGATGCGGCTACGATCCCCCATCGGCGTTCCAAGTTGATCGAGATTCCCGTCTGGTGCAGGCTTCAGGCAAGGCTCGACGTCGGCAGCACCCGCTTCGACGATGCATGTTTGGGCCGCAAAGGAGGAAATCGTGATGAGGTGGAAGATCATCGGAGGGCTTGGGCTCGCTTCGATCATATGGGCCACGAGCCCCCTACTGGCCCTGGCGGAAACCGATGCGGAATGCGGCACCGTGACGGTCGCGGACATGAACTGGAATTCCGCCACATTCATCGCCAACCTTGACCGATTCATCCTGGAACACGCGTACGGCTGCGACGCCCAGCTCGTGCAGGGCGACACGATGCCGACCGGCACGTCGATGGTGGAGAAGGGCGAGCCGAATGTTGCGCCGGAGCTCTGGAGCAACTCGTTTCGGGCCGCCATCAACGTTGGCGTGGCGGAAGGCCGGCTGCTGGTGGCCGGCCGGGTCTTCTCGGACGGCGGCGAGGAAGGGTTCTGGGTGCCAAACTACATGGTTGCAGAGCGGCCGGAGCTTGCCACCATCGAGGGCGTGATCCAGCACGCCGGACTGTTCAAGAACCCCGAAGACCCCAGCGAATCGCTGTTCATGGGCTGCCCGTCAGGCTGGAACTGCCAGATCTCGGGCGAAAATCTCTTCCGGGCGCTGGGACTTGGAGAGGCCGGGTTCGTCCTGGGCGACCCAGGTTCCGCGGCTGGTCTGGACGGTTCCCTGGCCAAGGCCTATGAGCGCGGAGAGCCGTGGTTCGGCTACTACTGGGCGCCAACCGCGCTGCTTGGCAAATACACCATGGTCAAG
>JAJEGJ010000104.1 GCA_022819905.1 Alphaproteobacteria bacterium
ACGCCGAGAGGTTGCGGCGTGGCCAGCTTCGATGACCCGAGCCGACGCACGACCACGGCTTGCACACATGACTGGAACCGCGCGACTCCTAGGGTACGCTCGCCGGATGACGACCGGGTGCGGAGCCTTCTGGCCGTCACCATGTGCGTGACCCGTGAACTCTGCGCCGAATCCTGCCGGCAGTATGCACCGAGACTTTCCTCCAGAACCTAGATACCGGGCTCGAAGGCCGGGGATCCCGGCGTCGGCGCCAGTGCCGCGCGGTTCCCGGCCAACTAGGTCTTCGCAGTGCCTCGAGCGCAACCCAACACGGGGATCTGGGCGTGCTTGGCCAGTGCCGACCAAACCCAATCGGCGTGACAGGGGGGGGACTGATGTCCGTCGCCGCAGGGTACGAACGACCACGTCACCAGGCATCGTGAAAGGGTATGCACGGATGACTCCTGGCAGCGGTCCGTGCTTCCCAAAACCCGGTCGCCGGCACCGCCAGCAGGGGGGATGCCCCGGCAAGACCATTAATGTTATAAAGTAACATCTACGGAGACGGTAGCTCCCTCTCCGTCTTCGCAAAACAATCGGGAACCCGGCGCGGACCACCCTTGCGTAGGGCTGCCTCACCCCAAGATCGGGAGGTCGGCGACTGCGTAACGGTGCGGTTCCGGCGGACTCGCGAGACAATGTTGCGACAAGGTGAAGCTGACCTGACAGATCCGCAAAGTACGATTGTCCGATGTTCGCGAGGTTCTGACCGCGCTCTCGTCCTCCGGGACCATCGATCCTTGACGGGACGGCAAACGAATGAGCGGCTGCTGTGGGAAGACCTTTCTGTCCCAAAGTCAAAGAGGTTGGCCAAATCGACGGAACGTGGCCGGGCTGGTCGCTGGAAACCTCGTAGAGCAGCTTGTTGGCCCGTTCTGGCTAATTCCGGCTAATTCGTAACCGTCCGAAAAGTCCTTCCCAGAGTCTGGTCACTATCAGTCGTTCACCCGACATTGCTCTGATCCGCGTACGCATAGTCCACCCAGATGTCGTGAAGGTGCTCAAAGTCTTTGTCCGTGCTCAATAGTGTGGCTTGGCTCACACAAGCCGACGCCGCAATCCAGATGTCGTTCTGCTTCATGCTGACGGCCGGAGTCGGCGGCGGCGGGAATCCCGTGACTGGCCTCCCGTGGGTCCACGCATCGATCAATGCGTACGACTGCAACACGAGCGGGGTGATGCCCAACGTCGGGAAGTTGCCCAATGCCTCTTCCAGAACACTTCGGCGTTTCGCTCCCCCCCCCAACTTTTCCGAGAGGGCCAGGAGCTCCCCCTGACAAATCACGGAGGTGAAAGACATCGCCTCGGTCGAGCCCAAGTCATGGTTTACGTGTACGGCATGAGCCCACCGGGCCTGGCGCACAAATCCGAGCAGAACCCCGGTATCGAGCAGGAATCGCCGCGGCATTTGTGGTTCAGTCCAGTTCCGCCATCAGTTCGTCGATCGGCTCATCCCCTGGCCACGCACCCCACAATTGCTTGGGGTCCGAAGAAATCGTGCGTGCCGAGAGCTCCGGAAACAGTCCCGGGCTCGCAGCAGGCTTCGCCGTCGGTAGTTCCGCAAAAGCCTGGTCGCCGCTGGTGCTGGTGCTGATTTTTCGCGCTTCGATCAGTCTGGGTTCACCGCTGATCTTGAAATGCACGATGCCTTCGACGGTCGTTGGCTTCCCCCACAGCGGCCGCAACATTTCCGCCTCGAGACGCTCCGATTCAAGTCTCCCCAACAGTTGCTGCCCGGTGTCCAAGACAATCCGGAAGCGGGCCGCCGCGTGCTGGATCGCTTCCAGCTTGCCGCTCACAACGAAAGCTCTCGGCTTTGGAATGGTGTCCAGCCTTCTGTTGATCAATCCGCAGGTATTGCCGTCGAGTGCGAATCGTCCGCGCGCTGACCCGCGTGGAATCAGCTCATAGCGGGCCCCGGGCGTCGGGACCGTACTTCCGAGTTTAACGATGGCACCGAGGACGCCGCTGTCGAAGCGTTCGCCCCTGGCCCCGTCTTCCTTGGCCTCATGGATTGCGTAGGCAACGAGATCAAGAGCAGTGTCCTCAAGGTTGGGTGGTTCTCGCCAGAGATCCTGCTGCGCGAATTGCTCGCGTGCGGTTTCGCCGAGGCAAGGCGCCTCGATCTGAAGTACGGTGGAACCCGGCTCCAGCCCTGTCAGCACAAGATCGGCTGATGCCTTCAGCCATCCCGGCTGACGGCCGCGTGAGCGGCTCTCGCCGACCGCGAGCAGACTGGTAGCGCGCTCGGCAGCCTGGACGAGGGCTTCCAAGACGCGTACGAGGGAAGCGGCCCTGATATGGCCTTCTGCTTCGTCAAGACCGGTCAGTCGAAACCGGTATCGTTGCGTTTTCATGGCTAATCCTCCCGTCTGCTGTCTTGGCTCCGAAAGGACGAAGAATGGACTTGCGTCTGCCGCGAGGTAAGCCGTTTCCGTGGCATCCGGTCGAGGCGCTTGCGCACCTGGCGCTCAGCTTGAGCCTTGGCCGGTAGTGTAGCGGGGGGCGTCCTGCGCTGGCCCGCATCGGCGAGCGGTACATTGTAGGTCCGTAGGAATCCGTCTGCGCCCAATTGTGATTGAGGTGTAGCGGGACGGTAGTGTTGCGCTACGCCCCTGAGCGCGGAACTGGAGGTCGTTTCGACGCTATCGCTGTCAGGCTTCTTCCCGGCTGCGGTCGGTTTGGCACCACCAGAGACGGGCAAGCGATCCACGTGGCTGCCCCGTTGGAACTGTGGTACGACCGGGACTTTGCCTCGGCAAAAATTTACCCCGGCCGCGTGCCTGGGGCAGAGACGGTACCGGGGCATCCGACAGGAAAATAGGCGATTATGTATCAGAGTAACCGGAACCCGGTCTGATCGGGCGTCTTGCGGGAATCGCGGTCGATCCCCACATGAAGGTGAAGGTCCCCGTAGCTCAACTGGATAGAGCGCCTGAATCGCATCGGGAGGTTCCGGGTTCAAGTCCCGGCGGGGACCTTCGACTCCACCGTACAACCTTCGGAAAGCATTGTACATCTCGCCGTAAACGTTGTATGATTCCCACGTCAGAAACGAGATAGAAGTCCACTGGACCACGAGAGGAACCGCATCAGACACATGACATTTACCGGCCCCGGCAAGTCAGATCGACAAGGAATCACCCTCACTCAGCTGTTCAAGATGTTCCCCGACGACGAGACCGCCAGGAGGTGGTTCGAGGAGCGGCTCTGGCCGAGCGGCCCCCACTGCCCGCGATGCGGCTCCAAGGACGTCGTGGAGATCAAGCACCCCACCATGACCCACCGCTGCCGGGACTGCCGGAAGGCGGGCAGCAAGGCCCTGTTCAGCGTGAAGGTCGGCAGCGTCATGGAGGGCTCGAAGCTGGGCTTCCAGACGTGGGCCGTCGCGATCTACCTGTTCACGACCTCGCTCAAGGGCGTGTCCTCGATGAAGCTGCACCGCGACCTCGGCATCACGCAGAGGGCCGCGTGGCACCTCGCCCACCGCCTGCGCCGGGCGTTCGAGGAGGGCGACATGGCCCGCTTCACCGGGCCGGTCGAGGTCGACGAGACCTACGTGGGCGGGCGGAAGCGCCGGAACGCCCCGAGCACGCAGAGAGGCTCCGTCGGTAAGGCCATCGTCGCCGGTGCCAAGGACAGGGCGACCGGCAGGGTCAACGCACGCGTGATCGACAACGTGCGCAAGGAGACGCTCCAGGGGTTCGTGGGTGACCGCGTCGAGGTCGGGTCACTGGTCTACACCGACGACCTCCCCTCGTACCGGGGGATGCCGTGGCACCACCACGAGGCCGTCAAGCACTCGGTCGGGGAGTACGTCCGCGATCAGGCCCACACGAACGGGATCGAGTCGTTCTGGTCAGTCCTGAAGCGCGCCTACGGCGGGACGTTCCACAAGATGTCGCACAAGCACCTGGACCGCTACGTGCAGGAGTTCTCCGGCAGGCACAACATCCGCGAGCTGAACACCGCGGACCAGATGAGCCAGCTGGCAGCGAGGATGCGCGGCAAGCGCCTCAAGTACGAGGACCTGACGGCGGACAACGGGCTGAAGTCCGGGGCTCGGAGTGCTTGAGGTCGGGATGCAAGTGACCTAAGATGACCGCGCAACGAAAGAGAACCGCCGCGCCGGACTCAGGAAAATTCCTGAGCGCTCAGGGACACGTGGCCTGAGTACCGACGCGGCGGCTTCTCGTCGGCACTCCCTCTCCGTAGCTCAGTTGAACAGAGCGTCCGGATCGCACCGGGAGGTCGCAGGTTTGAATCCTGTCGGAGAGTGCCGACGAACTGCAGGATTCTATGAAGCCTTGCGCGCTGCGTACATCGCGCGTGACGCCTGCAGCGAGAACAGGGCGCCGACGCTGCCGCCGAGCAGGGCGGCATACTTCCCGGCAACGAGGCACTCGGCCGTGGACAGATCGGGGCAGACGTGGCCGTCTACGACCGCCATGACGATCAGCGCGCCCACGCCCGCGCCTAGCACCGCCGACAGCAGGATCCCGGCCACGGCCCTCGCCGCCTCGTTGACGACCAGCTGATCCCGCCCGGAGGGCTGGTTCTCTCCCCCGGCCATCAGCTCTCCCCCTTCTTGATGAAGCAGGAGATGAGGACCCCGATCGGCCCCAGCAGGAAGCCGACGACGGCGGCGAGCTGGGTGCCCGCGATCTTGTAGGACAGGACTGCGCAGATCCCGTTGACGATCAGGGCGACGAGGAAGAATTCCATTGGGGCTCACTCCGACGGGCGACGGTGCCGACCTCGGCAGAGCGCCGGGCCGTTGCTACGTCAACCAGTGAAGTTGAGTCCCCGCCTGTTCGCCCGCCAGCTCAAGGAGCTACCCGGAGCCGGACGCTAGGAGCTGTTCTATTCAGCGGGCGGCCCGACCGAGCGGGCCTGATTGACGTAGCGAGGTCAGGCTACCAGATCGTGAGGCGGGCGGACAGGAACCGACGGGCGTCAGGGGATCGAGGCCATGTACTGATGGCCAAAAGCATTGTAAGGTGGGTTCAGAAGCCGGGAGGGGACGCGAACTCGCCATGAACGACAAGCCAGTGAGACGCGAAGTCCGCGTGAAGCCTGACGACTACGAGCCGACCGAGGCGGAGATGAACGAGCCGATCCGAATCGACGCGACCCCGGATCAACTGGCTCGGATGCTTGGACCCGCTCGGGTGGTCAAGGACCCCGACGCCTGATCAGACCGAGTTCCGGTTACTCTGATACATAATCGCCGGAAAATAGGTTGGTACCGCCCAGGTCGCAAGGGGATTGTTGTTGTGACTGCCGAGTTCGAAGCTACTTTGTCGCTTGAACGCTTCGCCCGCTATCTCGAATGGCGATCCGGCGATCACGTTCTCTCTCTGGAACTATACGCCCTCAACACGCAAGCAGCGGCGCACGTCGCCACTTGACCGACGCCCGCCAGACCGACACGGCAGGATAAGCCCCAACTCCTACGCAAGCCATTCATATAACTGTTCCCCTATCCAGTTGCCCAGCTTCTCCGCACCGAAAAACTGCGCACCCTTGTAGCCCGCAATGAAGGCGCCGGCCACCTTTCCACCGCTTACGAACATGCCAGGCCAAACTTTGGCTTGCGCAGCGGGCGCCGCGATCAGCATCCCGGACAGAAGGACAGCGGCGAAACCCGCCGCCTTCATCTTGCGGTATACCGTCCTTCGCTTCATCGCGAGTGCCTCCCTAGTTTGACCACGAATACTAAAATATTGGTCGATCTCTGCTCCCAAACAAGGACTCTGGAACCAAACTTCGGCTTTTGTCCGCGCCCATTCTCCCCAATCTGCTTCCCTCGCTTGAGCCAATGCTCGCTCATGCGGTTCCAAACCGTCCCCCCATTGCCATTTCCGATTGCCGACCTGTGCGTCCTCGGGTGTGCGGTACCAAAGGTGATAACCGCCCTCTCGGCGTGTCCAGGTGACGGTGAGGGGAGGGCCCAGCACATTCTCGACCGCGTCGACGCCCTTCTGTCCGCCTTCGTCCACGTCGATACAGACAAGCTGCAAGGACGCTGGCAGCACGCCCACGAGCCCACCCTGGCCAGCATGATCGAGGACGTCGCGAAGTGACGCGGGGTTCGTCTGCCACCCCTTGCCCAATGGACGCTTTCGGGTGTCCGCAAGCACGAAATGGGCCCCGCGACTATGCAGGTACTCGAGCGCCTGGTGAGCGGGTTTAAGGCCCGGATCGGGCGGAAACTGTGGCGCCCCACAGTTTCCGGCGTTTTCGGCCTTCTGACAAATTCCGCTAAGCGGTTGATTGTTTATGGCGCACCCGGCAGGACTCGAACCTGCAACCTCTGCCTCCGGAGGGCAGCGCTCTATCCAGTTGAGCTACGGGTGCGGGGCTTGCCGGCGACCATACCAGCCACAACGCCCGATTGGACTTGAGGCCGTTTCAGCCGCCTTCGGTCGGGCCGCCGGTGTTGACCCAGGCCGAGTAACCGCCAACCAGATTCGAAACGTTGGCGTACCCCATCTCCTGGAGAGTGGCCGCTGCCAGGGCTGAACGCCCGCCGGCAGCACAGTAGATCACGAGTTCGGCGTCGGCAGCCATCTGGGAGGGGTGGCTCGACGAGGCCGGGTCGGCAATGAACTCGAGGTGGCCGCGCGGGACGTGCAGCGCACCCGGAATGTGACCCGCTGCCACTTCGTGGTGATCGCGCACGTCGACAAACACGGCGCGACCATGTCGCGCCCGGGCCTCGACGATATCGATTTGCGGGACCTTGGCTTGGGCTGCAGCCAGCATCGACTGCATGGTCTTGGCTGAAGATTGCACGGATGCCGTCAGTGGTGGCGTGATCGGGAACCCATCACGGTCGGGTTGTCCGGCCATGCGGACAGGTGGCAGCAGGATAGCGAATCGCCGTGGGAGCGGGGCAATGGGTGCGGCATCCGGTCCCGTTGCGCGCCTGAGGCAGCAGGTGCGCACGCAGGCTGCAGTACTGGCATCCCGGTTCCCGGCCCAAGTGCTCGCCGACAGACGCAGCGAGCGGTCAGCCGTTGCCGATGCGCCGGTACACGAACTCCGGAATCTCGCCGCCGGCCTCGCCAATGGGCATTTCCAGCACGTGCCGCTGCGGAGCGAACTCGCAGGCGGGGTCAGTCGTATCGGGATCCCCGGTCAGGGCGAACGCCTGGCATCGGCAGCCGCCCCAATCGATCTCGCGCCGATCGCAACTGCGGCACGGCTCCGGCATCCAGTCGGTGCCGCGGAACCGGTTGAAGGCGCTCGAGTGTTCCCAGATCCAGGCCAGCGGACGTTCGGTCACATTCTCGAACTCTAGGAAGTCCAGCGATTCCGCCGCGTGGCAGGGCAGCACCTTGCCGGCAGGGGTGATGTTGAGGAACTGGCGGCCCCAGCCGCCCATGCAGGACTTCGGTCGGCGCGCGTAGTAGTCGGGGACCACGTAATCGATCGCCAGGATCCCCTTGAGGCGGACCCGGGCCTCTTCGACGATCCGGGTCGCCTCATCGAGCTGGTCCCGGGTCGGAAGGAACGCCTGCCGGTTCTTGAGCGCCCATCCGTAGTACTGCACCTGGGCCACCTCGAGCCGTTCCGCGTCGAGTTCCACGGCCATCGCGATCATGTCTTCGAGGTGATGCAGGTTCTGGCGGTGCATCACGGCGTTGACGGTGAGCGGCAAGTCGGCGGCCCGAACCATGCGGGCAGCTTCCTGTTTCTTGGCATGTCCGCGGAACCCCGCGATGCGGTCCGCGTTCTCGGACTCCGTGTCCTGGAACGAGACCTGGACGTGATCGAGGCCCGCCTCCCGCAGCCGGTCGAGCCGGGCCGGGGTCAGCAACACGCCGGAGGTGATGAGATTGGTGTAGAGCCCGGCCTTGGAGGCGTGCTCGACCATCTCTTCCAGATCCTTCCGGACGGTCGGCTCGCCGCCCGAGAAATGCGCCTGCAGGATCCCCATGTCCACGGCCTGCGAGAGGACGCTCTTCCAGGCGTCGGTGTCGATCTCGCGCGATGCGCGCTCCAGTTCGACCGGGTTGGAGCAGTACGGACACTGGAGCGGGCAGCGATGGGTCAGTTCACAAAGAACAGCGTAGGGAATCAGCCGATTGCGGGAATCCGAGGTTCCGGTTGCCGCGGCGCATTCGGTTTGCGCGTTCGCGGGGGCTTCAGCTTGGTCAATCATGCGATCACAAATCCCTTGTCAGCCAGGTTCTGGAGCATGGCGGTGACATCGCGTTCAATGTCCGCACGGGGGGCCTGGTCGTACTTCGTGGCGAGTTCGTCCACCAGGACCGCCAGGGTCCGCGTTCCGTCCACGAGCTGGATGACTTCGCCCGCAATCGCATCCAGCTCGAACACGCGCTCCGGCGCATTGATGATCCAGCAGTCGCGAGCCCGGTCGAACCGGAGTTTTGCGTGCCGCGGCAGCCGCGGCACCGAGTCGCGGTCCAGGAGGAGACGCTTGCTCACGCTGCGTGCTCCTGGTCCCGAGGTTGAGGTACGAAGCAGCCGGGGGGAATCCGCCTTGGTTCCACGTAGGCTGAATGCAACGCATCGAGCTGGGCCCAGAGCACGTCGGTCTTGAACCGCACCGCGTCGAGCACGGCGTCCTGCTCGGCCCGGGTCCGGGCATTGCGGAGCACCCACGCGCGGCCGAAATCCACGTCTCGCCGCGCCTGGTTGATACGCTTCTTGAAATAGGCCAGGGCATAGTCGTCGGCCCATGCGTAGTGGCGGGAGAGCCCCGCAATCCGCTCCCGGTGGATGGCCGGCGCGTACAGCTCGGTCAACGAGGACGCGATTGCCTCCAGCACCGAACGCTCGCGCACAAACGCGATATAGGCGTCGACCGCAAAGCGGGTGCCGGGCAGCAGGCCGGCGCACGAGCGGACGTAGTCGAGGTCGAGACCGAGGCGTTCACAGAGCTGGAGATAGCGTGCCAGTCCACCCGATCCATCCATGTCGCCTTCATGGTCGATGACGCGAGAACGCCATTCCAGCCGCAGATCGACGTCGGCGATCCGTGCCATGAGGGTCAGGTCCTTGCGGGGGATGGAGCATTGGTAGTAGTAGCGATTTAGGGCCCAGGCCTGCACCTGTCCGTGGTCGAGTTCGCCGTCGTGCAGCAGTCGATGGAACGGATGCAGGCTGTGGTAACGCTCTTCACCGATCCGGGACAACGCCGCCAGCATCTCCGGTTCGGAACGCGGCGGCTCGGTCTCCGTGCCGGGGGCTCCGGGCACCATCGGCGCCGGCGCGATCACAGGTCGATCTCCATCCCGTCGTAGGAGACCTCCCACCCGGCGCCCTCGACGGACCGGCGTTCCGGGGTGTCGGCCGACAGCACCGGGTTGGTCGTGTTGAGGTGAATGAAGATCCGGCGTCCGATGTCGAGGCCGTCAAGACCATGGAGCGAGCCGCCCTCGCCCGAAATGCTGGTGTGCCCCATGCGTTTGCCGGTCTTCACGCCGACTCCGTCGCGGACCATCTCGTCGTCGACCCAGAGGGTACCGTCAAAAAAGAGCAGGGGGGTGCCGCGGACGCGCTCGCGCACGGCATCGGTGATGGCGGCGCAGGCCGGCATGTAGTGAAACGAGGCGTCACTTGATGTGGAACGGACGTGCAGGGCGATGGTGTCCTCGTCGACCGAGCCGAAATCGGGACCCTTGGCTTCGTCCTCCAGCCAGAGGGCGACTTTTCCGGGAACTGCGAACGGCGTGATCTCCAGGCCGGCGGCGCCCCCGGCGGCGTCCACGAGTTGCACCGGCTCGTCAAGGGTCAGGGTGCGCCGCTCGACGAATGCGGGGTTCAGGACGTTGAAGATGGTGTTGGCCTCGAGCACCCCGAGTACCCGCGGGGTCGCGTAGAGGCTCAGCGGCTGCGATTCGCGAAGGTTCAGCAGGCCGGCGACATGGTCCACATCGGCGTTGGTCAGCACCGCGCCGGTAATCGGACTGTAGCGAAGCGGCGCCTGCGCCGACGGCTGGAGGACCGGATTCTCGGCTATCTGCTGGCGTAGATCGGGGGAGGCGTTGAACAGGAACCAACGCGTACCGTCGTCGCTGACGGCGATGGAAGATTGAGTTCTGGAGGGGGTATCAGGGTCGCCGGCACGCGCCCGGCGACTATTCGGATGATTACAATTCCACTGCGGAAACCCCCCGCCGGCGGCTGCTCCCAGAACACGGATTTGCATACGACATCACCGTTGCCCCGGGTTTCCGTTCGGCGGGGGTCAAAGTCAGATCCAGACTAGGATCAGACCTCCGCGCAAGCGTAGCAGTTGATCTCAAGACCGACCGCCACCTCGCGAACCACAGGAGCTTTCCACATAGGTAACTCTCCGATCAGGGTTCCAAGGTAGACGCAATTACGTGCGCCCGTCAGTGGGACGCAAGATAGGATGCGCGACCTGAGGGTCCATCTATACGTTGCATAGGAACTGCCTATTGGTATCTGGCGTCCGGGCTTATGCTCCGGCCAGCATGGCTCGGCGTTGGTTTCTCCTGCTCGCGATTTCGGCGTCCGCCGCACTGGCGCAGCCCGCAACGGCGGCGACGCCGCTGGTCGACGTGGCCTGGCTGGCCGAGCGGACCTGCTCCGACGGGCTCCTGGTGCTCGACGTGCGCCGTTCACGAGCCGACCACGAGACCGGGCACGTACCCTGCGCCACCTTCACGAACTTCTACGAGGACGGATGGCGGGAAACGCAGGCCGGCGTGCCGATGCGGCTCCCGGCGCCGGGCCGCACGGCCGAGCTGCTTGGGCGCCTCGGCATCAGCCCGGACGACCACGTCGTCATCGTGGCGCCGGGGTCCGGCCGCTACGACGCGGCGGAAGCAGCTGCGATCTTCGTCTCGCTGCGCAGTGTCGGTCATGCTGCCGTGTCGATCCTGGACGGCGGCCTCGCGGCCTGGACCGCGCGCTGGGACAATGACGTGGACACCGGCTACCAGCCCCCGGTACCGGGTTCCTACGCGCCGCGCCGGGCACCTCCCATTCTGGCGGACCGTACCGCCGTGGGGGACGCGATCGTGTCGGGCCGCCCTCTGGTGGACCTTCGAACCAGCGATCAGTACCTGGGCCTGAACCGCAATGAGACCGTGCTTCGTCATGGCACGCTGCCGGGCGCGCGGAACGTGCCGCTTGCCTGGTTTCTCGTGGACGACACCCTCGTCTTTCATGCGCCCGGCACGGTGCGTGCGGCGCTCGAGCACGCCGGCGTGCCCGCCGATGCCGACCCGGTCGTGTTCTGCAACGCCGGACTGGAAAGCGCGTTGGGCTGGTTCGTCCTGCATGAACTGCTCGGGCGCGCCGGAACCCGCCTGTACGACGGCTCTCTTGCGGAGTGGTCGCGCGACCCGGAGCTGCCGATGCAGGTGATTGTGGGGCCGCCCGGCTGAGTCGGCCGCGACGACAGGTGCACGCAGGCGCGCAAGGTCGGGGTCGAGCCGAGAGACTCGGTCCGCCCGTACTTTTTTGCCATACTTGTGTTGTGCGTGTGCCGCGTGCCGGCGGAAACGCAATTGGCGGCGGAGGCTGAATCCCTTGGCAATCCTACCCATCCTGAAGGCGCCCGACCCTCGGCTGACGAAAGTGAGCCGCCCGGTCGAGCAGTTCGACCGGACGCTCGCGGAGCTGGCCCAGAACATGCTGGAGACCATGTACGCCGCCAACGGCATCGGGCTGGCGGCGCCGCAGGTTGACGTGCAGCAGCGGATGGTGGTGATGGATCTGCACGGCGAGGACGAGCCGCCCAATCCGCAAATTCTGGTCAACCCGGAAGTCCTCGATGCGAGCGCGGAGACCGTCACGATGAGCGAGGGCTGTCTCTCGGTGCCGGAGGCCTATGAAGAGGTCGAGCGCCCGGCCCGGGTCACGGTGCGGTACCAGGATCTCGACGGCGTGACCCACACCCGGGAATGCACGGGGCTGGAAGCCGTGTGCTGGCAGCACGAGATCGATCATCTGGACGGGGTGCTGTTCGTCGACCACCTGACCCGCCTGACGCGCGACCGGATCATCCAGAGGCTGGTCAAGGAGAAGCGGCTGGCCCGGCGGGGACGCGATCGAACCATCCGTCCGGCGGCCTGAGGCGGCCTTGAAGGGGACGCCGCTGCGGGCGGCGTTCTTCGGCACGCCGGAGTTCGCGCTGCCGGCGCTGGATGCGCTGCATGCCAGCGTCCATCACATCGAGGTCGTGTACACCCAGCCGCCGCGCCCTGCCGGCCGGGGTCACCGGATGCGGGGGAGCCCCGTAGCCGGACGCGCCGGGGACCTGGACCTTGCGGTGCGGACACCCCGCACCCTGCGGGACCCCGGGGAAACCGCGCGGCTGCGGTCAATGCGGCTCGATGTGGGGGTCGTGGTCGCGTACGGACTGCTCCTGCCAGGTGCCGTCCTGAAGGCATTCCGGCTGGGGTGCGTGAATGTGCACGCGTCCCTGCTGCCCCGGTGGCGCGGCGCGGCGCCAGTCGAGCGCGCGATCATGGCCGGCGATGCGGTGACCGGGGTCTCGCTGATGCTGATGGATGAGGGGCTGGATACCGGTCCAGTCCTGGATCGGTGCGAGGTGTCGATCGGTCCCGACATGACGGGCGGTACGCTGCGCGACGCCCTGGCGACGTGCGGCGCGAACCGGCTCGCGGAAGCACTGTGCGGTTTGGCCGCGGGCACGCTGGCCCCCGTGGCGCAGCCGGAGGGCGCGGTCTACGCGAGCAAGCTTGGTCCGGCTGACCGGGTCCTCAATTGGGAGTCCGCGGCCGAGCAGCTGGAGCGGCAGATCCGCGCTCTGCACCCTGCGCCGGGCGCCCGGGCCCTGATTCCCTTGAAGGGGCGTTCCGAACCGGTCAAGGTATGGCGCGCTCGGCCCGTCAAGTCCTGTCCGGCGCCCGCGGGAACGGTGCTGGATGATCGCCTTACGGTCGCCTGCGGGGTGGACGGCCTGCAATTGCTGGAGGTACAGCGGCCAGGCGGCCGCAGGCTCGATGCCGCAGCGTTTCTACGCGGCACTCCGGTTCCCGTCGGCACCGTGCTGCCGGCCCTGAATTCGAACGAAGGTTAGTCCAAATGGTCCAGCGAAATTCGCGCAGTCCGGCCGCGCCGATGCCCATGCCCACCATGGGCCGGATCAATTGGGGGGGACTGTGGGTTCTGTGCGGGCGGGAGACGCTGCGGTTCCTCAAGATCGGGCAGCAGACCATCGCCGGTCCGATGGTCACCACGCTGCTGTTCCTTGCGGTGTTTGCACTGGCGCTGGGCGGGACGTTCCGGGAAGTGGGAGGCCGGCCGTTTCTCGAGTTCCTGGCGCCCGGCCTGATCGTGATGGCAGTGATGCAGAACGCGTTTGCGAACGCGTCGAGTTCGCTGCTCAGCGCCAAGATGACCGGCAATATTGTGGACCTGCTGATGCCGCCGCTCGCGCCGGGGGAACTGCTGACCGGGTTCCTCGTGGGCGGGCTGGCCCGCGGCCTCTGCGTCGGGCTGGCGGTTGGTCTCGCCATGTGGGTCTTCGTGCCGATCCGCCTCCAGGACTACCTGGTGCTGGGGTACTACGTGGTGGCAGCGGCGCTGCTGATGTCGCTGCTCGGCGTGCTGACCGGCGTCTGGGCCGAGAAGTTCGACCACATGTCCACGATCACCAACTTTGTCGTGACGCCGCTTTCGTTTCTGTCCGGCACCTTCTACTCGATCGAGCGACTGCCGGAACCGTTCTACACCATCATTCAGTTCAACCCGTTCTTCTATGTCATCGACGGGTTCCGTTCCAGCTTCATCGGCCACTCAGACGCGAGTCTCGGCCTGGGCATGGCGTTGCTGGCGGTCATCAATCTCGGCCTGTTGCTCTGGGCGCTCTGGATGTTCCAGACCGGATACCGGCTCAAGGACTGATCCCGCCTCATCGCCGGCGGTTCTGCGCTACATTGCGGGGTCTTCCTTCTCAATCCTGCCCCTGTTTCGGATCTGTCATTCATGGACGCGCTGATGCCCACCTACGCCCGGCTCGATCTGGCCTTCGAGCGGGGCGAGGGTCCGTATCTCTTCACGACCGACGGTACGCGTTATCTCGACTTCGGCACCGGCATCGCCGTGACCGCCCTTGGCCATGCCCACCCGAAGCTGGTTGCGGTCCTGGCCGAGCAGGCCGGCCGGCTGTGGCACACCTCGAACCTCTATCGAATCGGCCCGCAGGAGCGTCTCGCCGCGCGACTGGTCGAGCACTCATTTGCCGATCGGGTGTTCTTTTGCAACTCGGGCGCCGAGGCCTCGGAAGGCGTGATCAAGACCGTGCGGCGGTTCCACTACCACCACGGCAATTCCGAGCGCGTCGAGGTGATCGTGACGGACGGGGCATTCCACGGGCGCACGCTGGCGGGGCTGGCGGCGGGCGGCAACGAGGCCCACCGCGCGGGGTTCACGCCGCTCGCGTCAGGGTTCGTGCGGGTTCCCTACGGCGATCTTGAAGCCACCCGGGCCGCTGTCACCGATCGGACGGCAGCCGTGTTCGTTGAGCCGTTGCAGGGCGAGTCCGGCATCGTGACCGCGCCGCAGGGCTATCTCGCCGGGCTGCGCAGCCTGTGCGACGAGCACGGCATCCTGCTGGCCCTGGACGAGGTCCAGACCGGAGTCGGGCGGACCGGCCGGTTCCTGGCCTGCGAATGGGAGGAGGTCTCGCCCGATGTCGCCGGTCTTGCCAAGGGCCTCGGCAGCGGGTTCCCGATCGGCGCCGTCCTGGCGACGGAGCGGGCAGCAGTCGGCATGGTGCCGGGCACGCACGGATCCACGTTCGGCGGGAACTTTCTCGCGAGTGCGGTCGCGGATGCGGTGGTCGAGGAGATCCTGTCACCAGGATTTCTTGCCGGTGTCGAGCAGGCGGGAGCCCGCCTGCGCGATGGGCTGGAGCGGTTGCAGAATCAGCACCCGGGGGTGATCTCGGAAGTACGGGGCCGCGGCCTGATGCTCGGCATGACCGCAGCGGTGCCGGCGGCGGACCTCTATGCCCGCTTCCGCGAGCACCGCTTGCTGACGGTTCCGGCGGGCGGGGACACCGTGCGGATGTTGCCGCCGCTCAACATCGAACACGCCCACGTGGACGAGACTCTGGCCATTACGGAAGCCGTTTTTCGCACGTTCCGGTGAGCGGCGGCGGGCCGGCACGATGAACCAACCTCGACACTTCCTTGACCTTGACCGTCTGAACGGTGCCCTGCTCGGACGGCTGCTCGAACGGGCCAGCGCCTACAAGCGGGACCGCACCGCCTTGCGGGCGGAGCCGGGCGCGGGTCACGGCCGGACGCTGGCCATGCTGTTCGAGAAACCGTCCACGCGGACACGGGTATCGTTTGAGGTGGCGATGAACGAGCTGGGCGGCCGGGCCCTCACGCTCGACCGGCAAGGGACCCAGATGGGCCGGGGCGAGAGCCTCGCAGACACCGCTCGCGTGCTGTCTCGCTACGCGGACGTAGCGCTGCTGCGAACCGGTTCGCACACCCAGCTCGAAGAATTTGCCGGACATTCCGAGATTCCGGTGATCAACGGCCTGACCGACCGGAGCCACCCGTGCCAGGTCATGGCTGATCTGCTGACCCTCAGGGATCGGTTCGGCTCTCTGGAAGGCCGGCACGTGGCCTGGGTCGGAGACGGCAACAACGTGGCCAACTCGTGGATTCACGCGGCCATGCAGCTCGGCGTGCGTCTGCGCGTTGCGTGTCCCCCTTCCCGGCAGCCGCCGGCGGAACTTGTCAGCCGGGCGGTCGACTCGGGATTTGTGGACTTGGTGGACGAGCCGGCCGCGGCGGCGCGAGGGGCGTCCGCAGTGGTGACCGACACGTGGAAATCCATGGCCGCGGACCCGTCGGTGGACGGTTTGGCGGACCAGCAGGCGGTGTTCCGCCCCTTCCAGGTGGACCAGTCGCTGATGGATGCGGCGGCGCCGGGCGCCGTATTCATGCATTGCCTGCCTGCTTACCGCGGGGAGGAGGTCACCGCGGAAGTGATTGACGGTCCGGATTCAGCAGTCTGGGACGAAGCGGAGAATCGCCTGCACGTGCAGAAGGCGATCCTCGAGTGGTGCCTAGCCGGGAGCTGATTCCAGGGCCTGACCCCGAGCGCCGGACCGGGCGCGCTGTCACACGTAGGTCACCACGTCGTCAAGCGGCTTTCGGCCGATGGCGGGGACCGTCGCGTTCCTGGCGGGGTAACCCACCACCAGCAACAGGAACGGGCGCTCAGATGACTTCGGGCGACCCAGGAGTTCGTTCAGGAACTTCATGGGGCTCGGAGTGTGGGTCAGCGTCGCCAATCCTGCGACGTGCAGCGCCGCGATCAGCATCCCGGTCGCCAGCCCGACCGATTCCAGGGGGTAGTAGTGCTTGACTCTTCGCCCGTCGGCCAGACGGCCGTGCTTTTGGGCGAAGATCGCGATCAGATAGGGAGCGCGATCGAGGAACGGCTTGTGTTCGTCGGTGCCGAGCGGGGCCAGGGCGTCGAGCCATTCCTGCGGCGCCCGATGCTGGTAGAAGTGGCGCTCCTCCTCCTCGGCCGCCAGCCTGATCCGGTGCTTCGTTTCCGGATCGCTGACGACGACGAAGTGCCACGGTTGGAGGTTGGCGCCACTCGGCGCTGTCGTCGCCGTGCGCAGGCAACTCTCGATCACCGCCCGCGGGACGGGACGGCTCGAAAAATGCCGAACCGTGCGCCTTCTCTTCAGCTCCAAATGGAACTGGCGCGCCCGCTGCATCATCTCGGCCTCGGGATACTCCCGATAGTCGCGGAGCGGGACAAAGGGATTCTTGTCCATATGGTCACCCATCCGTCCGGAATTCGGTCCCTCTGGCGCATCTCGGCCGGTTCAGCCGGCAGGGGATCACGCCAGTCCGCGCCGGCGGGTCACCGGCCTCCGAGGCACGGATTCTCCTTGTGGGGCTTCCTTGTAGGGCCGCCGCCCGCCCGCCATACTGCCGCGCCGCCGGCGCCCGGGGAGCGCGGCAGCAACGTGTCGGCGCCCCGACTCGCGACTGCACGGGCTCGCCATCGCGTGGCACGCATTCTGCCTTGGCGGCCCTCCCAGCCACCGCGCCCGGGATGCCGTTCTCGAACGAGGGGGAAGGCTGCACGGACGCAGGCGCCGTTACTCCGAAGAACCATGCGCGAAAGGTGGAGCATATGAAAATCTTGATGACACTCGTGTTCGGGTGCGCGGCACTGCTTGCGACGGTCGGCGTTGCCCACGCCGAGGGCGACCGAGCCCACGGGCTCATGATTTCGCTCGACGAGGTCGAATGGGAGCCCATCCGGGAGGGGTCCTCGGTCGACGTGGCCGTATTGTTCGGCAATCCGGCCACGGGGGCCAATGTCCGGTTGATTCGATTCCCGGCCGGCTTCACCGCCCCCGTGCACGCCCATACCGGTGACTACCATGGCGTGGTCCTGACGGGAACCTGGAAACACTGGTTCGAGGAGACCGGCGAGGAGCGAGATTTGCTGCCGGGCTCGTACGTGTTCCAGCCGGGCGGCGAGATGCACGGCGACGCCTGCATCGGACCCGAGGACTGTGTGTTCCTGCTGCAGCAGTCCGTAGCCGCCGACTTTATCCCCAAACTGCGGTAGCGCCGGCCCCGCAGCCTGGTGCGGCGCCCGGCCGCGCCGCCTGACAGGCGCTGCAGCCGCTACACGGGGTCCCAACTGAAGATGTCAGCGGTTCGATCGAGCGGGTAGAAGTCGGGCTGCAGCGCGGGGAAGGCATGCTCGACCACGGCTTCCGGAGACCAGCCCGAGCCCTCGTGGATGCCTCGGAGCGGGCGGGACTGGCTGAGCAGGAAGATCTCGTTGCTGCGGACACCGAAGATCTGGCCGGTCACGTGCGCCGCGCGATCCGAGCAGAGCGCGACCGCGACCGGCGCGATCTTGTCGGGGGTCATCTGCTTGAGCTTCTCGATACGCGCGCGTGCGGCGTCGTCTGCTGCCGGGATGGTCCCGATCATCCGGCTCCATGCGAAGGGAGCGATGCAGTTCGACCGCACGTTGAACCGCGCCATGTCGAGCGCGAGGGACTTCGAGAGACCGACGATTCCAAGCTTGGCCGCAGCGTAGTTCGCCTGTCCGACGTTGCCGACCAGGCCCGACGTCGAGGTCATGTGCACGAAGCACCCGGATTCCTGGGCCCGGAACCGGGTTGCGGCCGCCCTTGCCACGTTGAAACTACCCTTGAGGTGGACGTCGATCACCGCGTCCCAGTCGCCTTCGGTCATCTTGTGGAAGATGGCGTCGCGAAGGATTCCGGCGTTGTTCACGACGATGTCGATCCGCCCGTACCGATCGATCGCCTGCGTGACCATGCCTTCCGAGGCGGCAAATTCGGTCACGCTGTCAAAATTCGCTTCCGCGGAGCCTCCTCCCGAGCGGATCGCCTCGACTGTTGCGACCGCGTGCGCCTGGTCCTGGCCTTCGCCCGACGTGGCGCTGCCCGGATCGTTCACGACGACGCTCGCGCCGTGCGCGGCCATCAGCTTGGCGATCTCGGCACCGATTCCGCGCCCCGCCCCTGTCACCAGGGCCACTTTTCCAGCAAGAAGTTCAGTCATGGTGCCGTTTCCGATATGCGTCATAGGCGTCAACTGCGGAAGCCCGGAGGATCAACGATTGTGCAGCCTTTCGCCACGAAGGGAATCCCCGCAGCAAGCCGGGGTACTAGTCCCACGCATGCATTCGCAGCAATGCTCGGTCTCGTTCGCGGAGCCCGAGCAGGCCAACCCCGGGGAATGGCGCCAGCAATACCGGATGGGAGCACGGATGGAACAGGCACGGTCAATGCTCACGCGGGTGTGCAGGCGACCCTCCTGTCAACCCAGCATCAGGTCCGGGTGTGCCCTGCTGGCGGTCGGCGGGCGTGTCCAGTCCCGCGGCACGGGCGGCCGTACCAAGGGCCTGGCCCAGCGTTGCGAGAGGCAGCTGTCGGCGTAGCGCCAGTTTCAGGTAGACCGCGTCATGGGCGGACAGGTCGTAGGAGTGGGCAAGGCGCAGTGCACCCCCCCCCCACACACGCGAAACCGAGAAAGGGTCAATCTCGATGGGCAGGGCTTCGAGGTGGGCGCATAACTCCTGCCAACTCTCAGCGCCGATACGCTTCCGCTTGGTTGCGGCGAGCAGGACACTTCCCACCTCGATCGCCCATAGCGACGGGACGACTGCCCGGTCGTCTTCCAGCATGTCCCGTAGTCGGGCCGTGGCTTCGGTGGCTTCGTCGGGGAATACCCACGGCATGGTGACCGAACAGTCGAGGACGAACACGGGATCAGTACCTGCGGCCTTCTTCGATCAGCGCGCGAACGGATCAGCCGCCAAGACTGTGCGTGTCCTGAAACGCCTTCAGGCCGGAAATTGCCGCCCCTACCTTGTCGGAGTCATGAGGCTGGAATGGGATCAGCTCGGCGACTGCGCGATTGTGTCTGGTGATGACGAACCGTTCGCCGTTTGCCACGAGTCGCAACAGCTTGGGAAGGTGGGTCTTGGCCTCGAACGCGCCGATCGTGGGCATCGTGTGACCGCCGGGCAGGATCACATCAACTAGTCAACAACCAGTCTAACTTACTGTCCGGTTTGAGGCTGCGTTGGGTTTGACTTGGGCCGGCAACGGGTTGCCGACAGTGGTGCTGCCGTCGATCGATCCAAATGGACCGGTCCCCAAAGCGGCAGCAGCCGGAGCTAGGAAACGGGCGTTTCTGCTGCGTCGGACGGACGTCTGCCGGCGGTGACCGCTTCGATCAGCGTGACCGTCTCGGCAATGCCGTAGAGCGCGATGAAGGAACCCATCCGGGGGCCGCGACTTTGGCCGAGCAGGGTTTCGTAGAGCGCCTTGAACCAGATCTTCGGCTCGTCGAACCCGTTGGCCCGCCCGACCTCGAAGATGGTGCCCTGAAGCGTTTCGCCGTCTGCGTCCGGAGGGAGGGCGCGGAGGGCCTCGGCGAGTGCCAGCAGCGCGGTGCGCTCGGGCGCGGTGGCCGGCCGGTACCGCTTTTGGGGACGCACCCGATCCTGGTAGTAGCGGACGGCGAGGGCGACCAACTGGTCGAGCGCAGGTTCCGTCCCGGGCCCCGCGGTCGGGAGATAGCGCTCGATGAATCCCCAGAGCACCGACGCGTCCTCGGCGTTACACGCGCTGGCAAGATTGAGCAGCATTCCGAACGTCAGCGGCACCGTCCGGGTGCGCGCCGGCTGGCCGCCGTGGATGTGCCACACTGGATTTTCGAGCAGTTCTGCCGGGTCGCCGTCCTGACCCCGGTCCGCGAACTGCTTGAGGTGACGCTCGTAGTCATCGACATGCCGGGGGATCACGTCGAAGTGAAGCCGCTTGGCGCGGCCGGGCTGGTGGTACATGAAGAGCGACAGGCTTTCCTCGGTGCCGTACGTAAGCCATTCCTCGAGTGTCAGGCCGTTGCCGATCTTCTTCGAGATCTTCTCCCCGCGCTCGTCGAGAAAGAGCTCGTACGTCATGTTCGCCGGCGGCCTGGCGCCGAGCACGCGGGCGATCCGGGCTCCGAGTTCGTACGACGACATCAGGTCCTTGCCGTTCATCTCGTAGTCGACGTCCAGTGCCACCCAGCGCATCGCCCAGTCCGGCTTCCACTGCAGTTTGCAGCGTCCCCCCGTCACGGGCGTCTCGACTTCCGCCCCGTCCTCGCCGCGGTAGGTGACCGTACCGGCATCGGGATTGCGGGCGAGGACCGGAGCCTGCAGGACCCGGCCGGTCGTCGGGCAGACCGGCAGGAACGGGCTGTAGGTCGCGCGCCGCTCACGCCCCAGCGTGGGAAGGATGATCTCGGTGATTTCGTCGTAGTGCTGCAGCACCATCAGCAGCGTCTCATCGAAGACGCCGCTGCGGTAGCAGCGCGTCGAGCTCCGAAACTCGTAGTCGAACCCGAACCGGTCCAGGAAGGTGCAGAGCTGGGCGTTGTTGTGCGCGGCGAAGCTCTCGTACTGGCCGAACGGGTCGGGAATGTCGCTCAGGGGGCGGCCCAGGTGTCCGGCCAGCATGGCCTGCTCGGGCACGTTGGTCGGCACGCTGCGTAAGCCGTCCATGTCGTCGGAGAACGCGATCAGCCGGGTCGGCATCCCGGTCAGGGTCTCGAAGGCGTGACGGACCATGGTCGTGCGGGCTACCTCGCCGAAGGTCCCGATATGGGGCAGGCCCGAGGGTCCGAACCCCGTCTCGAACAGCACGTGGCCCTTCTCAGGCAGACGGTCGCCAAGGCGCGTCGCCAGTCGGCGCGCTTCGGTGAACGGCCAGGCGCGGGCCTGTTCCGCGGCGGCGCGAAGCGTGGTCACGGGTGGGCTGCGTCGGTCCCGGGCTCGCGCGTCAGGGTCCGGAAGAGGTCTTCCAGGTTGGGCTCGCGCGTCGACAGGTCCTCGACCTGCAGTTCCGAATTGCGGATACGGCCCAGGAGGTCGACCGTCCGGGTTCGGGTCGGCCGATATCCGATCACCACTGTGCGGTCGCCCTGGAGATAGGCGTCGAGATCGCTGAAGGCCGCGGGCACCTCGCTGCACGGCTCCGCTAAGCGGACCACCAGCTCCTTGCGGTCCAGCTCGGCCAGCATCTCGTCCATCGGTCCGTTCAGGATCACGGATCCCCGGTTGATGATGGCGATCCGGTCACAGATGGCCTCGACTTCCTCGAAGTGGTGCGTCGTCAGCAGGATGGTCGCTCCGGCATCGTTGATGTACCGGACCTCGTTCCACAGGAGCTCGCGCAATTCGATGTCGACCCCCGCAGTCGGCTCGTCAAGGATCACGATCGGTGGTCGGTGCACCAGCGCTTTCGCCATCATCAGGCGGCGACGCATGCCGCCCGACAGCGTGCGCGAGTAGACGTCGGCCTTGTCGGCCAGCCCCACCATCTCCAGCAGCGCCTCGGTCTGTCGCCGGCTTGGCGGGACCCCGTAGAGGCCGGCCTGCAACTCCAGCGTCTGCCGCGGCGAGAAGAACGGATCGAGGACCAGCTCCTGCGGCATGACGCCGATGGAGAGACGCGCCTGTCGCCAGGCCGCGTCGAGGTCATATCCGTTGATTTCAACCTGGCCGCCGCTCTTCACGACCAGCCCGGCCAAAATATTGATCAGCGTTGACTTTCCGGCACCGTTCGGACCCAGCAGCCCGAAGATCGATCCCCTCGGGATTTCCAGGCTGACGCCCCTGAGCGCCCGCATGGGCGGCTGGCCGGACTGGGCGCGGTACACTTTCTCGAGGCCGCTAATGCGGATAGCCGCCGCCGACGCGCCGGGCACGGAATCAGGACCGGGATCGTCTAGCATGGCCGTTCCCCTTTCCTTATCATCTAGCCCCGCGCGTGGCAACGACCTGGGCCGCACCGCGCTCAGGGGCCGCGTCCCATGGCGTCTCCCGAAACGGTCGAAGTCGATGAGGATCGGGTCGCCTGTGACGGCGGCGGCGCGGACGGTCATCCGCGCGTGTTCCTGTCGCTCCGGGCAGGGGGAGAGATCGTGTGTCCGTACTGCGGACGACGCTTCGTGCGGCGCGCTGACTGACCTTGCCGTGCTGCCGTGGCCGATCCCACGCCCGTGACGGAATCGCCCTCGGCACGACCGCGGCTGATCTTGGTCGATGGCTCCGGGTACCTCTTCCGGGCGTTTCATGCGATGCGCGAGCTCACGCGAGCCGACGGCACGCCGGTAAACGCCGTGTACGGTTTCTGCAGCATGCTGTGGAAGCTGTACCAGCAGGAGGCCAGTGACGGGCTCGCGGTGATCTTCGACGCCGGCGCGAAGTCCTTCCGAAACGACATATTTCCCGCCTACAAGGCCCATCGGCCACCGCCGCCGGAGGCATTGATCCCGCAGTTTCCACTGGTGCGCGAGGCGACGCGTGCGTTTGGGCTGCCGTCGATCGAGCTCCCCGGATACGAGGCCGACGACCTGATCGCGACCTTCGCCGAGCGGGCGAGCAACTCGGGATGGGACGTCGACATCGTCTCGTCCGACAAGGATTTGATGCAGTTGGTGGGCCCCCACGTCAGGATGCTGGGGCCGCGCGATCTGGAACCCATCGGTCCGCCGGAGGTGGCCGAGAAGTTTGGCGTGCCGCCCGAGCGGGTCATCGATGTGCAGGCTCTGGCCGGCGACGCGACGGACAATGTCCCCGGCGTGCCCGGAATCGGCGTCAAGACAGCGGCCGAGCTGGTGTCCCGGTTCGGTTCCCTCGAGGACGTGCTGGCGGGGGCTTCCTCGGTGCAGCAGCCCAAGCGTCGCGAGCGACTGCTCCAGCATGCCGACGACGCGCGCGTCAGCATGCGGCTGGTCACGCTCCGGCGCGACGTACCGGTGGACGTCGGAATCGAGGACATGCGTCGCGGCCCGCCCGATCCGGACCTGCTGCTGGGATTTCTCCGGGCGCAGGGGTTCGCCAGTCTGGTTCAGCGGATCGCCGGGCAGCTGGACGGTGCCGGCTCGACAGCGGCATTGACCGAGGCCGCGCCGGTCGAGCGAGACTACGAACTGGTCACCGATCTTCGCCGCCTGGACGCCTGGGTTGCCTTGGCCAACGCGGCGGGAATCGTGGCCGTCGACACCGAAACCACGGGCCTCGAACTCGAAACGCTCGAACTGGTCGGAATCTCGCTGGCCACGGCCCCCGGCCGGGCCTGCTACATCCCGCTCGCGCATGTGGGCGCCGCCGACAGCCCGGGGGAGGACGGCCTGTTCACGCCGCCCGCGCCCGCCCAGGCGCCGACGGATGAGGTGCTGGCGCGGCTCCGCCCGCTGTTCGAGGACCCCTCGGTCCTCAAGGTAGGCCAGAACATCAAGTACGACGCCAACGTCCTGCACCGGGCGGCCGGTATCGAGGTGGCGCCGATCGACGACACGATGCTCCTGTCGTACGTGGTCGACGCGGGCCGCGCGAAGCACGGCCTCGATTCGCTGAGCGAACGCCACCTGGGCGTCGAGCCGATTCCGTTTTCGGCGGTGTGCGGATCCGGCCGCAACCAGATCTTGTTTTCGCAGGTACCGCTCGACAAGGCCTGCGAGTACGCCGCCGAGGATGCCGATCTCACGCTGCAGCTGCACCAGTGCCTCCGGCCGCGCGTGCTCAAGGAGCGCATGGTGACGGTGTACGAGACGCTGGAGCGACCGCTGGTGCCCGTCCTGGCGGCCATGGAACGGGCCGGCATCGCCGTGGATCGCGGCACGCTGGAAGAACTCCGCTCCGACTTCGAGGCGCGGATGGCGGCGCTCGAGACACGGATCCACGGACTCGCGGGACGGCCCTTCAACCTGTCGTCGCCGGCGCAGCTCGGCACGATCCTGTTCGAGGAACTCGGGCTCACGCCCGGCGGCAAGACCCGCGTGAAGAAGAGCGCATCGACGTCCCACGCCGTTCTCGAGGAACTCGCGGGACAGGGCCACGAGATCGCGAGCAGCATGATCGCGTGGCGGCAGGTCCAGAAACTGCTGTCGACGTACATCGAGGCGCTGCTCGAGCGCAGCCGCGCCACGGGGCGCGTGCACACGTCCTACCACATGACCGGAGCCGCCACGGGCAGGCTGTCGTCGAGCGATCCGAACCTGCAGAACATCCCGATCCGAACGGAGGAAGGCCGGCGCATCCGGCGCGCCTTCGTGGCGCCGCCCGGGAAGGTCCTGCTGGCTGCCGACTACTCGCAGATCGAGCTCCGCCTGCTGGCCGAGGTGGCGGGGATCGAACCGTTGCGGGAGGCGTTCCGTGACGGCGCGGACATTCACACGCTCACGGCCGCCAGCGTGTTCGCGGTCGCCGTGCCGGAGGTGGACGCGGAGATGCGGCGCCGGGCCAAGACGGTCAACTTCGGGCTGATCTACGGACAGAGCGCCTTCGGGCTGGCCCGGCAGCTGGGTATCCCCAAGGGTGAGGCCCAGGGGATCATCGATGCCTATTTCAAGCAGTATCCCGGCATCGAACGGTACATGGAGACCACCAAGCAGCTCGCCAGGGATCACGGCTACATCGAGACCATGTTCGGTCGCCGTTGTCACTTGCCGAACATTCGCGCCCGGAACTTCTCGGCCCGGGCCGGGTCCGAGCGGGCGGCCATCAACGCACCGCTGCAGGGGGCGGCCGCCGACATCATCAAGCGCGCCATGGTTCGCATGCCGGACGCCCTGCGCGGGGCGGGGCTCGAGGCCGACATGCTGCTGCAGGTCCACGATGAACTGGTCTTCGAAGTTCCCGAGGCGGAGGTCGAGGCGACCTCCGCGGTGGTCAAGCGGACCATGGAGACGGCGCCGTTGCCGGCGTGCGCCATGTCGGTGCCGCTGGTGGTGGATGTCGGCGTGGGTGCCAACTGGGAGGCGGCCCACTGAGACGGGGATGATCGGACGCGGGGCTCGCGCCGGTGTCGTCGGTGCGAGGACGAGGTGGACTCCCAGAACGCGGCCGGCCGGCCATGCGCCGCGCCGCGCGCGGATTTCCACGCGGCCGTCGGCGGCCCTAATTCAAGCCGCGCCCACGCGCACGTTTCGATGCGCACTTGACCTGGAGCGGTCCTACCGGTCAGGCTGAGGGCAAGGCGGAGGTCTCGATGGCGGTATCGCTCACTCACATGCGTGCCTTCTGGGCAGTGGCCAAAGCGCGGTCATTTACGCGGGCCAGCAAGCAGCTGGGCGTGGCGCAGGCCACGATTTCGCAGCACATCTCCAAGCTCGAGGACGAGCTGGCGGCCCAGGTGCTGCGGCGCCATGGCGGCACCATCGAACTCACCGACGCCGGCCGGTACCTCCTGCGACGGGTGGAACGAATCCTGAGCGATTACGACGAGGCCATGGACGGGATCGGGCAGTTCACCGCCGGCACGCGGGGCATGCTCAAGCTGGGAATTCTGAGTTCCGTCGCCCGAAATCTGCTGCCGGAGGCGATGCGCAGTTTCGCGGTGTCGTTTCCGAACGTCGAAATAGACGTCCAGGAAGTGCCGCCGGCCGAGACGATCGATCTCCTCTACGCCCGCCGCATTTCGATTGGCGTGGTGGCATCGGACTCGATCGCGTCAAGCAATCTTCCGTTTGCCCAGACCGAGCTGTTCGTGGATCCCTATGTCCTCGCGGTCCCCGAGGGATTGGCGCTCGAAGCGGTCGAGGATCCGACGGAGGACGTCAAGCCGGCCGTCGCCAACGTGCTGAACAGCACGATCCGGTTCGAGTACGGCAACCAGCACAAGCGTCGGATCGACGAGTGGTACAAGGGCGTGCTGCCGAAAGCGCGGGTCGAGGCGACCACCCGGACCTACGAAGTGGCGTTGTCGATGGTCCAGGCCGGACTGGGTGTAGCGGTCGTGCCGGCGCTTGCCGCCGAAATCGGGCCGGGCCACGGCTTCCGGGTCGACCTCTACCGGACGCAGCTGAAGGACCGGCGGATGGCGGCCATGGTGCCAGACCAATACTTGCGGATCGATCCCCACCGGACGTTCATCGGCGCGCTGGCCGAGGCGGGGCAGGCGCTTGAGTTGCCGGCGATACTGGAAGCCCCGTTTCTCGGCAGGCCGCCGGCACGCCAGCGCCAGTCGGCAGCCTGACCGTCGTCCCGGTCGGGACCCCCGGCCAATTCAGCATGTTCGCCGTCGACGAAATCCAAGGACAATCGGGAGTTCAGCGCATGGGGGCCGCGGCCGGGTTGCTCTGCACCGCCGGCGTGCTGTTGGGCGCGCTGATCCTGCTTGGCGCACCCAAGGCAGTCGGGGCCGCAGGGCCGGAACGTGCGGCGTGGTACGTGAACGTGGGAGGTGGCGCGGGCTGGAGCGCAACCATGGACAAGGCCGGACACAATCGCGACACGACTTGCAGTCCGAACCGCGACTGCGGCGGCCGAAGTGTCGAGGGGTTTCGCTGGTTTCAGGATCTGGTCCCCGAGACCGGCGACACCTTCGGGATCGCGGCGGGTCGACAGGCCGGGCGACTGCGGTTCGAACTGTCGGCGATTCAGCAAACCCATCCCGTCACGCTGGAGTTCATCGGCATCACGTATCTGGACGGTTCCGACCGGGCGCCGCACGTGGTCGACAGCCCCTATACATCGCGCTCCACGAACTCGGTGGACTCACTGACGACACGCTCGCTATCGGTGAACGTCTACCGGGACTTTCCGGTGCCCGAGTTCCGGGCAACCCCGTATCTTGGCGCCGGCCTGGGCATCACGTACGTCGAGGTTTCCCGGCTCTACTTCCACAGTGACTACTCCTGCAGGGAAGGCCGATCGTGCGACCCGCCGGCGGACCGCTTCGACACGGTGAAGTCCGCTGATCTCACGGACGTGGTTCCGGCAGCCCATCTCTTTGCCGGGGTGGCATGGCACTTGAGCGACCGGTGGGCGCTTGATGTCAAGCTCGCCTATCGCGCGGTCGGCGACCTCGCGCACCAGTCCGCCTACGTCCGGCACGAATTCCCCGGCCTCACGTTCCACGAGGCGGTCCGCGGTATCCGGCAGGGGTCGGTCCTGCTCAGCGCGCGATACACCTTCGCTGACGGCGCGGCGCCGTAACGGACCAGCGGCGGCAGGGCGCCGGCGTGCGTCGGGTGGTGTTCCGGGCGTCCCGTGGGCGGGTCCCGGGCGTCAGTGTGAGCGGCGCTCGGGCGGACGGTCGGGGTCCGGCGATTGCGGCGTCCGGCTCACGGTCTCGCCGCCCCCCGCAGGAGAACGTAGGGCGCGGGCCGGTCGCGTTGCAGGCCACACGACACACGTGATAGGTTGCTGGTGCACTTTTCATCCCTGTTCCCGCCATTTGCTCGTCCCGGACGACTGCCATAGGTCGAGGGTCAGGTTTGCTGCGGAAGTACGAACAAGCTCATGCCACCAGCCAAACCTTCGCCTCTGGCGGCGGTCGCCCAGAACGACGATTTTGTCGCCCAGATCGAAGCGGCGAACGATGCGGTCGCTCGCGCCCGCGCCCACATGGCCGAGCTCGTGTTCGGCCAGCCGCACGTCGTGGACCACGCGATCATCACGCTCCTCGCCGGCGGACACGCGCTGGTCATCGGCTTGCCGGGGCTGGCCAAGACTCGGCTCGCGCGCTCGCTTGGCACGGTCTTCGGACTGGTGGACAAGCGGATCCAGTTCACGCCGGACCTGATGCCCTCCGACATCGTGGGGTCCGAGGTTCTCGAGGAAGGTGACGGCGGGCAGCGGGCCTTCCGTTTCATCGAGGGCCCGGTGTTCTGCCAGCTGCTCCTCGCCGACGAGATCAACCGGGCCTCGCCCCGAACTCAGTCCGCGCTCCTGCAGGCAATGCAGGAAAACGAAGTGACCGTGGCCGGCCGCGCGCATCCGCTGCCGTCGCCGTTCCACGTCCTGTCCACGCAGAACCCGATCGAACAGGAAGGGACCTACCCGCTGCCGGAAGCCCAGCTTGACCGGTTTCTCATGCGGATCGACATCGGCTACCCCGACCGTGATTCCGAGCGCACCATGCTGATCGCGACGACCGGGCCCAAGGAGACCGAGCCCGAGCAGATCATCTCGGCGCAGGAACTCCTCGACATGCAGGCACTGGTACGTTCGATTCCAGTCGGCGACAGCGTGGTGGAAGCCATTCTGACGTTGGTACGCCGCGGGCGGCCCGACCTCTCTGAAATCGAGATGGTGCGTGAGCACGTGTCGTGGGGTCCGGGGCCGCGCGCCAGCCAGGCGCTGATGCTGTCGGCGCGGGCCCGTGCAGTGCTGGACGGGCGGCTCGCACCGTCGGTGGACGATGTCGTGGCGCTGGCCCGCCCGGTGCTGCGGCACCGGATGGACGTGACGTTCGCTGCCCGTGCGGACGGCTTGAGTGTCCTGGACGTTATCGATCGTCTGACCGAATCCATCGCCTGAGCCGTTTGGTGCCGACGCCTGATCCCGCTCCCCGGGACCGTGCTGAACGTCTCGCTGCCGGTCTTCCCTCCTTTTCCATCCGCGCGCTCCGTGTTGCCGCCGGCGTAATCAGCGGGGTCCACGGCCGGCGCCGCCGCGGGCGCGGCGAGAGTTTCTGGCAATTTCGGCAGTTTCAGCCGGGTGATCCGGTGTCCTCCATCGACTGGCGGCGCACCGCGGCCTCGCAGGACGTCTTCATCCGCGAACGCGAGTGGGAGGTGGCGCAGCAGGTATGGCTCTGGTGCGACCGGTCGCCATCCATGGACTATGCCTCGTCGCCCGAACTCGAACCGAAGCGGACGCGGGCGGCGCTGATCACGCTGGCGCTGGCGGCGATGCTGCTGCAGGGAGGTGAAACCGTGGGGCTGCTCGGCGCGACGCCGCGCACCGGCCGGGGACGGGCGATGCTCGGTCGGATTGCCGAACATCTCGTGGCCGACGCTCCACCCGGCTCCGGCATGCCGGCCGCGATCCGCGTGGAGCGCCACGCCCAAACGGTCCTGGTCGGCGATTTCCTCGAGCCGCTGGAGACGGTTGCCGCCCGCGTGCGCGGTCTTGCCAACCAGGAGGTGGCCGGGCATCTCGTTCAGGTCCTCGATCCGGCGGAGGAGCTGCTGCCGTTCCGCGGTCGCATCCGGTTCGTGGGCGCCGAGGAGGAGGGAGACCTCCTGATCGGCAGAGTGGAAGCCGTGAACCGCCGCTACGTGCGCCGGATCGAGGAGCACCGGCAGGGGCTCGCCGACATCGCCCGCAAGCACGGCTGGGGCTTCCTGACCCACCGGACCGACCGGGGGCCGGAACCGACCCTGCTGGCGCTCCATCAAGCGCTCTCCGGCGCGTTCGAACGGTTCTGAGCCGTGCCGTTTTCGTTTGCCGCACCCTGGGCCCTGGCGGCCCTGGCCGGGCTGATCGCCGTGTGGTGGCTGCTGCGGATTCGACCCCCGGCCCCCCGGCGGCTCCGATTCCCTGCCATCCGGCTTCTGTTCGGCCTGGACGATCGCGAGGAACCGCCGCATACCACGCCGCTGTGGCTGCTGATCCTCAGGATGGCGCTGTTCACGCTGGTGGTCCTGGCCGTCGCCGGGCCCCGCTGGGACACGGACCCGTCGCTGGAGGCGGACGGCACGCTCGTCGTGGTCGTCGACGACGGCTGGGCGAGCGCGCGCGGGTGGGAGAGCACGCGGCGGTCCCTGCTGCAGGTGATCGATGCCGCGCGGGCACAGGACCGCTCGGTGGTGCTGGCCGGCACGGCACCGGGGACCGAATGGTTCCGCTCGCAGGCGCCCACCGATCCCCAAGAAGCCGCGCGCTTGGCCCGGGTGCTGGCACCGCAGCCGTGGGGCGTCGACCGGCGGGCATTTCTCGAATCGCTCGTCGGCGCGGAGTTCGTCGACGTCGGCGAGGTCATGTGGTTCTGGGACGGTACGGACGGGGGCGACCCGGAAGCGACGGCACTCCTGGCACAGCAGTTGTCCCGGGTCGGCGCTCTGTCCGTGATGGCCGGGCCTGAGCACGAGGCCCCGTTGTCGCTGCTGCCGGCCGCGGATGACGCGGACGGGATGGCGCCGCAGCTCCACCGCACGCACGATACCGGGCTGCAGGAGGCATGGGTGCGGGCGCTCAGCCTGGACGGCCGGGTGCTGACGCGGGTATCGGCAACGTTCGCGGACGGGGAGCGGACGGCCATTGCGCCGCTCGGCCTCCCCCGCGAGCTGCGCCGTGAGGTCACCCGGATCGAGATCGAAGGTCAGCGCCACGCCGGCGCGGTCGTGCTCGTCGACGATCGCTGGCAGCGACGCACCGTCGGGCTGGTGACGCTGGGCGACGACTACGCCGCCCGCCCGCTGCTGGCCCCCACCTACTACCTGCGGCGCGCGCTGGAGCCGTTCGCCGAGGTCCGCCAGGGGCCGCTGGGGACGCTGCTGGAGGATCCTCCGTCGGTGATCGTGCTGGCGGACGTCGGCCAGCTCCGTCCGGAGGGCCGCGACGCCCTCGAAGCGTGGCTGGAGTCAGGCGGCACGCTGGTGCGCTTTGCCGGCGAACGCCTCGTGGACGCGGACAGCCCGCTGCTCCCAGTGCGACTGCGGGAAGGCGAAATGCGGTCGCTGGGCGGCGCGTTCAGCTGGGAGCAGCCGTTCACGCTGGGACCGTTCCCCTCGGAATCGCCGTTCGCGGGACTGGCGGTGCCGGAAGATGTTGTGGTCCACCGGCAGATGATCGCGGAACCGTCGGCGACCCTGGACGATCTGACCCTGGCGCGTCTGGCGGACGGGACGCCGCTGGTGACGGCGGCGCGGAGCGGTCGCGGGGAGCTTGTGTTCTTCCACGTGACGGCGAACACGGACTGGTCGAACCTGCCGCTGTCCGGCCTCTTCGTGAGCATGTTGCAGCGGATTGTCGAGCGGGCGGAAGGCGGCGATGCGCAGCTGGGGTCTGAAGTGCTGCCGCCGCTCTCGGTGTTGGACGGTTTCGGCCGGGAGATGCCGCCGCCGGCGGACGCCGTTTCGGTCGACGCTGCGCAGCTGCTGGAAGGGATCCCGGGGCCCGGCCACCCGCCCGGCTATTACGGCCACGACCTGTTCCGGCGGGCCCTGAACCTGGGTGGAACCGTGGCGGACGTGCAGGTCTTCCGGGGCCCGCTGCCGGATGGCGTGGAACCCGTTGCCAGGTTCGGCACGACGACCGTCGACTTGTCGGCGTGGCTGTTTGCCCTCGCGCTCGCCCTGCTCCTGGTGGACATCGTGGCGGGTCTAGCCCTGCGCGGGCTGATCGGCGGCCAGGGATGGGTCTCCACGGCGGTCGTCCTCGTCGTGCTCGGCGCCGCCGAGGTGCGCGCCGAGGATTCCGTGCCCCTGGGAGCGCTGGCAATCCAGTTTGGCTACGTGGAGACCGGCAACCGGGAGGTCGATCAAACGAGTGCGCTGGGACTGGCGGCGCTCGGCCGGGTGCTGGCCGAGCGCACGTCGGTCGTGCCCGTGCCGCCGAAGGCGATTGACATCGAGCGGGATCCGCTGGTGTTTCATCCATTCGTGTATTGGCCGATCACGGATCGCCAGGAGACGGTCTCGGAACAGGCGGTGGAACGCATCGAGGCCTACTTGCAGACGGGCGGCATGATCGTGTTCGACACGCGCGACGGATCACCGGTGGCCCAGCTCGAGTCGTCGCGTCACGGTGACCCGCGCCTCGCCGCGGTGCTCGGCTCGCTCGACCTCCCGCCGCTGGTGCCGGTCTCCGGCGGCCACGTGCTTGGCCGGTCCTTTTATCTGCTGGGCGCGTTTCCCGGACGCTGGGCCGGCAATCAGGTCTGGGTCGAGAGCACGGCTGAGCGATCCCGCGACGAGGTAGCAAGCGTGGTGGTCGGAGCGGCGGGCTGGGCGGCTGCGTGGGCGACTGACCCCTCCGGCCGGCCGCTGTTCCCGGTAACCCCCGGCGGTGAGCGACAGCGCGAAATGGCCTACCGGTTCGGCGTCAATCTGGCGATGTACGCCATGACCGGCAACTACAAGTCGGATCAGGCGCACACCCGGACCATCCTGCAGCGGCTGCGGCGCGCGGCGGAGCGGCGCTGAATCCCGATGGACGGGTACACGCTGACATTCGCTCCGCTGTTGCCGTGGAGCCTGTTCGCGGTCATGGCAGCGACCACCGCGGTGGTCCTCGGACTGGGTCTTCGAAAGCGGTCGTCCGGGATCGGCTTTCGGATGCTGGCAGCTGCGGCCCTACTCCTCGCGATCGCCCGCCCGACCGTAACCGCAGAGCAACGGACCGAACTCGCCGACGTCGTGCTGGTGGTGGCGGACGCCAGTCCAAGCCAGCAGCTGGGTGACCGCGCGGCGGCGACGTCGTCGGCGGTGCAGGCGATTCAGGACGAATTGGCCGACGACGAGGGCCTCGAGGTGCGGGCCGTGACGGTGGCCGGCGGCGGCCCCGGAACAAACCTGTTTGCTGCCGCGCGTTCGGCCGTCGCGGACGTGCCGCCGGACGGTGTTGCCGGCGTGGTGCTGGTCACCGACGGACAGGTGCATGACGTGCCGGAAGACGTGCCGGCACTGGGATTCGACGCCCCGGTGCATGCCCTGCTGACCGGGGCGCCCGGCGAACGGGACCGGCGCTTGGTAGTCGATGGGGCTCCGCGATACGGCATCGTCGGCGAGGCCGTGAAATTTCGGGTCACGCTGCTGGATGAAGCGGCTGTGGGGCAGGCCGAACCCGTCCGCATTACCGTGCCGGGAGGGCACGTTGCGGAGCGGGTGCTGCAAGTGGGGACGCCCACGGAATTCGAGCTGCCGCTGGAGCGGGCGGGCGTGGTCGCCGTGGCGCTGGAGGTGGCAGCCATTCCCGACGAGCTCACACCCGACAACAACCGGGTCGTCATCCATGTGAACGCTGTCCGCGATCGGCTCCGCGTGATGCTGGTCTCCGGCGAACCCAGCATGGGGCTGCGGCACTGGCGGAACCTGCTGCAGGCGGACCCCGCGGTCGACCTGGTGCATTTCACGATCTTGCGACCGCCCACCAAGCAGGATGCCACCCCGGTGCAGGAGCTGTCCCTGATCCCGTTCCCGGCCCGTGAGCTGTTCGACGCCAATCTCGACGATTTCCACCTCGTGATCTTTGACCGGTATCACCTGCGCGGCATCCTGCCGCCGCAGTACCTTTCGAACATCGCCGAGTACGTGGTCCGCGGCGGGGCGCTCCTCGACATTGCCGGCCCCAGCTACGCTGGTCGCTTCAGCCTAGTGAACACGCCCTTGCGGGAAATTCTCCCGACCCTGCCGGCCGGGGAAGTCATCGAGCGCCCCTTTGTGCCGGAGCTCTCGGAGGCCGGGCAAAACCACCCCGTGACAGCGGGCCTCACCGCAGGCGCCGCCGACTGGGGCCCCTGGTACCGGATGGTGCGGGGCATGCCGGTGAAGGGCGAGTCCTTGATGTGGGGCGCCGACGGATGGCCACTGCTGCAGATGAGCCGTGTCGGCGAAGGCAGGGTGGCGCAGCTTCTGTCGGATCAGTCCTGGGTCTGGACCCGGCCGGGTCCTGGCGGCGGACCGAGGGCGGAGTTGTTGCGCCGAGTCGTGCACTGGCTGATGAAGGAGCCGGACCTCGAGGAACATCTCCTGAAGGCGACAGTGTCCGATCGGCGTATCGATGTCCTCTACCGGAGCGTGGACACCCCGCTCCACGAGATTACGGCGGTGGCGCCGTCCGGCGCTTCTATGGCGGTCCCGCTGGGGCCTGCCGCGGCCGGAACCGCGGTCGCGTCGTTCGAGGCCAGCGAACCCGGACTGTGGACGTTGCAGGGAGGCAACCTGAGCGCAACGGCACTGGTCGGAGCGGCTGATGCGCTGGAACTGACGGAAATGCGGGCAGATCCCGGACCGCTCGAAGCATTCGTCGGCGCCACGGGCGGCGGGGTTTTCTGGCTGGTTGATCACGGCGGTCCGCCGCCGTTCCGGCCGGTGACCGCCGGGCAGACAGCGGCTGGCGACAGCTGGCTCGGCCTGCGGCGTCATGGCCGTCATACGGTGACGGGCCTCGCCCAGTCACCGCTGCTGCCGTGGCCGGTTCTCCTCGCATTGGCGATAGGGGCGCTCTTTCTCGCGTGGCATCGGGAGGCGCAGTAGCCTTGAGCAGGGTTCCGGTCCGGGGCACCGTGCCCGACTGGTGGGATCAGGCCACCCGAGCGCTGGCCCGGCGCGATCCGGTGCTGCGGCGGGTGATCGGCGCGTCGAAGGGCATGGCGCTCAAGTCCCGAGGCAACGCTTTTCAGTGCCTGGCCCGGTCGATCGTCGGTCAGCAGATTTCGGTGAAGGCCGCGCACGCCGTGTGGCTGCGGCTCGAAGCGCGTCTGGGGCGGGTCTCCCACCAACGGGTCTCGGCCTCCAACTTGACCGAACTGCGGGAGGCCGGCCTGTCCGCGCGCAAAGCGGAATACATCATGGAACTGGCGACCTGGTTCGCGTCGCGTGCGGGCCGCCGGGTTCACTGGCCCGAACTCACCGATGCGGAGGTCATTTCCGTTCTCACCGAGCGTCGTGGGATCGGCCGCTGGACAGCGGAGATGTTCCTGATCTTCTGCCTGCTGCGTCCCGATGTCTTTCCGGTGGACGACCTTGGGCTTCTACGCGCGCTCAGTGAGTTGTATGGTAGTGAGAAGGGCAAGCGCTCGGCGGCTGAACAGTTCGGCGAGCAGTGGGAACCATGGCGTTCCTGCGCTACATGGCATCTTTGGCGCCACTTGGACCCGGTTCCAGTCGCCTACTAGCGTTAGGCATGTGGCCAGCCCGGGCGCGGCGTCGCCGCACCCGCACGTATCGTGAAGTTGGGGTTTGCTGGTGATGTGGATTCGGTGTGTCGCAGGAACTGCTCGCTGTCTGCTTGTGGCAGGGGCATTGGTGTGGGTGGCGTCGCCGGCATCAGCGCAACAACCCGCGGTGGTGGGGACTGACAAGGTGACGGCGGAAGCCGTCGATCAGACCGCTCCGACCATCGGTCGCTTCGTGACACTGTTCGAGGCCGTCGTGCCAGCGTTGCTCGCGAGTCATGTAACCGAGATTCCGGTCAACATCGGTGATCGGCTGGTCGCGGGCGACATCATTGCGGTGCTCGATATCGACCGTCTGCGCTGGCAGGTCCAGCAGGCGAAGGCGAGCGTCGCGCAGAGCGAGGCGGGCCTGGCCGTGGCGCGGGCGCGGGCGGAGTTGGCCCAGCGGCGTCTGGAGCGGGCCGAGGGCTTGCGTGAATCCACGGCGTTCAGCCAGGCGCAGCGAGACGACGCTCGGGGCGAAGCGGACATCGCGGCGGCGCAGGTTCAGGTTGCCCTGGCGGCTCTCGAAGAGGCCAATGCGCGGCTGGATACCGCGGAGGATGACTTCGCGAGAGGCACCGTCGTCGCACCATTCGATGGAGTGGTCGAGGAGCGTCATGCAGACTTGGGGGAAGCCGTTCAGCCTGGCGGGCCGGTGGTCACGTTGGTCAGCGAGAAGGCCCTCGAGATCGAGGCGGACGTTCCGTCACAACGCGTTGCCGCTTTGAATCCAGGTGCAAGTATCGAGGTGACGCGCGCGTCCGGCGAAGCGATCGGGACGACGGTGCGCGCGGTCGGTACGGTCGAGAATCCGCGAACCCGCACGCGGCGGGTGCGGCTGGTACCGGAACTTGCCGAGTTGCAGCACGTTCCACCGATCGGCGAGGGCGTTACGGTGCACGTTCCGATCAGTGACACCGCCGTGCTGCCGACGGTTCATAAGGACGCCATCCTGCAGCGGCGGGGCATCTCGGTGGTGTACGTCGTCGTTGACGGCAAGGCGGAAGTTCGCCCGGTACAGCTGGGCGATGCCGTCGGGGATCGGTTCGTGGTGCTGTCCGGCGTGCAACCCGGCGAGGTCGCCGTGGTCCGCGGCAACGAGCGTCTGCTGCCAGGCCAGGCGGTGGCAGTAGCGCCACCCGCGGAAGGGGGGCAGGGAGACCAGTCAGACGCAGTCGCGGAGGCCGCCGCGACATCGGACGACGCGAAAGAATCTGCTCAATGAACCTCATCCGCCTTTCCATCGAAAAGCCGATCGCCGTCCTGGCGCTGGTCGTCATGATTGTGGTGCTGGGCTTTCTGGCCCTCACCCGGATCCCGATCCAGCTGGCGCCCGACGTGTTCACGCCGGTGATCTCGGTGACGACCGGGTGGTACGGGGCCAGCCCGTACGAAATCGAGCGCGAGATTGTCAACCGCCAGGAAGAGGTACTCAGAGGTCTGGAGGGGCTCGAGCGGATGGAGAGCACCTCACGCGATGGGCAAGCTGAGGTGAAGCTCGAGTTCAATGTCGGGATCAACATGGACCGGGCGCTCCTTCTGGTCTCGAACCGGCTCAACCAGATTGACGACTACCCGGATGATGCCGGTGAACCGCAGCTCGATACCGCCGGTCTCGATGACAACGCGGTCGCGTGGTTCATTCTCACGCGCACCGAGGGCAACGAGCGCGCCATCTCGACGTATGGCGATTACGTGGAGGACGTAATCCAGGACCGCCTGGAGCGGGTTCCCGGCGTCGCGCGGACCAACCTGTACGGTGGTACGCAGCGCGAGTTGCAGGTCACGGTGCAGCCCGAACAACTCGCCACCCATCACCTCACGGTTCCGGCTGTGGTGGATTCGTTGCGGCTCGCCAACGCTTCGGTGTCCGCAGGGGATGTCGATGAGGGCAAGCGGCGCTATGTCGTTCGGGCCGAGGGCGAACTCCAGACCCCCGAGCAGGTTCGGGACGTGGTGTTGGTCACCGACGAGACCGACTCCGGTCGTATCGGACGCACCCGGATCGGGGATATTGCCGACGTCGACTTCGGCTACAAGACGCCCCGCGCCGATATCCGCTTCCTCGGGGAGTCGGCACTTGCCGTGAACGCGATGCGCCAGAGCGGCGCCAACATCATCGACACCATGGACGGGGTGCGGGACGCGATCGACGAACTGAACGAGTTTGCCCTGCCGAGCGTGGGCCTCACGATGCGGCAGGTGTACGACGAAACCATCTATATCGATTCCGCGATCGAACTGGTCCGCCAGAACATCTGGATCGGCGGGTTGCTCGCCGTGGTGGTCCTGCTTCTGTTCCTTCGTTCCTGGCGTGCGACGGTGATCATCGGACTCGCCATCCCCGTGTCGGTCGTGGCTTCCTTCGTCGCGATGGCGGCGCTGGGACGTTCGCTCAACGTGATTTCGCTGGCCGGCATCGCGTTTGCCGTCGGCATGGTCGTGGATGCGGCCATCGTGGTGCTGGAGAACATCTACCGTCACAGGGAGGGTGGTCGCTCGGGGCCGGAGGCGGCGCATGAGGGCACCCGTCAGGTCTGGTCGGCCGTGATGGTTTCCGCCCTCACGACGGTACTGGTCTTCATTCCCATCCTCGTCATGGAGCTTGAAGCAGGGCAGCTGTTCCGCGACATCGCGGTGGCGATCTCGGTGGCCGTCCTGATGTCCTTGCTGGTATCGGTGACGGTTATTCCCGCGCTCGCGACCTGGCTGCTTGGCCCGGGCCGGGGATACCGCCGGATCAGCCTTGGCCCCATAGACTGGATTCCGCGTTTGGTGGCGCGTTTCTTCACTGGCTACGTGAAGCTGGTCCTCCGGTCCCGGATTGCTTCGGCGGCGATTGCGTTGAGTGTCGCGGCGGTGGCGCTGTTCGTGAGTTGGCAGCTGTTGCCGAAGCTGGAGTATCTGCCGGAAGGCAACCGGAACCTGATATTCGGGGTGATGCTCCCGCCTCCCGGCTACAACCTTGAAACGCTTACCGAGATTGCGGAGCGAGTGGAAATCCCGGTTCGGCCACTTTGGGCAAGTGAGACTGGCCCGGAGGCGGAACCCGGTCAGCCGCCCAAGATCAAGAACTACTTCTTTGTGGCCATTCGTGACGGTCGAACGTTCTTCGGTGCCAGCGCGATCCAGGAAACGCGAGTCCGCGAGCTCATTCCGGTTCTGACCCGGTCGTTGTTCGGCGAACCGGGCACGTTCGGCTTCTTTACCCAGCCGAGCTTGTTTCAGCGTGGCTTTGGAGGAGGGCGTGCGATTGATATCGATATCAGTGGGCCCTCCCTTGAAGACGTCGTGGCGGTGGCGCAACAGGCCGCCGGCCTGATCGGCCGAGGCTTCCCGCGCGACCAAGGCAACCAGATGCGTCCGATCCCCGGGCTCGATCTGGGATCCCCTGAGGTGCAGGTCCGCCCGGACCGGGTACGCCTGTCGGACAATGGCGTGACCGCTCGTGAGCTCGCCATGAGCGTCGACGCTTTCAATTCCGGGCTCCGCGTCGCGGAAATCACCGTGAATTCGGAGCGGCTTGACCTGACGCTGCAGGGCCCGCAGAACGATATCGATCACACGCAGGGCATCGAGACCCTGCCCGTCGTGACCCAAAGCGGGGAAATTCTCCCGGTGAGCTCGGTCGCCGATGTCCTGGTGACGTCAGGCCCCACGGAAATCCGGCACATCGAGCGGGAACGCACCATCACGCTCCAGCTGCGACCCTCCGACCAAATCCCGCTTGAAGCCGCGATCGACAAGGTTGCCGCCGAGGTCGTCGGCCCGCTGGAGGGCCAGGGACTGCCTCCCGGGGTGAAGATCGCGATCTCCGGGACCGCGGACGAACTCACCCAGACCTGGAACGCGATGGTGGGGAATCTCATCGTGGCCGTGGCGATCGTCTATCTGCTGATGGCGGTTCTCTTCTCCAGCTTCCTGTATCCGTTCGTGATCATGCTGTCCGTACCGCCGGCAACGGCGGGCGGGGTGATCGGGCTCTGGATCCTGAACTTCTACACGGTCCAGCCGCTCGACATGCTGACGATGCTCGGGTTCGTCATCCTGATCGGCATTGTGGTGAACAACGCCATCCTGCTCGTGCACCAGTCGTTGCTGCACATCCGCCAAGAGGGCATGCAGCCGCAGCCGGCAATCGTCGAGGCCACGCGCAACCGGGTGCGCCCGATCTTCATGTCCACGCTGACCACGGTCGCGGGGATGATGCCGCTGATCCTCTTCCCCGGCGCCGGCTCCGAGCTCTATCGGGGCCTGGGCTCAGTGGTCGTTGGGGGCCTGACGCTGTCAGCACTGATCACATTGATTATTGTGCCTCCCATGCTTCGAATCTTCGTCGCAGGTGAATCCAAACCGGCCACCCAGCAGCGCGTGACGGAGCCGGAATCGGACGTCCTGCCGCCCATACACGCGCCCCAGCCGTCGGAGGTGTAAGGATTTCATGGCTTCACGAGGCATCCCGGCACGCGCCGCCAACGGAACAAGCCGCCGCCGCGTCATCACCATCCTCGGCGCTGCCGCGGGCGGCCTCACGTTGGGAGGAGGTGCACTGCTGCTGGGCGGTTCGCGAGAACTTGAGGCCGTCGAATGGAACGGGGTCGCGCTTGGGTCGCCAGCCAGAATCGTGCTGTACAGCGATGATCCAGCGCGTGCCCAATCGCTGCTCGCGCAGGTCGCCGATGACATTCATGCGCTCGAGGACGAGTTCAGTCTCCACCGGTCAGGATCGGCGATATCGCGACTGAACCGCACTGGCCGGATCGACAAACCCGGTCGGGAGTTCCTGCACCTGCTCGACGAATCCGTCCGGATATCGGAACTGACCGGCGGCGCTTTCGATCCGACGGTGCAGCCGATCTGGGACATCACGGCTGAGAGCTTTCGGAGCACCGGTCTGCCGCCTTCACTTGACGCGCTGGATCGGCTCCGCCCGCTTGTGAACTGGCAGGGTGTCGATGCCTCGGCAGATGCCATTCGGTTCGCGCGCCCCGGCATGGCAGTCACGCTGAACGGAATTGCGCAGGGCTTCATTACCGATCGCGTAGCCGACCGCCTCCGGGAAGGAGGGCTTCAGCACGTGCTCGCGGAATTGGGTGAAACACGGGCCATCGGGTGGCATCCCGACGGACGCCGCTGGCGGATCGGGATACCCGACCCCGATAGCGAGATGCTGATCGAGACGGTTCAGCTCGGCGACGAAGCCATCGCTACATCGGGCGGATACGGCACACGCTTCGATACGGAAGGGAAGTGGCATCACATTTTTGATCCTGCTACGACCCGATCCGCCCATCGTCATCGCAGCGTTTCCGTGATCGCACCGACTGCTACCGAGGCAGACGCACTGGCAACCGCATTCGCCGTGATGCCCGAGCGGGCAGCCATGGAGGTTGCGGCCAGCTTGCCGAACGTGCGCGTCCGCGTGGTCGACAACGCAGGGGCAGCACGCCCGCTGGGCGCCTGAGCGTCCGGGGACTTTCCCCGCAGTCTGATCAAGAGCTGCGTCGACAAGTATCGAACGACCCTGGGGTCGGGCTGACCACAAATGGCCGCCTAGGCCCGCGTCGTGTCGCCGTGATGTGGTCGCGACGCGGGTTTCAGGGCGTCCCAACCCGCCATTTTCCCGAGTGCGAGTCCTGGGCCGCGACTGCGCATGCGGCGGTATTCCGTGCAGCCTGAGCGGCTCGGCCGGCACCGGCGGTCCCTGGCCACGCGGACCCGGGGTTCGGGACCGCTACTATCAATTGATTTCTGGCCACCCCAACGCGACTGCTGGTACATCCCGCCGAGCTCCGATACCGAGCTCGGTCACGGCGCGCCGGTTCGGCTACTCCGACACCCGCAGGTGCCGGACGCGGAAGTGTTCAACACGCGATGCTCACCCTGAAGGGAACCATCATGACCCTCAAAGAGATGACCCGGACCCGGTCGCTGAAGACCGGGACGTTCGTCGTCGAATTCAACTCCCCTGGAATTGGCCACGTGCTGAAGGCGGCAGGCTGCGACTTTGCCTTCCTGGACACCGAGCACAGCGGCTTCGGAATGGATGCCCTTAAGGCCGCGCTCCGCTACATGGAGGCCGCTGCGCTGCCCACGATCGTGCGTGTCCCGTCGGGAGAAGCCCACCACGTCAACCGGGCGCTGGATGCCGGGGCCGAAGGCATCATGGTGCCGAAGGCCGAATCGGTTGCTGACGTGAAGGCCCTCATTGCGGCCTCCAAGTACCCGCCGGCAGGAGAACGGGGCGTTGCCCTCGGGATCCAGCACGACCGCTTTACGCAAGGGACGGTGGACGACAAATTCTCGGCGGCAAACGCGCGAACCGTCCTTGCCGTTCTGGTGGAGACGCGAGGTGCGGCGGACAATATCGACGCCATTGCCGCTCTCCCGGACATCGACTTGCTCTGGATCGGCCATTTCGACCTCAGCGTCAGCTTGGGAATTCCAGGGGAATTCGATCACCCGGCATTCAAGGATGCGGTTGCGCGTACGGAGGCCGCTGCGCGCAGGCACGGCAAGTCACTTGGACGCCTGATCATGGATCCTGCGGCGGCTCCGCCTCTGTTCGCGGCTGGCGTAGATTTCTTCTGCTATTCAGGTGACGCGTGGCTGCTCCAGGAGGCATTCCGGGACGGAGCCGCCACCATTCGGGGCGCCTGTACCGGTGATGTACCCCGGGATCCATGACGAGCCGGATGGAACAGGCGCCGTCGTCGGTTCCTGCCTCGGTCACCGACTTCCGCGAAATTGAAGAGGGTCCTGACTTCCGGTCGGGCAGTCGATGCGTTCGGATCGTCGTGGCCTCGGACCGCCACGGAGGTCCGGGGCTATGCTCTCCGTCCTGCGGATGCACTCACCCGAAGCCGTTCTATTCGTGACGAGGCGGCTTCCGCGGTAAGGAGGAGATCATGAGCGATCAACGCGATAGCGGTCGAGGGGGTCGGACGAGGGTCTCGCGAATCGCCCTGCTGGGGTTTACGGTCGCAGTTCTGGCAGCGATCGCGATGATGGCGGCGGCGCTTGGTTATCGCCTGGGCATCTGGTCATTTCGATTCGCCTTGCTGACGCTGACCGACTACGCCGCATACGCAGCATTTGCCGGCGGAGCCATCTCGCTGATCGGCTTGGGCCGAAGCCTGCCCGGCAATCTTCCAGGCATGGTCGTGTCGGTGATCGGAGTCGTTGTCGGAGGCTACAGCTGCCACACGATTTACCAGCAGTGGGTCACCGTGAAGAGCGTTCCGTTCATCCATGACATCACCACTGATACCGTGAATCCTCCGGCGTTCATCGCAGTCGTGGCGGCAAGAGAGGCGACGGGCGCCAATCCTCATGACTACGCCGGGGAAGCGGTAGCCCGTCAGCAGGAATGCGGTTATCCCGAACTTGAGCCCTTCATCGCTGATGCCGAGCCTGCGACGGCCTACGACCGCGCCCTTGACGTCGCCAACAGCATGGACTGGGAGATCGTGGCAGCCGACCGCGCGTCGGGCAGGATCGAGGCGACGGACACGTCGACTTGGTACGGCTTCAAGGATGACATTGTCGTTCGCGTCATCTCCGAAGACGCAGGCACGGGTTCTCGGATCGATGTGCGTTCCCTCAGCCGGGTTGGGCGCAGCGACGTCGGGGTTAATGCCGCGCGCATCAAAGCCTTTCTTGCTGCACTTGACGTTGCGCTCTAAGGCTGGCCGCGAGGGCCTGTCGTTGTGACCAGGCATGCCCGCGGAGACCGCCGTACTCGGCCGGGAAATCACTCGAGGCGGCCGCGGCATCGGTTGCTCCCGTAGGGCGAGTGCGATTGGCGGCGACGTCCCCGGGGGCATGAGTTCGCTGCCGCTGCGACGGGGGCGGTCCTGACAGCTGCCGGAGGGCGCCACCGCGTTGACCGGAGTCGGCGCTCGCGCGGTGTCGTTTCAGGCCAATTGCAGTGGTCGTCCGGCCCCTTGTCCGCGACAGCGATGCCGGAAATGCACGGCTGCGGGAAACACGTGCTGACGCGTGTGGCTGTCGTTCCCACATCTCCCTTGTGAGATCTCGAGTCGATTGAGCGGTCTTTTTGCCGGGTGCAATCGCTGGATTTGAACCGTCCAGCCGCGTGCTGAAGGAGACTCGCTGATACCTCCGATACTGCCCCGGCAGCATCGAGACCCTCAGGGTGCCAGAACCACTTCCGCGATGCCGGGCTACGTGGCACGAAAACCGATCTACTTGCAACCGGCGTGTCAACTTGTCGCGTATATCGTAAGTTATGACATTACTTGACAAAATAGTGTTTGGATAGTAAGTAATATCAGCCTGAAAGTGCCGGATGAGGGGGGCGCTTCTGTCCGGCTTGTGTAGTGCGTTTTGGATTGCGCGGCCCGCGAATTCCAGAACGCCGTGTCAAGGGGGACAAGTCATGAAACGATCGCTGGTTTTCGGAATGCTCACCGCCTTTCTCAGTATGGCGGTGTACGGCGTGGCGCACGCGGAATTCTCCGGTGGCCTGAAGCTGGCTTCTCACTATGCCTGGCAAGGGGGGTCCGAATCCGCCGAGGAGCCGGCGCTCCAGGGCAGCATGTACTACAATTTTGACGCCTGCTATGCGGGGTTCTGGGCGTCGAGCGCCGACTATCCCGGGGGCATTGAAATTGACTATGAAACCGGGTGCGGAGGTTCGCTGACGGATAACCTCGGGTGGAGCGTCGATTTGATTTACTTGACCTATCCGGGAGACACGTACGAGAACCTATTCGAGCTTCGCTTGAAGATGAGTGCTGATCTCGGGGTGGCAAGCGTTTGGGGCAGAGTCCTGTTGCCGACGTGGCCGGATAAGGACGACCAAGCCAATACCAGCGGGCACAACCGTCCTCAGTTCGGAGTTACGGTGCCGTTCGGGGATGCTCCATTCAGTGTCTCGGCAACCTATGGTCAGGACAACAAACGGCCGAATTGTGACGACTACGACTGGTATCATGTGTCGGTGGACACCTCGTTCAAGGGCTTTGGATTGAGCGCGTTCTATTCTGACCGCAGTGACCGTGATCCAAAATGCAGCGACGGATCCATTGTGCGCGAAGATGGAATTTTTGGCGTGTCAATTTCACGAGGTTTCTGACGACTGACACAATCGCCATCAACGGGTCGCGGCGGCGGGCCTTCGAGTCCGTAGTCCGCTTAGACCAGTGCAGGCACATCGCCTATACACATATGTGATGGCGCGCAGTCAGCCGTATTGAGACGGATCAGACGTTTGGGCGTGTGACGCATGTGCCGCCGTCGACTGCAGGTTCCCGCGGGTTCAGGCAGTTGACGGCGGCACTTTCATTTGGCGCGGTCAGACCTCGCGAGAACAGCCGCAACTTCCTGATGTTGGGGCAGGGCCGGATCTTCCGTGCTGTCGCACAGCGGCAGCCCAGCGCAAATCCGGCTGGATCAGCATGAACGGCACATTCCGAAGTCCGGCATTCCAGACCGCGGAAACCTCACCTTCAGGCCGTCAAATTCGGCATTAGCGGCTTATTGCCGTTACAAGTGGAAAAACAAGGGGCATGTGCGGGCGTCCCGAACGGCCAGAGGATCGGTGACAGGCTCCTCGGGACAAGCTGGCTACTGTTTGGTGGCTGGCGTACGCTCCCCAACGAATAGCTTGGCCGAAGGAGGTCCTCATGGCGTTTCGGAATGACCCTGACGGCACCAGGCTGCCGGTCAAAGTTGATCCCACATCGAATGGCGAGTTTGTGCCGGTGCCGCTGGATCCGGTTAATCGCGGCGCCAATCGCCTGGCACACGAGTGGGCGAACGAGAACGCCAGGCGTCTGGGTCTCTCCCGGCGGGCATTTCTGGTGTCCTCAGCCGGTGCGGCCACGGCACTCCTCGCCTTCAATCGGGCGAATGCTGATGCAGGTCGAACGGGAGGCTTCTTCGATATCCCGCAGGTTGCCGCGCTCGATGTCGAAGCGGCAAGAGAAAGCCTTGAAGGTCGTGAGTTCGTGTTCGACGTGCAGGGTCACTTTGTCGGCCAGCACGGTTTGGGACGGGTTGGGCTCGGTGGATCCGAAGAATTCATCAAGGACATTTTCCTGGATTCGGACACCGACATGATGGTCCTGTCCTTCATTCCCTCGAATCGGGAACGTGAACTGCTGACGATCCAGGAAGCGGATGAAACCCGCCGGATCATCGACGCCATGGAGGGAAGCCATCGCCTGCTGATTCACGGCCGCGTCAATCCCAATCAGGACAGGGACTTGGACGGCATGGACGAACTGGCCGAACGATGGGGGGTCTCGGCCTGGAAGACATATACGCAGTGGGGTCCGGACGGCGCGCCGGGTTTCTTTCTGCACGAGCCGGGTCCCGGTATTGCCCTGATCGAGAAAGCGCGCGCGCTCGGAGTCAAGAACATCTGCGTGCACAAGGGCCTACCGTTCGGTCGCCGGTCCTACCAGCACAGTTTGTGCACCGATATCGGGCCCGCCGCCAAGATGTTCCCCGACGTGAATTTCCTCGTGTACCACTCCGGTTACATCAGCGGCGAAACGGAGGGGCCGTACGACCCCGAGCGAGGCGAAGGCATCGATGAACTGATTCGCTCGGTCGAAGAAGGCGGGATCGGGCGCAACGCCAACGTCTACGCCGAGCTGGGCAGTACTTGGCGGTTCCTGATGCGGGATCCTGATGGCGCCGCACACGTGATCGGCAAGCTCGTGAAACACATCGGCGAGCGCAACGTGCTCTATGGATCCGACTGCATCTGGTACGGCTCACCGCAGGATCAAATCCAGGCCTTCCGGACCTTCCAGATTTCCGAAGCGTTGCAGGAAGCTCACGGCTACGCGCCGATGACCGACGCATTGCGGGCACGCATCTTTGGGCTCAACGCGGCGAGGGTCTATGGAATCGACGTGGAGGAAGTGCTCCAGAGGGCAGGCAGTGATCGCGTCGGCCAGCAGCGCGCGGAATATCGGACTGCGCCCGATCCACATTTCCTGACGTTTGGCCCAACGACCAAGGGCGAATTTGCCGCCCTGCTCAAGGCCCGCGGCGGGCCGCTCTAGGCGGTCTGCCGGCGTGCAGCATTTGGGCGAACGGGGCCCTCATCCCGGCTCAGGAGACAATGGATCCTCAAGCGCGACCGGGCGCAGCAGCAAGCAGGTTGCGGTCGCCTGAATCGCGCAGACAACCGCTCTCCGAACCTTGGCTCACGCCTGTCGCCGTTCGGGCTACGCGGTCCGGTTCCGGTATGCGCGTTCGATCAAGTGATCTGCCGAGATCGGCCCTGGACCCTTCGCCACCACGTAGAGCAGCACGAAGAACCAAAGAATATGGAAGGTCCAGAAGCCCTCCGGCGCCACGATCTGGATGACAATGGTCATGACGAACAGCGCCAGGGCGGACAGCCTGGTGGCGAGCCCGACCACCAGCAGGACCGGGAGGATGTTTTCGGCAAGCGCCGCGAGGTGCGCCGATAGCACTGGAAAGGGCATTCCGAACTCGTGCTCGAACAGGAAGATGGTGCTGTCATTCACTGAGAACCCGCTGATCTTCGCCTGTCCTGACCGAAAGAAAGTTGGCGCGATTGCCACCCTCGCCAGAAGCTGCAGCAACCAGTCCGGGATCCGTGACATCACTGCGTTCGCGCAGCTCACGATCTTACCGAGCTGCCTCAGGCCGTTCGCTGGTGCACTCATGACGGGTCTCCATCATCGGAATTACTGGTATCCGCGGCGAGCCGATAGTCCGTAAACGTCCCGCCTGCAAAGAATCCTGCAAGGTGTCCTTGAAGATCAAAGCTTGGGTCCAACCGGCAAGCTGCCTCCCAGGCTCCGCCCAATGTCAGTCCCTTGCTCAACGCGAACCCGAAGTGATAGCCGGCCTCCGAAAGTGTGCGTACTTCCACCTCCGTATCCGGCCGTATGACCATAAGCCATTCAGGTCCGCCCTCAACTTCAATGGGGGCGTCGGGTTCGGTCTCATCGCGTCCCAGCCGCCATATCTTGGACACCGGAAAACGTGATTCCAGCCATTCGCAGCTCGGGTGTACCGCCAACTCGATCATGCTCATCCGGTCCGGCGGGACAGCCCCGAGTTCACCGATCTGCAGGCTTGGCGCCTCCGCGGCGGCATAGGCGCGATGCCACGCCACTTCCAGCCGCGCCACATCGGCAAACCAGGCGTAGGCAGCTGCGGCCTCGTAACTGGAGACAAAGTCGGGAAATTCGAACCCGTATTCGACCAGACGGCCATGGGGCGGGGGGTGGGTTCGGGCAAAGTCTGCAGCGATCCGCTCAAAGAACGCCTGGCCCATGAGGCGACACAGAGAGGGATACAGGGTTTCCATGGCCCTGACTACCGCGTAGGCGATGTTGTTTCGATAGACGTTGAGCCGCGTGGTGATATCGGGGCCGGCGGAGGGCCGCGCGAGCAGTTCCGTGATTCTCTCGTCGCCGCCTTCCTCCATGGCGGTTCGAAAGGCCGATTGGATTTCAGCGAGACCGGACAATACGCATACCCTACGTGCCCGGATCGACACGAACCGGTGCCAACTTGGCACTGTCCCTGACCGGCGGGGACCAATCGTCGCCCACGTGGGTGATGTGCTCGCGCATGATCCGTGCGGCCATTTGCGCCTCAGCAACCAGATCGCGCAGCTGCGGCAGGTTGGCGTCCCGTTCGACCAGCGTCGGCGTCGGTCCCCGGCGCTGAATGACGGTGCGGTAGAGGTCCCACACGCCCGCCGACACCGGTGAACCGTGATCGTCGATACGAATGGTCTGTCCACTTGCCTGATCGACCGCGTGACCGGCCAGATGGATTTCTTCGACAGCCTCCAGGTCGAATGCGTCGAGCCACTCGATCGGGTCGAACCCCTGATTGAACGAAGAAACAAAGAGGTTATTCACGTCCAACAGCAGGCCGCAGCCCGTCCGTTGGGACAGTTCACGGAGGAATTCAGGTTCCGGGATCTCTGGTTCGGAAAACTGGAGATACGCCGAGGGATTTTCGATCAAGAGGGTTCGGCCAAGACGATCCTGCGCCCGGCAGACGTTGGCCGACACGATTCGCAGCGTTTCGTGGGTCAGGGGGAGCGGGAGCAGGTCGGCGAAGAACGTGTCCTCGATCCGACTCCATGAGAGATGTTCGGAAACGACAAAGGGCTCAAACCGATCGATCAGGACAGACAATCGATCAAGGTGGCCGGGCGACGGAGGTTCGACCGACCCAAGCGACATGCCCACCCCGTGCAGGGACAGGGGGTAATGGCTTCGGATGGCTTCCAGGTATCGGAGCGGCGGGCCGCCCGCAATCATGTAGTTCTCGGGATGAACCTCGAACCAGTCCACTGGCGGGGAGGCGTCCAGTACCTCCTTGTAGAACTGTGCCTTGAGGCCGATACCACTGCTCTGGGCCACAGGCCGGTCCGGGGCAACTGCCGATGCCGCCTCAACTGATGCGTCAGGCATACGCGGCTGCCCCGGTCCGGGTGACAGGATGTCAGTGGATCAGATGAACCGATCAGCTCTCCTCGAGGCTGCCGCCGACCAGCTTCTCGCAGAGGCCCGCAGGCACAAGAATCCAGGCATTCTTCTGGCCATCCACGGTTGAGGTGCCCTGGCACGTGGTGCCTTCACCAGCCGCACAGTCGTTCTGACCGGCCTTTGCAATGCCGTAGCATTTTTCCATGTCGCCTTCGGCGGACAGTGCCGTCGTTGCCGGGGCGGCCACCAAGAGCGCGGTCAGTGCCCCCGCTACGACCATGGCGGCGGAAGCCCGTTTGTGATCAGCCATTTTCTGGTTCCTCTCAGGAATTAGACGAAGGTCATGCCGGAAACCGTCAACCAACGGTTTCGCCAATTGTGAACATTCCCACCGTGTGCGGCGAGAGTGAATTCAAACGGCATACACGAGATATATGTTTGGCAAGCCGCCGTGACCACGTGGCCTTGACAGTTGGTGTCACATGTCGCACCAGCCGGTCGCCGCCTCGTGACGGCGCTCGTTTGCTTCCTGCGTCGAGCCCCGATCTGGATGCGGGGAACGCTGGCCGGCATCCCTGCCCGGAGCACTCGGTCGGCCGAAACCCGATACTTGACGCAGGGAAGGCGCCTCGGCGGCGTGGTTCGGCAGCAAGCCGGCCCGGCAACGCGCTTGGCGAGGGAAAGGCGTCCGAGCACCGGTCGTTCAGAACGCCGGTAAAGGCTACTCGTACAGGCAGCAATGTGTATAACCGTTGCGCGGCTCGGGCTATGGCTTGTGGTGCATGTGCTTGCGCCCGGTGGCTCTGCGCCAAGCCCGGGGGCCCGTTCGCGCGGTAGTGGGCGGCCATGCGTGATCCCAACTTGGGTCGCGCCAGCGAGTGAACCCCTCTGCGGAGTGCATTGTCTTGAAACTCTACGATTTCGGCCCTGCGGCCAATTCCAAACGCGTACGCATGTTCCTTGTGGAAAAGAACATGGACGTGCCCATCGTCGAATTGAACGTTCGGGATGATGACCAGTTCAAAGAACCCTACACCTCAATGAATCCGTTTCACTGCGTACCATTTCTTGAACTCGATGATGGCACGGTGATCGCTGAATCGATCTCAGTCTGCCGGTATCTCGAGGAGCTGCAGCCGGAACCGTCGATGTTTGGTCGTACGGCCGTGGAGCGGGCGACGATCGACATGTGGAATCGCAGGGTGGAGCTCGACGGCTTCATGCCGATCTTGCATGCGACGCGAAACCAGGTCCCTCTGTTCGCAGGCCGCGTCGTGCCAGGAACGCGTGCGGACTTGCCCCAGTTGCCCGCAATGGTGGAACGCGGTCAAGAGATGCTGCACATTTTCCTGGAACGTCTGGATCCGCAACTGGCAGGCAATCAGTTTGTTGCGGGGGACGAGGTCAGCATCGCCGACATTACCTGTTTCTTCGTGATCAATATGGCCAATCGCTTTGAGATGGGCGTGCAGGAACGGTATCCGGGCATTCATCGTTGGCATTCGGAGTTTTCTGAGCGTCCATCAGCGAGTGCCTGAACAAACGGACGTTTCCCGTGCGTCTTGAGCGTGTGGCCGGGGCGCCGGTAGTCCACGTGACATGCGGGATGGCCTCGACAGAAGGTGACGCTGGCCGGACGGCCGCCGTGGTGCCCGTTGTTACGGCATCGAAGGTCGCCCGCTATTGGCCGACCGGGCTCTGTCCGCCGCGCTTTCGCAGGTATTCCACCACGCCCAACAGGACGAGTACGAATGCGACCAGGAACGTAGCCACCGCAAGTATTTCCGGGCTGATCTGTTCGCGAATGCCGGCCCACATCTGCCTGGGGATGGTGCGTTGCTCAAGTCCTCCGAGGAACAATACGGTGACTACCTCGTCAAATGACGCGGCAAATGCGAACAGCGCCCCCGCGATGACGCCGGGGGCAATCAACGGCAACTGGATGCGACGAAACGCCGCAAACGGTCCAGCGCCCAGGCTCGCGGCGGCCCGCGTTAAGTTTCGGTCGAAGCCCGCGAGCGTCGCGGTCACGGTAATCACCACAAATGGCGTGCCGAGAGCGGCATGGGCGAGGATCAGGCTGAGATGGGTTTGTGAGAGGCCTAGGTTCGAATAGAAGAAAAACATCCCGGCAGCCGAGATGATGATCGGCGTGATCATCGGTGATATCAGCAGACCCGTAACGAGAGCACGGCCAGGCATCGCCGGACTGGCCAATCCAAGCGCGGCCAGAACTCCGAGGATGGTGGCGATGGCTGCCGCCGCGAGGCCAATGAACAGGCTGTTGGTCAGGGCGAGTCGCCACTCCTCGTCCTCGACGACGCTGCGGTACCAGCGCAACGAATAGGCATCGGCGTCAAGAGCCAGCATGCCTTCGCTGAAAGTGAAGTACGGTTCTGCGTTGAAACTGAGGGGAATCACCACCAGCATCGGTGCAATCAGGAAGACGAAGACCGCAGCACAGAATGCGAGGTGCAGCCACCGCGCCAGGCGGTCGCCAAAGCTGAACGTTGCCGTCTTCGACGTCATCAGGTGAAGCGCATCCGCTCGACGCCCACCAGCCGGTTGAACAGTAAGAACAGGAGCACCACGCAGACCAGCAGGATCGCCCCCAGTGCAGCGGCAAGACCCCAGTTGAGGGACTGCTGCATGTGGTAGGCGATCAGGTTGGAGATCAGCTGGCCCGTGCGGCCGCCGACCAGGGCGGGCGTGATGTAGTAGCCGATCGATAGGATGAAGACGAGCAGCGACCCGGCCGCGATACCGGGCAGAGTCTGCGGCCAGTACACGCGGATGAACGCCTGTGGGAAGGATGCGCCGAGAGCTGCCGCCGCCCGCATTTGGGACGGCGCAATGGTTCGCATGACGGCGTAGAGCGGCAGGACCATAAAGGGCAGGAGGATCTGGGTCATCGCGACCAAGGTGCCGGTCATGTTGTAGATCATCGGGATGCGACCTTCCTCGGTGGTCAGCCCGACGGCGACCAAGAGATCGTTGATGACCCCCTGGTTTTGGAGAAGGACAATCCAGGAGGTGGTACGGACCAGCAGCGAAGTCCAGAAGGGCACCAGCACAAGCAGCAACAGCAGATTTGATCGGGAGGGAGGGCTATTGGCGATCAGATAGGCCACCGGATAGCCAAGGATCAGGCAAATCACGGTGATCACGACGCTGACCATCAAAGTGCGTCCCAGCAGCGACAGGTAGATGCGCTGATCCGGCGGCTGGGCCACCACGTTTCCTGCTGTGTCCCGCTCTAGGTCAAGCGCATGCAGGAAATGTCGAAGCGTGTACCGTTCCCCCGACCGCTGAATCGCGCGCCACGCCTTCGGTTCGTTCCAAATGGGAGCGGCGGCAATCATGGCTTCCCGCCAGGATCCAGGGTCGGCGTCGCGGAGTTGGCGTGCCGTGCGGACGATCGCACTTCGCATACCGGCTTCGAGGCGATTGACGCGTGTGGCGACGCCACCGAGGGAACGTTGCTGGTGCAGCGACAGGAGTTCCCGTCCCAACACCTCAAATACGTCTTCGCTGGGAAGCGCCACGCCGTCCCAATTGTTGAGCATCGCGAGGGTGTCGGGGAGGGAGTCGGCGACCAGCGGTTCGTGGACGCTTCGAGCCAGCATCAGCCCCAGCGGCGCGAGAAACGTCACACCGATAAAGGCTACAAGCGGCAGCGTTAGAGCGGCCGCCCGTACCCGCGCAGCTGCTAGCGAGAGAGCCACGCGCTAAAGCGTTCGTTCATTTCCTCGCCGTGGTCGCTCCACCACTCCCAGTTGTTCCGTACCACGCGACCCATGTTCTCGGGAGCGCTGGGCATGTGCGGGCGCATCTCCACACCGGTCTCGTGGTGGGTGGAGATCAGGTCGATTCCCGAGCGGCGCGTTGGACTGTAGGCAATGTAATGGCCGATTGCCGCCATGTTTTCCACTCGGGAAGCAAACAACAGATAGCTTCTCGCAGCTTCCAGCTTGGGTGTTCCGGCGACGATGGCGAACTGCCCGTAGTCCAGAACCTGACCATCCCACACAATGGTGAAGGGTTGCTGTTCCAGGACCTGGGCATTGAAGATGCGGCCGTTGTACGCGGTGCTCATGACTACTTCCTGGTCAGCCAGCATTTGCGGCGGTTGGGCACCGGCCTCCCACCAGACAATGTGTTCCTTGATCGTATCGAGCTTGCTAAAGGCCCGGTGTACGCCTTCCGGGGTGTTCAGAACGGCATAGATCTCTTCCGGCGAAACGCCGTCCGCCAGCAGCGCGAACTCAAGGTTCGCAGCGGCTGTCCGGCGCATAGCACGACGTCCGGGAAACTTCTCGAGGTCGAAAAAATCCTCGATGGTGGAGGGCCGCTGACCGGTGAAGCTCTCGTTGTTGTAGGCGTAGACGGTGGAATAGAAGATCCCGCCGCCGCCGCATTCCGAGTACGTCCCCTCGAAGTAGTCGTCGCGCGCGGGTGTGCCGTCGGGGGCCGGCGGCAGCTCATCGATGTCGATGACCTCGAACAGACCCTCGTCGCATCCACGCGCCAGGTCCGCGAACTCCAGGTCGACGACATCCCAGTGAACGTTGCCGGTCTCTACCTGTGCACGGATCTGCGCGAGGCCGCCGTTGTAGCTTTCCAGCCGGACCTCGATGCTCGTCTCGTCGGTGAACGGATCCAACACTGCCTTCTTGCAGGCTTCCGCATACGAACCGCCCCAGGACACCACGGTTACCGATTCATTGGCCGCCGCCTGGGTGCCGGCGACGCCGATCAGTGCCAGGGTGGCGATGAAGCCGTGGGTGCAGATGTGAATCGTGATGTGAGATAGTCGGCGCATAAGCCCTTTCTCCTAAACTGCCTGAGTGGACGGTGGGACAGCCGCTCGATCGGTGTCGGGTGCCCCGGCAGCGTCACCGGGCGACGAACGGAGCGTTGCGGCCCGTCTGGTCAGTAGGGCGGACCCTCCTGCTCCTTCTTCGTCGGGCAGCGCGCGACAGTCCATCACGCTCCAACCGACCCGGACACAGTCTCCTGCTAGGACAGCGCTGTGCCCGATGATGTTTTGAACCTTGACGACGAAATTCGGGTTTCCACACAGATTGAGGCGTAGCCGGAGATGGTCACCGATGAACAGAATGTCCTCGACCACCGCCTCGAACTCGTTCGTATAGACCCCCGGTTTGGTGAGGCTCACGCGTTCCGGACGGATCGCCAGAACGGAGCTATCGCCGGGGCGGCAATGGTGCACCGGAAATGCCCTGACGGTTCCGCCCGGTGTCTCGACGTCGCAGAAGTCGCGCTCCGCTCTCCGGACGTGCCCTCGCAACATGTTGTTGTCGCCAATGAAGCTCGCGACGAATTCGCGCTCGGGTTCTTCGTACAATGTCTCCGGTGTGTCGACTTGCTGGATGTGGCCGCGGTGGAACACCGCGACGCGTGATGACATCGCCATCGCCTCCTGCTGATCGTGAGTGACGTAGACGACGGTCACGCCCAAGTCCTGCTGCATTCGGCGAATCTCGAATTGCATCTCTTCGCGAAGGCGACGGTCCAATGCACCGAGCGGTTCGTCCATCAGCACCAGCGACGGATTGAACACCAGCGCCCGGGCAATGGCGACGCGCTGCTGTTGACCTCCGGAGAGCTCCGCAGGCCGGCGGTCTTCGAATCCGTCAAGCCGGACCACCTCGAGCGCCTGCCGAATCCGCTGTCTTCGACTGGCTGCCGAGATCCCGCGCACCTCCAGCGGAAACGCCAGGTTCCGTCTTACCGTCATGTGGGGAAACAGGGCGTAATTCTGAAATACCACGCCGATACCCCGCTTCCGTGGAGGCAGGTGCTGAACGGACCGGCCTGACAATCGGATTTCCCCGGATGACGGCGCTTCGAAGCCGGCCAACATCATCAAGCAGGTAGTCTTTCCGGACCCGGACGGGCCCAGCAGTGTGAAGAACTCGCCTTCCTGTACTTGCAAATCAAGGTCCTGAACAACCATGGTCCGCCCGTCGTAGGTCTTGCTGACACCCCTGAATTCAACGTGCGGCGCGGACTGCATTGCCTACAACCTCTAGGGACTGATTTTCGGGCGCCAATTGTACCTGTTGCTTGGCAGGCGCTCACCGTAAACGCTAGTTTGTCGGAACTGCGTTCCGGTTTACCGCGGATTCAGCGAACGCCCGGACCGCGAGGATACCGGGCCAGATTTCATGCGACCGACAAGGAAACGGAACAACCATCTCACGGCTGCACGTGTCGCCACCGGCTGCGTGCGCCAAGGCGGCAGCTTTGCGAGCCGCCGGGCACTATCCGGAAGCCGGTCTTACGGCTCAACCAGGGTTGTCAGCCGGCATGCATCGACGTCCTTGCACGTCGGACGGACGTCAAAAGTGAACCTTTACTACTGAGAAGTCGTCGGGTAGCGCCCCTTCGCCATTCTGCGACTGCACCCATTCGTATATCGCTTCCGGTCCCCTGCCGGCATCTGCGCTGGCAAAATCGACCAGGTCTTGTTGGGACAGCATCTGGTCGTCTGCGACGGGGATTTCGTACGCTCCGTCGCTGTACACCAGCAATTGATCATGGGTCTTGACGATAGTTGTCGCTTCAGGGAATTGCAGGCCCGGAAATGTGCCGATTGCCACGTTTCCCTTGTTGCCCAAGAGCCTGGTGGACACCGCGCCAATATCGCCCGAGTCGTCACGATCAACGCTGAGCAGGATCGCGGCCGGGTGTCCTCCGGACGAATACCGCAGCTCACCGCTTCGCCGATCATGGACGCCGTACCAGATCGTAAAGAACATATTGTTCTGGTTTTCCATGGGAAACGTATCGTTGAGGGCGGCAAGGACCGAACTCGGGTCCCGAAAATCGGCACTCGACATCGCCTGCGTCCGCAGGACATTGATGATGGTTGCGGACAGGAGGGCAGCGCCGATGCCGTGCCCGCAGACATCAATCAGGTAAATCGCGAAATGGTCCGCATCGATGTGGTGGTAACCAAACGAGTCGCCGCCTAGCTCTGTCGACGGCTCGAAATACCATTCGGTGCTCGGCCATTCGGAACGCGGCTCCGGCAAAATCGAACATGCGTAACGGGAGGCATCGTTCAGTTCTTCTTCCAGCCGCGCTTGCGTGCGTTGCAGCAGGATGTTGCTTTCCGCAAGCTGATCCTCAACGGCCTCACCGTGAGCGATCGTGGCCTCGTAAAGCAGCTGGAGATCACTGTGCTCGGCCTCCAGCTCAGCAAGCTTGCCTCGGGTTTCCGCGAGCATGCCAGCGAGGGCAGGTGCTACCCGCGCTTCTTCCAATTCCTGCTCAGTCAGGCTCTCAGCCGCCTCGGTGGACATCGGCTCCGCTTGGCCTCAGCATTGGACAACGCACACTTGTGAGAATTTTGATCGCCATGCACGATGGTGTCAAATCATCGACGTCGGCACCTGTTGTGCAGAAATGCAAGCAAATATCTGATCTGCGGCGCACTGTCGGATTGCCGCTCACGAGTAGGCCCTGATCAGCGCTGCCGGGATCCTGTCATCACTTCCGGCCTGCGTGGGCAAGTCTGCGGGACTCGGCCAAAATTGGGTTTGCGCGCTGGTTCGACAGCTGGAACGATGTGGGACTTGAACGGTTCCGGAAACTCGTGTGCGCGGCGAGATCCGGGCGGGAAACGTGGCGCGGACTTGCGCGCCAGCGGCGATCTCGGTGACACGGCAATCGGTCAACCAGGCGGTAGCGAGCCCGGCAACGGTTCCCGGCGAAAGGAGGTCGAAACCGGTGCGCAGGACGCCCGGAAGGACGTCACGTGGCGTCGTGCAAACCGCTACAAGGCATTTTCGTCATGGCGGGAGTGCGGTCACTGCCGGTTGTTGATGCACCAATCCCGTTCGGGTCGTGATTGCTCTCCGTCACTTGGCCGCGCATGCCGCTGTCACACACCGCTGTCGGATGGGCGGGCAAGAAATGCGGGAATCCTGCAAGCGGCTATTCGCTGCCGTGGCCAGAGATCAGGGTCAGCCGTGAAACTGTTCCTGTGCACGTGGGCCTTCCGAAGCCAGCCTGCTCTCGGGTCCCGGTCGGGTCGATCCCGCTGCGAAAACGCGCACAGGTGCGCTGGTTGCCCAATTATCCCTAGCTGCAGTAGCCTGTACATAGTAGCCAACCTGTGCTATAGGTCTCTGGCAAGCGGTTGGCGATACTCTGCTAGCCTGTTGTGCGCAATAGCATCTTCCAGCGATTGTGGAGCAGCATCCGGTCTTTCTGAGAGTTCTACATGATGGCGGCCGAATGGTTGCGCACCACTCTGGCCCCGTTCGATGGTGACGGGTGCCGGAGCCGCGACTTGCCTCGGAACCGCAAATGTGCGGACCGGGGTGCCGGGCTGGTAACTGCATGACCGATACGCAGAACAACAGCCTCCCTGAGGATGGCTACGACCTCCTTCTGGAATTCGATCTGGACACCAAAGTCTTGGATGACCAGTGGGACTATTGCGATTACATGTCGTCATACGTTGCGCGCATGGTTAGCCACAATCGCGCCGACCCGTTCATGTTTTCGAACCTTCTATCAGCGACACTGAATGAGCTATTCGAGACGGTCTACCGCACCCGCAAAGAAGCGGGACAATTCCGTTTTCAGATTCTGCGAAAAGGCTCCATCGACCGGATCACAATGCTGGTGCCCTGCGCAGCTGACGAGCAGCAGTTCTACATCAAGACAGCGGAGGAACTCGGTACGGCTGACGCTTCCGAAAAATACCTGGATCTCCTTTTTTCGGACGAGGGATTCGACCGGCGTGTCGGGCTGTTCGAACTCGCAATTTCATACAAGGCCGCAGTATCAGCTGATGCGGTTGAGGATCGCGCGGTCCGCCTGACGGTTGACTTGGCGTTAGAGCCAGAGACGGACTAATGGCAAACCCTGACTCAGCATCGTTTCAGTTCGGGTTCGACGAGAACGACCAGGTGTTCACGCTGGGTGGTTCGATGCGGCCGAAGGAGACCAGCGAGATCAGTGCGTGTCTGGAGTCTCTCCGGGCCTGCGCTATGCGAGCAACCGGGATGTTCTACGTCAACGTCCGGCGGTTACTGCAGTCGAACAACGTCGCATTCAATGGCATGGCTTCCGTGCTGCTGGAAGTCTGCCGGGAACGGCCTGACGTAAACATTACGATCACGATGTCCAGCGTGGTGGGGTGGACCCCCAGAAAATTCAGGTCACTGCAACGAAAGATTCCTCGTATCAACGTTGTGGAGTACGACAAGGATTTCTACCCAGGACAGGCGTTTGTCGAAGACAGTTCGTTTGTATCCGTGTTGCGGAGACAGACGACGATGACATGGCGACACGAGAAGCACATACTCCCGCGTCACGGAATCGGGGAGGGTATGAAGATCGCAGACATTTGCTGCGGTATCGGCGATTTCGCGATCTTGCTGTTCAAGGAGTTCAATCCGACTTACGTTGTCGCCCTCGATCACGCCAAGTCCAGCCTCGAATATGCCCGCAAGATGGCAAAGGAATTCGATGTGACCGGTGTCGAGTACGTCTACGGCGATGCCGCCGAGATGCTACTGCCGAATGGCGAGTTCGATTTCGTGACGTGCCGACACTCCCTCCAAGTCTTTGACCGACCTGAGCGTATTTTGTCGGAACTGCTCAGAATCTGTAAGCCCGGCGGCCGCGTTTACGTCAGCAACGAGAAGAATTCTCACTGCCTGGGCGAGCCGCGCTCGGAATCCATCCAGTGGACCTACAACGAAGTTGCTAAACTTTGGAAGCACTTCAACATGGACATCGAAATCGGCCCAAAGAGTCGCAGATTGTTGCTTGACGCCGGCTTCGTCGATATCCGCATGGAATCGTTCATGGTGACTAATCTTGATGGTGATCCGGAGGAATTTGCAGAGGTCGTAAGGACTTGGAGGCAGATGTTCGCCGAAAGTATGGCCAGAGAGCGTGGTGACGACGAAGCATTCATAGAGAAGTTCAAGAAGGGTTTCGACGACCATATCTTTGCTGCCCTGCATCCCAAGGGATATGCGGGCTGGCCAATATGGGTGGCTTCTGGGCGAAAACCGCTATGAGCTCCGGTCAGGGTGAAAGCGGTAAGTTGTCGTTGGGGCGCTTCTCGCTTCGCAGTTTCCGCGCCAAGTTCGTGCTTGTCGTCGGTGCCGCGGTGGTGTTTGACCTGGCGATGTCCGGCGGGGTGTCGATCTGGAACATGCAGCGGCTGTCCGAAGGAGCGCGGGAAGAGATCAGCGAAGGCCTGACCCAGTCCACCGAGCAGTTCCTGCAGACGTCTATTGAAATGACGACGTCCCAAGCCGACCTGCTACTGGAACGAGTGCATTCCGAAGTCACGATGTTGGCTAACGGGATGCAACTCCTGATCGACCACCCTGATGTGAAAGATGAACTCGGCGCCGCGATTGCGGCTGACCCGGACCTGACCAGCCCATTGGCTTACAGCGCCGAGGGCGGGTGGTCGCAGAATCTGCCGGGTGCGCCATCAGCCGTTAGCGTCTGGGGGTATCTCTTGGATGAGAACCGCCAGCCTCTTCCCAGCACTGCCCAAGAAATTCAGGACAGCAAGTTTCTCGACCTGATGGGGCCCGCGATCATGAACACCGGTGCCCCCAAGTTGCAGGCTTATTACGTCGGTCCCAAACACGCATCAATCTTGAGAGCCACGCCGTACTCGGAACAGGCCCAGACGTTCGACAAACTTTATCCCGGACACAATGAAGGTCCCAATTTCTGGGACTTTTTCTTTCCGGGGGTGTACGAGGGCTGGCAGGCTTGGCTGACCGACCCAGACGCTAGGCAGGTCGATTCCAACATTGTGATGACCGAGCCTTACGTGGATGCGATCACCGGCATACTGATTGTGAGCTTTTTTCATCCGCTCTGGACCGCTGACCGCACCGACGTCGCCGGAATGGTTGCCGTCGACATTACGCTCGACCAATTGACCTCGCTTGTTGAGAGCATCACGATTGCCGATACCGGTTTCGGCTATCTGCTGATGTCGAACGGAAACGTGATTGCCATCAACGAGTCTGGTGAAGCGACAATTGGACTGGTTGCTAGCGAAGGTGGGGGACAAGGCGTAACCGGCATTGACAGATCGATCCGTAACAGTGTTCACCCGGCCATCGCAGACATGCAATTGCCGACTGGAAGTGACGTAACCATCCAGCACTTGACACTTGACCAGAATGGCGAGGACACCGAATACCTGATCGTTCAGAAGCAGTTGCGCCCGACAAACTTGTGGAATCTCGACGGTATCGGCAAGGAAAACATGACGGTTGGTTTCGTCGTGTCGGAAGAGGAGGTGTACCAGCTGCTGACGGCCGTAGAAAGCGGGATCTCCGACGCCACATCGAGAATCTACAATTTGCAAATTGCCGTATTGCTGGTCAGCCTACTTATTGTTTTCTTCGCCGTTTACGCGATATCCGGGCGCATCACGGCGGGTTTGAGCGCACTTGCCAGCGCCGCGAGGAGTTTGGAACAGAAGGACTATTCGGTTCGGGTCGACATTCCCACGCGCGACGAAGTGGGCAAGGTGGGAGTTGCGTTCAACAGCATGGTGCAGGAAATCCAGTACCATACTGAAAACCTGGAGAACTTGGTTGAAGAGCGCACTCGCAACCTTGAAGAGGCAAACCGGGAAATTGTTTCCCTTAACCAGCAGCTTCGAAGTGAGAACTTACGCCTCGGTGCTGAACTCGACGTTGCGCATCGGATTCAGAAAATGGTGCTGCCGAGGGTCAGCGAGCTGGACCAGATACCCAAGTTAGAAATTGCCGGGTACATGGAGCCAGCCGATGAAGTCGGAGGTGACTACTACGACGTGCTTCAGGACGGGTCTCGCATCAAGGTAGGTATCGGTGACGTAACCGGTCATGGCCTTGAGAGCGGCGTATTGATGCTGATGGTCCAGTCAGTGGCCCGGGCTCTTTACGAAAAAGGGGACCAGGATAACGAGCGATTTCTTGATATCGTAAATCGCGCTATCTTCAAGAACATAGAACGTACCGAGTCGGACAAACACTTGACCCTTGCCTTCGTCGACTACGAAGAGAACGAAGTCACGCTGACCGGACAGCACGAGGAAGTCCTGTTGGTGCGCAGCAATGGCTCGCTTGAACGTATCGATACCATGGACCTCGGCTTCCCCATCGGCCTCGAATTCGACATAGCGCAATTTATTGGCACGCGTAAGTTGAACTTCTTGAGCGGTGACACCCTCATTCTCCATACCGATGGCGTGACCGAAGCGGAAAATCTGGATGGCGAGCTCTTCGGGCTGGAACGCCTGTGCGAGAGTGCGAAGGCGAACAGTAATGGTTCAGCTGTCGATGTGGTCAACGGAATTGTCATGGACCTCAAGTCGCACATCGGAACGCAGAAAATTCACGACGACATTACCCTCGTGGTCATGAGGCACCGATAACCGGGTAGCGACGGATGCGCAAGCAGGTAGGGAACACAGGCATCATCAGCACGTTCAAGGCTGGATCCTTGCGGTTGACGCTGTTTGCCGTCCCGCTCGGACTCGCTTGGAAACATTGCGGAATTACTTCGGATTTCCTTGGGGACTTTTATTCTGCGCGTGCTGTTAGGGGTTCCGTCGACGCGAACGAGATACGTCACAATGTGTGTTATCTTGTAAACGAAATATTAGAAAACGCCGTAAAGTTCAGGACGTCGGGTGATATTGTCATCGAAACATCTTTGGAGAACGGTAACTTTCGGCTTTGCATCGCTAACACTATCAGTAAAGAGGGTGTACTGCGGTTCCAAGATGTATTGAGCGGGCTGCAGGGGCGGGATCCTTCGGAACTCTTGATCGAACGGATAGAGCGAAATGCGGCCGATCCCAATTCAACAGGATCTGGCCTCGGCCTGCTGACGTTGATGAGCGACTACAGCGTGCAATTGGGCTGGGACTTCCATGCGTCGTCCGACGAGGAGAGCACGGTCCAATTGGCAACCTACGCAGTTTTGCCATTGCCATAGAGTACGATATGCTGGTACGTGCGTGTTTTTCAAGTGCATCCCCCTCCCATATGAACCACGGGTGATTCTGTCACATGGAAATCAAGACTAGTGAATACCGCATATGGGTAGAGGATGCGGTGATCCATTACGAAGGGACAATGCGACTGTCTGGAACGGAGGCTTATCAGCCGATCATGGCGATGATGAATGACGTCCTGGAGTCGCAACCTGAAGAAATCACCCTTGATTTGGTGGGGCTGGAATTTCTAAATAGCTCCGGCATAAACCTGCTCGCGCGTTTCACAATAGAAGTACGCAAGCAAAAGAGTATTGCAATTGCCGTTAAGGGTTCAACACGAATTCCTTGGCAATCGAAGTCGCTGCCGAACCTACGGAAGCTCCATCCGACACTGCAACTGAACTTCGTTTAGACATCGCCGATCGTTGCCGCGGAGGTCAATCCCCAATGCGGCCATTACCAGAGAGATTGAAGAAGGCGCGGGAAGAAACCTGGGGGCGAGCTGTCCCAGTTGAAGATAGGGGTGGCCTGCCGTCGTGGGCGAACCACGCCTGCAGAGCCCGCCGGAGATCAAGGAATCGGGTTCCGGCTTGCCGTCAGCCAAACTTTCCCGGCGCACAAATCGAACGCGCTGACGACCCGCGCAAGGTCGGTGACCGCGTCGCCAGGCCGATGGAGATGGTGGCCGACGGGCGCTTGAAGTAGCCCTGAGAAGGGAACGTGCAGGCGTTCACCGCTTTGAAATGCGCTCGACAGGCGGGCTTGGCACGCTTTAGTTTTGGACCATCGGGCCGCGAGTCCCCCAGCGCTGGTCAACCATGGACGTGCCCGCTCGTCGAGGTGCAAGCAGGTCAATTCTTGCGTACTCGCGCCTGGTCAGACTGGAAGGTCGCGTCCCTCGCAATGACATTGCCCTACAACGGGTATCTCGCTTGAGAGTCCGCTCGGAAGAGTCCTGCCGGCATTGCCGCCTGACTAGCCCAGGATCCATTCAGAGCACGGTGTGGGAGCAGGTAACAGTCGGCAGCCTGATCGGGCTACGATGAAGCGCGGACCGACCGCTCCCTCGGCCGTTTCGGCGGGGTATTTTCGCCGGGCATACGGACCAGAGCGCCAAGCGAGGATCAGCATGTTGGTGAGAGGTACATGAACGACACATTATTTCCGGTACCGGACGCAACCGCTGCGGCCGCTCACGTAAACGCGCAGCAATACGGGGCCTTGTATCGCGCCTCCATCGCTGACCCGGAGACGTTCTGGTCGGAACACGCCCGAACGATCGACTGGATTCGTCCCTACACCCGGGTGCGCGATGTCAGCTACGCATCCGACGACGTCCACATCCGGTGGTTCCAGGACGGAACTCTCAATGTGTCCGCGAATTGCATCGACCGGCATCTCGCGTCCCGCCGGGATCAGGCAGCCATCGTCTGGGAAGGCGACCGTCCCGGAGACAATCGTACTGTCAGCTACGGCGAACTCCATGGGGAGGTTTGCCGCATGGCCAACGTCCTTCTGCAACGTGGGGTTCGGAAGGGTGACCGTGTAACGATCTATATGCCGATGATCCCCGAAGCGGCTTACGCACTTCTTGCCTGTGCTCGAATCGGCGCCATTCACTCCGTTGTCTTTGGCGGCTTTTCTCCGGAGTCGCTGGCGGAGCGGATACTGGACTGTGGATCGACCTGTGTGATCACGGCCGACGAGGGACCTCGAGGAGGCAAGCTGGTGCCCCTTAAGGCAAATACGGACCAGGCGCTTCAGCGTTGCCCGGATGTGCACACGGTGTTGGTCGTGGAAAGAACCGGCGGCGACGTGGCCATGCAGGGTGGCCGGGACGTGTCATGGTCCGAGATGCGCTCGGGCGTCGACGGCGATTGCCCGCCTGCTGAGATGTCGGCCGAGGACCCGCTTTTCATCCTCTACACATCCGGTTCCACCGGTCGGCCCAAAGGGGTGTTGCATACCTCAGGCGGGTACATCGTCTATGCGTCCATGACGCATCGCTATGTCTTCGATTATCGGGACGGAGAAGTCTACTGGTGCACCGCTGATGTCGGTTGGGTGACCGGTCACAGCTATATCGTCTACGGCCCACTCGCCAACGGGGCGACGACCCTTATGTTCGAAGGGGTACCCAATTGGCCAGATTCTTCACGCTTTTGGCAAATCTGCGATGAGCACCAAGTCAACATCTTCTATACGGCACCTACCGCGATCCGCGCGCTTATGCGGGACGGCGAGGAACCCGTGCGCAAGACCAGTCGTTCATCACTTAGGATCCTCGGTTCCGTCGGCGAACCCATCAACCCCGAGGCATGGCTCTGGTACCACCGGGTTGTGGGTGAGGAACGTTGCCGCGTAGTCGATACCTGGTGGCAAACCGAGACCGGCGGCATCTTGATCGCACCGCTTCCCGGCGCTACCGCGCTCAAACCGGGCTCGGCCACCCTGCCCTTCTTCGGAGTGCGCCCGGGCATCGTCGACGACGAGGGAAATCTCCTGGAAGGGCCTGCATCCGGGAAATTGGTGTTGCTAGACAGTTGGCCGGGGCAGATGCGAACCGTCTACGGCGACCACCGACGTTTTGTCGACACTTACTTCGCGACGTACCCGGGAATGTACTTCACTGGCGATGGCGCCAGGCGCGATGAAGATGGCTACTATTGGATCACCGGCCGTGTTGACGATGTCATCAACGTTTCCGGACACCGGATGGGTACCGCGGAGATCGAGAGTGCTCTCGTAGCACACGAAGCAGTGGCTGAAGCAGCCGTGGTCGGTTACCCGCACGAGATCAAGGGTCAGGGAATTTACGCCTACGTGACGTTGGTTGCCGGAGTCGCGGCTTCGGATGATCTCCGGGTGAAGCTCGGTCAATGGGTGCGGAGCGAAATCGGCCCGATTGCCAGACCTGATCTGCTGCAGTGGGCTCCGGCCCTTCCCAAGACCCGGTCGGGCAAGATCATGCGCCGCATTCTCCGAAAGATCGCTGCGAACGAGCACGATGAGCTTGGGGATACCTCGACGCTCGCGGACCCGGCGGCGGTCGACGATCTTGTTCAGAACAGGCTCAACCGATGATGCGTTCGTTTACCGTTGCCCTGGCCGGAATCGCATTTCTCGTTCCGGCCGCGTCTGCCGCCGAGGCCGTCTGCGTGACTAACACGTTTGAAGTGGCGTGGGTGCACCCGGGAATCTATTTCTACGCCAACGAGGACCAGTATCGCTGCGAAGGGCCCTCCGTGCGCGTGAAGCAAGGGGAGACCGGCTGCTTTGCGGCCGAACTGGTAACCGCGGGTAGCCGGTATTTTCTGGCTGGCGAACACGCGGTGTCGGGAAAATGCGTGCCGATCTGCGAGACGACCCGAGCAGAGACAACGGTGATCTTTGATCTAGAAAACACGTACGCCTGCGCCGAGTGACTTGACGTTACTCGGTTAGGCGGACTACCAACCCTTTCGGCCTCGTTCGCGCAGCTTGCAGGCCGCTCACTGCCGGATTTGAAGACGATATGGCGACTGCCACGACCACATCGGAAATTCGTGCCGCGTTCCTGGAGTACTTTCGGACGCACGGGCACGAAGTGCTCCCGTCGTCGCCGCTCGTGCCGCGCAACGACCCCACGCTGCTGTTCACCAGCGCCGGCATGGTGCAGTTCAAGAACATCTTTACCGGCCAGGAGAAACGAAGCCATCCCCGCGCTGCCACGTCGCAGAAGTGTCTACGGGCCGGCGGCAAGCACAACGACCTTGAGAACGTGGGCTACACCGCCCGGCACCACACATTCTTTGAAATGCTCGGGAACTTCAGTTTCGGCGACTATTTCAAGGAACAGGCCATTGAGCACGCTTGGACGCTGGTGACGAGGGAGTTCGGCGTCGATGCCGACCGGTTGCTCGCGACGGTCTATGCGGACGATGACGAGGCATACGATCTCTGGCGAAAGATCTCCGGGTTACCAGAAGAGCGCATTCTGCGGATTGCGACTTCTGACAATTTCTGGGCCATGGGCGACACCGGCCCGTGCGGTCCGTGTTCGGAGCTCTTCTTCGATCACGGAGACCAGATCCCAGGCGGACCACCCGGCAGCCCCGATGAAGACGGCGATCGGTTCGTCGAGATCTGGAACCTCGTATTCATGCAGTACGAACAGGAATCGGCTGACCGCCGGGTCCTGCTGCCACGACCTTCGATCGACACCGGCATGGGTCTGGAACGCATGGCGGCCGTGATGCAGGGGTTTACGGACAATTATGACATCGACCTGTTTCGCACCTTGATCGAAGCGTCGAAAGCGGCGACAGGCGCGGACGAGAACGAGGGGCGCTCGGTTTCGCACCGGGTGATTGCGGATCACCTGCGCGCTTCGGCGTTCGTCATTGCGGAAGGCGTGCTCCCTTCAAACGAGGGGCGCGGTTACGTGCTGCGCCGCATTGCGCGGCGAGCCATGCGGCATGCCCATCTGCTGGGCGCCCGCGAGCCGGTATTGTGGAGGATCGCCGGAAGTGTCGTTGCCGAAATGGGGGACGCTTTCCCGGAACTTGCCCACGCCCGCACGTTGATTGCGGAGACCTTGAAGGGCGAGGAGACGAGATTTGGCGAGACGCTTGAACGCGGCATGCGCCTTCTCGCGAACGAGACCTCGAAGCTTGGAGACGGTGCTGCGCTGCCTGGAGCAACCGCGTTCCAACTCTATGACACGTACGGTTTCCCCATCGACCTGACGGAAGACATTTTGCGCAGCGAGGGGCGCGCTTTGGACCGGGCAGGCTTTGAGGCGGCAATGGCAGAGCAACGTAGGAAGGCGCGCGCCGCATGGTCGGGAACGGGAGACACCAAGGCGGAGCGGGTCTGGTTTGACGTTCGTGACGAGACCGAACCCACCGAGTTTCTGGGCTACGCCGGGACCAGCGCGGAGGCAGTGGTGTCGGCGATCGTGACCGATGGCGAGCAGGTTCGTGTAGCCGATTCGGCCAGCGGGACCATCGGCGTGATATGCAACCAAACTCCGTTCTACGCTGAAGGTGGAGGTCAGGTCGGCGACACCGGTACGATCCGTTGGCCCGACGGAGTCATGACGGTGTCGGATACCCACTCCCGCGCCGAAGCACTCCACGTCCATTACGGGACCGTTGACGAAGGCGAATTACGCATTGGCGAGGCGGTCGAACTCGCTGTCGACGAGGACCGGCGCGCAGGCCTGCGGATTCATCACTCGGCAACCCACCTGTTGCACGCCGCGTTGCGCGAGCGCCTTGGCGGGCACGTCATCCAGAAGGGTTCCCTGGTTGCCCCTGACCGCCTCCGATTCGATATCAGCCACCCGCGGGCAGTGACTGCTGAAGAACTCGAGGACCTCGAGCGCAAGGTCAATAGCTGGATACGGGCGGACGCGTCCGTCGAAACCCGGCTTCTACCGCCGGATGACGCCATGAATTCCGGCGCGCTCGGTTTGTTCGGGGAGAAATACGGCGATGAAGTACGGGTGGTGCGCATGGGCGCGGAGGCCGGCCCGACATTTTCGCTCGAACTGTGCGGAGGAACCCATGTGGGCCGAACCGGCGAGATAGGCGTTCTGAAGATCGTTTCGGAGTCGGCACTCGCTTCCGGCGTGCGCCGCCTGGAGGCGGTAGTGGGCCCCGCCGCGTTGAAGCTGTTCCAGGACCACGCCCATGTACTTGATGGGCTTGCCGCCGGCCTAGGGGTTCGGCAGAACGAACTCGCGAATCGTATTGAGCGGCTCCTGAAGGAACGCCGCGAACTCGAACGTACGATTGAGGACTTGCGCCAGAAGCTTGCTCGCGGAGATACCGAAACCACTGCCCCGACCGAAATCGCCGGCGTGCGGGTTGCGGGCAGGGTTCTCGACGGCGTCCCTCCGAAGGTGCTTCGCGGCCAAGCCGAAGAGCTGAGGAACACTCTCGGAAGCGGCTTGGCGGTAGTGGTGACATCCTTCGAAGGGAAAGGTTCGTTGGTGGTCGCCGTCAGCGAGGACCTCACAAATCGCTTTGATGCGGTGGACCTGGTGCAGGCCGGCGTGGCGGCGCTCGGCGGGCGAAAGGGAGGTGGCCGCCGCGACATGGCCCAAGGCGGCGGGCCCGATGGCGGGGCCACCCGGAAGGCCCTGCATGCCGTGCAGCAGGCCATTGGCGAGGCGGGCTAGGGCTCTGGTCGGCTCAGAGGGCCTGTCTCAGATTGTCGGCAATCGCGTCAAGGAACGGTTCGGTTTCTAGCCAGCCCTGGTCCGGACCGACGAGCAGGGCAAGATCCTTGGTCATCTTGCCGGATTCGACCGTATCCTGGCACACGCGCTCGAGCGTTTGGGCAAACCGCTGCACCTCTGGCGTGTCGTCGAACCGGCCGCGGTGCCACAGTCCCCGCGTCCAGGCGAAAATCGATGCGATTGGGTTGGTCGAGGTCGCTTCACCTTTCTGGTAGGCCCGGTAATGCCGGGTGACGGTACCGTGGGCCGCTTCCGCCTCGATCGTCTGTCCGTCGGGCGTCATCAGCACCGAGGTCATGAGGCCGAGCGACCCAAATCCCTGCGCAACGAGATCGGATTGAACGTCACCGTCATAGTTCTTGCAGGCCCACACGAAACCACCGTCCCACTTGACAGCGCTGGCCACCAGATCGTCGATTAGACGGTGATCGTATTCCAGGCCAGCCTCGTTGAAGCTCGTGGCGAACTCGGCGTCGAAGACCTCCTGGAAGATATCCCGGAAACGTCCATCATATTGTTTCAAGATGGTGTTCTTGGTCGACAGATAGACCGGCATCTTGAGATTGAGGCCGTACCGCAGGCAAGCCCTGGCGAAGCCTCGGATGGATTCGTCCAAGTTGTACATCCCCAGGGCAATACCGGCCTCCCGGAATCGAAACACTTCGGTTTCGGTGGGCGATTCCCGTCCGTCCGGTTCGAAGCGCATCACAAGGCGCCCCGGGCCGGGGACCTGCAACTCGGTGGCGCGGTACTGATCACCGAATGCATGGCGGCCGATTACGATCGGCTTGGACCAGCCGGGCACGTACTTGGGAATGTTGCGGCAGATGATCGGCTCGCGAAACACCGTGCCGCCGAGGATGTTGCGGATGGTCCCGTTCGGGGACCGCCACATTTTCTTCAGGCCGAATTCGGAGACTCGATCCTCGTCAGGTGTGATCGTCGCGCATTTGACGCCGACACCGTGTTCACGGATGGCGTGCGCCGCCTCCACCGTGACTTTGTCATCGGTCTGATCGCGGCTCCTGACGTGCAGGTCGTAGCTGACCAGGTCGACGTCGAGATGGGGAAGAATGAGACGCTCCCGGATCATTTCCCAGATGATCCGGGCCATTTCGTCCCCCTCTAGTTCGACGAGAGGGGAAGCAACCTTGATCTTGCTCACGGAATGCGCGCTCCAAGTGACAAAGATGAGTGACTGCAGGGGATGACTACGTTTAGCCGCCAGGTCCAACCGACGCCGGTGTCGCGAGCTGCTCGCTCACTGCCCGAACGGCCGCCTCGGCGGATTCCACCTTGATCACCATTGAATCAAGAATGTCGGGAAGAAACTCCTGCTCGACCATGCGTTCGAGCATCGCGAACATTGGCGCCCAGTACCGATCGATATCGATCACCACGATGGGGCGCGGGTGTTGCTGGAGTTCGCGCAGCACCAGCGTTTCCATGATCTCGTCCATGGTTCCGATCGCACCGGGGAGCGCCACACAGATGTCAGAGGCGTTGAACATCATGGTCTTGCGATCGGCCAGTGAATCCACGACCACCGTTCGCTCCAGCGCTGAATGCATTTCTTGCATGGACGCAATGTAAACGGGGACGAAACCGGTCGTACGTACGCCTGCTTCCAGGGCGCCGTCGGTTACGGCGCCCATAAGGCCGTGCTGCGAGCCGCCGGTGACAAGGCCGTAGCCTGCTTCGCCCAGCCTCCGGCCCAGCTCGCGGGCCTCCTCGGCAAACCTCGGGTTGCTGCCCACCCGCGAACCACAAAACACCAGCACGGTGCGCTTCTTCCCAACTTCCGAGCGGCTACGCTGACTGCACGCAGGTAATGTCGTCCTGCCGAAAGACTGTTCCATCTACAACCCGTCTCAAGACGCGGTGAACCTACCGGCCCCCCGCGGGTTCGTCCAGCAAAACTCACGGTCCGTGTCTGCGAGTGATTTAGCTCTTCTACATGGCCGATCCAGCATCTGGCAGCCCGGTGATTCGCCGGCTGCCAAACAACGTTGTTACGGGCGGTCGCGCAGGGCGCGACCGCCCGTCCGCGACGGGCCGTCTACCGGGTCCAAAACCAGGGGCTGAGCACCGCTACGAGGGCGATCACCTCAAGTCGTCCAAGCAGCATCCCGGCCATCAACACCGTCGTGCCAGTGGAGCCGCCCGGAACCGTTACTGCGCCGACGAGCGTGGACATGCCGGGGCCCGTATTGGTGAGCGCGGCCACTGCGCCCAAGATGGCGTCTTCCGCCGTCGCTCCAGTCACAGAGAGGAGTGCCGCCAATCCGGCGCAGGCACTGAACCATAGGACCGCAAACGCGAACAGAGCCGAGACCAGGCCTGGTTCTGCAGACTGACCGCCATAGCGCAGGGTTCGGACTTCATGGGGCTGAACACCGCGGTTCAGCTCGTTCCAAATGACCGCGCCCAGGAGCCATGCGCGGCGGAGACGAAGGCCGCCTGAAGCTCCGGCCACCGAGCCCCCGATGACCGCGAGCGCAAGCAGCGGCGTAATGGAGGCGTCTCGAGCCTCGGTTACGATGCCGGACGTGCTAATCAGGGAGGCGGTGACAAAGAAACTGTCAATCAGGCCCATGTCCGGCACTGCCAGCCAGGCGAAGCTGATACCTCCCGCCACCAACGCCGCCAACAGCAACGTTTCCCGGTTCCGGACCATCGCGGCCATGAAGGCACGAGGCTGAGTAGGGGTGCCGGGAAACCACAGGGTGCCGACGAGCATGAAGACGCCCAGAATCAGTTGGGTGCCGGCGCCCGGAATCGAGGACGGATAACCCTTGGGGTCACCGCCGGTCGCGATTGCGGATAGCGCGTACAAGACACCATCAAACGCACTCACTCCGCCAAAGAAAAGAAGAAACACACAAATCACTGTCAGCGCCGCATAGGCGACCGTGACCCCGCGGAACACCGAGGGCACCAAGCTGCTGACGCCCGCGGTCGATCCCGGGGTTGCGAACGCGGCTCCGCCCAGCCCGGCCGGAAGGAACACGATGGCAGCCAACAGGAGCGTGGTCAGACCTCCGGTCCACTGCAGCACGGCCCGCCAGAGCACAAGGGCGGGGTCAGCCCCGCCGACCTGAATCGACCAGTAACCAGTGGTGGTAACGGCGGAGACGGAATCGAACAGCGCGGCATAGGGATCGCCCCCGGCAACCCAGAACGGAACGAGCCCGCCGATTGAAAGGGCCCCCCAGATCGCGGCCGCGCTAAGCAGGGCCGTCCTTCTCGTCCAGCTGCGGCCACGACTGCGAGTGGCGAGAAGTATTCCGCCGCTGACGAAGAGAGTACCGGTCGTCAGCAGCAGAAACCCACCCGCGGAGGGAAGTCCGTCAAACCATGCCCAGGAGCCGACGACTCCTGCGAGCAGCCCTTCGGCACCCAGCGCCAACGCCAGGGCTCGCGAAATGGAGGCGAGTACCACTTAGAGCTTGACGGTTCCGAATGCAGCCTCGAGCGCCTGGACCTTCTCGTGGGTTACGAGGACGATGACTCGGTCGCGAGGGCGGATCACGGTGTCTCCGACCGGCAATATCACTTCGCCGTTTCGCACGATGGCACCGACCGCGATGTCGGAATCCAGTTTCAGGTTGCGGAGCGAAGTTCCGGCAATGTTGGAAGTGTCGAGCGCTTCGTAGTCCATGACTTCGGCACGTCCGTCATGCAGGGTATGGACAGCTTGGACGCGCCCGCGCCGCACCCATCGCAGGATCTTGGACACTGTCGCGGACCGGGGAACGATGGCCTGGTCGATTCCGAGTTGGCTTAGCAGGGAGCCGTACTTGTTGTCGTGTGTCACCGTCGCCGCGTAGGGGCAGCCCTTTTGTTTGGCCAGCGCCGAAACAAGCGTGTTGACCTCGTCGTTCTCGGTGACCGCGAGGAGCATCGCCGCGTCATGCACCCCAGCTTCTTCCAGCACACCGTCGTCACGCGGGTCGCCGACCAGAACCTTCATGCCGTCGAGTATTTCGTCCGCCTGATGGGCGATATTCGGATCGGCTTCGAGAATCGTCACGCCCTCGGCTGACTCCTGTTTCGCGATCCGTTGCGCGACCAACCGGCCCAGGTTGCCGCCCCCGACGATCAGGATGCGTCGAGATGCCTCGATGTCCCGCCCAAAGGAACGGAGTACGCGATTGACGCGGTTGGCTTCCGTGACGACGAACACCTCGTCTCCGACGGTCAGCGTCTCGTCTTTCCTGGGCACGATCCCGACACCGTCACGCACGATGTAGACAACCCTGGCGTGGAGTTCGGGAAACAGCTCCGTCAGCTCGTGCAGGGGATGCGACAGGACCGGCGACTGTTGGTCCAGCTTCATGCCGATGAGCTGGACCCGGCCGCCCACAAATCCGACGGCATCGCTTGCCCCGGGCAGTGCGACCAGTCGTGACAGCGCAATCGCCACCTCTCGTTCCGGCACAATGATCTCGGCCGGCAGGTCGTTACGGCCGTACAGCTGTGGCCAGTCCTCCTCCTGGTAGGCCGGGTTGCTGACGCGTGCAATGCGCGTTCGAATCGAAAACACGCTGTGCGCCACCTGGCAGGCAACCATATTGGTCTCGTCGCTCCGGGTAACCGCTACCAGCAGATTCGCATTGTCGGCGCCGGCATCGCGCAGCACGGGAGGATGCGCCGGGTGCCCGTGGAGGGTTTCGATTCCAGCTGTGTCCCGGCGCGCCCTATCCAGGAATTCGGCTTCCTGGGCGACCAGCGTGACCGCGGCTGCTTCCTCTTCGGCGAGGTGTCGGGCGATGCTGCGGCCAACCTCCCCGGCCCCACAGACGATGGCCCGGAACTGGGCGTCTTCGTTCACGGTGCCTCCTGCTTGGAGCCGGTCTCGTCGGATATGCCGAGGAGCCGCAGCTTGCGATGCAGCGATGTGCGTTCCATGCCGACGAAGGCAGCCGTGCGGGTGATGTTGCCACCGAAACGCGCGAGTTGAGACGATAGGTACTGGCGTTCGAACTGCTCCCGGGCGGCCTTCAGCGGGTGGCTCATGATCGAGTCAGTTCCGAAGCCCCCGCCGGTTTCCCCGTGTTCATAGAGCACGTCGTCGGGCAGCATCGAAGCCCGCACCGGACTGGCTTCCGAATCCGGTGCCAGGATCAGGACGCGCTCGATGACATTTCGAAGCTGGCGAACGTTCCCGCGCCAGTTGTAGGCCTGCAGCCGGGCTTCCGCCTCCTCGTCGATCGGGCGCGGCGGCCTGCCCAGGGCCCGCGCGCATTGCGTCATGCAATGCCAAGCCAAGGCAGGAATATCTTCGCGGCGTTCTGCGAGGGACGGCACGCGAATGGGCACGACGTTGATTCGGTAGTAGAGGCTGGCCGACAGCCGGTCCTGGCGGATATAGCTCTCGGGGTCCACGCTGGTCGAGGCGACGACTCGAACGTCCACCTTTACGGGGGTTTGCCCGCCCACGCGCAGGAAGCTGGGATTCTGGAGTGCCCGCAGCAGCCATGACTGGGCGTCCATCGACATTTCGGCGACTTCATCCACGAACAGCGTGCCGCCGTGGGCCTGTTCGAGCAGGCCCACGCGAAGTATGCGTCCGCTTTCGTCCTCCCGCCCGAACAGTTCCTCCTCGAACCGGTCGGCCGACGTGCGCGGAGCGTTCATCACGACAAATGGGGCGTTGCGACGGTGCGATTGGGCGTGAATGGCGCGGGCTGCGGTCTCCTTGCCGGAACCAGGTTCCCCGGTGATCAGGACCCGGCTGTTCGTGGTCGCCACGCGCGCGATCGCGTTCTTGAGGGCACGAATGGCCGGCGAAGTCCCCACAATCGCGTCCGTGGTGCCGGTGCGGTTCACCAGCGCGGCATTTTCCCGACGAAGATGCTGGGTCTCCAGGCTCCGCTTGACCACGTGCAGCAGCAATCCGCTGTCGAACGGTTTTTCGAGGAAGTCAACCGCGCCGAGATTCATGGCGTCAACTGCGGTCCGCACGGATCCGTGTCCGCTGATCATGACGACCGGGAGGCCGTGAAACCGGGTGCCGATCGTCTCCAGGAGGTCGATGCCTTCGCGTTCGCCGTTGCGAAGCCAAATGTCGAGCAGCACAAGCGATGGCACCCGTTCCGCCAGGGCGGCCAACGCGCTATCGGTGTCGCTGGCCATTCGCGTCGTGTACCCCTCGTCCTGTAGCAAGTCCTGCACCGCCGCACAGATGTCCGGCTCGTCGTCGACGATCAATATCTCGCCCATCCAATTGGTCGCGTTTCGAGAATTCTTGGACGTGGTGGCCATGATGATCAGGCCGCCACGGCGGGCATGGTCGGTGTGGACGGGGCGCAGGGAAGTGTCAGCATCACGCGGGCGCCGCGACCTGTGTTGGCGAGGCTGATCTTTCCGCCCTGGTCCTCGACGATTCGACGGACGATCGCCAACCCGAGGCCGGTGCCGCCTTGGCGGGTGGTGACGTAGGGCTCGGTCGCGCGGTCAAGGAAGTCCTCGGGAAACCCGCCTCCGTCGTCCTCGACAATGACGTGGTACGTATCGCCGTCGTCGGCCGCCTCCAAGATGATGTCGATGTTGCCCAACGCCGTACCAGGTTCGGCGTGGCCGTGAATGGCTTGGACGGCATTCTGGACCAGGTTTCCGAGGGCGCGGTCCAACTGGCTCGCGTCGCACAGAACGTACACGGGTTGGTCGGGGACATGCGCGCTGATGCGGATATCGGCATGTGCCGTGTCATTGATGGCCTGCACGCCATTGATCAGGGCCACCATGTCGACGCGGCGCAATACCGGGGGCGGCAGCCGCGCAAACTCCGAGAACTCGTCAACCATTCGGGTCATTTCCACGACCTGGCGCACGATCGTATCGATGCAGGATTCAAATACTTCCGGCTCGGTCCGTACTTCCCCGGCGTAGCGGCGCTTGAGCCGTTCGGCGGCCAGGCGGATCGGGGTCAGGGGATTGCGGACTTCGTGGGCGATCCGCCGGGCCACACCACGCCATGCCGCCGCCCGCTGGGCGAGAATCCGTTCCGTCATGTCGTCGAACGTGATGACGTACCCTTGGACCCGAGTGTTCCGGGTCGCGGCGTTGACGCGCACCAGCAACACGCGCTCCTGACCGTTTCGGGTCGTAACGACCTGATCCTGATTGACCCTGCTGGGGTAGATGACCGCACGGTGGAACAAGTCCGACATCGCCGGAATCGCTTGGGCGAAAGGCCGCCCGGTGAGCGAGTCCTCGGGCACGCCCAGGAGGTCCGAAGCGGAATGATTGGAGAGAAAGATCACGCCACGGGAATCGACCGCGACCACCCCGGCGCTCACCCCGGCCAGCACCGCTTCCGTGAATCGCCGGCGCGTGTCGAGTTCGCGGTTGGCCGCTACGAGTTCGTAGCGCTGGTCCTCGATCTGGCCAGTCATGCGATTGAATGCGCGGAGCAGCAGCAAGAGCTCGCCGCTCTGGCCCTCTTCCTTGACGCGGGCACTCAGGTCGCCATCCCGCACTCGGTTGGCGGCATGGGCCAGTTCCGACACTGGACCGGCAAACCGGTTGGCGACCTGGAACCCGATCCAGGCGGCGACGGCCACCAGCAGTACGGCCACCGCGATGAACACCATCGTAAAGGTGATGTGCAGGCTGGCCCGCTCGCGTTCCGCCTGCTGGTATTCCCCCACCGCCGTTCGCACGGCATCGATATTGCGCAGTACATTGGTGTCGATGTAGCGCCCTACATAGAGCAGCTGATCGGCGAGCCCCGAGAGCGGAGCCAGTGCCCGCACGCGGTCGCCGCCGCGAATCTGGAACACGACCGTCTCACCCTGCAGGGCCCTCTGCAGCGCCCCCGCCGGCAGCTGGTCGAACGCCAGCAGCAGACTCAGCGAACTCCGGGCCAGGATTTGCCCGTCCGCCCGAAGCACGAGAGCTTCGGCAATCCCACGCTCGGTCACCAGTTGGTCAAGGGTCGCGGTATCCAGGCGATTCTCGGTCGGGGTACGTGCGAGCCCGTTGGCGATCCACAACACGTCGGCCAGCACGAGTTTCCGATGATCTTCGTAGTAGGCGTCCGCCACCGCCATCGAATGCGTCAGCGCCGATGAGACGCGCTCCGAAAACCAGCCCTGGATGCCGATCGTGAAGAACCCTGCAGCCCCGGCGGCCACGATGACTGCCGGAGTGGCGGCCAGCAGGCTGAACGCGACGACCAGCTGCACATGGAGTCGCGCACCCGGCTGCGCTCGCCGTCGCCGCGCCCAGAGCAGGGCGATCCGGCGCGCGAGGATCAACGTCAGCAGCAGGAGAACGAGCAAGTCGGCGTACAGGAGCGCAAGGATCAAGTCGGGATCCGAGTCCGCGCTCGGGGTCAGCACGGCGAACGTGACGACGCCCAGCACCGCTCCGGTCAGCGCGAGCCCCCACGCGAGCCACAGCTTTACCCGCTTGCTGCCGGCCAGCTGGCGAACTCGCGTCCGCAACGGCGCCCAGACGAACGCGACGGCCGTCATTCGGCTGCTCGCCGCCGCCGCGGCAGCGCCCGGAGATCGAGATCGCGGATCTTCTTGCGGAGTGTGTTCCGGTTGATCCCCAAGAGCTCTGCCGCCCGGATTTGGTTGCCCCCGGTGGCGCGCAGGGTTCGCAGGATCAGCGGCCTTTCAACCTCTTGCACGAATCGCCGGTACAGCCCGGCAGGCGGCAGGGTATCTCCATGCGCCGCGAAGTAGCGATGTAGGTGGCGCTCGACGCTGGCACCCAGCGTGGAGCCTTCGGTATCGGGCCGTACCGGTGACTGATCGGCACTGCCGAGTTCTTCCTCCACCGTATCGGCACTGATCACGTCCCCGGCGGTGAGCACCACCATCCGCCGGAGGAGGTTTTCCAGTTCGCGGACGTTTCCGGGCCACGTGTGTTCGGTCAGGCGTGACAGGGCCTCTTCGGAGATCCGCTTGGGCTCCATTCCGTCTTCCGAGGCGCGCGCCAGAAGATGCCGGGTCAGCAGGGGAAGGTCTTCCAATCGGTCCCGAAGCGGCGGCATGCGGATCGGGACCACGTTCAATCGGTAGTACAGGTCCTCGCGGAACAGGCCTTCTCGGACCAGGGCGCCTAGGTCCCGGTGCGTGGCAGCGACGATGCGGACATCGGCCTGAACGGGAATCATGCCGCCGACAGGATTGAACTCGCCTTCCTGAAGCACACGGAGAAGGCGGGTCTGGGCATCGGGCGGCATGTCCCCGATCTCGTCGAGGAACAGCGTTCCACCCTCGGCCTGCCGAAAGCGACCGGCGGACGCGCGGTGCGCGCCGGTAAATGCTCCGCGTTCGTGCCCGAACAGTTCGCTCTCGATCAGGTCGCGGGGAATGGCCGCCATGTTGAGGGCGACAAATGGACGCGCGCGGCGCGGACTGAAGTCGTGCAGCGCCCGGGCAACGAGTTCCTTGCCCGTTCCCGATTCACCGAGCACGAGCACTGTGAGGTTGGTGTTCACCACGCGGGCGACCACCCGGTAGACGCGCTGCATCGCGGGCGACCGTCCGACCATGGGCAAGTCGTCCGGCGAAGTGTCGGCGGCGGATGGAGCGGGCACGCGGGTTTCCGCAATGGCGCGTCGGACGGTCGCCACGAGCTCGTCCAGGTCGAACGGTTTCGGGAAGTACTCGAAGGCTCCACGCTCACCGGCCCGAAGGGCGGTCAGCATCGTGGATCGGGCGCTGATCACGATGACCGGAAGATCGGGCCGGACCTTTCGAACCCGCGGCAGCAAGTCGAGGCCGTTGCCGGATGGCATTGCGACGTCGGTGATGACGAGATCGCCCGCTCCCGAGCTGATCCAGGACCAGAGTTCGCCCATGTCGCCGGTGTCGCGGGCCGCGAAACCGTGCCGGTGCAGGGCACGCCGCACCACGGTCCGGATGGCCGCGTCGTCGTCGCCCACCAGGATCGTGGCGGTAGGGGAGGTCGGCGTATTCAACGCGCTGTGTCCGCCGGCGAGGGTGTCTGGACCCCGTCCGTCGAGGAATTGACGGCCGGGAGGTACACCGTGAAGCGTGTCCCGGATCCGGCCGTCGCGTCCGTGACCTCCACCACGCCACCGTGGTCCTCGATTACCCGGGCCACCAGCGAAAGCCCCAGACCGCGTCCGCCTGACTTGGTGGTAACGAACGGCTCGAACAGGTGCTGGCGCATGTCTTCGGGAATCCCGGGTCCGCTGTCCTCGACCGCGACAAACACCGGCAGCCCCCGGTGGGCTGCCGTTCCCGTCTGAACCCGCAGTCCATGCCGGATGCCGGTGATCAGTCGAATGGTCCCCTCCGGATCAGCCTCGGCTGCATTCTTGGTGAGGTTGAGGAACGATTGGACCAGCCGGTCGCGATCTCCTGGGACCATGGGGATGGAAGGGTCGTACTCGCGCGTGAACGAAGCGTTCTTGGCAAACCCGTTCTTGGCCAGCATGAAGACTCGATCGAGCACGACGTGCACGTTCACGGGAGCCGTTGGCACGGTGCCCCCGTCCACGAAGGTGTCGAATCGGGCGAGCAGCTTGCCAATTCGGTCGGTCTCGTCGCGGATCAGGCGGGTGAGCTCGCGGTCGGACGGACCGACGGCTTCTTCCAGCAGCTGGGCGGCCCCGCGGATCCCGGAGAGCGGGTTGCGAATCTCGTGGGTCAGGGTCTCGGCGAAACCGGTCGCCGAGCGCGCAGCGCTCATTTGCCCGAGGCGGTGCCCGCCAATCGACTGGGCCACCGACCGTGCGTGCAACGTCAGCACGATCTGATGGAGTGCGTCATGGCAAGGAGATGCCCGGGCATCGACGATCCGTGGCGCCATGGCAGGCCCGGTCAGGCGAATTCCGTACTCGACGGCGCTGCTTCCGCGGCGAACGACACGGTCGAGCATGGCGAGCACGGGGCTATCGCCGGAGAGAAAGTTGCGGATCGGTCGCCGCAAGAGGCTACGGGCACCGGTTCCGAACAGGTGCTCGCCGCCTGGATTGACATAGAGAATATGGCCGGTGTCAGAGATCAGGAAGACCGGCACTGCCATTGATTCGAGCAGATCCTGAGGACCGACAGCCGTTTGGGTGGAGGTGTCGCGGGACTCCGCCACTGCGCGGTACTCCTGCACAAGGATTAGGCACAACACACTAATACCAGAACACACTCCGGCCCAACATCGGGCAACGGTACGAGCGGCGACGTCGGCGCGGCACTCGCCCGACACGATCGTTGTGACCATCGGTCCCGGTCGCGGGGCCCGCTGGCGGATTCTCCGCTGCGAACCTGTGCTCGGCGAGAGCTCGAGACCGTCTACGCCGGCTGCCGGCCCGCTCCAGCGGCTCGGTGTCGCACCTGTTCGCCGTCAGGCGGGCTAGGGCCGGTCAACCGGCCGAGCCGGCATCCGCGGATCGGCGGCAACGATCACCCATCAGCACTGACCACAGGACTGGATCCGTCGCCAGTGAGTGCCGGTCGCGTCAGCGGGATCATGCCTTCGTCACACGCCTTGATCTGGAGTGCCAGGTATTTCGAGTAGATCCGGCACTGGGCGAAGCTGCCCGCGATGAACCAGAGTCCCGGCTGCCCCGTCCGGGTCCATAGGTTGCGGAGTTCCTGCTGCTCGGGATCGAACCCCCAGATTGGGCCGACGCGATCCGCGACATCGTCGCCGAACAGCTTTCGGACCAGATAGTCCTGGCCCCTGAAGCCGGTGGCCAGCACGATGAGATCAGCTGCCTGCACGTCGCCGTCTCGCATGCGGGCCCCGTCGGCGACGAACTCGTCGATATCAGAGAACTGGATCAGCCCGATCTTGCCATCGGCGATCAGGTCCGAGCAGCCGACGTTGAAGTAGTAGCCACCGCCACGCTCGAGGTACTTGAATTGCCAGCCCGTACCGTCGGTTCCGAAGTCAAGTTTGAATCCCGCGCGCGCAAGGCCATCGAGGAGATCCCGGTCGAGAGCCTTGGCTTGCTCGGTAATCTGCTGGTGCGTCTTCCTCAGCAACTTCAAGGGCATCGACGTGGTGATGAGATCGCAGTCCGCCAGCGAAGGGCCCTCGTCGTACAGGGCGTAGGGAAGTTGTGCGCTTGGCTCGATGTTGACGATCAGGGTCGGGTTCCGCTGGACCATCGTGACATTCGCACCGTGCGAATACAGGTCCTGCGCAATGTCATGACCGCTGTTGCCCGTCCCGACAACCAGCACGTTGCTGTCGGCCCAATCGGCACCTTCCCCGAATTCACTGGAATGCAGGACCTCGCCGGCAAAGTCGGTCAAGCTCGGAATATTCGGCCGGTTGGGAACGCCGCTCACACCGGTCGCCATGACGACATGACGTGGACGGATCTCCCGTGTGCTGCCGTCTGGCAAACGCAGCATCACGGACCACCTCTCATCGTGCTCGTCGTAGGTGCCGCCGGCGAACTCGGTGCCCGTCCAGAAATTGAGCTCCATGATTTCGACGTAGGCCTCGAACCAACCGGCGATCTTGTCCTTGGGGATGTAGGTCGGCCAGTTCGGCGGGAAGGGCAGGTAGGGCAGGTGATTGACCTGGACCTGATTGTGCAAGGTCAGCGCATGGTACCGGTTGCGCCAGTTGTCCCCGATGCGTTCTTCGCGATCAACGATGAGTGTGTCGATCTGCAACTGTGTCAGTTGCGCTGCGATGGACAGCCCCGCATGTCCTCCCCCGACCACAAGGACCGTCGGATCGCGGTCGGCATAGGCGACGGAAGATTGCCGCTGGTCGAACCAGTTCGGTCCCCGGAAATCCCTCGAATAGGACTGGCCTGTTGGCCTGGCATCGCCAACGGCTGCTTCAAACCCTTCGATCTCGCTGAGCGCTGTTAGCAGGGTCCACGCCTTGACAACCCCATCTTCGTCGTCGCGGATCAAGCGAACCACGCCTTCCGCCGGACCGGATGCGCTCGTGAACTCGAATATGGCTTCGATTCCCTCCGTTCCAGCCCGGGTGACGAGGCGGGGCGGCGTCCGACCCGAATCCGTTTCGAAACCGCCAGGTCGAGCGCGGGGTTTGTATTGCTTCAACGCCTTGACGATGTTCGCCTTGCCACTGATGGTCTGGACGTTCCAGGTGAAGGCGAGGAGGTCGCGCCAGTGGCTGTTGCGGAGAAACAACGATTCGAGCGTCCCTGGATCGGAGTCGGAAAGGGCCGACTCGAAATCCGCCAGCCAGCGGTCAACGGCCCGGACCGGGGTGTCCTCTAACCCGACCAACATGCTTTGTTCCTCGTCCATGGCGGCAACTCGTCTGTCATTGAGGCCCCGTTGTCGTGGAGCGCCGGGGACGTTCCGCGTCCTGTTGTCACTCGTTCATCGGACACTGCCGGTCGGGCAGTCTAGGCAGCCGGCCAGCTTGGATCGATGGGCCAAGACGGAATGTTAGTGCACGGCGGGTTCGGCGGCCAAGCTTGACGGATGGCCGCGCGAAACGGCGCCGGGTGCACGGGCCCGGCGGCCGGACGGGGTTCGATGCCCGTGTGCGGTAACCCAGTCCCGGGCGGCCGCGCCGTGTCGTCAGGGTGACGCCAGATGTCGGTCGGCAGCCGGATGCCGCCACGTGAGAAGATGACCTCCCGATGGGACAGCCCGTCTCGCCGATCGCCATTTCCTGTGGACCGCCCCGGTGGAATCCGGGGCAGGGGGACCTCGACGAAGCGTGTCGGGGTTCAGGGTTTCCGCCCATGTTCCGGCGTTGCGCTGCTGTGCACCCTCCGGCACATTGCGCCCGGACTGAGGAGAGGGTTCATGCGTTCACAGGTGCGGAGTCTCGGCACGTTTGACTATGTGGTGGTGGGCGCGGGTTCAGCCGGGTGCGTGCTCGCCAACCGCCTGAGCGCGGATCCCGGCACTCGGGTGCTGCTTCTGGAGGCGGGCGGCTCGGACCGTTGGCACTGGATCCGCATCCCGGTGGGGTACCTCTATTGCATGGGCAACCCGCGGGTGGACTGGTGCTTCTCGACCGAAATCGAGGCGGGACTGGGGGACCGTGCAATTCCTTATCCACGGGGCCGGGTGCTCGGCGGCTGTTCCTCCATCAACGGCATGATCTACATGCGCGGCCATGCCGCGGACTACGACCATTGGCGCCAACTCGGCAACGCCGGCTGGTCCTGGGATGACGTGCTCCCGTACTTCATCCGTGCAGAAGACCATTGGCGCGCCGACGACTCGATGCACGGCCAGGGCGGGGAGTGGCGGGTCGAGCAGGCCCGAATCCGGTGGGACATCCTCGACGCCTTTCGTGCGGCCGCCCGGGAGGCGGGCATTCCGCCGACCGAGGATTTCAATCGGGGTGACAACGAGGGCTGCGGCTACTTCGAGGTCAACCAGCGTCAGGGCATGCGCTGGAACGCGGTACGGGGATTTCTGGACCCGGCGCGCCGTCGGCCCAACCTCGAGGTGGTTCAGGATGCGCATGTCAGGCGGGTTCGGATCGAGGACGGACGGGCCGTCGGGCTCGATCTCTGGCAGGGAACCGAGGCCGTCCGCGTGGACGCTGCGAACGAGGTGATCCTCGCGGCGGGCGCCATCGGCTCACCACAACTCCTGGAGCTCTCAGGAGTTGGCCAACCGGGGCGACTGGCGGAGCTCGGGGTGGCTCCAGTAGTGGACCGCGCAGCAGTGGGCGAGAACCTCCAGGACCACCTGCAGGTGCGGCTGGTCTACCGCGTGCAGGGGATACGCACCCTCAACGAAACCGCCGGGACGCTCAGGGGCAAGGCGGCGATTGCGCTGCAGTACCTGCTTTTCCGTCGAGGGCCGATGACGATGGCCCCGAGTCAGCTGGGTTGTTTCGCACGCTCCGATCCTGACCGCGATGCGGTCAACCTGCAGTACCACATACAGCCGCTCAGTCTCGACCGCTTCGGCGCACCCTTGGACCCGTATCCGGCCTTTACTGCCAGTGTCTGCAACTTGGCGCCGGAATCGCGTGGGAGCGTGCACGCAACGTCTCCCGATTCCCGGACCGCGCCGGCCATCCGGCCCAACTATCTCTCGGCCCCCGAGGACCGGCGGGTGGCAGCCGATGCGATTCGGCTGACCCGGCGCATCTGCGCGCAGCCGTCCTTGCAGCGATACGGTGCGACGGAGGTTCGGCCGGGGCCCACTCCGGACGATGACGAGGGCCTGGCCAGTGCCGCCGGCGCGATCGCCACATCGATCTTTCACCCGGTCGGGACGTGCCACATGGGCCGTGACGGGGTAGTCGACGAGCGACTGCGGGTCCATGGGGTTCGCGGACTGCGAGTCGCGGATGCGTCTGTGATGCCCACGATCACGCACGGCAACACGAATGCACCCACCATGATGATTGCGGAACGGGGCGCGGACATGATTCGCCGGGACGCGCGCGCGTGACGGCGGACACGGCGGGGGCGCCGCCGGGACGCGTCGACGCACTGGTCGTAGCGGCGGGTCGCGGCGAACGCGTCGGGGGCGGAGTGCCCAAGCAATTCCGCGTCGTTCAGGGCCGGCCTATCGTCCGCTGGGCCGTGGAAGCATTCAAGCGCCACCCCCAGGTTGCACGCGTACTGACCGTCGTCGCGCCCGGTCAAGCCTCCGCTGCCGCCGCCGCACTGAGAGGCGTGGAGGTTCGCATCCTTGATCGTGGCGGCGCCACCCGGCAGGAAAGTGTGGCGGCGGGTCTGGAGGCGCTCGCCGCGGATCCGCCGCAGGCCGTGCTCATCCATGATGGGGCTCGTCCCCGACCCGGCGCAGCACTGATCAGCCGGGTCATCGATGCCCTGTCCAATGCCGACGGCGTGGTGCCGACGGTGCCGCTCAGCGATACCTTGAAGGAGGCCGGTGACGACGGGCGCATCCGGCGAACCGTCCCCCGGGCCGGCTTGCACGGCGCGCAGACGCCGCAGGGCTTCCGTTTCAACCTCATCCTCGGTGCGCATCGGGCGGCCTCGGAGGCGACCGGCGCAACCGACGACTCCTCGCTGCTTGAAACGGCTGGTCATGTCGTGCAGGCGGTAGCGGGGAATCCCGAGAACCTGAAGGTCACCGGGCCCGGCGACTTTGCCCGGGCTGAGAGGTTGTTCGGGGAACGCCTGCCCCGGACCGGTCAGGGCTTCGATGTCCACCGGTTTGGTCCGGGGGAATCGGTTCAATTGCTAGGTGTCAGGCTCCCGCATGATCAGGCGCTGGTCGGGCACTCTGACGCAGATGTCGGACTTCATGCCGTGACCGACGCCATTCTGGGTGCCCTCGCCCAGGGTGACATCGGGCAGCATTTCCCTCCCGGAGACCCACGTTGGCGCGACGCCGATTCGGCCAAGTTCCTTCAGCACGCCGGAGCCGTGGCGCGCCAGGCAGGTGCAGAAATCACGCATGTCGACGTCACCATCATTTGCGAAGCTCCGGCAGTTGCCCCGCATCGCGAGCGCATGCGGCAGTCCGTGGCCGGCATCCTGGGCCTGCCGGCCGCAGCGGTGAGCGTGAAGGCCACTACAACCGAGGGTCTCGGCTTTGCTGGTCGTCGTGAAGGGATTGCCGCGTTCGCTTTGGCCACGGTGCTTGTGCCGAACGAAAGCGCGTGAACGCGATGGTCAGTGACCGTCTGGCCGAATCCGTGGCACTGGTGGGCGGCCTGGGCCGGATCGGGCCGGCGCCCGGTACCGTCGCGTCCTTGGCGACGATCCCAATTGGCGTGGCGCTGCATGTCCTGGGCGGCGCGGTGGCCGTGGCCGTAGCGGTTGCCTGCGTGGCGGCGTGCGGCTGGTGGTCAGCAGAGCGGTACGGGCGACTGACCGGTCGCCATGATGCGCCCGAGGTGGTCGTGGACGAGGTGGCCGGAATGCTGGTACCACTAGCCGTGGCCGGAACTGACATCGTGCTGGTACTGGTCGCGTTCGGTCTGTTTCGCCTGCTCGATATCGGGAAGCCGTTCCCGATCTCCTGGTTGGACGCAAAGGTTCCCGGAGGATTGGGAGTCATGGCTGACGATCTGGCCGCGGGTTTCTTGGCAATGGCAGGTACCCTCGGGTTGGGAGTCTTGCGTGACGCCTGGTTCTGAACTCCGGCAGATCAGCGCGGAATGCCTGCAATTGCTTGATCGCGTCGACCTGACGCTGGCAACGGCCGAGTCGTGCACCGGCGGGATGATCGCGGCCGCACTGACCGATCACCCGGGCGCGTCGCGAGTGCTCAGCCGTGGTTTCGTGGTCTACTCGGACGATGCCAAGGAACAAATGCTCGGCGTCCCCCGCAGCGTCCTGACGGCCTGCGGCGCCGTGAGCGAGGAGGTCGCTCTGGCCATGGTCGGGGGTGCGCTTGCGAAGGCGCCGGTCGACCTCGCGGTCGCCGTCACCGGGATCGCAGGACCGGACGGTGCGACTGCGACGAAGCCTGTTGGGCTCGTGCACATCGCTGCCGGCCGGCGCGGGGATCGGGCGTGCCATGAGCGCCTGCAACTGGCCGGTGACCGGCAGACCGTCCGAGAACGATCCGCCGTATGCGCACTAAGGTTGCTGATGCAGGCGGCAGACCGGTCGTGAAGGGTGCACATGCGTTGCTGGTCGGCGGCGCTGGGTTTGTCGGCGGTTGGACCGCACGGGCGTTCCTGGATGCGGGATGGCGCGTGACGGTTGTCGATCCCTCCGCGGCAATTGCGAGCCGGCTGCCCGGGGGCTGTACCAGCGTGGCTCGGCCGGCGCACGCTGACGTTCTTAATGACATTCTGACAGCAGATCCGCCTCAGGTTGCGGTCGGGCTCGGTGCGTTCGGTTCCGGTGGGAAGGGGCTTCTGGCGGCCGCGGACCGCGACCCCGGGTCCGCCATTGCGGTCAATGCCGGGGGGCTCGCAACCCTCCTGGAAGCAGCGGCAGCGGCTGGTGTACGAAGGGTCCTTTGGACCAGCTCCACGGTGGTGTACCGCCGGTCTGCGGATGGCGGCCCGGCGCCAGCCCACGAGTCGCTACCGGCGGATCCGGACACGACCTACGGTCTCTCGAAGCAGCTGGCGGAGACCACGGCGGAGTGGTTCCGGGCGTACCGACCGGTCGAGCCAACGGGGCTGCGGTTGCCGCTGGTGCTGGGACCGGGCCTCCACTACCGTGGCGCGGCGGCCGAATTCCTGGATGTCATGATCGCTGCGGTTGCCACGGACGCCGTTCCGGCACGGCTGACGGCCGATTTTCGGAGCGATGTGCTGTACGTGAAGGACGCCGCCCGGCTGCTGGTATCACTGGCGGAATTTCCTGGCGACCTGGCGCCGGTTTACAACGCCCCGTCGTTTTCGCTTCAGCTTTCCGAATTCGTGCGTCAGCTGGCTGCAGAAACGGGCAAGATCGTTACGCTGCCTAGGGCTGCCGAAGCAGATACGGAACCCAATTGGCGTACTCTTTCTGACGCGCAGCTGCGTGCTGATACGAATTTTGCGCCCGCGTTCGACGTTGCTGCAATGATTTCAGATTGGCTGGGGGAGGCCGCAGAAGGGACACGGACAGCATGACCGACTTCCTCGAAATGGCACGACTGACTTCACCGGAAATGGCCGCCGCCATTCCCGATATCGAAGTCGCCCTGCAGCCGATCGGGGCCACAGAGCAGCACGGCCCCAACCTGGCGCTCGGTACGGACTTCGTGGCGGCCGACCGGATTGCACGCCGCGTCGCTGCCGAGCTGGGTCGCAGGGCGTTGCTTCTGCCCGTATTGCCGTTCGGATTGTCACCGCACCACATGGGATTCCCTGGTACGATCACGCTTGACGCGGAAACGGTGATCCGGTTGTGTTTCGACGTCGCGCGCTCGATTGACCGGCAGGGGATCAAAGCGATCGTGTTCGTCAATGGACACAATGGAAATTCTGCCGTCCTGCAGGTTGCTGCCACCAAGATCCGCTACGAGCTCGGGCTGCGCGCGGCTGTCGCCTTCTACTTTGCCCAGGCCTCGGATCGGGTGCGGGCGCACGGACGCACGCAGCGTTTCGGCCACGCATGCGAAGTCGAGACCAGCGTTCTGATGCACCTCGACGCGGACTACGTCCGGACCGACGCGCTTTCGAAGGGTGAGATGAAGGAGACCGGGCTTGCCCACGGGTTCAACAATGATCCGTTTGCCTTGCAGGTTCCGGTGCCGTTTGACCGGCAGACTGCGAACGGCGCCTTCGGGGATGCCCGCCTGGCGTCGGTTGAGGCGGGACGTGACATTGTTGACACGGCGGTCGCCCGGACGGTTGCCTTCATCGAGAGCCTGAAGACCGCTTCTATCTGAACAGGAAGATGAAGGCCGCCCCGCAACCATGCGGAGCGCCGTGAATTCCTCGGTACCCCAGCGAGTTGCCAGCTAATGCGACGAACCAGGTTTGCAGGAATGCCCAGCCCAATACGATCGCCAAGCCTGGTACCAGGACGGGGATCTCCTGCGGTCGCACGATCCGCGGAGCGCGGTTCCGAATTCATTCGATGTTCGGTACGGATCGTGTGCAGCCTAGCGGTGTTGGTCAGTGTGCTCCTGCTGGAGGCACCCGCGGTCCAAGCGGCAGCACCAATCCTGTCAACCGATGATCGGGCGCTGTTTCGAAAGGCCCTTGTGGCCATGGATCGGGCCAAGTGGAAGCGCGCTCTCGACCTGACCCGTAGGGCTGAGGACCCGTTACTGCACACCATCGCGAAGTGGCGCTGGCTGTCGGCCGAGGACGGCCTGGCGACGTGGCGGCAGGCGCGTGATTTCCACACGGGACATTCCGGCTGGCCATTTGCAGAGCAGCGGCAGGCGCTCGCCGAGCGCCGGATACCGGCCAATCTCCCGAATTCGGAAGTCATCGATTGGTTTGAGCGTTTTCCTCCGCAAACCGGACCAGGACAGGTTCGCTTTGCGGAATCGCTCTCTGCGGCGGGCGCCGACGTGGATGTGGCAGTCGAAGCCCGGGATGCGTGGCGGACGAGCGACTTTCAGTCCGCTGAGGTCCGACCGTTCCTGCAGCGCTACGGAAAGTACCTGAGCGACGAGGACCATGCCGCCCGACTCGACCACCTCATCTGGGAGCGGCAGTGGGGGGCTGCACTTCGGCAGCTCCGGCGCGTTTCGGCCGATGTCCAGCGTCTCGGTACCGCACGGATCCGGCTCGGCAGACGGTCGCCCGGCGTCGACGCCGCCGTTGCCCGGGTTCCGCCGGCACTGACTTCGAATCCGGGGCTCGTGTTTGAGCGGGCGCGCTGGAGACGAAGGTCCGGCCTGCACGAACGCGCCCTTGAATTGCTGTCCGAGCCCCCGGGTGAACTTGGACCTAGGCCGGATCGCTGGTGGTTCGAGGTACGCGTGCATGCCCGGCGATTGGTCAATGCCGAGCGGCATGCCGACGCCTATCGACTGGTGTCCGCATATACGACACTGGATGGAGTTCCGGGAGTTGAGGCGGATTGGCTGGCGGGCTGGCTCGCCCTCCGGTTTCTTGGCGACAACTCTTCCGCCAACCGTCATTTCAGGAAGATGCACAGCGCCGTCACCATGCCGGTGTCGATCGGCCGCGCGGCCTACTGGACCGCCCTGTCTTCTGAGGGAGACGAGGAATCCGTGCGCTGGCTCGACGAGGCGGCCGAGTACCCGGCGACGTTCTACGGTCAACTCGCGACCCGTTGTCGCGAACGCCCCGTTGTGTTGCCTCCGGCCCCGGCCGCTGACGTTGACATGGCACGTTGGGCTTCTCAGCCTGAAGTGCGAGCGATGCTCCTGCTGGCGGAGCACGGACAACACCGCCTTGCGCGGTCGTTCGCCCGGCAGCTGGCTGGCACGGCAGAATCGCTTGGGGAGGTGACAAGCCTCTACCAGCTGCTTCATTTGACGGGACACACGCACCTCGGGCTGGCCATGCTCCGGAAGGCCACACGCCTCGGGTTGTACGTGCCCGGGGTCGCCTTCCCGGACGACGCGTATCCCAGCGCGTTCAATGCGGTCGAAGCAGACGTTGAGAAGGCGCTTCTGTTGGCAGTCGCGCGGCAGGAGAGCGCGTTTCAGGTTGGCGCCCGAAGCGTTGCCAATGCCCGCGGGCTGATGCAGGTCCTACCGAGTACTGCGAAGTTTGTCGCTCGTCGGGAACGCATGCAGTACGACCAGCAAAAGCTTTCGACCGACGCGGCCTACAACGTCTCGATCGGTTCCCGCTATCTCGCGGGCCTCCTTGAGGACTACGACCAATCGTATCCGCTTGCCTTGGCTGCGTACAACGCGGGTCCTGGTCGGGTAAGACGGTGGCTCCGGCGGTACGGAGATCCCCGCCAAGGGGAAATCGCCATGCTCGACTGGCTCGAACTGATCCCGATCAACGAGACCCGGAACTACGTCCAGCGAGTCCTGGAGGGGCTTGCGATCTATCGTTCAGCCGTAGGCGACGGAATTACGGGGCAATGGAAGATGCCGCTCACGTGCCCGCGCTAGAAGTGGGCGTCGCAGGAATCTCGCGCGACGAGATCGTCGCCGCGAGCAAGGTCATCGAGGGCCGAGCCCGGCGTACACCCCTGCTGGAATCCGGGATGCTCAACGCGCGAACCGGAGGGCGCGTACTGATCAAGCCTGAGTGCCTGCAGCGCACCGGATCGTTCAAGTTTCGGGGTGCATACAACCGGATTGCCGCGATACCGATCGAGCGGCGCACTGCAGGAATCGTCGCCTGGTCGTCCGGGAACCATGCGCAAGGTGTGGCGTGCGCAGCCCGCCTCTTCGCGAGTCCCGCGACCATCGTGATGCCGAACGACGCGGCCCGCATCAAGGTGGCCGGTGTCAAGAACTTTGGGGCGGAGATCGTGTTCTACGACCGTCGTGCAGAGGGGCGCGAGGAACTGGGGACCAAAGTTCTCCGGGAGAGGGGAGGCACGTTCGTCCACCCGTACGACGACCCGCTCGTCGTGGCCGGCCAGGGTACGGCCGGTCTCGAAGCAGCGCAGCAGATGCGCGCGCGGGACATCGTTCCCGACGTTGCGCTGGTCCCGTGCGGCGGTGGCGGCCTCCTATCCGGCGTGACGGTTGGCCTGCGGTCGGAGTTTCCGAAAATTGACGTCCGCAGCGTGGAGCCCGAGGTGCACGACGACATGGCGCGCTCACTTGCTGAGGGCCGGCACGTGGCGGCCGATGAAGGGGTCACCACGATCTGCGACTCGCTGCTGCCGCCTCGGGTCGGAAAGATCGCCTACGCGATCGGAATCAAGAACCTGGGGCCCGGTCTCGTCGTGTCGGATGCCGAGGTCATGGAAGCAGTCGCCTTCGCGTTGCTGCGATTGAAGCTGGTCGTGGAACCGGGCGGGGCAGCGGCCTTGGCGGCGGCCCTTTCCGGCCGCATCGATCTGCGCGACAAGACTGCGCTCCTGGTGGTCTCAGGTGGAAACGCCGACGCGGCTATGTTGGCCCGGGCGCTTGCCGAGGCTCACGAGGCTCGGATCGGCAATAGCTGAGAATGGCGCCAAGCGCGCTGCCTTCAACGTCTCGTTCAAGGTGCTTGGCAGGGAACCGCTCGGGCGGTGGCGGATGGGGCGTCGTCCAGTGTCCTGTTCCCATATGTTCTTTTGAATCCCTGTTAGTCATTATAAGACAATGAAAAAAGAAGGAGTTATTGTCACATCGCATCCGAAATGTTCCCCTACTGTTCCTTTCGTGCTTGCCAAATCCGTGTCACAAGTGTAGATGTATCTGTATATAAGTTCTGATGGCAGGGCTGGGGAATGGCACACAATCTCACCGACCGATTCGTCCGGAATGCCGCACCGGGATTCTACAGCGACGGCGGCTGTCCGACGCTCAACCTGCGCGTGACGCCGGCGCGCACGCGCCAGTGGGTGCAGCGCCTCGACGTGCACGGGCGCGCCCGCCAGCTGGGCCTTGGCGGGTATCCGCTGGTCGGCCTTGCGGAAGCCCGCGAGCAGGCGATGGCCAACCGCAAGCTGGCGCGCGCCGGCGGCGACCCCTGCGCGCTCAAGCGGACGGGGGAGGCGCCGACGTTCGCGGCGGCAGTCGACCGGGTCATCGCGATTCACCGCGCGGCCTGGAAGGACGCGGGCAAGAGCGAGGGCCAGTGGCGGGCTTCGCTCCGGGACTATGCGATGAAACGGCTGGGACAGAAGCCGGTGGACGCGATCACGACGGCGGACGTGATGGCGGTGCTGCTGCCGATCTGGGTGCAGAAGCACGAGACGGCGCGCCGGGTCCGGCAGCGGATCAGCGCGGTGATGCAGTGGGCGGTGGCGGAGGGGTACCGCCCGGACAATCCGGCGGGCGATGCGATCGGGGCCGCGCTCCCGAAGCGGAACAAGCCGAAGGTGCACCATCGCGCGCTGCCGTTCCGCGAGGTCGGGGCGGCGGTGGCCACCGTGCGGGGGTCCGCGCAGGCGCACTGGGCGACGAAGGCGGCGTTCGAGTTTCTCGTCCTGACGGCCGCGAGGTCGGGCGAGGTCCGCGCCGCAGAATGGAGCGAGATGGATCTGGAGGCGCGTACCTGAACGGTTCCGAAGGGGCGCATGAAGGGGGAGCGCGAGCACCGGGTGCCGCTCTCAGACCGGGCGGTGGCGATCCTGGAGGAAGCGCGCGAGGCCACGGGCGGTTCAGGGCTGGTGTTCCCAACCGCCCGCGGCCGGCCGATGAGCGATTCCACGCTTTCTAAGCTTCTGCGGGAGCTGAAGATCGGCGCCGTGCCGCACGGGTTCCGCTCGTCGTTCCGCGACTGGGCGGCGGAGTGCTCCGACGCGCCGCGCGATGTCTGCGAGCTGGCGCTCGCGCATGTCAATTCGGACCGGGTGGAGGCCGCCTACCGGCGGACCGACCTCTTCGAGCGGCGGCGGTTGCTCATGCAGGAATGGGCCGCGTATGTCGCGGCGGACCGGTCCGGCACATAGACGGCGAAAGTGGCATGCGTGGCCAGGAGATGCGTTTGAGGGACCTGTAGTGCGCTGGAGTAATATCGCGAGAAGGCGTCATAACACATTGTTTGACAATCAATATTACGCACCTTACGGTCCCGGAGCCGGAAGAAATTAGGAGGATTGGTAACGTGTCGACCATTGACCGCATGCTGCGTCGCGAAGAGGTACAGGATCGGACCGGCCTGAGTCGTTCGGCCATCTACCGGCTGATGAGGGAAGGCCAATTTCCGCTGCCGCGCCGGCTCGGGCAGCGCGCCGTCCGCTGGCGGGAGAGCGACCTCGAGGCGTGGCTGGCGTCGCGTCCGCTGGCCACGGGCCGGAAGGCTGCCGCCTGACCGGAGGCCATGCGGGACGGAGCGATGTGCGGGCTACGACTCTGCGCCGCGCGGGCTCGCCATCCCCGCGACGGGTATTCCCTGACCATAACCGTTTGAGCGGGTGCCGCCGCTGATTTCCCTGGCGGGCCTGCGACCGCGGCCGCACGGCGCCGCGCCGGGGCGCCCCCATTGGTAGCCTCGATCGGCAAGATCGCCTCGCCGGCGCAGGGCGTGGGGTACTTCGAGAAGGACGGCTATTACACGAAGGACGACGGGGCGCACCGCGAGGCGAGCGCGTGGGCGGGCCGGGGCGCGGAGGCGCTGGGGCTCGCGGGCCCGGTCGATCCGGAGGCGTTCCGGGGCGTCCTCGAGGGCAAGGTGCCGGGCGGCAGGCAGCTCGGGCGGAAGGAGCCTGACGGAAGCATCACGCACCGGCCCGGGCGCGACGTCACGCTGAGCGCGCCGAAATCGGTGTCCCTGATGGCGATGGTCGGCGGCGACGAGCGGATCGTCGCCGCGCACGACCGGGCGGTGGGCGCCACGCTGGGCTGGATCGAGAGGAACGCCATCGAGACCCGGCTGCGCGACAAGGCCACCGGGGCGATGGTCCGGGCCGGGGACCAGAAGATGGTCGCGGCGACGTTCCGGCACGACACGTCGCGGAACCTCGACCCCCAGCTCCACACCCATTGCGTGATCGCCAACATGGTCCAGGGCCGGGATTCGAAATGGCGGACGATGGTCGACGACGGCCTGTTCGCCCACCAGAAGGCCATCGGGGCGATCTACCGGGCGGAACTGGCGCAAGGTCTCGGGGAGCTTGGCTACGGCATCGCGAAGTCCCACCCGGACGGGCGGTTCGAGATCGCGGGCGTTTCGCGCGAGGTCATCGACGCCTTCTCCACTCGCCGGGCGGAGATCGAGGCGGCGATGGCGGAGCGGGGCCTGGGCGCCACGGCGGACAACCCGAAGCTCGCGGACCGGGCGGCGCTGCTGACGCGGGCGGCGAAGCGCGACGTCGACCGGGGCGAACTCGGCCGGTCGTGGCGGCGCCAGGCCCGCGCCCTCGGCTTCTCGGCGGCGACGGTCAGGGCGCATGCCCGCAAGGCCGAGCGCGGGCTCGCCGGGCCGGACCTGTTCGCGGGGCCGGGGTACGCGGCGCATGACGCGGCGGCCTGGGCGGTGGAGCACCTGTCGGAGCGGCAGTCGGTGTTCGGTCACGCCGACCTGCTGGCGGCGACGCTCGCGCGCGAGCCGGGCGCGGTAACGGTCGAGGCGGCGGAGCGGGCGATCGCGGCGCTTGAGCGCGGCGGGTCGCTCCATGCTGCGAGCGGCCTCGACCCTGGCCGGCACTGGAGCACGGACGCGGCGCTGGCGCGCGAATCCGAGACCATCGCGCTGATGCGCGGAGGCCAGGGGGCCGAGAGGATGGTGATGCGCCGCTGGGTGGCAGAGACGAAGCTGCACCGGGGCCGGCTCAACGAGGGCCAGAAGGAGGCGGTCAAGACGATCCTCGCATCGAAGGACCGCGTGATCGGCGTCCAGGGTTACGCCGGGACAGGGAAGACGACGATGCTGAAGCGCCTCCGGGCGCTGGCGCAAAGCCGGGGCTACCGCACCATCGGGCTCGCGCCGTCGGCCTCGGCGGCGAAGACGCTGGCGAGCGAGTCCGGCATTCGCTCCGAGACCCTGCAACGTTACCTCGCGCGCTTTGAGGGGATCGCAGAGGGGCGCGGCACGCCGGCGGGCCTGCGCAAGCTCCGCGCCGCCAACGCGAAGACCATGCTGGTGGTGGATGAGTCCTCGCTTGCCTCCACCGCGCAGATGCGCAACCTGCTCAGGATCGCGACCGCGCTCCGCCTGCCCCGCGTGGTGCTGGTGGGCGATGAGAAGCAGCTCGGCGCGGTCGCGGCCGGGAAGCCCTTCGCGCAACTCAAGGCCGCCGGGATGCAGACGGCGGTGATGGACGACATTGTCCGCCAGCGCGACGCCGAGCTGAAGGCGGCGGTCCGGGCGAGCCTCACCGGCGACGTGAAGGCCGCGTTCGCGAAGCTCGGCGGGCGCATCCGGCAGGTCGGGCGCGAGGACCTCGGCGCGGAGACTGCGCGGCAGTGGCTCGACCTCGCGCCCGGCGCGCGCGAGCGGACCGGGGTGATCGCGCCCACGCGGGCGCTCCGCGACGAGATCAACGCGACGATCCGCGAGGGGCTGGTGGCCGAAGGCGCGATCTCCGGTCCGGCCCGGCAGGGGGAGAAGCTGGTATCGCGCGACCTCACACGCGCCGAGATGGCGCGCGCATCCACCTACAACGTTGGCGACACGGTGATCTTCAACCGTCCCTACAAGCGGATCGGTGTCGAGAAGGGCGACGAGCGCACCGTCACCGGCATCGACCGGCGCTGGGGCACGGTGCACCTGGCGGACGCCGCGGGCAACGCGACGCTGTGGCGGCCTGGCACGCTGGCCGCCGCGAAGGGCGGGGTGGAGGTCTACCGGAGCGAGGCGATGGAGCTGCGCCGGGGCGACCGGGTGCGCTTCATGCGCAACGATCCGGCCGCCGGGCTCACCAACGGCGAGACCGCGACGGTGGAATCGTCCGGCCGCGAGGGCGTGGTCTTCCGTCTCGACGACGGCAGGGTCGCCAAACTCGGCGACGGCGACGCCCAACTTCGGCACGTCGACCGCGCCTTCGCGGCGACGGTGCACGCGTTCCAGGGCCGGACCGTGGACCGGATCCTCGCGGCGATGCCGGCGGAGAACCCCAACCTGGTCAACCAGCGCGCGTTCTACGTGGCGATCTCAAGGGCGCGGGATGCGGCCCGGCTCGTCACCGACGATGCCTGGAAGCTCGCTGACACGCTTGAACGCGCCACCGGCGAGCGGCTCGCGGCGCTCGATGCGACGGCGAAACAGGCCGCCTGGGAGACCGTGTTTGGCCGCGATGACGACCGCGGCCGGGCCGACGATCATGTGGCGCGCGCGCCTGACGCGATGGATCGCGGCGATGACGTTGCCCGCGACGGGCGGGACGGGCACGAACGAGGGCGCGATTCCGGCCGCGACCGCGGGCGGGGGCACCAGCCGGCGCGCGAACCCGGCGGGGAGCGCGACGGAAAAGCCGCCGGTCGCGCACGAAGCGGGCAGGACTCTGCCGGCAAGGACCACGAACTCGACGGCGGCAGCGGGCGCCAACGGGGAGCCTCGCGCGACACCGCGAACGACAATGCCGCCGAGTCGAAGCAGAAGACGCCCGACCTCGACCTCGGGATGTAGCCGCCCGGCCCCGCTTCCGGCCAACGCGAGGCCGGCGAACTCCCCCGAAAGCGGCCGCGCGACACGTTCCCCGCGGCCTCCGGTCACCCCGAAACCGGGCGCGCGCGCCATCCGGCCTCGTACGGTGCCTAGACGGCGCTGCCGGGCGCACAGGGATGCCCGGAAGGGCCGGGGGCATCATGGAAAAGCGTGTAGTACGCGGTGCTGTCGGCGGGCCGTCCCCCAGGGGCAAATTCCGGGGGTTTCCGCGCCCGGGCGACGGCACAGGCGCCCGATTTCTCAAGTAAAATCAAGCGTGTGCCACGGTCGCATGGCGCCGGTATGCTCGCGAGCATACGCGCTTTTCCAAGGGGTTTCCGGAGCATACGCGGAGGCATATGGGGACAGGAAGCGCCTGGAGGGGCCTGAAAGGGCCCGGAGGGTGACAGGCACCACCGGTGCGGGTGGTGTGCAGAAAACACTTCCGCAGGAAGTGGGAATGACCTTGTGCGCAGCACGCCGTTGCCAGACTGGCGATCGCTGTCGCCAAGGGCTAGGAGCCGTCGTGGCGATTGAGCGAGACGACCGGCCAACGTTATGTTGCCTCTACCGCTTGAAGTTCGGTGTGGACGGAACCGGCTGTCCCGCCGTCACCAGATGATCCGTCAGGGTGCCGGAAACGGGGACTCGGTCCGTATCCCGCACCTGGGTGGGCTTCGTGATGACCTGCTAAAGCCATGTATTCGGCTGATACGGGCCGTGGTGGCGTGGCCGGCGGCACGGATTCCGCACGTGCAATTGCAAGGCCGGGATCGCGGTGAGCTTTCGCTCCGTAGAGCTGCGCCGCGATCGATCGACCAAGAAGCTCCGCTAGGAGAGGTGGAGTAGCATTTCCGGCTTGCCGAACTTGTTCTCGGTAGGTCCCATCTAGCCTCCAGGATTTCGGGAAGGTCTGAAGCCGGAGAATTTCTTCTGGCGCAAGAGGACGACTGTCCCAGTGAAAAGGTCCCGTGGCCGGTCCGGGGTTTGCAGGTACTGTCCAGGCAGGCCTGTCCTTAGCGAGCTTGAGAAGAAACGACCAATATCTGCGTCGGTATCCGAATAGCTCCGGTCCATCCCCCCGCTCGGTGAAAAACTGGTAGTTGAAACCCTCGGGGATCGATGGAAGTAATCTCGCGAAACGCCCAGTTGGTGCTGGTGGCGCCTCGGGACACACGTCGTGAAGCGCATCCCAAGCCCGCATCGGCCGCTCCCGATGTGTTGCAGTCGGCCACATTGGGCTCGCGCCACTGCGAAATGCAATCACGATCGCACGCCGGCGGAGCTGCGGGACTCCGAACTCCGCAGCATTGAGCACCCGACACGCCAGTTTGTAGCGTGTGCCGCGTCGGCAGTTTATTGCCGAAAGGCGTTTTTCTAGGATCGGCAACGCTGAGCGCTCGCCCCTTACGAACCCCGGCACGTTCTCGATCAGGATCGCGCGGGGAAGTAGCCGCTCGACCAGGGTCAACAATCCTTGGAGGGTGTCCGCCCGATTATCGTCGAGCCCTCGAGCTCCGGTCTTTGCCCACTGCGCTGCCTTAGAGAAGGGCTGGCAAGGCGGTCCCGCGGCTAACAAGGCGAGTTCTCCTTCCGCAATTCCAAGGCGGTGCGGGACCAGAGCGCTCGCGACTTCGTTGATGTCGTGAGGTTTCAAATATGGGATCTGCGGGCGATTGAGTGCTAGGGAGCGTCGCGCAACCGCGTCGATTTCGATTCCCCCGATGATGCTGAACCCTGCGTGCTCCAAGCCAAGGTCAAGCCCACCGATGCCCGAGAACGCCGACAAACAGAGTTGCTGTCCGTTGGAAAGGGGCTTTCCCGAATTGCCAACCACTGTTTGCCCCACCGGGCTTCCTCCATGATTCAGCTATTTTTTGGATGTCAGGCATTGCCGGTGGCTTAAGGCCATGCGCAGTCTAGCTGCAACAGAGGATTTCCCGCTGAACTCCGCGGCAAACACGCGAGTGGGCCTGCACGCTCCGGGACATCAATCCAGCGACCGTCCTTAACCAGCAAGCGGCTCTACATCTTCCCTGATCACGGCTTGGATGATGTCACGCTCGTCGGCTTCGATCTCATCCTTGTACCCGACCAGTCGGAGTCTATCCAAGACGATGGCTTCACTCTTGGATGTCAGCCATTCCATCGTTGAACGTTCGACATGATGAGGTACGGCGAGAAACGGTGACGGTGGAACCCACGTACCGGTAAGGCTCTTCCATTGGTTTGGGCTCGGTTCGTTGATTTTCTTTTCCCAACTATCGCTACTACCCACTGTGACTTGTCCGATGAATCCCCAGGTGCCAGGTCGAAGTTCCTCTTCCCATCTGAAATGGGACAGGATGTCCACCCCTTCGTCATGGGCCCTCTTGCGTCGCGGCACCGCATTTGGAGTCGCCTTGAGGCCTGCTTCTTTGCAAGCGTTCTGTAACGCACTCTCGAATGTGCCGCCTGCACGGCGATGTGCCGCCATCCCGCTCGCCAAAAGCCCCCGGAGTCGCAACACTTTCGCCACGATCCGTTCGAACATTTCGTGAGGCTGATGCTGTGATTGCACGCTGTATGCGTGTGCGAGCGTTATAGCCAACACGGCAATGTACGCGCTCTCCTCAAAATCGACGCTACCGTTGTATGTCACCGTTTCGCCCGTGGTCTCGAACGGATAACGACACGCCAGCACGTTGTGACGTTCATTGATCTGCTCGAATACGACGGAGGCCGATTCGTGGGCACCGTCCAGCCGTTCGGACAACGGCGTCGCGTCGCTGTCAGCGGTATCACTCTCGGCAGATTGAATTAGCTCAAAGTCCAAGCTGGTATCGGCCAAAAAGTCCGCAAGGACCGCTCGTTTCACCGGTTCGCCCTTGAGCGCAAGCAGCTCAACTAAGTCCGCTAGCAACGAAGCCCGGGCGTAGCGGCCATAGGTGTTGAGGTCAGACGCTGTGATCATCCTTATCCAGCTTCCCTTTGACGATGACTCGCGCCGAGTCTGCGAGCTGCGACAGTTCCTTCATGACCTGAAGCAGACTGCTCGAGAAATCGGCTGGCTCTGCGCGCTGAAGCGTTTCTAGGAATAACTTCACACTCTTCACTAACCGACGAGCGCGTGGCTCCAGCTCAAGCTCTTCGACGACTTGCCGCGCTAAGCTCAAGTCACCTGTCTTGCGCAGCGTTTCGCGTGCGCGCTCGTCAACGAGGGCACGTCCGTAGATCGTGACGTCACGCGAATCTCCCAAGACTGCCCTGCTACGCCCACCTTCGCCTTTGAGATCTCCAAGCACCTCAGCGAGCTTGCGTTGGTCAACGCCCTCCAAGGCTTGTTCGATTTCTCCATGCGTCCGTGCCTGGCTGAGCCCGATGTAAGTCCTGATGTCTCCCGAATTCATGCAGCGCAACCAAACTCCAAATCTCTGATCCTGAACATAGGCAACGTCCAGGCCAAACTCCTCCCGCGCGTAGAGCAGGATGCGAATCGCGAGATAAGGGTTTCTGACCCCTTGCGCGTTGCTTCCAACCCGTCGGCCAAGTTCCCGGAAGGGATCGTCGAAGCCCTCTCCTGCGAGCCTGCGAACTTCGGTAAGGAGGTAGCGGGCCTTCGCCTCCGGCGGCCAAGTTTTCAGGCCGCCAATGTGTCTGAATCCGAGATAGGCATGTGCTTGGCCGCGATCTGAAATTGGGACGCAAGGAATCCTTCGAAGCTGCTCAAGCCGCTCAGCCGACACCTGAATCCCAACAAAACTCATGTCGGCGGCCTCGGGCGATCCGTGCAGGATCTTGAGTGCCGCGAGCCGTCGGTTCCCCTCAACAACCGTGTACTTGTCGGTATCGGGCTCCTGGATGACCAACAGTGGCTCTTGCCGGAAGAAACCGTTGTCCCGAAACGAGTACGCAAGCTCTTCCAAAGCCCCCTCCGAATAGAGATAACTCAGAATCTCGGACTGGGGCTCTCCGTGGAGTGGTTCTGGAAGCCGCGGGTTCTCGACATCGAAAATGAGGCTGTCAAAGGGAAGCCACAGGATGGCTCTTTCCGAAGGATCCGTGTCTATCATTCACTGTGCTCCTTCATGAGGCGAGAGGAGATGACGGCGCGGCCCCGAGAGCAGAGTCTACGAAATCTCGAACTTCATGATTGTTCTGATGCATTACAAGGGTGTGGTGAGGCGAATCGGAATGCCAGTAGCGGTGACCGGCGCACGCCACATGCCGGCGAGTTTCCCGGCCGGTGTTCCTAGTTTTTCGTCGGGCGGCGGTAGCGACCCAATCACGCAAAGAACTGCTCCACCGTCCAACGTGGCGGTAGCACCGCGAAACCCTTCTGTTCCTTGGGTTTCTCCACGAAGTGGAGCACCGGCGTTATGTCGATGACGCGGTCGGCTCGCATCACGCGAATTCGCTCTCATTCCCTATCCGTCAGGTCGGTCTCATAACGCGCCCCTGGGCGTCTAAACCTAGCCTGAGTAGCCTTGGTCTAAGCCATGGCAGCCTCCAGATGTAGTGCCTATGCCACATCGTATGACTTCGGGCTGGGGCTACTCACGAGTTTCCAATCAGTTTTGGAGATCAATTCTTCGTACGACGCCCGTTGCTGGCGACCGCGCCGCACAACCGTCCTCCTGGGGACGTCGCCACTGTCTCCGCGCTTGCTGCGTGGGATCGTTACCCGCTTGGGGGAGACGGCTGCAGCCAAGCGAATACGCGGGCCGGATGCCGCTGAAGAGTCGCGAGGTCGACGAACTGAACTGACTCGGTGCGGTGCGTCGCGCGTACCTCCGAATCAGCGGCCTCTTGAAGATCCACGAAGTACTCTGGTTCGGAACGCCACAGTGGGTGCCCGAATAGCGCGGCTCGCCCCGTCGACGATGCCTTCACGCCGTGAAGTAGGCCCACCGTCACGCGCTCGAAGTCCGTGTGTTCACCGAAAGCGGCCACGAAGCTGTCGGCCAAAGCCGCGCTTCGGGAAAGCCAACGTGCGGTCGGCAGCGGATCGCCTTTCGCGAGCTGAATGAGGTCGACCGCCAGGCGCCAATCCAGATGCGGGTGAATGAACCTGTTGTCATAGCTCCGCAGGCAGTCGGGACACGAAGCGTCGCACTTCGCGTTGTGCGGCGGGGAGTCGATTTTCTCCGTGCTGATTTCTGTCGCCACCTCGTCGATGACGCGCCTCAGCACTTCCGGGGTGCCGAGATGCCTTGCGTAGCCGGCGCCGTTTTCCAGGGAATCCGCGATGAAGATGCGTCGCGTGACGGTGCCCGCGTCCGTCTTCCACGGCTGCAGCCCCACCTGAAGCTCGTTGGGGCTCACGTCCAGTTCGGCTGCCGCCGCCATCCGGAGGAGTTGAGCAAACGACCATAGCGCCGACAGCCCCATGGGAAGCACCTCGCTCGTGGTCTCGACGGTTCCATCCGGGCCTGGGATTTCGGAGCTTCGCAGGGTCAGCGTCAAGACGTCGGTTCGACGCACGGACCCGATGGCACCGACCACGTCGGGATCGCTGTTCCGAGGCTCGGGGCCACGGCGGCCGACATAGAGCCCCGGGTCGGAAACCTCCAGGCCGTGGTCCGCCCGGTGCATCTCGAAGAGCAGTCCCTCGTTGTCGTTCACCGTGTAGACGTCCGCGTCCCTCTGGCTGCAGGCGTCGAGGCAATGTACGCGGGCAGATGCGGGATACGAACCCCCGACGGACAGTTGCGGAGGGGGCAGCAGCGGCCCGCGCTCCGCGTGGTCGTCGTAGTCCCGTGGCTGGAAGCTGGTGCGGAATCCGCGGGGCTGGTAAAGGTCGAACGGCTCAACCGACGACCCGCACACGCTGCACGAGCGAATGTCGCTCACTTCGATCGTCTGGGTTGCATCGCACTCCTGGCACCGGACGACGCGCTTCGGCGTACCCAGTGGATTCACCGGCGTGACGTTGTTTCCCCGGAACTCCCAAGCGGCGAATCCGACGCAAAGATGCATCTTCTTGTCGCGCAGAACCTCCGCACCCGGCGCGAACGACGAAACCGCCATGTCCATGTCGCGCTCGCTGACCTTCGCGCGATCGACGTGAAAGGCGCTGCCGGGCGCTCGCTCGTACAGCGCTCTGACTCGTGTCGGAAACCCGAACATCGGCAGGAGGCCACCGCTGGCAAGTGTCTGGCTAAGCTCGGGCATCCTGTGCGCGGGGTCTTGGCTGACATTGTCGATCAAGTCCGCCAGTTCCTTGCGGATCCACGTGACCAGCGCTTCCGCCTGTTCGTCCAAGAACCCGGTTCCGGGGCGGAGGCCTTCGACAACGTCAACCACTGCCTCGGCGCTTGCCAGCCAGCCCCTGATGGCATTTCGATGTTGCTCGTGCCAATCCGCGGTTGCCCCGAAGGCTCCATGCAAGCTCTCCCGGGTGGGGCGCGGGCCGGCCTTCAGGGCGAGGAAGGCCAGACGGAGGCATTCCGCAGCCGCCACCCGGCGCAGGATCGGGGCATTAGTGTCGAGATACGGCTGCGGCGGCGGGTCGCCGGTAATCCTCTCGGCATGATTGAAATAGAAATCGTCATGGGTGCGGTCGCGGCACATCGTGAGCGCGTAGGAGAATCGCTGCCCCGCACGCCCGGCGCGGCCCACCCTTTGTTGGTAGTTGAACCGCTGGGGCGGCATGTTGGCCAGCACGACCGCGCCCAGGGATCCGATGTCGACACCAACCTCCATCGTCGTGGTAACGCTCAGGACGTCGATCCCGTGGCTCAGGTCGCTTTCCTTCGGGGCAGTGAGCAGTGCGCCCTTGAAGCACCGTTGACGCCTGCGCTGCTCCCCGATCGGCTTCGTTTGCCCCGTGAGTTCCTCCACCTTCATTCTGCGAGGTGGTCGACCGGACAGCCATCCGTAGTAGTCATCGTCGCCGCCCGCCCGATCGACGGGGGCCAGCCGGGAGGAGTTGCAGGTGGGGTTGGTGCAGATCCCTCCCGAGCCGTTGACGTGGACGCGCGCGCAGATCTCGCACCGGAGAATCGTCGTCTCGCTGTCCACCAGGCGGATGCCCAAGGGAGCCCCTGCGGCGCTCGTGGCCAGTTGAAACAGGTCGTTGATGACGCCGGCAGACCGAAGGCGGGCCTCCACTTCCGAGGCAAGTTCTTCCGACGAGACAGAATGCTCGACGGCGACGGCTTCCAGGTAGCGGCGTAACGGGGCGGGCAGGTTGTCGGCAGGCGTACGCCGGGAATCCTCGAACTGCTGAGCAAGCCCGAGGATGCGAATTGCGCTGGCGAGCACCTCGCTTGCAACCGTAGGCGAGAGGCCGGAGAGCGTCAGATCCTGCACCGTAGGGACAACGGTTCCTAGACCGATGGCCTCCAGGTCGCGCCCCGCACGATCGAAGATCGCTTGCGCCACCTCCATCGCGAGGTGCCGGCGGAACCGATCACGGCCCGATGCCGCGGTTTCGTCGTCGAGTGGTTCCCAGGCTCTTCCGTCGGGCGGAGCGAACAGCCGCCACCAGTCCTCTCCCCTCCAGCGGCTTCGGGAAGGCTGCGGGCCTGCCGGGTTGACGCCGAGCCGAACGAGACGCTCTTCGAGACTGCCGACCAAGAGGCCCCAGGGCACCAAGCCGTGTTGGCGCGCCTGGACGCGCTCGAACGCGGCGATGCGCTCCAGGTCCTCTGCGTCGGCAGCGTCGCGGGCCCCCAGCCGATAAGCCGACCAGACGTCCGGGTGCGTGGCTTTGAGCTGCGCCAGAAGCTCCTGCCGATCCGCCGGCGTATCTCTGCCTGCGGCGGCGTCCCGCAGCAGCGCTGCCGGATCGGGTCGGGCACGGGCCTCGATCCGGATCAGCTGCCGCAGCAGGTCCCTGAAGTGGTTCAGCTCGAGTCCCGCCGCCGTCGCCGCGGCGTCGTCACGGCTGTCGGTGAAGACGATCGTTCGCGCGGCTGCGGGATCGGCTCCGAGATTGTCGATGAGCCGGTCGACGAGGATCTGGGCGGCGACGGCGGTCCCCATCGTGTGGGCACGGACCGGGCTTCGAACGATCCCCCGGAAGAAGGTTTCGCGGGCGCGGTTGGTGCCCTCGCCATCGCACCTCGGGCAACGCTCCGGAATCGCGGGAATGCGTACCCCAGTCCCTTCGGGCACCCGTGACACAGCCATCATGGTGCCCTCGCCGCGCCGGCTCCTTCGCAGCAAGCCGAGGCGCGGGTCCAGTTCGGCCGGCACGAACTGGAAGGCCACGACGTCATGGGTCTCCGGGGTACTGTGGGTCCATCTCGGCGCGTCCGGGCACGGCCCGGGCCAAAACCACATGTACCGGTCGTAGGAACGACGGAACACCACGTCCTGTTCCCAGCGGGCCTGATCGGTGGCCCCGGACGTGAGATACCAGGCGCCGTCGTCGTCCTCCACGGCCTCGGCGAAACCGCCGAGAAATGGCTCGCCGCACTCGTAGCAGTAGAGCAGCTCAAGCACGCGGGATCCGCAGCCGCACTGGATCCGCGGCGTTGCGAAGAGACGGCCTACTCGCCTCGCACCTGACTGAAATTCCGGCGCGACCTCGGTGCAATGCGGATTGCAGCACGCCCACAACCCGCGCACCAGCCGAAAGAAATGGTGGGCCCGGAAGCGCGAATCGCTGCCGGAGCCCTCGTCAGCGGCGACCGCCCACAGAAGGCCCTCCATTCCGGCCTTGTGCTCCGGGCCACCCTCTTCCGCGAACACTCGGTCCGCCACTGCCGAGAGCGGCGTGGCGCGGCTGGCGCCTTCGTGCATGCAAGCGGACGAAAGCATGCCCGGCGCGTTGTGATCGGCGCACAGGGCGGTCGCCAGGCTCCTGCGCCGCAGCAAATCGGTCTCTTCCATGAGTTGGGCGAACGGTCGGCGCGGGACCGGGACCAGTGGTGGCGGCTCCTGAGGTTCGCCCGGGACGATCTCGAACGTCTCCGCCGGAACACCAAAGAACTGCTCGGCGAACTGGCGGCCGGATTCGCCCTCGAGCGACGCGCTTGTGGCGATGATCCGCAGTTGGGGGGAGTCCGGGGAAAGCCCCAGTCGCCGCAACAGGTTTCGCACGATGAACGCGACTTCGGTCCCCTGGGTGCCTCGATAGGAGTGAAGCTCGTCGACCACGAGCGTGAAACACTGCTCCGGGTTCGATGCAAGCCAGCGGCGGGTGGCCTCGAACATCGGGGCCTCGCGTTCCCGCATGAGCATGACATTGGTCATGGAGTAGTTGGTGACGAGGATGTCGGGAGGACTCGCCAGCATGTCCCAGCGCGACAGCAGTTCGCCCCGACGGGGATCGGCAAATTGGGACGTGACCTCGGGGTCCCGACCCTCAAGCTCGTCACGGATGCTCTCCATCTCGAGCAGCTCGCGTGCGACACGACGGACGGTCGCCTGGCGTCGTCGTTGTGGCACGTCGCCCAGCCCCAACGTGGCGCTGGTGTAGCGCCCAAAGAAGATTCCCGGGGCAGTACCTTCGCCCCCGGCATTCTCCACCGCCCGTCGCAGGCGGGAGACCTGATCCTCCACCAGCGCGTTGGTGGGATAGAGGATCATTGTCCGAATGGCGGCAGCTCGCTTCTGGTCGGCCCTGCAGTCGCGCCAGGGCTCCCCGTCGGTTTCCCACCACCGAACCAGATCGGGCTGAGCACCCCAAGTCCGCGCCTCCGCAAGCAGCCGTGCGAACACCGGCAGGAGAAAGCACTGCGTCTTCCCGGACCCGGTTCCGCTTGTCACGATCACGTTCCTCGGTTCCCGTCCGCCCCCGGACAGGGAAACGCGGAGCGACTGCGCCTGATGGACCCACAGCTCGAACCGGCAGTCTGAATCGAAGAGCATTGCCCCCAGCTGATCGGCCATGCTGCGGTCGAGTTGGAGGCCCTCGCACACTTCCAGGATCGTCGGTCCCGAGAGGTAGGTCGGGACCGGTTCGATCAGCGCATCTTGGAAGACGTTGCCGGCCTGCTGGAGCAGCTCGCGCCGCTCCGTCATCAGCGCGTCGTCGCGAAGCCAGAACGCCGTGTCGAAGTAGCGCAGGTAGCCTTCCTCAATGGCTGCCTGCAACTGCGCTGGATCCGGTGTGCCCATCCTTAGTCGTCCGTGGTCATACTGCGGTCAGTCGCCGGCGGTGGCCGCCGCCCAGATCGCCTCGGCAACAGCAGGCGGAACGTGTTCGTACGCCAGGGTCCTGTCTGAGCGCCGATGCGGGAGTCGACCGCTGCACAGTACCGCAGCGCGCTCAAGCAGCCCGGGGAGCGGCGCCCCAAGCGGTGTAAGCAGCGTTTGGGCCGACGCGTCGTAGCCGATCAATGCGAACGAAGCGTCGCTTGCCGCAAGATGCTTCACGATACGCACGTCCGCCACAACTCTTCGCTGATCGGGTGTGCCGGACTCCGGCACGACCGCATAGACCCACGGCCTGCCGCGCAGCCGATAGGCCCCTGCATGATCCATCTGCTCGACGGACGTCCAGCGCCCCGAGCGCAGGTCGAGCCACTCCATTCTGTCGGCCGTCGTGGTCAGTTCCGGCAGCAATCCGCGGACGGTGCTCAGGGACGGGAGGAGCGCCGCGATCTTGGCCGCGGGACGCACCGACAGTTCAATCGGCAGCCGGTGCTGCGCCTTGATTTCGTCGACGACCAGCTCTGCCGCCTCGGACCCGAGTCCGTGAATCTCCACCACGTCAGGCCCCTCGTCTTGCGGGGCGACGCGCACTTCGCCATCCAAAATCTTGGAGACCTCGGCAACCGTCCGCAGGAGCCGGGCCGACCGGCTGCCTGTCAGGAAGCAGGGCCCCTGCTCGGGAACGACAATCGTTGATGGCGCGATCGACCATCGCTTGGGCATGAGTGTCTTTTCGTCTGACTCATGCTCGATGTGGCCCAACGCCTCCAAGCGTCGGGCCGCTTCATGGGGAAACCATGGCGCATCGTCGATCGTGGCGGTGACAGCGCGAAACGATCTCCACGAGCCGGTTCTGGCGTACGACAGTGCGTCGAGCGCGAGGTTCATGTCGGACTTGCCCCGTTCCGAGATCGAGGGGAGGGGCGGCCGCCGCGAAATGTCTTCACCACCGTCGTGCGTTGGGGCGGCGGCCGCCTGCCGTCGCTTGCGATGCTTCTTGAACGGCTCCCACCATCTCTCCCGCCCGCAGTCCTTGCATACGCTGTAGACGGGTTCTTTGCCGAGCTGCATGTCAAGGCGCCAGTGGTGGTATCCCCGCCTGAAGCAATCCGGCAGATCGTCCGGAGTGCCTTCCAGTGTCGCTTCGGCTGGGTTCCAGTCACTCAATTCCAGGTCTTCTACTTCGATCGACACTCCGGGCTGGGCCGGGATCCGTGTCAGGATGTCGGCGCGATCCTCAACCTCTGGGCACCCATCAATGTCAATCAGGGCGCCTGCGGCATGGTCCGCCCTTCGGCCGGTCTCCTCGATGCAGCTACCGAAGGGAGCCAGGCAGCTTCCGTCCAGAAGCGGATGCCCGAGCGGCGTGTCCTCTTCGGGCTCCAATCGTCGCGGCCAGGATCCGGACCGCGCCCGCAGGCTGGCAGTTGCAATGGCCCGGCCTCCAGATGCGCCCGCGACCACGACGCGGAAATCCCCGTCGCGGAGCATCGGCAATCCGGTCAGGTCGATTATTCCGGCGCCCGTCACCTCACCGAGCTGCACGTCGACCGGCTCTCTGTCGTCGAGATATCGAATCGGCACCGCGCGGACATGAGCTTCATGGGTCTCGGCGTACTCGTCGACCACGATGCGCAACTCGGGCAAGCGGTCGCTATGCCACACGTTCATGCCCGGAAGCGGCAGGCCTCCGCCCAGCGCCAGATGCGTTCGCGCGATCGGCTGAAGCGGCTTCAGGTCATCGTTGTCCGTGTTCGGAATCCGCTCCAGTTGCACGTTCGCGAACGCCGTCCAGCCCGCGGGCAGTCCCCGCAACGTCTCGCTGGTTAGTTCGCCGAATCCTTCCCGTGCAGATGACCGCAGAACATTTCGCACCGGATCGGCCATTTCGTGGACGGTGAGAACGAAGTAGGTCTCCAGCAGCTCGACTCGCCGTGTTTCGACGAACAAGTGGTCTTCTTCGCGCCACTTGAGCAGGACCAGGCGCTTGGCACGACGCGCGCACGTGACGTCGGTTTCCGCCAGCGCGAGCAAGACATCGGCAACCAGAAGGGCCGAGCAGGAGACAAGATGGCTGGGCTCGACCGAAGCCCAAGAGGTTCCCGGAATCCGCTCGAGCCTCATCGCGTCGCCGAGTCGAGCAAACGTCGTCCGGGCTGCAGAGGTCGCATCCGGGTGCAGAACGGCCCGGCGAGGGCGCTCCCGGCTGCTGTGACGGGCGACCAGGATCAGTTCGATAGATCGACGCGGATGGGACCTGACTTCCGCGGCGAGCAGGAGGTCATCGTCTCTTCGGACTTCTGCTGACCGGAATTCGTCAGGAAGTTGGCCGTCCCAGGCTTCCATCTCGGCGCACGCAATCTCCGAGATTCTCTCCCTGGTGGCGGGCTTCGACCACAGTCGCTTGAGAGACTGCGTGACCGGCGAGCGCGGCAGCCAGTCTGCCAGCAGTTCCTGCATGGCCTGAACAGAAACCCGCTGACCGGGCTGCAGCCCAAACTGCGTGAACAGCATCGGCAGCTTGGCGCGATCCTGCTCACGAACCAGCGCCTGCGAAAGCGGCAGTCCGATGTAGCGAAGACGATCGAAAGCGACGGCGGTGGGCAGGCCCCGGCGGCCGTTGCATTCCTCCAGCCACCGGTTGAGGGTGTTCCACAGAAACGGAGTTTCCTTGCGGAAGTTGCGTGTCACCGTGTCCCGGTGCGCTTCGTCGATATCGAGCGTTTGCAGGAGCCGCCCGTAGTAGTTCGTCCCGGCAAACTGTTCCGTTTGCTTCATGCTCTCGGCCACCAGGGACAGCACGGCAAGCACCGCGATGCATGGTGGCGGCACCGTACTCTCCTGGAGCCCCCACCACCAAGCCCGCGACGCGTGGACGCCAAACGGTCCGGTCTCGCCGTCGGGACCGGAAAGGGTCGCCTTGACAATCCCGACCAGCTCCTCGGCTGGAGTGGCCTTGTCGCTGAAGCTCAGGTCGCCGGCAATACGAGTCAGGGCGTCGTGGTCAAGATCCAGATATACGGGCCGGCCGGCCGCCTGCTCGCCAAAGACCTCCTCTGCCACAGCTGCGTTCAACGCATCGTACCGTGCCCAATCCGGGTCTTCCGAATATCCCGCCGTGATCAATTTGGCCATGTTCGCCGAATCGGCCAGGGTCGGAGAGCAGGTTTCGCCTTGGGGCATCGGATCCGAATCAACGGCAGGAATTTCAGTTGGGTCGGTAGGAATTCTAGTAGGAATGTTGGCGCATCGTCGACGTCAGAGGCAAGTCCAACTGGCGCCATGACAGCTGCCGAACTGAACTGGTGGTTTACGGCCGGTCAGTGCAGGCGCCGCGGCACTAAAGAGGATTTGGCCAGAAGTAGTGCTTTGGTGCCAGCCAGTAGCTCCCGCGGCTTCTGTTCTCCACGACAGCGTGGCGGTCCAAGGTCGATCGCCCAATGACCTTCGAGACCTTCCCTTGCGCAAATGGCGGTAATGGCGGCGTCCTGCTGATTCTCGCTGCCCCAAGGGAATGTATGAGCTAGTTGATGCTCATGCGCGTACGGGCCCCAAGGCTGCATTCCCTGGTCGCGACGGCCTATTGGCCCACACGAAGAGGCAGGACGCAAACGCCGTCGCACCACGGCCCGTAGTCCGCTTTAGCCCGTCGGCCTAGCGTAGTGTATCCATCAGTGCCACACTCCGGTCAGACACACTTACGAGTTGTTACAGCCCCATGAACAGTTGGCCTGCGTGCACCGATTCTTGACAGAACCCTCAGTCGTCATTGCGGGGATACCTAACGGGTGCCTTACCAATCGAACCACGGAGCGAAAAATGGATAAGGGAGATTTGCTTGTTAAGGCCCACTGTTGCCTACTTCACCAATACAATGGTTCGACGATGTCCGCTGCCGCCGAAATGTAGGCCTAGGAACAACTGGGCATGAAGAAAACGGCGAGAGACACGGACGGTTTCGACGGGCGCCTTCCCGACGGCCAAAAGCTGCAAGTCAAATCGAAAAAGGCTGGTGCTCATAAGGACTCCGCAACTTACGTCACGCTATCTCAAGTGACGCTCAAACTGGCCGACGACTTGCTGATCGTCTTTCGCTGCCGCATGGCACCGTTTGACACACTGATACGGCGGACGAATCGCCCGCTTCCGCCGAAAAAGCCATAGTGTCCGGTGTCCATTTGAGCTTTGGGGTCCGTGAGCGGAAGCGCCAGGCAGCGTTTCGCACGGGGCTCACCACACCGTCGGACGCCATTGGACGCCGGCACGGACATCTACTTGCGCTCGGCTACGAGGAAGAGAATCTGTTTCCGGCGCTCCGGGGCGAGAACGGCGCGTCTCGATACTTTGCAGAGCGCAACATCAAGTGGTGGCGGGCGACCAGGAGTGGTGACGCCGTCGGTGGGAAAGGTCCGACCCGGAACATGGCGAGTTCACAGATCGCGTGCGTGAACTTCCTGCTTCCCCTCGTCGACATTCCCGGGGCCCTGACAGCGGTGCTCAAGGCCGTCGACGACGATGTCACGGGCGTCAAGGACATCAAGTACCAGGGGACCTCTTCTCCGGTCGAGTTCGAGTGGATCGGGCTCAAACATGCGCTGGAGGGCCCTTCGGTGAAGAGCCGCGGTGCGAACTCGACCAGCGTCGACGCCTTCATGGTTGCCGAGACGACCGCTGGCCTTCGGGCGTACCTGATGGAATGGAAGTATGTCGAGGAGTACCAGTCCGAGGACAAGGGAGAGGGACAAGCGGGCGAGACACGGCGCCGCAGGTACGCTCACCGCTACAAAGAGTCCCCTTCGTTCAACGGCAACGCCCCCTTCGATGCGTGGCTCTTCGATCCGTTCTATCAAATCCTGCGGCTTCGCCTCCTGGCTGACCGGATGGTCCGGAGGCAGGAACTCGGGGTCGCCGACGCAAGGGTCATAGTCGTGGTGCCGAATGAAAACCGGGCATACCGCGAATGCGTCACGTCGCCGTGGTTCCGACGGAAGTATCCCGATCAGACAGTTGCCGAAATCGTGCGACAAACACTTGTCCACCCCCAGCACGCGTACGGATCGATCTCACCGTCCCTGTTGGCGAACTCCGTGCGGGAGAGATGCGGGGCAAACTTGGCATCGTGGAGTTGCTACCTGCGAGAGCGGTACGGATGGTGACACTAATCTTCTCGACACGATTGGATCCCGCCCGGCCTTATTCTATTCGCGCTCCCGTTCCTTCTTGGAAACGCTTACATCGACCGCCAAAACTCGACGTGGATAGGTCAACTCGTCTACCCCTAGGTTCTCATCGACCGGTTCCAAGAAGCGCCCAAAACGCCTATCCACCTCCTCTGTCGAAAGCAGTTCATTAACCTCAAACAGAGAATCAAACAGTTCAGTCTCTGTTTTGATCCACTCAGGAACTCGCCGGTGCTGAACCACTTTGTCGTCGCTGACACTAGTTTCGGGTGGCAAGAAGGCCAGCAAATCCACTTGCTCCATGGCCCTTTCACAATCGAAAATGCAGCGCCATGGGAGGGCTGATGCAGTCTCATGAATCGCCGAAAACTTACGACGACCGCGGAGTTTGATAGCGTGGCGAATGTGCCGGGACGGCACAAAGGTGCACCCGAGCTGCTCGGTGTCGCACCCTTGACAGCAATGCCAGTAGTGAGTTTGTGGGGGTAGCTGAGCCAAGTAATTGTAAAGCAAATAGAGCGGGATAGCTCCCCACGATCGTGCAAACTTATCCAATTTGTCGATCTGAGGGATTCCAGACGTGTCTTTGTGGCTGAGCGCGTGATAGCGACCAGTGGGATAGAGCTTTTTCGCTTGGATGGCTAAGCGTCGGCCCGCACCACCGGGGTATCTGATGCAAATTAGTAAGTCCGCGCCGGACCACGCCTCGTCTCGTTTCGTCGGGTGGTAGATGCGGAATGCATTGATCCTTTGATGAGGGATCATATCTAGGACAAGGAGGTCCGTAAGTGTCTCTTCGCCGAGACGTGCCCCGAGAACGTGGGCTCGTTCTAGACGGCGCCATGTCTGCGCGGCAATAGATTCTGCAGGAGTCATCGGGACTGAACTAATCGGCGTAGTCCCGTTTCGTAAGTTCCTTGGCCTGAAGTCTTCGCTGAGCAAACCACGATTCGTCTGGCAACCGGCACGTCCTAGTATGCCTTCACGGTCGGAATCACTCCTGACCGAGGCAACAGGCCATCGGGAGAAGGGGGATTATAGAGGTGAGTCACAATCACGATTTAATCGCAAGGGAACCTTTCTCTTAGTGCAGTTACCACCAAGTTCGGGGCTGGCTGCTCTAGGGGGTCGAGCGAAATCGGATCTTCCTTCCCACTAACCCGAAGGAATATCTCTGGAGGTTGACGGCGCAACCAAATTCGCACGACAGCTGCAATGTCCATGGACGTGAGAGTGTCGGGAACGTTTACACAGCGCAGCAAATGGCCGACCGTTTTCTCTTCGCTCTCTTGGTCGGACGTCGGATTGAACACTTGATAACCGTGAAAGACTCCCCTTACGTACGCGATTGCTTGGTCCGAGATGGATGGATCGTCCGAGTCGAGCGCACCCAACAGAGCATGCCCATCGGGGTAAGCCAGTGCGGGCGACGCCAATACCAATAGCGCGACAGCCGTCGCTGCCTGAATCGTTCTAATCATCTGGGCGTGCCTTCAGTCGTCATTGGCCTCCCTTCTACGATGATTCTTCTGGTTGTCAAAAGCGCATTCTGACTCTCGCTAATAATCCCTAGCAGAAGGCTGCGGCATGCCGGATGGCTACGCGCCGCCAAGTCCACGACTGATGCAAGGATGCGCGTTTGGAGTGTGTCACTGCATTACGGCGCTCTACGTGTGGGATAACGCCACAATCCAACGGCATTAGCTGCCGCCCATCGCCTCGACTCATGGCTTAGTCGTCAGAGCCTTCTGTCGCCTCGCTGGATAGTGTAGACACGATGGCGCGCAGTCTCTCGAATTGCTCCTTGATCCACTGCGCGGCCTCGGGCCAGTCGCTGTCATCGTCGCGGTTCCAATTCGTCTGGACGGAGATCGTCGTGCCATCTGTGCTGTTCTTCTCCAGGTTCCCCCCGAGCACTTGGTCACCCATCTCCTCGCGGATTCGAAAAGAACACGCACGCATCCGCGCCGCCCTTTGTGCTGACGGCTGGCTCGCTCCTGACCGGATGTAGAGCCGAAGTAGCTCCGGGCCGACGTACATCCCGACCCTGTCGCCCTCCCCGTTCAAGGGACTCGTCCACTGCGACGTTCCTCGCCAATAGTGCTTCTGCCCCGGAACGCCACCTTCGCGTTCCTTGAAGAGCTTCCAGAACGCTTGGGTCCGAGTGTTTTCTACGAATTCAACCTTGACAGCGACACCGCAGCGCTCGCCCATCTTCCGGCAGCGCTCGGCGCATCTGGGGTAGTCCTGTCCGTAGGGGTACAAGACATACTCTTCGTGCCCCGGCACCGCGCGCATGGTAAGCGTGCCGGCCGCGGTATTGGGTGGATACCGGCTGGCCAAATGCACATTCGAACTGATGGACTCGCCTGAGAGTCTTTCGGCGTTGGCTGGGTCCTGGCTCAGGAGAGCCGCCGCAACGTTCAGTACCATCTGGCTTGCAGTGCTCTCTGCGCGCCAGGGATCATCCTCGATCCGCCAGCGGAGTTTGGCTGAAGGCGTCTCGCTTTCGCGTGCGGGTGCCGGCTGCTCGGGCCAGGGCCAACGGTCGAGGGCTTTGCGTGCGAGAAATCCCGAGCGCCGTTCAAGCGCCTCTTCATTCCATTCCGTTTCGTCCGCGAGGCTTCGCGTAATCCCTATCGAGCTCTTCCGGTATATCTCCCGCTTCGCAGCGAATGTGCCCGCACCCATCACTGTGTTGGTGACGTCTCCGCTCAGCGTCAGGTTGGGAAGCCGGTCGCGATGGCGCCCGTGAATCTCCTCCGCGTCATCGCCTAGGGATTCTTTCCACTCGTCCGTGAGCTTCTGCGGAATTACATGCTCGATTGTCAGACGGTCACGGGCCGGCGACTCTTCTCCATGCTCGGCTTCCATCAGTTCGCAGAGGACTGCGAACGCCGATAGGGTTGCGCCCCCTCCATAGGCCTTCCGGGTTCGAATTCCCTCCCTGACTTCCTCGTCTCCTGGCACCCCCACTCGCGTGTTGCGGAGCCGCTGGAGCCTGCCGAGCCAGTAGTCGACATAGTCCTCCCCGGCGCCTGGTCCCGGTCCATGAGCGATCTCGGCCGCAGCCTTGTTCATCCCGGCCATCGGGCGCTCGGCCAACCACATGCGGGTCGTCCACGTGCCGATTCCTGCAAGGACCTTCGCGAGTGCTTCGTTACTCTCCTTGGAATCGCCATCTTCGTTCGCGTCGCTCAGCAATCGCAGTGTCAGGGGCCGGTGCACGTCGATCCGCATTGCGCGCAGATGACGCAGTTCTCTCTCTACCTTCCGATTGCGATGGTGTTCGCCGGTGCCGGTGATGGTCCCGTAAAGTCCGGCGAGGCGGGCAAGATCACGACAGAGGGTCGGTCGATTTCCGGCAAGTCCCTCACGCACCGCCCAGCGTCGCAATCCCTCGTAGGCGCGATCGATGCCTTGGATTTCCCCTGTCCGCCAGCGAAGGACGTCCCGAAGGAACACATCCGTGGGGTCGGTCGTGTGCTCAGCGCCCAGCGTTCGCTCGATCCGAAGCCAGTAGTTGTCGTGGAGGTCCTGCTGTTCCGCGTCCGGTAGCCCCATAAGCAGCCAATTCTTGACCTTCTCGCTCTCGGTGAGCGGCCTGCCGGTGGCGTTCAGGCTCTCGAAAATCTGTTGGGGGTCCTCCTTCTGTTCGAGACCGATGCTGACGACCCGGAGACGCTTGAGGCCCTCGAAGAGGCGCGTCACGTCGTTCCGCGCAACAAGGCGGCGCGCAATTCTCCAGGCTTGGCTCACTGCACCTGCACCTGTGGGCGTGCCTTCGAGGCCGAGACGATATTCGTCGTCGTCGCCATGTTGGAGCCTCAGCTTGCGGTGCTTCTCCGGGGGCATGTCGCGATTCGTCAGTCGAACGTCGCGGATCAGTTGCGCGGTCCATTCACCGCATCGCCCGTCAGGCCCCAACGCTTCGGCAATGCACGCCAAGAGGATGCTGACGGTGGTCAGCCGCTGCTGACCGTCAACGACACGGATGGTCCTTACCACGCCGGCCGGTCCCGGCTCCGGGAAGGTGAGGAGCGTGCCGCCATAGTGCGCTACCTCGGGCCCGGCGACCGCGACGGTAAGAAGATCCTCGACTAGCCTTTCGATGTCGGCCTGCGCCCAGCGGTAGCGACGTTGCCAGCGTGGCACGACGTACTGGACCTGTCCGTCCAGAAGATTGAGGAAGTCGATGTGTTGAGCATCCATGAGCTTGCTTTCTGCTGGCTACAGCGCGTTCTCGGCGTCCGGTCGATAGACGTATCCGGAAAAATCAGTAGCGAAAATCCTAGTCACCTCGGCGCATCTTCGCGTCAATTGTTTACAGGCACGGGGGCCAGAGCTACCGGGGAATGAAGAAACGGCTGCTGCCGTCTTGTCCGTCGACCCCTAGCTGGGCGACGCCGGCGGCGACGAGGGTCTGTAGAGCCTTCTCCACTCCCTTCGTGCGCCGGCCTGACTTCCTGCCCCGGAAGGCGACGCAAAGAGTTTCTGCCGTCACCGGGCCGGGAGCGTGGCTCAGCATGTCGAGGACGACGCGGATTCTCTCCATTTCGTCCCTTGGCCAAGCAGGCTTGCCGTCGGCAGATGCCGGCACGACTAGCTGCGTCTGGAACTGCTCTGCATCTTCAGGCGCCTTTACTTTGTGGCCGAGCTTGGGGATCTGATAGTGGGGTCGCAGCCAGCGCACGATGCCGCGACGCTCCTCCTCCACCCGCTCCCGGTTCAGGGCGACGAGGCGCGTGAGCAGCTCTTCCTCCGCCTCCGCTTGCTCCGGTGTCTTGTGGAGCGATGGGATCGTTGCTCCCGGCTTGCCCACCAGCGCGGGAATCAGGTCAGCCCAGCCATAAGCCTCGAACACGGCACGGTCGATGTCGTCGTGGATGTCCTTCAAGACGGAAACCAGTCCTGCCTCGTGGATTTCCTTCTCCTTCGCCGTGAAGAGCGGCACGTCGCAATCGTTCTCAAGCTCCCGCACCCGCTCGAGCACGTTGTAGAGCAAGGTCATCGTGAGGAACTCGTGCTCCGAGAGCCGTTCCTTGCGAAAGGAGTCGAGGCGACTTCCAAGCTCCGTAAGCGCGTTTCCCGAGCCATCGGCCCCCACGCGAATGGGAAACGGCATGGGATCGAAGGTACGGGACTTGCTGTAGCGAGGATCGTTGCCCATCCCCAACCATCCACCAGCTACGATCGACCAACAGACATTCGCACGAGACGACAGGACAGCAAGCAGGCTTCCTGCGTCCGATCCGATGCAGACAAGCATGTTGTCTGGCCGGATTTTCGAGTCTAGGAACTGGAAAAATCGGTGCTTCGATGTTTCAGCTGTCGCGATGTAGCGCCCCAGTGGTTGCAGCACCGGACGTAGTTCACTCCTGACTTTGCCGAAAAGCCACCACTTCTTGGCATATTCCGCCATGTCGACAGATCGACCGACTTTGGCATCTCTCTCCGGTTTCACTCGTTCGGCGACATGCTGATACACCTTTGGGAAGCGGTCACGCACTTCATTGGCGGTCAGCGGATAGAGGTCGATCACCATGACACCCCGCGGACGCTGGGCAATATCGCGACCGTGCCTGTACGGCAGAATATGGTCTTCCAGCCCCGGTGTGGTACCGAGACCAAGCGTGGCGGCCTGTTGCGGGGTTACAATGAAGCCCGAACCGTGCAGCTTGACACCGGGGCTGGCTACCAAGTCGTTTGCCATCAGCGGCTTGACCGCCGTGATGTCGGCGCCAATCTTCAGGTTGCCGTTGATCCTGCCCTCCAACTCCATCAGTTCGACGACCGGAGTGTCGGTGTCCAGGCCGCTTTCGCGCTCCACCGTGGCCAGTGTGCCTTCCATTTCGCCACGGGCTGCGACGGTCATAGCAATCCGGACCGCTGCCTTGCCGGCCGCCTTCTGCCAGGGGTGGTCGGGCACGGCGTACACCACGGCCAGCGGCTCCTTTGCCCGAGCGTGCCGCTCGATGACGCGGCGGGAAAAGGTCTGAGTCACGGAGTTGGTGGTGATGAAGCCAAAGCGGCGAAGCGGGTTGGTCTTCCCCTTCATCCGCTTGCGCAGCAGGCGGGTCGCCGCCTCGTCCCAGAAGTGCATGACGAAGTCTGCGCCGCCAGGGAGTTTCGGGCGGGCCTTCCAGGCCGCCTCGGCGTAGCCGTCGCCAAGTTCCAAGCGCATGTCCTTGCCGCCGATGAACGGCGGATTCCCCACGATGAACTCGACCTCCGGCCACGCGGAAGGGCGCGGATTCTCGTATCGGTAAAGTTCCACCGTGGCGTCGGGATCGGGAATCTCTTCACCAGTGATCGGGTGGAGCTTGGTGGTTACGCCGTCCCAGCGGGAGCGGGGAGCGCCGTTCTCGTCGCGCAGCACTTCCCGTCCGTCCCAAGCGAGGATCGCGTCCTGCTCCTTGATCGTGCCATAAGCATGGAGGACCGGCTCAGCGATCTGGTCGGCTTTGACGGTGCGGAGTTGCCACTTGAGGTAGCCGATCCAGAGTACGAGGTCGGCGATGGCAACGGCGCGGGGATTGATCTCCAGTCCATGGAATTGGCGCGGGCTGACCGTCTCGCCCTCCATCGCTAGGCGCGGCAACAAGTCCGGTTCGCCAAGGTCGTCCAGCACCTCCAGAACTTCGCCTTCCAGCCGCTTCATCAGCTCCAGCGAGACATAGAGGAAGTTGCCGGTGCCGCAGGCGGGGTCCAGCACGCGGGTGGCGCAGAGCCGATGGTGAAAATCCTTGATCGCCTGCAGCGCCGCCTGGTGCTTGCCTTCACCCTCCAACGCATGGGCGCGGGTCAGCGCCTCCTCCCAGTCATCACGGAGCGGCTCGATGATTGTGGGGACGACCAGCCGCTCGACGTAAGTGCGAGGCGTGTAGTGGGCGCCGAGCTTGGAACGCTCCCTCTTGTCGAGCGCGCGCTCCAACAGCGTGCCGAAAATGGCGGGCTCGACGTCACGCCAGTCGCGCGCGGCGGCAGCGTGGAGCTCACGGATATTTTTCTTCTCCAGCGCGATTGCTTTGCGGTTCCTGAACAGGGTGCCGTTGAAGCGCTTGATCATCGCGTTCAGGTGCGGCGCGTAGCCGCCCTCGTCCATGACCTGCCACAGGCTCTCCAGTGCCGGAGCGAAGTTCCGGGGAGTTTCGACCATCTTGCCCAACAGGTCTTCGAACCCCTGTTTCGGCAACAAGCCGACATCCTCTGCAAACATGGTGAAGAGGCAGCGCATGAGGAATTCCGCGACTTCCTTGGGGTCGTGCTTGCCTTCAAGGCTGTGGGCAATGTGAGCGAGGCGCTCCGCGATGTCGCGGGTGACCTCCGCGCTGCGTCTGGCTGGATCAAGAGAGTGAGGGGCGCACCAAATCGCGTGTAGTCGGTCCCGGATGGTCTGGTCGCGCAGATTTTCCAGCGGAATGGAGTAGCCCTCTCGATCCGGGAACTGCGCGTAGTTCTTCCCCTGGCCGGAGAAGTCGGCGTAGACCTCGATCACGTGGCCCACATCAACGACGAGGATGAAGGGGGGCCATCCGTGCTCCTTTGGCAGCGCGCGGGCGTAGTCTTCAGCCTGCCTCTTGGCAGCGCGCATTACCTTGTCCCACCGTCTTGTACCGCGAGTGGCCGTGCCGGCCTTGATCTGGGTCGCGTCTTCGGGGATCAGTTCGGGCCGTTCAGGATCGATCTTCTTCGCCTTGAGTCGCTTGGCTGACTGCTTCGCCTCCATGACGAAGCAATCGCGCTTGTATAGGTCGACCCTGCCCGCTGTCGTGCTGCCATCGTCGTGTTTGAAGTCGACGCGGCGCTCGAAGACGTAGTCGTTGCCTTCGCCCTGTTCTTGCGTTGGGTCGGGCCTCGGCACGCCGAGCACATCGCAGAACTCGTTGGCGAATGTTTGAAAATTCGCTAACTCAGCGCCGCCGGATTGATGCCAGCGACCGATGAATGCGTCGATGGCCGCGTGGTCGGTGCGGTCATCGCCCGGTGGCGCTGGTGCTTCTTCCGCGTTCACGGCGCCAGAGTAGCCAATACGAACAGTCACGTAACCCGTTCTCGCTGCCTCACCTTGTCCCGCACGTTCGCGTTACGATTCTCGGCCGGTCCATTCACCGCCTCGGCAACGTCTGCAAGAAACCGGGCCCAAATGATTGCCGTGCGATAGTTGGTTATCGGCGAAAGGCGGACCGCAGTTCGAACATTCCCGTCGCCACCCAAGGGATCTTTGCAGTCGCTCGCCCGCACCAAGGAAATGAACAATCCAACCAATATGCGAGCTTGGCCTTTAACCACGGGCAGGGAAACCACGGCAACTAATGTATATAACGTCGTATATGTGAATTCGCGTTGTTGAGATTTCAATAATAGAAACAATAGGATAAAAGAAGGAAGTGGCGGATGGGGCGGGATTCGAACCCGCGATACGGCTCATCACCGTATACTCCCTTAGCAGGGGAGCGCCTTCAGCCGCTCGGCCACCCATCCAGCGCCACAGTATGGCATGAACTCGGTCCGAATATGGCGGACTGCTGCTCGTTTTTCCACGCTGCTGAAACTATTGGCGCGAAACATCGGAGGCCGCTCGCGCCAAGGCATCCGCCCGTTCGTTGCCCGGATCGTTCGTGTGGCCGCGTACCCACTGCCACGTCACGGCATGTCTTGCTGCCGCCTGCTCAAGTCGCTGCCACAGGTCCTGGTTCTTCACCGGTTTGCCGTTGGCGGTCCGCCAATTCCTTCGACGCCAGTTGTCCATCCATGACGTGATGCCATCCATCACGTACCGGCTGTCCGTGACGACTTGAACAGGCGAACCAGGCTCGATTTCCTCGAGGGCGCGGATTGCCGCCATCAACTCCATCCGATTGTTCGTGGTACTAGGGGCACCACCCGACAACTCCCGGGTACCTGCGGGAGATTCGATCACGACCCCCCAGCCTCCGGGCCCTGGATTGCCGATGCAGGACCCGTCCGTGTAGACGATCGTCGGTTTTTCGATCACGTGCGGCCAAGCCCGTAGCTGTTGGGACCCCGAGCTGCGCGGTGAAATCGGAGGCGTCCCAAGTACTCGGCGGGATCTTTCGGCCGCACCACTGCGGAGGACGGGGTGGTATCCCAATCGACCAGACGCGTGAACAGGAACCGCATCGCTGACCCCGCACACAGCACCGGAAGTGCCGCGATCTCGCCGGCCGACAGGCGGCGATTCTCCTCGTACCCCTTCAGGAGTGCGCTGGCTTTCGTGATGTTGAAGTCGGCATCCCGCTCAAAGCACCAGGCGTTGATACAGATGGCGAGGTCGTAGGCGAAGAAATCGTTGCAGGCGAAGTAAAAGTCGATCAGCCCACTTACCTCTCCGTCCCTGAAGAACACGTTGTCCGGGAACAAGTCGGCATGAATGACACCCCTGGGCAGGGATGTCGGCCAGGCAGCCGCGATACGCGTGAAGTCGTCGCTAACTTCCTCGTAGAGCCCCTTGTCGTAGTTCTCGAGTCTCGCTTCCGACTGCGTTAGCGTCTGCTCCCACGCACCGAGCGACAGCCCGTTCGGGCGCGACAGCCCGAAGTCGGAACTGGCGGTGTGAAGGAGCGCCAGGGCCCGTCCTACGGCGCGGCAATGCCCGGGTTCGATCCGGGAACGGGCGATGCCCTCCAGAAAGGTGACGAGTGCGGCCGGGCGGTCCGCCAGGCGGCCTAGCGCGTTGCCATTGCGATCGTGGAGTGGCACCGGACAGGGGATACCCTGATTGCTGAGATGGTCCATCAGGTCAAGGAAATACGGCAGGTCGCCTTCCGCTACCCGTTTCTCGTAAAGCGTGAGGATGTATCGGCCCGAGCCAGTAAACAGGAGATAGTTGGTGTTCTCCACACCATCAGCGATCCCAACGTAGGTTTCCAGGGACCCGATGTCGTAGCCAGCGATGAAGGCCCTAACCTGGTCCGCGTTGACTTGTGTGTAGACCGCCATGGTTCTGCCGCGAAGTCTGAGGGAGCGCTCGGTCAGCGAGACGGGACCGGAGTGTATGGCATTCCTTTGGGAAGCGGCGTCGGCTTTCATCGCCGGCAGGGCGACGGCGGGCGCGGTAAGCGTTTACCCTGCGGGCCGCACAGGCCGGCCCGTTTCCCGGGGCCCTCTTGGTGCTGATCCGTTGTGCAGTCGGGTGCTGCCGCGGGCAACTGGGGTGGGCGGCGGCAGGCGGCGCGGCACTTGCCGCGAGCCGCTACGCTGCGGCGAGGTGCTGGTACAGGACTGAGGGCAGATTGGCGTGCCACTACAACAGCCGCAGCGTCTGGTCGCGGGTGACGGGGGTGTGCCTCCCGCGTGCGCCCTTCCTCGAGACGGCTTGAGCCAGGGAGCTTGACGGTGGCCCGCGTCGCTTACGTAGACGGACGGTATTCGGACCTGCCTGGAGCTGTGGTCTCCGTCGAAGATCGCGGGCTGCAGTTCGCCGACAGCGTCTACGAGGTAATTGCACTGGTCGCTGGGAGACTGGTTGACCTCGACCAGCATCTTGCGCGGTTGGTGCGATCCAGGCGCGGATTAGGGCTGCCGGCGCCGATGACCGACGCAGGGCTGCGCGTCGTGCTGCGTGAGGTGGTACGGCGCAACCGGTTGCGGGACGGGCTCCTCTACCTGCAGGTCACCCGAGGGCAGGCACCGCGAAACCACGCGTTCCCGGCCGAACCGCGGGCCTCGCTGATGGTGACGCTGCGCTCGTGGACGCCGTTCCCCAGCTCGCTGGCCTCGGGCGTGGCAGTGGTTTCCTGCAACGATCTTCGCTGGCAGCGGTGCGACCTTAAGACGACCGGCCTGCTCCCGAACGTTCTGGCCAAACAGCGTGCCCAGGAAGCCGGCGCATTTGAGTGCTGGATGGTCAAAGGCGGAGTGGTGACGGAAGGCGCGTCGTCCAACGCTTGGATCGTGCGGGACGGGTCAGTCCACACGCATCCACTGAGTCACGACGTGCTGGGCGGTATCACGCGTGAGGTGCTACTGGAACTTGCCGCCGCGAACGACATAGAAATCCTGGAGGAGCCCTTTCACCCGACCGATGTCAGAAGTGCCGAGGAGGCGTTTCTGACCAGTACATCGTCGTTCGTCGTGCCGGTTATTTCCATTGACGGCAACGAGATCGGGGACGGTATTCCGGGTCCGGTGACCCGTCGCCTGCGGGAACTCTACCGGGACCACGTGTATGGCCCGACCGGCTGATCCGCCAGCCGGGCCCAATGCGGTTTGTCGTCAGGCGGTCGCAACCGCCGGAATCGGGTCGAAGTCGCCCCCCAGAACCACCGCCGGGTCTGCCCCCATCCAGTTCCCGACCGCGCTGGCGTAGACCCTGCGGAAGTCGGTCGTGTGAAGCAGGTTGCCATCATCTAGCTCGGTCAGGCTGGGAGGTGTCCCGTATTGGCCGCCGGCCACCGGCGCGCCGGCGAGGAACACCGGAGTGGCAGTCCCATGGTCGGTACCCAGGGAGATGTTCTCGGGTACACGGCGCCCGAATTCGGTGAACACCAGCATAAGCACATCGTCGCTGCGGCCGATTCGTTCGACGTCATCCACGAAGCCGCGAATCGCGTCCGTTGCATAGGCCAGAAGCCGCGCATGGACGTCCGCCTGGTGGACATGGGTGTCAAAGGAGTTGCCACGGTACCCGCAGTAGTAGAAACGAGCGGGCATCCTGGCATCGATTAGCGACACGATTTTCCGCAGGTCTTGCGCGAGACCGATGTTGATGCCGTAGTCGACGTCACTCTGATAGGCATTCCATGCTTCGCGAACGAGCATTGCCGACTGCCGTGCGTCCCGTGCGCTCCGGCTCAGGAACGCCAGGTTGGATTCGGAAGCCCCGGGGTCTCCGATCAGCTCGTCGAACATCGGTTGCTGCTCGTAAACGCCGTCTCTCCGGAAGGTTTCCGGCTGGTCGAACACGAGCGCCGGGTGCACCGGATTCCGCACTGCCTGCGACGGACGCTCATCCACGTTGATGATGTAGTCGCGCTGCGGGGTCGGACTGAGGTTCGCTGCAGCGCGCCCCACCCATCCGGAAGACTCGCCGCTGTTGGGTGCCGCCGAGTGCCAGTAGCTCATGGAGATGAAATGCGAAAAGCTTGGCTGGTCGTAGCCGCATCCGTGCACGATCGCGAGTTCTCCCCGGTCGTACAGCTCGGCCAGACCCTTGCACGACGGATGGAAGCCGAAATGGTCGTCGATGGTTCGAAGGTCGCCGGCCGGGATCCCGATTCTGGGTCTCGCGTTGTAATAGGCGTCATCACCGTACGGTACGACGGTGTTTAGCCCGTCATTCCCGCCGGTGAGCTCGACCACGACCAGAATTCGCCCTTCGCGGTCTAGCGCAGCTTGGTCGCCAGCGTCCGTGGGCACATCGGAGGCGGCGAGGGCCTGCTGGAACACCGCCGGCACGCCGAACGCGCCGAGTCCCGCAGCGCCGGCTGCGGACATGAAGTGACGGCGAGACAGGCGCCGAAATGGGGAGAAGTTCATGATAGCTGGTATTCCGGGGTGCTGAGTACGAGGTGCACGAGAAGACGGAGTGGTTCGCGGATCCATGACGTTGCTTCCGCAAGCGAAGCACCTGCGAACTCGTCGTCCAGGAACTGAACCAACGCCAGTCGGTCCGCCTCGGCGAGTGGGCGTCGCAGCAGCCGCTGGCAGAGCGAATCCACGACTTGCTCCGAGGTCTCCAGCCCATCCACCAGGGCCAGGACGTCCAAATGAGCGGCATCGTCCTTGGTGGGTTTGACGACGCGCATGGCTTCGGAGTGGCCATGCCATGACGCGTAACGCGTGTTGTAGGCTTCGTCGGACGCCGCCATCTCCATCGCCATGGATTCGCCCTGCACCGTGGCCTGGGTGATCTCCGCGCCCGCGGCGATCTTCACCCCGACCTTGACCAGCGTGTCGGAATAGAGCGGATCCGGCGATCGGAACGCGAACATGTCGGGGAACAGGAGCTCCCGGCCGAAGTTCCCGCGGTCAAGCAGGGTGGCAGAGGTAATCCAGGCACGGCCACCGGCCCATCCGGCGACATTGGGAGGCTCAAACAGCCGCTGCCCCAGCCGCTCCGTGGTCACGTGAAAGTCGGGCACGCCGGGCAATTCGGCGAGACCGAGTTTGCGGTACGTGCCCACCACCATCTGCACAGGGCTCTTGATGAGGCTCCCGACGGAGGCCGGCGCGTAAAAGTCCCGGCTCAGGAAGATCGTCCGGAGCAAGCCTGCGGTGTCGTAGTCGCTTTCCCGGTACGCATTCGCCAAGGCGTCGACGACCGCTTCTCCGCCGCGGTCGCGCACGAAGTAGCGATACATCTTCCCGGCGAGGAATCGCGCGGTTGCAGGCTGCTGGAGGATCAGGTCGATGATGTCGTAGCCGTCGAAGTTGCCGGTGTGTCCGAGGAACGTCTTCGGGTCGGTGTCGTGCTGGTCGGCATTGACCACGAAGGAAAGCGTATGAGGGTCATGCGTCCAGCCCGTGAACGCGCGGGCCGCTTCTCGAATGTCGGCTTCCGTGTAGTTGCCCGGGCCCAGCGTGAAGAGCTCGAGGATTTCGCGGGCGAAGTTCTCGTTTGGATTGCCCCGCACGTTCTGTCCGGCGTCCAGGTACACCAGCATCGCCGGGTCGGTGGCGACGCCGCGAAGCAGGTCCCGCAGGGATCCCTTGCCCTTGGCGTGGAACAGCTCGAGCTGCTGCAGCATCTTCCGGTAGTCACGGACCTTGACATTGCCGGTGGCGAAATGCCCGTGCCAGAACAGTGCGAGTTTTTCCTGCAACGGTCGCTCGGTCAGCACCATGCGCTCACCCCACCACCGTGACAGTCGCCTGATTTCCAGGCGGTCGGCATTCAGGATGTAGAAAAACGCATTCACGACCGGCTGCAGCGGCCGTGATCCGCCGGGTTTGATCATCACGCCCAAGGTCTCACCGTCACGACGGGCGTCGCGCACCGCCTGTGCACGGCTTCGCGGCACTTCGATCATGCCCGCCCGAAAGATGTCGGAATGGTCGAAATCCTGCAGGCGGTCGTTTGGCACGCGTTCCCAATCGATCAGGAACGAGACTGCGTCTTCCGGGCTCAGCGCTGCCAGGCGTGCCACATCTTCGGGGGTGCCGCCGAATCCCGCCCGCTCCAGCAGGTGAGCGGCGTGCTCGTAGCTCCACTCCGACGCTGTAATCGGAGCGAGATCCCCCTCCCACTGAGTCATGGCTGTGCGGTCGCCGGCACTTCCGGTCACAGCGATCGCCATCACCCCAAGGATTGGCGCAAAGGCCAAGAATATTCGCGTCATGATGCCCATTTCCCTGGAAGAGCTTCCGTGCAGACTATAGCAGCCGCAATAGAGCCGAGACGGCGCTGCGATCGCGGTGATCGACGTACGAAGGGGCGGAACGAACTCGAACACGCTGATGATCCCGGCCGGGCGGCTGTTGGGCGTACGGTTCGGTGGGTTCCGTCCAGGTTCGTCTCGCTCACCGATCGCCTGTCCCGCCACACTCGCGTGCCGCCTGGACCGAGTACAGGAGACGTCGGTTGGACATCAGACGCGTTGTTCCGAACATCACGTCCGATCGCCTCGAGGAAAGCCGGGCGTTCTATACGGAATTCCTCGGCTTCGAGGTTGCAATGGACCTGGACTGGATCATGACGCTCGCATCACCGAGCCCGCCGGCCGCCCAGGTCAGCCTGCTGCGGGGCACCCGGTCGGACGCCGGGCACGACGGGATGAGCATGTCCGTCGAGGTCGCGGACGTTGACAAAGTCTACGCTGACGCGGTGTCACGAGGCATTCGGATTGCGTATCCGTTGACGGACGAACCATGGGGAGTCCGCCGCTTCCAGGTCAACGATCCGAACGGCGTACTCATCAACATCCTGAGCCATACCGGGTGACATCCTCCGGGAGGAGGCATTGTCGCCCGGCATTGCCGGCTGAGGGCATCCCGTCGTTCGCGGTAGTCGGAGATTTTCCGGCAGCTTGCGCGGTGTTCGCTGGTCGAGAACGGCGCCGCTGCCTGCTTCCCGGAGGCAGCGCCTTGCTTGCGGGAGACTGGTGTAGTCTTGTTACGAATCGCCATAATTTCGGTGCAACTGGTCACTCGTTGGGCTAGGGAAACACATGACAACGCTGTCGTCTCTGTTCCCGGCCCCGCGGCATGATCACAGTGAGTGCATAGCGACTGGCCTCGCCCGGGCCGAGGAAATATGCCAGGACCGACAGGAACGGCTCACCGAGAACCGTCGGCAAGTGCTCGAACTCTTGCTGGCGGAACACCGCTCGGCCGGGGCCTACGACATCCTGGAGCGGTTCGACTGGAAGGGCCGCAAGCCGGCGCCGGTGCAAATCTACCGTGCGCTGTCCTTCCTCGAGACCATGGGTCTCGTGCATCGGGTCGCAAGTCAAAACGCCTATGTCGCTTGCAGCAGCAGGGGCGAGGGGCACGGCACATTCCTGCTGGTGTGTGAGCAGTGTCGGATGGTTGCCGAGCCGAGCGCTGCCGGATTGAGTCGTGCCGTGAAGGAGCTGGCCGACGATTCCGGCTTTGAGCCCCGCGCGCACATGCTTGAGGTCATCGGCCGGTGTCCGGATTGTGTTGCGACTGGGGATGCCTGAGACGGTTCAGCTGGGCCTGATGCCGTTGCTGATCGGTTGCACGGGCGTGCTACGGAAACGCATGCCGAATTCGGTCTGAACCTCGGAACAGCCCCCCTGATCGCCCGGTCTGGCAGTCCAGGCGTCGGTCAGGTTGCGAACCGCAAACGGGGACAGAAGACTCCTTCCCATCGCATGCCCGCCGTCTGCCCGGGCGGCAGGCGGCTCGCCGCGTCGCGTCAGTAGAGCTCGATGTTCATCGCCTCCATGGTGTAGCCGGCGTCGCCAACTTCGTTGAGGTGTGCCTGCGTGGTGATCACACCGGTGACCCATACCGGTTTGAATACGTTGGTCATCGGGTAAGAGTCCTTGGTCGTCACATAGACGATTTGGTTCGCGGGCGGTGGGGGCACATGAATGCACGCGCCGAAGTACGGGACGAGCAGGAACTCCCAGATCGCCATGTGCTCGAATTCGAGAGGCACCATGTACCCGGGAATCCGGATCTGCTGGCCATCGAGTTCCGTGACAACCGGCGCCGAGCGGGCCGCTTCGCGATAGGCTTCAAGCAGCTCCAGGGCTCGTTCGCTCCCGTCGGAAAGGTCTTGCAAGTCCTCGCCGCCCAGGGATTCGAGGTCGCCTCGCGGATCCCAGCCACTTGGAATGAGGTCCTCCCATCCGAGTTCCCGCGCCGCATCCGGCGCTGCCGCGACAGGGCTGCTCGACGCCAGCGTAGCGCAGAGAGCGGCCGCGGCCACGGTCGCCGGCAGTGCCCAAGTTTTGCGGGCCTGTCTTGTCAACATGGTCAAATCCTCATCGAAAGGCCGTCGGCGAGCGACAGCCGGTAGGCGCGGATCGCTGGAACGGCGCCGGCTGCGGTGCCCGCCGCGACGACAGCGGCGATGATCCACCAGTCCCCCGGCCCAGGTAGCGCAATCGGCAAGTGCAGGCCGAACTCGCGTGCGACGATCGGTTGCCCGACCAGCAGCGCGACGTAGAGCAGTACCACGCCAGCGGCCGCTCCAGCCAGAGCAAACACCATCGCCTCGCTCATGAACAGCGCGAACACATGCAAGGGCCTGGCTCCGACGGATCGGAGCACCGCCATTTCCCGTCGTCGCGCTTCAAGGCTTGAGAGAATGACGGTCAGCATCCCTAGCAGCCCGGTCGCTACCACCATGGCGGAAACAAAGCGAAGCAGGTTCTCGGCGACGCTCATCAGGTCCCACAACTCCTGCAGGGCGACGCCGGGAATGATCGCTAGGACCGGCTCTTCGCTGTACTCGTTGATTCTACGCTGAACGTCGAAGATGGCGATCTTGCGATCGAGCCCTACCAGAAAGGCGGTGATCGTCTTCGGCGTGAGATCCATGCCGCGCGCCTCATCAGCCGTGATCGCGAGGCCGGGCATCGGCGTTCCAGCCCTCCAGTCGACGTGCATTGCGGTGAAGCCTTCCACGCTGACATGCACGGTGCGATCGACCGGGGTGCCGGTCGGCCGGAGAATCCCGGCCACGCGAAACGGTTTGTCGTCGTGGTCCACGAAGCTCACGTCGCCCGCACCGTGGGAGACGATGATCTTGTCACCGAGCGCATAACCCAGCCGGTTCGCGACTTCCGCTCCGAGCACTGCATCGAAGACGTCGACGAACGGTCCGCCGCTGTCGAATTGGAGGGTTTCGGTGCGGGCGTACCGATAGTGCTCGAAATAGGCGCCCGACGTTCCCATCACCCGGAAGCCGCGGTGCGAGTCCCCGAGCGAAATCGGTACCGTCCAAAGGACCCGGGGGAAGTTCCCGATGTCCTGGTAGGTCTCCCAGGAGATGTTGTTCGTGGCGTTGCCGATGCGAAAGACCGAGTAGAGAAGCAGCTGGATGGCGCCGCTGCGGGCCCCGACGACCAGGTCGGTGCCGGAAATGGTATTGGCGAAGGCGCCGCGAGCGTCGCGGCGCACTTTCTCCACACCCAGCAGCATGGCGACACTGATCGCGATTGCGAGCAGGGTCAGCCCCGCTGTAACGCGACGGCTGAGTACGCTCAACAGTGCGAGTCGGAGCATTGCCACCGGTCGTCCTAGGCCGGGGAACTCATCACTTCGCCACAACCTCCACGGGTGCAGGCGGCCGGCCGACCGCCGGGCATGCCCGGTCCCGAGATCGGCTGCGCGTTCCCCGTTTGGGTGCCGAAGAGCGATGCACGGCAGCCGTTCAAGGCGTTTGGCCGGGCATGCCGGTGCCGTTCCGGTTCAGTTCGCCGAGTGAGATCCGGCGGTCGAACAGCGCGCCCAGACGCGTATCGTGGCTCGCGAACAAGAGTGACGCCCCGGCCTCGTCGCACTGCTCCGACAAGACCTCGAGAAAGCGCTTGCGGGCGCCCTCGTCGAGAGCGGAGGTAGGCTCGTCAGCCATGATCAGCTCTGGCGCTCCGATCAGTGCCCGCGCGATGGCGACGCGCTGTTGCTGACCGATGCTGAGTTCGGTCACTGGGCGCCCCAGCAGTTCGACTGGTTCCAGCCCGAGGCGGACCAGAAGGCGTCGGGCCTCCGCCTCGGGCGATCCGGATCGCGTCTGGGCCCGCTCGAAGCGTCGGTGGGAGAAGCGGCAAGGCAGCACGACATTGTCCATCATCGATAGGTAAGGCACCAGATTGAACATCTGGAACACGAAACCTATGTGGTCGGCCCGGAACCTGTCCCGCCGGGCCGCCGGCATCTGGGAAATGTCTGCTTGAAGAACCCGTACCGTTCCCTCTCGCGGGCTTACGACCCCGCCCAGCAGGCTGAACAACGTGCTCTTGCCGCTGCCACTCGGGCCTTCGATGAATACGCGCTCACCTGCGGCGATTTCCAGCCGCGTGATGTCGAGGATGTCTCGCCGGCCGGTCTTCCAGGCAAATCGTACGCGGTCAATCTCGACGATCATCCTTGGCTCCGCTTTCGCACTCACACCAACGACCTCAGGCCGGATTCACCAAATCGACTCTGCCGCCGGTTCCCACCGCGCCGGGGCCGAGGCTCCATGATGATTATTTCGACGCGCTCGGCGAGCCTGTCGCGGCCGCGCGCGTGACCGCGACAACGTACTCCAACCGGTTGTATCGACCCGAGAACATGGGAATCGCCGCCGACGATGACGGCGACGGCTAGACGTGCCGAATGTCCTCAGGGTCGCGTTCAGGCATCGCCCCCTCAGGGTGACAGCGCGACGGCGGTCGAGCCGGGGTGCAGATCGGTTGCCGACTGCGCAGTTGGCGTTACCACGCGCACGCTGATCTCTTCAACGTCGTGCAAGTACTCGAACAGGCGAACGTCGACCTGGCTGAGCCGCTCAGGCGCACCACAGCGGAAACGATAGGTTGCCTGAAGCTCTGAATGCTCCTCCTCGCCGGCAGCCGTCTCACTCCCTTCGTCCTCATGCTCTGCATTCTCGTCCTCGTCCGCTTCGTGGTCGCCTTCGTCACGAAGGTCGTCGTCGGACAAACTGACGATATCGGCGGCGGCCACTTCGACGGCGCAGTCTGCATCTGCGGATAGCGCGAACAGCGAGGCCCCGTCCCGGAGGGGTCCGAGCGCCCGCCGCACGGCTTCGTGCTCGGCATCGTCTCGCGGAGCGTGCTCAAATCCGACAACGTTCACGGTGGGAATACGAAGCTCGATCAACGCCTGATCGCCTTCCACGACGATATCGAGCGTTCCGTGTCCGTGCGCATGGGCATCGTGCTCGCGATGCTCGTGTTCCGCTGCCAGTGCGACAGGCGCAAGGAAGATGGGAACGGATGCCGCGGCTAGCCGCCAGCCGCGGAAGGGATGTCGTTTCTGAATGGATATCACTTGGTCTTCTCCACATTCAGGCTGATGAATCGACTCCAGCTTTCATGGAGGAACGATATAGTATTACACCGTGCGGGCGGTGCCCACCACGCAGCTCGCAGACGGACATGTGGCGCACGGCGGCCGGGTCGGAGACGCGAAACCTGGACTTCGGTGCCGCTCGATCGCGACGGTTTGGCGGTCCGCCATCTGCCGCCGTGGGCGGCAACACCGTCGAAACGGCATGCAGGCATGAGGAGGCGGAGTTGGGTTTGTGCGGGTCCGAGCGCCGGGCTGACTCGGCGACCTCCGCGACTTCCGGCGTGTCGTCGTTGACCGGCTTGGCCGCAGTCCTCGCAGCGCAGTAACATTCGCGTTCGCCCTAGCGGTTGGCGCTGGCTGCGGAGCAACGTTTGGAGACATACCTGGAAGCCGAGGGGCTTACGAAGTACTTCGATGGTGTTGCGGCCGTCGAGGACGTCTCCTTCGTCATCCGCAGGAAGGAGATTTTTGGGCTCCTCGGACCGAACGGGGCTGGCAAGACCACCACCATCCGCATGCTCTCGACCGTCCTCGCCCCCGACGCGGGCGACGTCTGCGTCGGGGGGCACTCGGTCGTCCGCGAGGGAGACGAGGTTCGCAAGCGGATCGGCATCTGTCCACAGGAGTTGGCGCTCTATCCCGAACTCTCCGCCGTCGACAACCTCGTGTTCTTCGGCCGGATGGCCGGTCTTTCCGGTCGCGAGGCAACAGCGCGTGCACGCGCCGTGCTTGCGGGCGTGGGCCTCGAAGCCCGCGGAAACGAGGTGGTCAAGAAGTACTCGGGCGGAATGCAGCGCCGTGTCAACATCGGGATCGCGCTCATGAATCGGCCGGAGCTGCTCTTTCTCGACGAGCCGACGGTCGGGATCGATCCGCAGTCGCGAAACCACATCTTCGAAACGGTCCTCGCCCTCCGTGCGGAGGGCACGACCGTGCTCTACACCACGCACTACATGGAAGAGGCGGACCGGCTCTGCGATCGGATCGGCGTCATGGACCGGGGTCGCATCGTTGCCGTGGACACCCCGGCAGAACTCAAGCGGCAAGTCGGCGATCCCGACCAAACGACGCTGGAGGAGGTCTTCCTCCATCTCACCGGTCGAAGCCTCCGCGACTAGCGCCGGCATGGGCCGCGCGTTCCATCTGGCTCGCTTCGAGCTCAGACGCTACCTCGCGCACCGGAGCGACCTTGCGTTTGGTATCGCCCTGCCGGTGGTCCTCTTCTCCCTCATGATGGTGGCGCTCGGGTCGGACGCAACGTTTCGCGGCGTCATGCACGTCGCGGATCTTGACGGCGGTTTCCTTGCGAACCGGATCCTCGAGCGGGTCGAACATGCTGGCGGCGTTGCTGTCCGCCGCTACACGCAGGATGAATTCGCTGACGCGCTCGAACGCACCGCCATCTCCACCGGATTCGTGATTCCGCCGGGATTTTCCGCAAGCGTCGAATCTGGCGCGCCAGCATCAATCATCGTCAAATCGCGCGGGTCCGGCAGCGACGAGGGTCGGTTCGTCACGGGGATCGTTCAGGGAGCCCTGCGTGCAGCAGCGTCCGAGATTGAGCTTCGGCGAGTCGCCGGCGCCCTGGCGGGTGAATCGGCGAACGATGCAAGGCTCGATGAGGCGGTTCAGCGGGCGCTGGCCGGCGCTCCCACCCGCCCTCCTGTGGTCGTCGTGACGGAATCGATGCGGGTGCGCGAAGCGAGTCAGCTCGATCGTCTCCTCGCCGGCATCGTCGTCATGTTTCTCCTCTTCTCCGGCACTCTCGGTGCCCGAGCGCTCATCGAGGAGCGCCGGACCGGTACTCTGGAGCGTCTCATGACCACGCGGCTCAGCGCCGGGGAACTCTTCGTCGGGAAACTCCTTGCGGGGATCGGTCGGATGGTACTCCAGTCCTTCGTCCTCCTCGGGCTTGCCTTCGCCGTCCTCGGGATGGCCGGGCCCGTCGTCTTCCTGCAGTGCTTGGTCCTAGCCATCGTTGTCGCGGCAGCGGTGACCGCGATCGGCCTGGTCATTGCCGCCGTCGCGCGCACGGAGGAGCAGGCCGCATTTTCTGCCGTCGTCCTGACAATGTTCATGAGCGTGTTCGGGGGCACGTTCCTCCCGACCAGCGGCACCGGATGGCTCGACGTGCTCGCCCGATTCACCCTGAACAAGTACGCCACGGACGCGTTCGTGGCGCTCTTCGGCGAGGCCGCGACCCTTGCCGACCAGGGCGCGGAACTCGTCATCCTCGGTGCGGTGGCGATACTCGGCCTCGCCGCGGCACGCAAGATGTTCCGCGTTTCGTCGTCCGCGGTCTAGCAGTGATCACGTTTTTCCGGCACGCCTTCATCCTGGCGGCGAAGGACACGCGGATATTCTGGCGGGACCGATTCGGCTTGGTGCTCGCCTTCCTCTTCCCGCTCCTGTTCGCCTTTGCCTTCAGCCACGCCCTCGAAGACGGCGGGCCCCCCGCCGCCGCGCCCCGCCTTACCGTTGTCGCCCACGAGCAGCATGGCGTCCTGCGCGAGATTTGGGCAGGGCTGGCCGCTTCCGGATGGGCGGTTGACGAGAGGACCCGGCAAGAGGCCGTGGATGCTGTCGAGAACGGCGAGATCGAAGGATTTCTGTTGTTTCCCGAAGGCTTCAGCACGAGCGTCACAACCGGTGGCGAGACACGTATTCACGTCGTGGTGTCGGGAAATCATCCAGCGGCGGAGGCGGTACTCCAAGGCGTTGCCCGCGCCGTCGGCGGCCGGGTCGAGACGCTTGCCCTCGCCGCTCGCGCGGTGGGAGCCCTCAGGCCTGCACGCCCGCCCGATGCCGAAGCGATGCTCGAAGCGCTGCGACTCCCGCCGCTCACGTCACTCGAGGTGACACGGACGGGCCAGCGCAGATACAACCCCGCCAACTTTACGCTGCCCGGCTATCTCACCATGTTCGTGTTCTTTGCCGCGGCGCTCGGGGCCGGAGCGATCGTGCGTGAGCGCCAGACCCGGACCCTGGAGCGCCTGATGTCCACCGGGGTGCGCGCCCCGTCCATTCTCGCCGGCAAGTTTCTCTCGGGAGCCGGCCGGGGCGTCGCGCAACTCGCGGTGTTGTGGACGGTGGGCGTGCTCGGGCTCTCGATGGACCTGGGGGCCTCGCCCGGTGCGGTCGTCGTGGTGTCCCTGCTCTTCGTGCTCGTATCCGCTGCGTTCGGGGTCATGCTGGCAGTCATGGTCGACAATCTTCGGAGTGCCGCCACCATCGGGGTGTTCGCCTCGCTGACGCTCGCCCCGCTCGGCGGCTGCTGGTGGCCGCTGTTCATCGCACCCGAGTGGCTTCAGGTACTGGCGCGTCTTACGCCCCACGGCTGGGCCAACGACGCGTTCAACCGGCTCATGCTGTTCGGAGCGAGTGCGTCTGATGTCGCGCCCGCGATGCTTGCGCTCGTCATGTTCGCGTCCGTGTTCGGCGCAATCGCCCTCCTCAGGTTCCGCTTCTCTCCGCCGATTTGATCGGCAGCGAGTACGGAACGGAAGAAGTGCCACCGTTCGCCGTTCGGGAGCTAGGGGACGCCGTCGTTCGGTAACTTGTCAGCGCCGGCGATACTGCAGCACAGCCTTCTTGACGGCGGCTCCGGCGGCCCTTTGACGTCAAACGCTCCCGGTCACTGACCTACACCAACAAGGGACTGGAAACCGCGAAAGTGGATCGCGGTGCGAGGGCCTGCGAGGCTGTCGGAAAGGTGCTCAAGCGGGAGCCCGAGGCGCCTTCTCGCGCGCATCGATCCGGTATTGGCGAGCAGGCAAACCGGTCGTCGGCGTCCCTGCCGGAAACGATTCGGGTTCCACGACGTGCCGGTTGGTTGCCTCGACTTGGTATCGGGTGGGATGGCGGGTCTGGCTTCAGTTGCCGGTGATTCAATGGTTTGCATATCGGCTGGGAGAGTCCGCAAGACCTCGCGAAGATGGCATAACCTCCTTATCGGCATAGCAAAAGCGGTGGCTTCCAACTTTGACGGGATTCTGCGCCCCACCTACTATGGAAGCACGGCCACAGGCTCCAGATTCGCAGGAGGAATCATGAGACTGGCACTGGGCGCAGCCCTCGTTGCGATACTTGCGATTGGCACCGCAGCGGCGGACGAGATCGAATCCCGAGAGTTCGCGGTCGTCGGTACGTGGGGCAACCTCACTAATTGGAGCCTGCATGAAAGCCGGCTCTGGGGCGATGTGCTGCCGACGGCATCCGGTGGGAAGATCACTGCGAACGCCAAGCCTTACACCGAGCTTGGGCTCTCAGGCTACGAGGTCGTGAAGTTGCTCAAGCTTGGCGCCTACGACGCTGTCCACGCGCTGACAACCTACACGAGCCAGGACAGCCCTGCTTTGGAAGGCATTGACCTTGCTGGCGTTTTCCAGGACATGGATACATATCGTAGAGCTCTTCAAGCCTACCGGCCGATCATCGAGCGCGAGCTCAAGAACAAGTACGACGCCGAGCTCGTAATGCTCTACACGTTTCCCAGCCAGATGCTCTGGTGCAAGCTTGGCGACGCCGAGGACGGCTCGCTCGCGAGCCTGGCCGGAAAGAAGATCCGGACCTATTCCACTTCCCTTGGCGACTTCATCGAGGGACTCGGGGCTGCAGCGGTGACACTGTCCTTCGCCGAAGTGGTACCGGCGCTGGAAAAGGGCGTCGCGGACTGCGGCATCACGGGCACCGGGCCCGCTTACAACGCCAAGTGGTGGCAGGTGGTCACCCACAATATCCAGATCCGCCTCGGCTACGCGGCGACGTTCATGGCGGTGAACGGTGATACCTGGAGTTCGCTGAGCGAGGCAACCCGGACGGTGATCCGCGAGAGCGCTGCCAGGGTCGAGAACGAGATTTGGGATTCGATCAAGCAGCTGGACGAGACGGCGCTGGCGTGCAATGCATCCGGACCGTGCCCTTGGGGCGAGGTGGGCGGCATGACCCCGGTTGCCCCGTCTTCGGCCGACCAGGCCAAGCTGAAGGACATTGTCGAGAATTTCGTCCTCAAGCGCTTCGCTGAGCGCTGCGGCCGGGCCTGCGCCGAGGAATGGAACGCCACCATGGGCGACATCGCCGGGTTGAAGGCGCCCCTCTGATCACGAAGCAGTACACGGCACCGGGTACCAGCTAGGCAATTCGCGGGCTCCGCGAACGGTAGCGCCGATTGGAACTGCTCGCGTACATCCACCGGTTGCTTGAACGGCTTGCACTCTGGGCAGTCTGGGCCGGGGGGGCTGCGCTCCTGCTGTCGGCGGGGATGGTCACCATCGACGTGCTGAGCCGCAAGTACCTGAACGTGACCATGTCGGGCTCGGACGAGATCACCGGCTACGTTTTTGCCGGTGCCACGACGTGGGCCTATGCGTACTGCCTGCTGCACCGCTCGAACATTCGAATCGATGCGCTGTACAACCTCTTGCCGCTGTTCCTGCGCGCCGCTCTGGATATCGTCGGGTTGCTGGCGCTGCTGATCTTCATCGGCTTTCTGTCCTCCAAAGCCGTGACCGTGTTCACCGAGTCATGGGTGAACAATTCGGTCTCGGTCACGACGCTGACCACGCCCTTGTGGATTCCGCAGCTGGTGTGGCTGGCCGGATTGATCTTCTTCAACGTCACGCTCATTTTCGTGCTCCTCTACACGGCATGTTCCTTTGTGGTGCATGGCCCGGCCTCGGTTCAGCGGCTCGCCGGGACCCGAAGCGTCCAGGAAGAGATCACCGAAGAGACCCATAGCCTCTCGGAACCGGAACGGTGACCCGGCGCGACCAGGGAGTGCGTGGAGCGGCCAGGGCGGACGGGCCGACGGCGAACGTCTCTGCCGGGGCGCGGACCATGGGCTGCGGTCCCGCGGCGGCGTTCGGGTGTGGCAAGAGGGCCCTGTAGATGGCCGCTTGGACGCTCGTCGCGACTCTGGGGCTGGTGCTGGTTGCCGTGCCGGTGGCCGCGGTCCTGGGCCTCCTTTCGATGGGGCTCGACGAGATCTACATGGGCGGGCGGCTGTCCCGTGCCATGGGTGAATTCGTCTGGGACAAACAGAAGGAGTTCATCCTCGTCGCCATCCCGATGTTCATCCTCCTCGGCGAGATCATGCTGCGCGCCGGCATCGCCCGGAGGATGTACAACGCGGTGGCGCAGTGGCTCAGCTGGCTTCCGGGCGGGCTGATGCATGCAAACATCGGCTCGTGCGCGATCTTTGCCGCCTCGTCCGGCTCTTCGGTGGCGACCGCCGCCACCATCGGTACGGTGGCCTATCCGGAAATCGAAAAACGGAAGTATCACGAAGGGCTGTTCCTCGGGTCGCTTGCCGCCGGCGGCACGCTCGGCATCCTGATCCCCCCGTCGATCAACCTGATCATCTACGGCCTGATCACCGACACGTCGGTTCCCGAGCTCTACATGGCCGGCTTCGTGCCGGGCCTGATCCTTTCCAGCCTCTTTATCCTGATCATTGTTGCAGCCTGCGTTTCGCGCCCCGCCTGGGCGGGCGCCAAGCCAAGGACAAGTTGGTCAGAGCGACTCCGCGCGCTACAGGACCTGTTACCCCCGATTTTTCTGTTTGCCGCCGTGGTCGGCTCGATTTACGCCGGGATCGCTACGCCGACCGAGGCGGCGTCGATTGGTGTGGTCTTTGCGCTGCTGCTGGCTGCCTGGACCCGTTCCCTGAATCTCAGGATGCTGCGGGAGGCCTTCGAGGGGACCATGCGGACGACCGCGGTGATCATGCTGATCATTCTCGCGGCCGTGTTTCTGAATTTCGTTCTGGGCTTTATCGGCGTCACGCAGGCGCTGATCAACTTCATCGGCGAACTCGGCTGGACACCCCTGCAGACCATGATCGTGCTGGTGGTGTTCTACCTGATCCTCGGCATGTTCATGGAAACGCTGTCGATGCTGCTCACCACCGTCCCGGTGGTGTTCCCCCTGATCGTGCAGTTGGGGTACGACCCCGTGTGGTTCGGGATCCTGATCACGGTCCTGATGGAGACTGCGCTGATCACGCCGCCGATCGGGGTCAATCTCTATGTCGTGCACGGGATCCGGTTGCGGGGCGGCAAGTTCAACGATGTCGCCTGGGGTGCGCTCCCCTTCGTGCTCATGATGATTGCCATGGTGGCGCTGCTGCTGGCCTTTCCGCAGCTCGCACTCTGGTTACCGGAACAAATCTATTGACCTCGGCCGGGCGCCCGTGGATTCCGTTCATACGTGCTGCCGTTCCAGGAAGTCCCTGGCAACAACTGCACATTGGGTGCCGTGCGACAGGGGCAACCCGTGTTTGGAATGTGCAAACACCTGCAGCTCCGCGTTCGGGAGCTTGCGCCGCATCTCGGCCATCAGATCAAGCGCTATGAACGGGCTTGCTTCTGGCGCCAGCAGTAGGGTGGGAGTTTTGATGGACTCCAGGTCGTCCATGAAGTCGGCGCGCAGCAACAGATCGGCAAGCGCCAGATTGACGTCCATCGAGCTGTCTTCATGGACCGCCCTGAACCATTCCCGGACATGGGGATCCAGGGAATCCGGATAGAAACGCCACTCCATCATCTGCTGAGCCCAGCCAGCCGCGCCCTCTCCGTCGGCGATCGCTTCCCAGCTGTCGACGTTGCGAATCAAGCCGCCGCGTGCCGCGGCATTGGACAGGATGAGGCTGTGCAGGCGCTCCTGGGCGCGGAGGGCCAACGCGATTCCCACCGTGCCGCCCATGGATTCGCCGACAAAATGAAACTGTTCCGCGCCGGCGGCATCAGCGACCGCCAGGACATCGTCGGTGAGCGATTCGAACGTGAACGTGAAACCCTGGCCGGCGGCCGAGGATCCGCCGTATCCCCGCGTATCGAAGCGGACGATGCGGTAGCGGTCAGAGAGCGCCGACAGCCAAGGCGACCAGAGGTGCAGGTTGGCGGCAACGCCGTGGTGGAACAGCACCGTTTCCGGCGGTCCCGCCCACGGCGGAACGGCTTCCAGAATTTGGTAGTGCAAGTCGCCGGTCGGCGTCGTGGCAATGGGCATGGGAGACCTCACTCATCGGAACCGTCGTTACGAGCCTATCTCCTCTGAACCGTCTCGAGAAACGTGAACACCTTCCAGAGTTCTTCCTCGGGCATGATGTCACGCTAGGGGGGCATGCCCTTGTCGGGGCGTCCGTCGAGCGCGATCGTCAAGAACACTTCGTCGACCTTATTGCCATAGCGCAACGTCAGGCGCCGGAGGTCGCGCGCCGGCTCACCCTGAATGCCGTCCTGTCCGGAATACAGATTGCTGAACACAGGCTTGCCGGGAGCCGCGTCCGAGCCATCCGGTTCCTGGGCTCCCACCGGACGCGCTGTCGGCGATGTTTGCAGTTCTGGTTCCGGCGGTGAACCTCGTGGATTTCCTGTCCGGGTTTGCGAGGAAGGCGGCAGTATCGGAAGTGATCAGCACGGACATGGCCGCCATCGAAAACGACTATCGCAAACTGTGGGAACAGGTCTACGCCGGAAGGGTCCATGACAACGAGGTCCGGTTCGAATCCGGCTTGCTGCTTGGCGGGATGACCTCCGCGACCAGCCGAGACGTGTTTGGCGAGGGCGAAGAGGTCAACCAGAGGCCCCAGCAGGAAGTCTACCGGGCGGAAGCACTCCGTTATGCCTCATAGCAGGACGAAGAAATGTCGCATCGAGCCACCGCCCCCGGCACCACGTCCTGCGCCGAAGCCCAAGCAGGAACAGCCGTTACGTAGAGAATTCCCGACTGGCGTCGAGTTTCTGGACGCGCCGTGGCCCGTTCTGGCTTTGCGGCGCCCGAGTTGCGCAATACTCGCTTAGTTGGGCTGTTGAGGAGGTTCTAGCTGGACCAAAAGTGCGAAGGGGAATCTTGGATGCCCATTCAGGAAAATGCTCTCAATTCTGCCCTAGCGGAGGCGCTTTCAACACTTGATCTCCATGCCACACCGGAGCAGACGCGTGTAAGGACCGGAGCCAAGCGCTGTGACGTCCAGATTCGGCGGAGGCACGGCGACCTTTATTTCACGGCTATTGAGTGCAAGATCGGACAGAATGGGTTCCAAAAATGCACCGCCACGTAAGGATTGCCCGAGGAAGGAAGCAACGATGGAGGAAGATCTCTGGCTGGATTTACTGGACAAGACTTATGATGCCGTCATGAAGTACGCTCGAATCGAATTTGAAAGCCTCACTCGTCGTGCCATATACGCTCTCCAGCGGTCAGAGGCGAGCGGAATTTATGGCGACGGGTACCAATTCAAGACTCTATGGGATGAATGGTGTCATGAGGTACAAGAAGGACCGCACGATCTCTTGGATCAAGCATGGAACAAGACGCTCTCAAGTGTGTTCCAGCCATTCGTCGATCGGATTCCCGCTCACGAAAGCGAGTTGCTAGCGACATACGCTGCCAGGGAACTCGACATTCCGGATTGGTGGCAATGGAACACGGTTCAGGGCGAAGGAACGGACAGCATAATGCAACTACTTGAGGAGATGGCTGCGAGCATTGCCGGAGATCGGAATATTGGCCACTTGACGTCATGAGCACGTCCCGAGTTCGGTGTTGGACTGGCTTGGCGTAACAATTTGAGGACAAGAAGAAATTGACGTAACGAACAGGGCCACAGGGGTGGCCAGCCTTCGGATGAATTCCTTGAAGTCATTAGACACAAAGGTTTATCCAAAGGCTGGCGCGGAGGGAGAGGGATTCGAACCCTCGGTACGCTGACGCGCACAACGGTTTTCGAGACCGCCCCGTTCGACCACTCCGGCATCCCTCCCGTGACCCGGGCGCGCCCCGGCCGGGCGACTCGGGAGTCGCCCGGCGCCTGCGCCGTGCGGGGATTTATAGTCGAATCCGGCCGCTAATTGACTTCGCGGTAATCGCCGTTGCTCCATTCGTAGAAAACGTACGATGGTCCCTCGATATCGCCCTTTTCGTCGAAGCTCAGGGTGCCGAGCACCGTCTCAAAGGTGCCGCCCTTGAGCGCTGCCTTGATGGCATCGGGCTCCAGGGAGCCCGCACTTTCGGCCGCCTGGGCCCACGCCTGAATCGCCGCGTAGGTGTAGAGCGTGTAGCCCTCCGGCTCGTAGTTCAGCTCCTCCCGGAACCGCTTTACGACATCGGCCGCCTCCGGGTTGTTCCGCGGGTCGGGCGAGAACGTCATCCGGGTGCCTTCACCTGCATCGCCGGTAATCGCCCAGTATTCCTGCGACACCAGCGCATCCCCGGAGATCAGCTGCGTGTCAAGACCCTGATCACGCATCTGGCGCACGATCAGACCGGCTTCGGAGTGATAACCGCCGACATAGAGCACGTCGATCTGCTCGAGCTTCAGCTTCGATACCAGCGTGGAGTAGTCTTTTTCACCCGCCGTGTACGCTTCGTACAGGACTTCCGTTACACCCTGGGCGTTCAGCGCGGCCCGGGTCTCGTCAGCCAGGCCCTTTCCGTATGCCGTCTTGTCATGGACGATGGCAATGCGGTCGCTCCCGTGGCTCTCGGCCAGGTAGACACCGGCAATCAGTCCCTGCGCGTCGTCACGGCCGCAGGTGCGGAACACGTTGTCCAGTCCGCGCTCAGTGAATTGCGGGTTCGTGGATGCCGGCGAGATCTGAACGATCCCTTCCTCGGCATAGACGTTGGATGCTGGGATCGACGACCCGGAACAGAAGTGGCCGATCACGATCGGTACTTCCTTGGAGGCCAGACTGTTGGCGACTGCGACCGCCTGCTTCGGATCGCATGCGTCGTCTTCGGCCGAGAACACGAGCTGTCTCCCGAGGACACCGCCCTGGGCGTTCAGGTCGGCGACCGCCGCCGCACCGCCCTGTTCCAGTTGCTGACCGAACGACGCGTACTGGCCCGTGAGCGGCCCCACGGTAGCGACTTCGATCGGTTGGCCGGAATCACCGTCATCCCCACCAAAGCGGTCCATGGCGATGATGACGACGACCACGGCCGCGACCGCGACCAGGATCCCGTAAATGATCTGCTTCATCGGTCAGGTCCTCCCTTGACGCATCTCCGCGCGGCCATTGCGCCAGACTGCGCCAGCGCCCGCATTATATCAGTCGGAAAGGGTACCCTGACCCGGCGGTTTGCTATCGGAGTTCCGGGACACGGGCCGCCACATGAGCGGTCCATTGCGCTGGTATAGCCAAGGGTACTGTTGCACGATACGGCGGGCCCGAGTGTATCGGTGGGCCAGCAGCCCGAGAACAAGCAGGGTGGCAAACTCTGAGAGCGTGCCGGCAACGGGGAAGAACTCACCGCCGAACAGGGCCCACACGAAGAAGCGGTCCGCGAGCGCCAGTCCCAGGGTGGTCGGCACCACCATCCACGTCGGTCTCCAACCGAGCGCCAGGGCCCGGCCGGAAAACCATGCCGCACCCCCTGCCACGATGACCGTGAACCCGACGTAGACGCTGAGCGGCATGCCGAGCAGGGACTCGGTCACTGGCCGGTTCCTCCGAGATAGGCGGCCTGAACCGCAGGATTTTCCAGCAGCTCGCCGCCGGTCCCTTCCAGTGTGACCATGCCGTTGGCGAGCACGTATCCCCGGTGGCAGAGCCGCAGGGCGTGGTAGGCGTTCTGTTCCACCAGGAAAATCGTGGTCCCGCTGGATTGGTTGATTTCGCGGAGTACCGCGAAGATCTGCCGGGCCAGCCGCGGTGCGAGCCCGAGCGACGGTTCATCAAGCAGCAGCAGTTTCGGCCGACTGATGAGCGCCCGCGCGATGGCCAGCATTTGTTGCTCGCCACCGGAAAGCGTGCCGCCACTTTGGTTTCGGCGCTGCCCAAGCACCGGGAACAACTCGAAGGCGCGCCGGACGCCGTCATCGAAATCTGCATCAGGATTGGCAACCGCCCCCATTTGCAGATTTTCGAGCACCGTCATGCGCGGGAAGATCCGCCGTCCTTCGGGAGTCTGTGCAATCCCTAGGCGCACGATGTCCCAGGTGCGGAAGCGGGTGATGTCACGGTCCGCAAATCGGATCTCGCCGGCGCGGGCCTGCGGATTGCCGCAGATGGTCATGAGCAGGGTGGACTTGCCGGCCCCGTTCGAGCCGATCAGCGTGACGATCTCGCCCTCGGCGACCTCGATGTCGACCCCGCGCAGCGCTTCGATCGCGCCGTAGAACGTGCGCACGCCCGATACTTTGAGCAACGGGGTCACGTCGTGGCATCCGCGGCGTTGTCGGTCTCGTCGTCGCTGCCCAGGTAGGCCTGGACGACCGCCGGATCGTTGCGGACTTCCTCGGGTGTTCCTTCGGCGATCTTCTGGCCGTAATCCAGCACCACGATGTGGTCGGAGACTCCCATGACCATGGACATGTCATGTTCGATCAGCAGGACGCTGATGTGATGATGGTCGCGGATGTACCCGATGAGCTCGCTCAACTGCTCGGTTTCGCTCGGGTTGAGGCCGGCCGCCGGCTCGTCAAGGCACAGCAGGACGGGATCGCAGCACATGGCCCGGGCGATCTCCAGCCGCCGTTGTTCGCCGTAGGGGAGGGCGCCGGCCTCGCTGTCGGCATATTCGGCCAGTCCGGTGCGGTCGATCCAGTACTCGGCCCGCTCCACGGACGCCGCCTCGGCGTGCCGAAAGGATGGTGCGCCGATGAGGCCGAGGAACGTCCACCCGGACGCGCGCATGAGGTGATTGTGCTGCGCCACCATCAGGTTCTCGAGGACGGACATCTTGGGAAACGTGCGGATATTCTGGAATGTGCGCACGACCCTCGCCTCGCGCACGATCCGGAAGTCGTCCATTTGTTCCAGGAGGAACGTGGCCTGGGATTCCGGCGAATTCAGCGTGATCCTGCCGACGGACGGCTTGTAGAAGCCGGTCAGGCAGTTGAACACCGTGGTCTTGCCGGCGCCGTTGGGGCCAATCAGGGCATGGATCGCGCCTTGCGCGACCGAGAAGCTCACGTCGTCAACCGCTACCAGGCCGCCGAAACGCATGGTGAGGTGCTCGACCTGGAGGAGCGCGGAGGGGGTCATGCCGAGGCGGGCTGAGAACGCGTGCGGATGGTGGGTTCACGGTGCGTGAGGAGCCCGCCCGGGCGCCACAGCATGATCAGCACCATGCCCATCCCGAACGCCAGCATTCGATACTCCTGCAGTTCCCGGAAGTACTCGGGCAGGCCTACCAGGATGATGGCCGCGACGGCGACGCCAATCTGACTCCCCATGCCGCCCAGGACGACGATGGCAACCAGAATGGCGGATTCGATGAACGTGAAGCTCTCGGGGCTGACAAACCCCTGCCGTGTGGCAAAGAACGAGCCGGCGAACCCGGCGAACATGGCGCCGATCGCGAAGGCGGAAAGCTTGGTGTTCCGGGGATTGACGCCCAGCGACCGGCAGGCGATCTCGTCCTCCCTGAGTGCTTCCCAGGCCCGCCCGACGGGCAGTCGGCGGATGCGGAGGGTGAACGCGTTGGTCAGCAGGGCGAGCGCGAGAATCAGGTAGTACAGAAAGATGAGTCGATGCACGGGGTCGTAGGCGATACCGAAGAGCGTGTGAAACGATTCGGTTCCTTCGGCGGGCTTCGCTGCAAACTGGAAGCCGAAGAAGCTCGGTCGGCCGATGTTGGAGATGCCGTCCGGCCCATTGGTGAAGTCGTACCAGTTGAGCAGGATGATCCGGATCATTTCTCCGAAGCCGAGCGTGACGATCGCCAGGTAGTCGCCGCGGAGCCGCAGCACGGGAAATCCGAGCAGGATGCCGAACAGGGCCGCCAGGGCGCCTGCCAGGGGCAGGCAGACCCAGAAGCTCCAGCCAAAGGTCACCGAGAGCAGGGCGTACGAGTACGCGCCCACCGCGTAGAACGCGACGTAACCGAGGTCCAGCAGGCCTGCAAGTCCGACGACGATATTGAGCCCCCATCCGAGCATCACGTAGGTCAGGACCAGCGTGGCGACGTCGATCAGCCGTCGGTCGACCGCGGGCAGCAGCGGCAAGACGATGGCGACGCCGGCCAGCGCGACCCCGGTCCACAGCAGCAGCTGCTTCATCGGCAACGGTTTCCGCGCCACCGGCACGCTATCTCGGAGCAGGTGGTTGCGCCCCGCAACGACGGCGATGGCGACGCCGCCGGCGCTGGCGACGGTTGCCAGGAAGGTGCCGGGCACGAACGCATGCCAGGGGGCGGCGCTGTCGGCCGCCATGCCGGTGGTCTCGAAGAGGAGCGAGAACGCGCCGACGGTCGCCATCACAACGCCGAGCACGATCGGGAAGAGGATGTGGCCGCGGCGCGCGGCGCTGATGCCCAGGCGCCCGAAAAAGATGAGCACGACTGCCCCTGCGAACTCGGGGAAACGCGCGCTGAGGGTCGGCGCAGTCCCCTGCGTGGTCAGCAGCAGGCCGACGAATGGGAAGGCGAGGACGCCAGCGATCCCTGCAACCAGCACCGCATCGCGAAGAAGCGGTGAGGCGAATGGCGGCCTCACACTTTTTCCACTTCAGGCGTGCCCAGAATACCGGTTGGCAGGAAGATCAGCACGATCACCAGGATGGAGAAGGTTGCCACGTCCTTGTATTCAATACTGAAATATCCCGACCACATCGCTTCCGTGAAACCGATCAGGAGTCCGCCCAGCATGGCCCCGGGAATGGAGCCGATCCCGCCCAGCACCGCTGCGGTGAAGGCCTTGATGCCGGCGATGAAACCGACAAAGAAATCGATCACACCGTAGTAGAGCGTGACCATCAGCCCGGCCACCGAGGCGAGGGCGGCGCCCATCACGAATGTCAGGGAGATCGTCCGGTCCACGTTGACCCCCAACAAGGCCGCCATGCTCTGGTCTTGCTGGCAGGCGCGCTGCGCGCGCCCGAGAGCCGTCCGGGCGATCAGCAGGGCGAACACGGCCATGAGAGCAATGGTCACCAGGACGATCATGATCTGGAGGGTGCTGAGGCGGACAATGAAGTCGGTGTCACCAAACTGGAACTCGAACCCGCCCTGGATGATCGGCGGGAGGGTCTTGACGCGGGCGCCCTGCGTAAGCTGCACGTAGTTCTGCAGCGCAATCGACATGCCGATTGCCGAGATCAGCGCGGCCAGCCGCTGCGACCCCCGGAGGGGGCGGTAGGCGACGCGCTCCAGTACCCACCCGTACAGCGAGGTCAGGGCCATCGACACGAGCAGCGCGGACAGCAGAGCGACGATGACCAGGCCGCCCTCGCCGATCCCGAAGGCGACCACGACCATAAGCGCGATGAAGGCCCCGATCATGTAGATCTCGCCGTGAGCGAAATTGATCATGCCGATGATCCCGTAGACCATCGTGTAACCGATTGCGATCAGGCCGTAGATTGCCCCAAGACTGATGCCATTAATGAACTGTTGCGCGAAATAGTCCATAACGTAGAAATGTGCCCGACCGTCGCCATGGCCCATGATCGCTTGGGGGAGTTGGGACTGCAACAATTGGTGATGACGTTCGGTAGGTTACGCCGCCCCAGCGAACTGCCCATGAACTAGGCGAAAACATGCACAAAAATTACGCAGGACCCTGGGGTGCCCGGCCGGTATGCCTTGAAGAGCCTTGCTGCAAAGGCGTTGGTACGCAGTTTGCTTGATTACCTTTAGCAGTCACCCGACGGTCGCGGCGTCGGAACCATCTCGGAGAATGCTCGTGAAGAAAATTGAAGCCGTTATCAAGCCGTTCAAGCTCGACGAAGTGAAGGAAGCGCTTCACGAGGTGGGCTTGCAGGGGATCACCGTCACCGAGGTCAAGGGATTCGGCCGCCAGAAAGGGCACACCGAACTGTTTCGCGGCGCCGAATACGTGGTCGACTTCCTGCCCAAGATCAAGATCGAGGTGGTACTCAGGGACGAGGTGCTCGAGAAGGCGATCGAGGCCATTCAAAAGTCGGCCCATACAGGACGGATCGGTGACGGCAAGATCTTCGTCACGCCGGTTGAGCAGGCGATCCGGATTCGGACCGGTGAAGAAGGTGACGTTGTAATCTAGCTACGTTGCCGGCAGTGCCCGGCTCGTTCTCCCAACCCAACTGTGAGCATGCCGTGGAGGGACCACATGGCTTCTGATGTCGAAAACGTTCTCGAATTGATCCGTGAAAAAAACGTCGAGTTCGTCGACTTTCGTTTCACGGATCCGCGGGGAAAATGGCAACACGTATCCCAGACCGCGAACGTCGTCACCGAGGACACGTTTGCCGACGGTGTGATGTTCGACGGCTCGTCGATCGCGGGCTGGAAGGACATCAGTCAGTCCGACATGTGCATGATGCCGGACGCGTCCACCGCCGTTGTTGACCCGTTCACGGCGCAGCCGACGCTGATCCTTTTCTGCAACATCCTTGAACCCACGACGGGCGAGGCCTACGAGCGGGACCCGCGCTCCACCGCGGTCCGCGCCGAGGCCTTCCTGAAGTCGTCGGGGATCGGTGACACCGCGTATTTCGGGCCCGAGGCCGAGTTCTTCGTATTCGACGACGTGCGCTGGGACGTGACGATGAATCACACGTTCTACCGCATCGATTCGGAGGAAGGACCGTACAATTCCGGCGAGGAGTTCGAGGGCGGGAACGTCGGGCACCGTCCGGTCGCCAAAGGCGGGTACTTCCCGGTCCCGCCGGTGGATTCCGCCACCGATCTCCGCTCCGAGATGGTAACGACCATGGCGGAGATGGGTCTTGAGATGGAAAAGCACCACCACGAGGTGGCGCCTTCCCAGCACGAGCTCGGATTGAAGTTCAGTCCCCTGGTGCAGGCGGCAGACTCGCTCCAGATTTACAAGTACTGCGTCCACATGGTGGCGCATTCCTACGGCAAGACGGCGACCTTCATGCCGAAGCCTGTAGTCGATGACAATGGCTCAGGCATGCACGTGCACCAGTCCGTTTGGAAGGGGGGCGCACCGTTGTTTGCCGGCGACGGGTATGCCGGCCTATCCGAGACTTGCCTGCACTACATTGGCGGCATCATCAAGCATGCGCGGACGCTGAATGCCTTTACGAATCCGACGACCAACAGCTACAAACGGTTGGTGCCGGGCTTCGAGGCGCCGACACTCCTGGCCTACTCGGCCCGGAACCGGTCGGCGAGCTGCCGGATCCCCTTCACCACGGGGCCCAACGGCAAGCGGGTCGAGGTTCGCTTCCCTGATCCCTCGTCCAATCCGTACTTGGCATTCGCTGCGATGCTGATGGCCGGGCTCGACGGGATTCGCAACCGAATTCACCCGGGTGACCCGCTGGACAAGAACCTGTACGACCTGGCTCCGGAAGAACGGAGCGGGATCGCGACCCTGTCGGAGAGCTTGAAGGAGGCCGTCGATCGCCTGGAGAGCGATCACGACTTCCTGACGGAAGGCGGCGTGTTCTCGAAGGACGCCATCGAAGGCTACATCGAACTCAGGCGTGAGGAGATCCAGCGACTGGATTATTCGCCACATCCCGCCGAATTCGACATGTACTACTCGGTCTGACGCTGTCCTGCGTAGGGCGGCGGACCTGGAACCGCCGCTCGCCCTCACTCCGCCGCCGGTCATCGCTTGATCGGCGGCGGAGTTGCGTCCGGACGCCGCCGCCGCATGTCTGTCGGATGATCTAGACGCTCGCCGACTTGTGATTTGCCAGGTAGATGGTGTCCGGTGCCGAGCTCCGGAGCGTCGTCTGCCGCAAGGGCTAGGCGCTGCGGCGCTGTGGCGCGAGTGGCAGACACCGTTCCCGGATAATGGTTCCCCGTGGGCTGAAGCTTGCCGTCCGGTTGGCTTGCTGGCGGAACTCTGCTCGGCGGCTCACCTGGCATTCCGTCCGGCGGGCATGGCGGCAGGCGCGCCGGTTTCGGGCGCCGCGCAGCGTTTGCGTGCGCGCGAAGACGACTGTCGTGCGCCGCTCGAAAGTTCCCTCCCGTGATCCGCCCCTAGCGGCGCTTGCGTGCCAGGGATTGGCCCGTCGTCCGACAGGACGGCCGCTTCCGGAATGGCGCCCGACGATCGGCTAGCGACAAGGATCGCGGCAGTGGGCGTGTTAGGTTCGTTGTCCAGTCTGAATAGCGGAGCGAACGTCATGGGCCGAACTGTTGTAGTCGTGCTTGCGCTCTTGGTGGGTGCTGCAGGCGGTTTCGTTGCATCTCAATGGAATACTGAGGATTCCGCCGCCCCTAGCGCGGAAACCGCCGGGGGCACGGGCACCGGTGGCGACGGAGACGTTGCCCCAATCCGCTGGAAGATGGCGAGCGCTTTCGGGAGCCAGTGGCCAATTCAGGGGGAGCTCGGCATCCATCTGGTGGAGCAGGTTGGTCGGGTGACCGGGGGGACGGTCAAGATCCAGTTCTTCGAGCCGAATGCGCTGGTGCCTCCACTCGAGATGTTCGACGCGGTGTCGCAGGGGTCGATCGACGCGGCTTGGGCGTCCGCAGGCCTGTGGGCCGGCAAGATTCCTGCACTCCAGTTCTTCACCGCGGTCCCCTTCGGCCCCGGCATCGGCGAGTACTTGGGATGGCTGTATGCGGACGGGGCCGAGAAGACATATCGGGACCTCTACGTGCCCCACGGCATTCACGCAATGCATTGCGGCTTGCATTCCCCGGAGGGGTCAGGCTGGTTCCGCGAGGAGATCAAGTCGATTGAAGATCTTCGCGGCCTGAAGATGCGCTTCTTTGGGCTTGGCGCGCGGGTGATGGAAAAGCTGGGAGTATCGACCCAGTTGCTGGCCGGCGGCGATATCTTCCCGGCCCTCGAACTCGGCGCCATCGACGCGGCCGAGTACTCGATGCCGGTAATCGATCTGAATCAAGGCTTCTACCAGGTGGCCAAGCACTAATACGTCCCGGGATGGCATCAGCAGACAAGCCTGTTTGAGTTGTTGGTGTCGATCGACCGCTGGAACGAGTTGTCTCTGGTGCAGCAGGCCCAGATAGAGATGGTTTGTGAAGCCAATTTCGTTCGCGGCGCTGCGATCGGAGAGGCGGCGCAATCGGAGGCGCTAGCCGAATTGGAGGATCGCGGGGTCCAGTTTCACCGCTGGTCTCCCGAGATCCTGGACGCGATGCGAGAGGGCTGGAAGGAGGTCGTGGCCGAGGAATCGGCGAAGGATGCGGATTTCGCGCGGGTCGCAGAATCGTACTTCGCCTTTCACGAGCGCTATCGCACCTGGGCGGAGTACGGCTACCTGCGCTAGCTGGCCCGCGGACCCGCAGGGGCCGGCGTAGACCCCGAGCCGCCAGCGACTGCGCTTCCGCCCGGTTGCCCGACCGCGGACCACGGACGTTGTGGGGAGCAGACGGCCTAGGATCAAGTGGGCAGGCCATCCCGAACAGGACGGTTCATCCGCCGGCGTTCGCCATGGCCCTCGGGGCAAGCGCTCGGAGGGTCGGCCCGCGCCGACCGCGCGGCGGCTGGTATGCCGTCAGGGAGAAGCCTTGTCGGCGCATCGATGGCGCGCTGAGGCAAGGACCGCAGCACGCATTCCTCCCGCGACGCGGCCCCGCCCGACTGCGACGGGCCGATCCATTGGCCGGTGCTCCGGGACGTCGATGCGAGCGCCGTTCCCATGACGAGCGCACCTTCCGACAAGTCCAGCCGCTGGCTGTTCCTTGCCATCGGATGGGCCTGTGTGGGGTTCGCCGGTCTCGGACTGTTGCTGCCTCTGTGGCCAACCACGCCGTTCCTGCTGTTGGCGGCGTGGGCCTTCGGACGCAGCGCGCCGCGGTGGCGACGATGGCTGCGCCACCACCGGCGTTTCGGCCCGCTGATGCGAGCCTGGGAGGACCATCGGGTGATTCCGCCGTGGGCAAAAGGGATGGCGCTGGTCGCGATCTCGGCGGGCTTTGCGTGGCTGGTGCTGGCACGCGAGTGGCCGCTGTGGGCCTATGCCGTCACGGCTGCATCGCTGGGCCTCGTCGCTGCCTGGATTGTCACGCGCCCTTCACATCCTCCATCGTCGTGACGGGTCCATCGCTGTACTGTCGGAGCCTGGCGAGCACCGGTGTCGGGTGGGGCGCGGCACGGCTTCGCGTAACACCCTGAATGGCCTACAGCGGTTGTGTGGCCCAGGTCAGCCGTCCTGCTTCGGCGCCAGTCCACGCCACGGCTTTGAACGCTACACGGCGGCCATCAGCAGTTCGGCCAGCGAGTCCGGTTGGGCAAAAATCGCTTCGTGCGATGCGTCGATATCGACGAGAGAAGTCGGGTTGTCCGGCCAGGCAGCATTCAGGTCCGCCACGATGGCATCGCAAGTTGACGGGACCGCCGTGCGATCGCTGGCGGCACGGATATAGGTGCGCCGAAGGCCGCCGAAGGCCGAATCGAATGTGGCGGTTTCCCCGTAGATCGAAACGGGCGCATCGGGTGTCAGCATGTTGAGCACAGCCGACCAGAGTGCGTCATCGACGTCTGCAGCGACTGCTTCCTTGGTACCGGCCAGGTAGGCCGCGTCGGTCGATCGCGGGTCGATGCGCAGTGCACCGACGACCGCCGGATCAGCGAGAATCGCTTGTCCGACCAAGCTGTTGGCGTGCTGGTCTTCCAGCGCGAGGTAGGCGCCGGCCGGCTTGCCGGGCGTCGGCACGAGGGCAGCGACGTAGATCAGGCCCGTGAAGAGATCGGGTGCTCTGGCGGCGGCGAACGTGACCGGTACGCCGCCCATGGAATGTCCAACCGCGAAGACGCGCTTGGCGCCCATGGCCCGCGCGTCGCGCGCCGCCTTGACCACGGCATCCGCGTAGGCGTCGATGCCGATACCTGCCAGCCCCGACGGCTCGCTGGCAAACGCTGCCGGGTCAACGGGTCGTTGCAGGTACGACTGCGGAAGTACGGCAGCTAGGCCGTGGCCGGGAAGGTCTACGGCCACGGTCGGGTAGCCGGCCGCATGCAGGGTGGGACTGACGAGACCCCAGCACCAACCCGCGTGCCACGAACCGTGCACCAGCACGAACATCGTTTCCGGGAGAGTCTCGGCCCAGGCCGGTGCGGTCCGGACTGTGGTACCGCCGATGACGGCCGCGGCGGTCCCCCGCAGGAAGTTGCGTCGAAGCATGTGGATCACCTCACCGTAGGGTGCGACACGGCTAGACTACGGTCCGGGGGTTCGAACGGTTACGTCGTTTGCGCAGACCCCGGTATTCACAGTGCCATGAAAAAAGACAACCCTGCTTCGCATTCCACCACGGAATGCCAAATAAACGAATACCTTCCGGCCTGTACGGACCGGCACTTCGACGACTTCGATGCTCAGTCAGAGCAGCTCACTGCGCATGATCAGGAGTATGTGCAGCTGTCGACCGGCGCATTCCATGGCCGTTTTGTGTCGGCGTTCCTCGGCGAGGGGGTCTCGCTCCACCTGGAGACCGCGAACCAGGCCTTGGCGCAACGGGTCGGTTGTCCGGAGGGGTTGATCAGCCTCGGCCTCGTGGTCGGCAACGGGCCATCCTTCAAGGCCAACGGCGCTGAACTTTGCCCGGCCCGGCTGCTGGTGACCAAGCCCGGGCGCGAACTGGTTCTCAACAGCCCGCCGGGCGGTCAGATCCTCGCCATTTGTCTCGATCAATCGACGCTCTGCCAGACTGCGGCCGGTGACGAGCCCGTCTACCCGCTTGATCCGGCAGTCGGCGGAATCACGGTGATCCGGGCACCGGAACTGGCGGCGCGGATCCGGGCCGGCGCCATGTCCCTGCTGCGCGCAGTTCGAGAGCAAGGGAGCCAGCTTGCAGGACGGAATGTCGGCCGGTCGTTTGTCGGTGCGATCGGGGCTGAATTCGCTCTGCACCACGCAATCCATGACCTGCGGCCGAGTGGAAAAAGGCAGGGCGACTATCAGACGTTCGTGAAAGCCCGAAATGTCATGTCGACGAGCGTGATGCCGGAACTGGACTACACGCTCCTGTGCGAAGCCACTTCCCGCAGCGTCAGATCCATTCAGCTGGCGTTCGCCAGGCACGCTGGCACAACGCCACTTCGGTATTTCCGCGCCATCAGGCTGACCGACGCACGTCGGGCATTGCAGTCCCCGCGACGAGCACGGCAGACGATTGGCGACGTCGCGGCGGAGTACGGTTTCTGGAATCACAGTCGCTTCGCGCAGCTCTACAGGCTGCAGTTTGGCGAATCGCCGTCCAAGACGAGGGCACGAGGAATGTCCAGACACGTGTGGAGGGCGCGCTGAGCCCTGCACGCATGGCGTCTCCAATGCCGCTGGGCATGCACCGGCAGCGCCGGGTCCGAGGACCTGGCCGGGCCCATTCACGGACTGATGTACGAGCACCGGGCCCCTTGTGTAAGGCGGTCATCTGAACATCGTTGGGACGGGCCGGCGCCGCGGTCGTAGGCACCGTCATCTGGGTCCCGTGCCGGATATGCTTCAGGTCCGTCTCTTTGAGCGCTGCCTCCGGGACCACTGGATCCAGGCGTTGCGGGAGGCTCGTGGCGTCGGAGGCGACATGCGGTGAGAAGAATGCGTGCAACAGGACTGGCGCTGCTGATAGCTCTGCTACTGCCAGTTGTCGGGCTTCGGGCGGCAGAGGTCGATGGGCCGAAGCTAATCTGGGACGTTTCGCTCTGGGGCAAGGAACGGGCCTTCACCGCGGGTGTCGAGCGGCTCCGCGAGCTGGTCGCGGAAAAGACCGACGGGAACTGGAACATCGTGCTCCACTACGGTGAAGCCCTGTCGAAAGCGAGAGAGAATCTCGACGGCATTTCCATCGACGCGTTCCAGGCTGCGATGTTCTGCAACTTCTATCACCCGCGGAAGAACCCCGCGTTGATGGCGCTCACCATGCCGTTCCTGCCCCTGCGGACCTGGGAGGACAACCGAAACGCCCGTGCGGCGGTTTACGCGCATCCGGCGGTCAAGAAAGAGCTTGCCCGGTGGAATGCGATGACGTACGTCTCCTCCTACTTGCCGCAGTACGAATTCCTGGGCCGCGGCAAGCCGCCGCTGACGCTGGACGATTGGAAGGGACTCACCGTTCGAGCCGGTGGCGGGCTCGGCCGCGCGATGAAAGTACTGGGTTCCACGCCCACGAGTTCAACTGCCACAGAGGTCTACACCGGTGTTCAGCAGGGAACGATGGACGCGGTGTCATTTCCGTTCTCGTACGGCCACGTCGACTACAAGATCCACGAGGTCACGGAATGGTTCACTTCCAACCTGACGCCCGGCACTTCCGATTGTCCCGTGGCGTTCTCGATCAACGCCTACGAGAGTCTGCCTCCGCAATACAAGGCCTTGCTTGATGATGTGAAGGAAGATGTCATCGAGACCCAGATCCAGGCCTATATCGCAATGGACGAGAAGAACCTGCCCATGCTCCGGCGAGAGCTGGTGGAGATCCGCTACTCGGAAGCCGACCTCGCGGAATTTCGCGCCGCTGCCGGCCGCCCCGTGATCGAGGCCTGGATCGAGGAAAACCAGGATCGATTCGATGCCCGCGGAATGATCGAAGCAATCTTTAGTGCCGTTGGACAGGCTTACTAGCGGCGTTCGCGTTGCTCGCTTCGTCACGCCTGCCCACGCACCCGTCCGTGTGATGTCCGACCGGGTCTTTCCGTGAGGGACAGCTTTGGCCGAGGTCTGGCGGCGGCCGACCAGTGGGTCGGCTGGCTCGAGAGCCGACTCAACCTGGTAGCCGGTCTGCTGATCTTCGCGTTGATGCTGTTGGGTGTCACCCAAATCGTACTGCGTACCGTCTTCCGGGCACCCATCTTCGGTTACATCGACATCGTCGAGGTTTCCATGGTGGGGTTCGCGGTACTGGCGATTTCCTTCGTACAGCGCCTGGGCGGCCATGTCCGGATGGAGCTCTTAATCGGCCGTCTGAAGGGTCGGATCCTATGGATCGCCGAGACCGTCGGGACGGCGCTCGCGATCTTCATCGTCGCGGTGCTGATTCCCTACTCATACCGCCATTTCGAGCGCGCCCTCAATTTCGGTGACTCGACGATCGACATCGAGATCGTGACCTGGCCCGCCAAACTGGTCGTTCCGGTTGCACTCACCATATTGGTCGGGCGCTTGCTGCTGCAGCTCTTGGGCTACGTTCGCCTGGTCGTCCATCCCGACCGGGAGCCGGTTGCCGTGCCGCTCCTGAAGGAGGTGGAGGAGACGGCAGCCGAGAACATCAGCCAGACGCGGGATGCGGTGCCGGGCGACTCCAGCGGTGCCGGCCACGGCAGGAATCGACCCTGATGCTCGGCTTGGACAACGCCACGATCGGCATTGTCGGGGTTTGCCTGCTTATCGTCTTCGTGGTCATTGGCGTGCGCGTGTTCGTGGCGGCGGCGCTGACCGGCTTCCTCGGCTTGCTCGCGCTCAGGAACTGGGATGTGGCCGGGGCCATCGCTGGCACGATCCCGCATTCGAAGGCTGTCACCTATCCACTGTCGGTGTTGCCGCTCTTCATCCTGATCGGATTTCTCGCATTTCATGCGGGACTCACGTCACGGCTATTCGAAGCGGCGCGCCGCTGGTTCGGCTGGGTTCCGGGCGGGCTGGCCGTGGCCACAGTGTTCGCGGCCGCAGGCTTTGCGGCGGTGTCTGGCGCATCGACCGCGACGGCGGCGGTGTTCTCCAGGGTCGCCATCCCCGACATGATGCGTAACGCATACGATCGGCGGCTGACGGCAGGGGTGATTGCGGCGGGTGGAACGCTCGCATCACTGATTCCGCCATCGGCAATTCTCGTCGTGTACGCCATCATCGTCGAGGAGTCGGTCGGTCGCCTGCTGCTGGCTGGGTTCCTGCCGGGGATCGTGTCGGCCCTGATCTACGCCGGGCTGATCATCGGAATGTGCAGGATCCGACCCGGACTGGGCCGGCCGATCACCGGCTTCACATGGCGCCAGCGCTTTCAGAGCTTGCCGGGCACGCTGCCCATTTTCCTTGTCATTGGGGTGATCTTCGGCGCGCTGTACACCGGGGCCGCGACGCCCACGGAAGCGGGTGCGCTCGGCGCGATGGTGGTGTTCTGCTTCTACGTGATCAGGGCCTACCGGGAACGTGCGCTTCGCGAGATGGGCGGAAGACTCCGCATGGCGCTGATGGAGACCGCGAAGCTCACCGTCATGATCTTCACGCTGATCTGGGGCGTGTTCCTGTTTGTACGGTTCCTCGGCTTCGCCGGTCTGCCGAGCGTGTTTGCGGACTGGGTCGTCACGCTCGACATGCCCCCGATCGTCATCATGATCTGCATTCTGCTCGCGTATGCCGTGCTCGGCATGTTCATGGACGCGATCGGGATGCTGGTGCTGACTCTCCCGGTCGTCTTCCCAGCGGTCGTCGCCCTGGGCTATGACCCGATCTGGTTCGGCATCATCGTCGTCAAGATGGCGGAGATCTGCCTGATCACGCCGCCGATCGGTCTCAATTGCTTCGTCGTCGCAGGGGTTTCGCGCGAGCTTCGCGATTCAGAGGGACGTTCGCTCGCCATTCCGCTTCAGGACGTCTTCCGCGGTATCGGGCCGTTCTTCGTCGCCGACCTGCTCACGGTTGCGGTCTTGCTGGCGTTCCCCGGGATCGTGTTGTGGTTGCCAAGGACCATGGGGTAGGCCGGACGCGTCAAGGCCGCAGCGGCGACGGGCCGGCCACGACCGAACAACCGGGCCCCGAGTCAGTCGGTCAACGAGTGCACGGTGGAGAGGGCTCGGACGACAGGGCGTACCCGCGGACGGACGGAAATCTAGGCCCCTCGCTGGCGCCGGCCTCCGGGGGGTCCATCATCGGGCGTGGGCCGCGCGCAGCGCTTGCGCGCGGGCCGGACAGCGGGCTTCGGTGCCGGGCAGGGCTAGCGCTGGTTGCACGCCGATTCGTTGACGCGCTGAAATTCGCCGAGAAACTTATCCATCAGGCCGTCGATCGCGGCCAGGATCGCATCCGGACTGCCTTCGTGGGTGCCGACGGCACCGGTTGGCCACGTGGTGGCCGGCCGGCTTTCGCCGGAGTAACGATCGTACAATTGCTTCTTCAACGCCAGGATGATGTCGAAGGCTTCAGTCGTGAGATTCACGTTGATAAACAGGTAGGTATCGGAATCCGGCCCGTACATGCCCGCGCCATTGAGGCGGCCCTCGACGGTGGCGATGATCGCTTCCCGGGTGAGGTTGATGTCCTCAGCCACCGGGTGCAATCCCCCCACGCGGAAGTCAATGGGTTCGCAATTCGTAAACAGCTTGAACGCCGCCAAGCGATCATCCATGTCATCGGCGCTGGCCGGGGCGGCAATCAGCAGCGACCCGACAAGCATGATCAGGCCGAAGCGTGCGCTCAGACCTCCTCGTCCATCAAGAAGGGTTCCCATTCGATCAACTCCGATGCTGTGTTCCGGTGGATCCGGTGACACTGTGCTGAGAGACGGGTCCACCGGATTCAGCGGCAGCGCCATGCGACGTTGCTGTTGGCGCGCCCGGAAGGATTCGAACCCTCAGCCTCCTGATCCGTAGTCAGGTGCTCTATCCAGTTGAGCTACGGGCGCCGCAGGCTGCGGTAGGGTAGTCCGACGGGCAGCCATGGCAAGGGTTGCGCGGTCAGAACGTTAGCCCGACGTTGTCGATCAGGCGGGTGGTGCCCAACTGGGCGGCGGCCAGCAGCCGTGCGGGCGTTCCGTCGCGACCGGACGGATTATCCAGGGTATCGGCGCGGCGAAGCTCGATGTACTCGACCGCTTGGAAACCCCCATCGAGGATCGAAGCGCGCGCTTCGCTGACGGCAGGCAACACGTCGCTGCCATCGGAGATTTGCTGGGCGGCGCTCCGCAATGACTGGTAGAGCGCCGGCGCGGATGCCCGTTCGCTCGGGTTCAAGTAGCCGTTTCGTGAGGAGCATGCGAGGCCATCCGCTTCACGCACGGTCGGAACACCAGCAATTTGCACCGGTATATCAAGGTCTTGAGCCATCCTTCGGATCACCAGGAGTTGCTGGTAGTCCTTCTCACCGAACACGGCGACATCCGGCAGGCACTGGAGGAGAAGCTTTGCAACCACCGTCGCGACCCCGTCAAAGTGCCCCGGTCGGGCCGCACCGCACAGGCCTTCCGCCGGACCGGTCAAGATCACCGAGGTGGCGAAGCGCTCCGGGTACATTTCGTCTACCGGTGGCGCGAAGACGAGGTCGACGCCACCTGCTCGGAGTTGCCGGAGATCGGCTTCCTCGGTTCTCGGGTACTCGGCGAGATCCTCGTCATCGCCGAACTGACGCGGGTTGACGAAGATCGTCGCGACGACGCGGTCAGCGCGGTTGCGGGCGTCGGTAACCAGAGCGGCGTGCGCGGCGTGCAGCGCTCCCATTGTCGGAACCAGCGCGACGTTGAGACTGGCCGCCCGCCATTGCTGGACGACGGACCTCAACTCCGAAACCTTGCGGACCACCTTCATGCCATCTTGCCAGGTCTGAGCGGGTATGGAGAACTGGACCCGACGCTCTTAGCGGAGTACAGCCGGCCCCATCAAAGCTTCTCGAAAGCGGTGCTTCAAGTACGTGCCGTCGCGTGGCGGAAGCTCGGCGGGCGGACCGGACAGCTGACCGGGTACCCGAACTACCGCGAATACAGGGCCTTGTCGTTCAGTTCCCAAGGTCCTGAGGGCCCCGGCAACGTCCTCCAGTCCGGCCGCATCGGAAACGAGACGGGAATCTGCGATGCCCGTGGCCCGCGCAACGGCGGCTAGGTCGCAGGCGCCGGCGGTGTGTGACATCTGGCCGCCCGTTTCACCGTATAGCTCGTTGTCGACCACGACGATCGCCAGGTTCGTTGGTGCTGCGCGGGCGACCGTGGCCAGACTTCCGAGGCCCATCAGCATCTCGCCGTCACCGGTCAGCACCAGGACCCGGCGATCCGGGCGGCTCAACGCAAGGCCCAGCCCCATGCTGGCAGCCAGGCCCATGCCGCCCCAGAGGTAGTAGGTGAGCTCGCGGTCTCCCGCGCGGCTGGCGTCCCACGCTGTGCCGCCCAGGCCGGTCACGACCAGCAGGTCGGCATCGTTGCCAACCAGCCGATCGGCAATCATCTGGCGGGTCAAGGCACCGGTCATTATCGAAATGCCTTGGTACCGATGAGACGTTGGGTCAGCAGCATTGCGACGCGTTGCGACGAGTCAAACGCGAGGCGCGCAGCGGCCAGCGCCGTATCGCCGACCTCGTCCGGTCGATGCACGTTTAGAACACGACAGTCGATGGCCAGCAGCACATCGCGGGTCGCCCGGCCCAGCGGCACCTGCCACGGATTGAACTCGCCCCATTCGCCTCGCATCGTGATAATCATCAGCAACGGGAACTGCCCTGCTTCGGCGAGCGACGCAATCGCATTGATGCAATTGCCGAGCCCGCTTGACTGCATCAGAAGGGCCGCGCGTTGGCCGCCAAGCCAAGCCCCTGCCGCCAGGCCCACGCCTTCTTCCTCGCTCGTGAGGCCTGTCACGGCGATCCCCGGATCATGCTCGCAACGGTCAATGAGGCGGGCGTGGCCGGCGTCGGGGACGTGGCCGATCTGATCGATTCCGACTTCTTTCAACGTGTCGTACAGTGCATCGGGCCACGTCACTGGCGTGGAAACAGGCAACGGTACCGGGGCCGTCATCAGAGTTCCCGTCTGACGCTTTCGGCCGGGACCCAACCGTCGACATCCCCAAGCTTGATGCGGAACCACCCAGTCGTCTCCCCCACGACCTGGAGTCGCAGGTCGCGTCCGACCACGAAGCCGGAGACACAGAAGTGCTTGCCAGGACCCATGTGCACAGTCGCGTGGGGACGGGCAGTCAGCAGGCGGGAATTTATGAACCGTTTCGCGTCGCCGCTGTCAGAGTTGAACGAGCGACACCCCGGGGTTCGTTTCTTGGCTGGGACGAAATCCGCTTCCATCGCGTCCCGGATGTCGCCTTCGGAACCGGTCATCAGTGTGGCCAGCTGAAATGCCTTGTCCGCGCTGTGAGCGGGCAGTGGCACTAAACCGGCGAGGAACACTGCCCCGAATGCCAGAACCAAGGCGGTACAGCCACTAATCGGACGGGTTGTGATCATGGATGTCTCCATTGCCCGAGGAACTGCCGGCAATCTATCGCGTACGCCGGCCGATGCACGTCAATTCTCCACAAGATTCCCTGCTTCGCAGCCGCGTCAAACTTGCTTTGTCAGGACATCGGTATATGGTTGGTGATGTGCAATAGAGGTTCTCACCTCGCATCTGCGCTGTGGGAACGGAGGAGGAAACCTATGGGCCATGTTTGGCTAAGCGAGCGGGAGCAGGCGCTGGTCGATGGAGCCGAAAAGCTCGATCTCGATCTCCCGGTCCCGACGCAGATTGTCTCCAACGGGGAGTATCTACCCCCGAAGCAGTCTGAAACCCAGAAACGCGTCGAGCAGCGAATGCTCGACCTTGCCGAGGAGAACGCGAAATACCTCGGCATGAGCCGGCGTGCGTTCATGCACACGAGCTGCGGTATGGCGACTGCGTTCCTCGCCATGAACGAGATTTATGGCGGTGGGGTCTTCCAGGTCAGCGACGCGGAAGCACGCGACCCCGAGATGATGAGCGAGCGCGACAAGGCGTTGTCGGGCCAGTTCATTCTGGATGACCAGACCCACTTCCTGCGTGACGACTTCGCACACGAAGCCATCCTCGGTCTGGGCGAGTTTGCCGCAGAGCATTGGAACCCGAAGCTGAAGGAAGAAGGCCTCAGCCTCGCGCGGTACAAGTTCGAGAACTACATCCGCGAGCTCTGGTACACCAGTGACACGAAAATGGCGCTGCTTTCGGGCGCGCCGTTCGACGACCCGACCTGGTGGCTCCTGTCCAACGAGCAGATCACGGCCGCCCGTGACCTGGTGAACGACTTTGCCGGCGCGCGGCGGATGCTCGCGCACAGCGTCATCACGCCAGGCCAGCCAGGCTGGATGGATGCGGTTGACCAGGCGATCGAAACGCTTCAACCCGAGTCATGGAAGTCCTACACGATCGGTGACCCGCTGTCGCCGTCGAAGTACCCGTGGCGCCTGGACGATGAAGAGATCATGTACCCCTTCTACGAGAAGTCGCTGAAGGCGGGCATCAACACGATCTGCACGCACAAGGGCCTGCTGCCTCCGGACTACGAGGTGTCATTCCCGGGCGTGTGGCAGTACGCGACCCTGGACGACCTTCCGCAGGCGGCCAAGGACTGGCCGGACATGAACTTCGTGATCTACCACTCCGGTCTGCGGCCGTTCCTTGAGTTGCCCGACCAGGCCTGGAAGGAGTTCGAGGAGTCCGGCGGCGAGATCAAGTGGGTGACCGACCTCACCCGCATCCCGGAAGAGCACGGTGTCTCCAACGTCTACGGCGAGATCGGAACGTCGTTCGCGAACTCCGCAGTGGCGCACCCGCGCTTCTCGGCTGCCCTGATGGGCACGCTCGTCCGCGACCTCGGTGCCGACCACGTGATCTGGGGATCGGACACGGTCTGGTACGGATCGCCGCAGTGGCAGATCGAGGCCATGCGTCGGCTCGAGGTGCCCGAGGACATGCGTGCGAAGTACAACATGCCGTCTCTGGGCGGGCCGAACAGCCTGACCAAGCAGGCCATCTTCGGGTTGAACGCCGCCCGTCTCTACGACGTGGGCGTGCAGTCAGCATCCGAGATGCCGGACATGCCGGACTTCTCCGAGGACCGGCTGGCGCAACTGGCGCAGCAGTTCCGGGAGGAGGGCGGAGTACCGTCCAACAAGCGGTACGGCTACGTCCGCACCGCCTGAGAAGGTTTGCTTCTGGGGGAGCGCGGAATTCCCGCGCTCCCCTTCTTTCTTGCGATGCCTGGGTCAGAACGCGCCCCGCCTTTAATGCCGGGCGGCGATCGACGCGGGCATCTGGAAGGGCATTATGCGTAAGTTACTGATTGCGACAGGTTTTCTCGTTGGTTCGTTCGCGGCTTCCGCGGCGCAGGCCGACATCGTGTCGGTGAAGGGCGAGGAGGCCCGGCTGTATTTCCAAGGGCTGTACCCGGCGTACATCCTGTTCCTAAAGGGTGGAATCCCCGAAGACACGCCAGATGCCTGGGTCGACCAGCCTTACATGGCCGTCCTGGATGTGCAGGGCGGTCCCGAAGCGGGGAAGAGCGTCATCCTCCATCTGGTAACGACCAGCGAACGCAGCCCGCAACCCGAGTGGTGCGTAACCGAAGGTGCTGGTGAGTTCGGAGGCCATGGCCCAACCTGCATCAACTCCGATGCGCCGAAATCCATGAACCAGCTGCGTTTCAAGGTGAAGGTCCGGTACGCGAACGAGGCGGAGAACCTTCCCGCTGAGTTACAGGACCGCGATTGGGCGGAATACCCGGAACTACCGGGACGCCGCGAAAGCGAGGTGTTCGGCCCGGCTGAACTCCATATCGTCCGTTAAGAGCGGTATTCAACTCGTTGTCATGACGCGCCCCGGAAGGCCAACGCCTTCCGGGGCGGCATTCATTGTCGCAACCCATCCGGTTGAGCTGCTGTCCGCCCATTGCCGATGACGGTTCCGTCAGTGCGGGATGCGGCGGCTTGTTGCCGGACCTGTCATTCCTTTGGGCCTTGATGGACCTGCGGGTCTGATCGGCTGCGCTGGCACCCGCGAATGCCGCAACACGAAAAGCCGTCAACCTCATCGGAGCTGACCGACAGCGGCAGCTCCGTGTATTCCTCGGCCCGTGACCTCTCTCAACCGGCGATGAGCCTTGCCCGCGAACTCTCGTTCGGGGCGCGGCTCAAGATGGAGGGACTCCATCTGCTCTCCACGCTGCCCGACCGCAGCGTTCCCGTGGTTTTCTTTGATCCGCAGTACCGCGGTGTGCTGGAGCATCTGTCGTACGGCAACGAAGGCGAGACACGGGGCAGTCCCCGTCGTGCCTTGCGTCAGATGACGGGAGAAATCCCCGAATTCGTGCGGGAGATCGGTCGCGTGCTGATGCCCAGCGGCCACCTGTTCCTGTGGATGGACAAGTTCCACCTCTGTTCGGGCTTTGCAGACTGGATTGCCGGGACGCGGCTTGAGGTCGTCGACATGATTACCTGGAGCAAGCAGAAGCTGGGGATGGGGTACCGCTCACGTCGAGTGGGGGAACATCTGGTGGTGCTGCAGCAACCGCCTCGTCGAGCCAAGGGGGTCTGGACCCGACACGACATCCCGGACGTCTGGGTTGAGCCCGTGGCAAAGAGCCGGCACACCCATCGCAAACCGGTAGGCCTCCAGGCCGCTTTGATCGAGGCGGTGAGCAATCCGGGCGATGTGATCGTCGATCCTGCGGCCGGGTCATTCTCCGTTCTGGAAGCCTGCAAGCTGACGGATCGGCGCTTCTTGGGCTGCGATATCAACGGCTAGCCTCGGAATTCGGTTGCGGGCTTCCGCCCGGCCCCTGACGGGCGAAGGCCGAACCCGCACCTGCCGGCTGTCGTGACGGTGCTCAAGGGATGAACGGATGCTCAATCGCAGCAGCCGGCGGCGCAATGCTCCGACAACCGGGCGGCCGCGAGATGCCTCCGCTCCCTAGCCAGGGATTCCCCCTGGTGTTTCCGAGGCATCTTTGCGGAACGCCCGGTCATCCAACCGCCGGCACCCCGCTGCGGCTTACCGACCGGTAAATCGTGGTTCGCGCTTCTCGGCAAAGCAGGCGACGCCTTCCTTGAAGTCCTCACTGGAAAAGCTCTTCTCCATTTCTCGGTCCGCGATCGCCAACGCCTCGTCGAGGCCGTCTCCCAGAGCCTCCCAGAGTTGGCGCTTCATGATCCGCGTCGACCGCGGAGAGACTTGCGTGGCGAGCATGGTGGCGTAGCTGTTGACTGACGGCAGCAGTTCGTCCGCCTTGAATGCAGCATTGACCAAGCCCAACTGGGCCGCTTCCGTGCCGGAGATGCGGCGGGCAGACAGCAGGATGTCCTGCGCTCTCGCGATCCCCACAAGGCGAGGCAGCAGCCAACTGATTCCGTGCTCGGCGACCAGGCCTCGGCGACTGAACGCGCTCGAGAATACGGCCTCTTCGGCGGCGAAGCGGAGATCACACCAAAGCGCAAGCACCAGACCCAGCCCCGCTGCCGGACCGTTGATCGCCGCGATGATCGGCTGCGGTACCGTGGGAAACCAGGTATGGGCGCCCTGAAACCCCTTGGGCGCACCGGGATCGAATGGCGCGGGCTTGCCGCTGGAGCCCCCTGAGTCCGAATCGATCGCCTGAAGGGCTTCGATGTCCGCGCCGGCGCAGAAGCCCCGCCCGGCTCCGGTCAAGATGATCACGCGGATCTCGCGATCGTCGGCAAGGGTTCGAAAGCAGGTTCGGAGTTCCTGACTCATGCGCGGAGTCCACGCGTTCAGTCGGTCCGGTCTGTTCAGCGTGACGGTGGCGATGCCGCGTTCGGCGCGCACGAGAATTTGCTCAAAGGTCATCGGAATAGCCTGTTGCGGAGATAAGGAATGGGGTCCCCACGATCCACGATCCTCTCATGGGATTGCCTTGGGCGGTACGGGGACAGCCTGCGTCGGCGATGTTAGCAAGACGCGGGAACGGCAAAGCCTCGCGCAACGATACCGGCGCTCCTGCCGAGCAGTCGGCTGTCGCACAGCGGACTGCGTGCGCGGCAATCCCCTACCGGATGAGTTCGGCAGCGCGCCGCGCCGACGGTGCGCGCGAGATCATGGGCAATTGCACGCGATCGTTGTTTCAGGCCGAACAGCCGGGCTCCGGTGCGATCACTCCCAGTCGCTCCACAATCTCGAGACCGCTGCCACTTCCGCGCGCTGCGACAATGCCCAGATGGGCATGATGCGACTCGGCGTCGATGGTCACGGGTCCCGTAGCGCTGTCGAACGTCAGTCCCTTGAGGCCGTCCAGTACGGCGGGGGCGTGTGCCTCGCCAGACCGTTCTGCGGCAGCGGCAACGGCAGCAAGTGCGAGGTAGTGGGTATAGGCGTAGTAGGTTGCCGGGACGTCAGTTCCGCCAAGCCGGTTCATCCGCGCGACAAGGTCAGGCACGCCGCCGCCGGAGTCGCTTGCAACGAACGGAGTGACCGTTGCGACCTGCGACGCTTCGGCCGCGGGGAGCTGGCGGGCATGCATCTCGTTGAAGCCGACCCAGCCAAACTTGATTCGCTCAAGCAGTCCTAACTCACGGGCCTGTTGGACGAAATGCACCCCGGGAACGCGGGGGACGCAGAACAGGACGGTGTCGGCTCCGGTATCGGCGATCCAACGAATGATGGGTCGGAACTTCTGCTCTTCAATGGGGGTCAGTGCCTGACCGGTAACGGACCCGTTGAAGCTGTAGATAACCTTGAGGATTGCCTGCCGGAAGCTGGACAACTGCCAGCTGGAATAGGTCCCGATCAGAAAATAGCTTCGTCCCGTGCCGCCATCGAGATGGCGCACCAGCGAAAAAATGTCCTGATTGGGTGTCGGTCCAACCGAAAAGAAGTTGTCGGCGCAAAACAACCCCTCGTTGTTCGTAGCTGAAACTACCGGGACGCCCAGCTCGCCGAAGGCCCGGGCAGCCGTTTTTCGGCCGGCCGCGATGAACGGGCCGATGGCGGCAGCGACGTTCTCCTCGCGCACAAGCCGTGCGCAGGTCTCGGCAAGTCCGCGCGGGGTGGTGCCCGTGTCCGCGTAAACGATCTCAATCGGCCTGCCGAGAACCCCGCCGGCGCCGTTCACGGCGTCTGCTGCGGTTTCGAGGCCGAGGCGCATCTGCGCCGCGTGACGGTCGAGACCACCGGTCAACGGGAGCAACGCACCCACTCGGAGCGACGCGCTTTGCCCGAGGGCCGGAATCGGAAACAGACTTGCGGCGGCACTTGCGGTGAGCCCGGCGACAACGGTTCGGCGATCGAGAGGGCATGTGCCCGGTGTGACCTTCATGCGCATTCCTTCCGGGGGCTCGCGGCGAACCCATCACCTGACGTGCGGGCAGAGGACTTGATCCTAACAGCACCGATACCGGCGGAGTGGAGGACTGGGTCGCGGACAGCGTGACCCGGAATGGCGGTCGCAGCCTGCAATGCACCGGTCCGAGTACCGGCGGCGGACCGGCAGGAGCGTCGCCCCGCAGCCCTCACGTGGAGGCCGGCGCCGCGCCCTCGACGTCCTTTCGGAACAGCCGCACCTGCGCACCGGTCAGCATGTCCCGGAGTTTTCCGCGTATCAGCCAGAGACACAGCAACGAAGGCGTGACCATCAGCGTGGTGATGACGAAGAACGTGCCCCAGTCGCCGTCGAGGTAGTCGACCAGCGTGCCGGATGACGCAGCGAACAGAGTCCTGCCCGCGGTACCAATTGACGCGAGCAGCGCATACTGTGTTGCTGTGTACGTGCGATCCACCAGCATTGAGATGAAGGCGACAAAGGTGACGGTCGCGAACGCACTCGTGAGATCGTCCATGACCACCGCGGCTGCAAACAGCAGTTCCGACTTTCCGGTCCAGGCGAGGGCTGCGAACATCAGGTTGGTCAGCGCCATGGCGATGCCCGCTGCGAACATCGCCCGCACGAGTCCGATCCGGATCGCGCACAATCCTCCGAGCACGGTGAACAGGACCGTCGTGATCCATCCCAGCCCCTTGGAATACACGGCGATGTCGGACTTGGAGAAGCCGATTTCCTTGTAGAACACGAGCGACATGCGGCCCATGAACGCTTCGCCGATCTTGAACAGAAACACGAACCCCAGCACGGCGGCGGCGATCGCGAACCCGTTCCGGCGAAAGAAACTCAGCAATGGGCCAGTCACGGTACCGGCCAGCCAGGAACCGGCTCGGCCAAACTGCCCCGGGAGTGCCAAGCGACCGGCCACGAGTTTCTCGTCGGCAGCCTGCGCTTTGGCCCTTGCTTCGGGGGGTGGTTCGCTCACGAACATCAGCCCGATGTTGCAGAGAATGACGACGATGCCGAGGACGAGAAACGTCGCTTGCCAGTAGTTCTCGAACCCGGCCGCCTGAAAACCTGCCGCCGTCTCCAGGGCAACCACGCCGCCGAGCTTGTAGCCCGTCCACCACCCGACGACGGCCGTCGCCGCGCCAGCCGCCATGGTTTCGCCTTCCGTGGTTCCGATCTGCTCGATTCTCAGGGCGTCGATGGTGATGTCTTGCGTCGCGGAAGCGACGGCAATGACGAGGCCGATGGCGATGACGCCGCCGAGATTCGCCGACGGATCGACCGCGCTCCATGCGACGAGGCACACAAGGATGACTGCCTGAAGAACGACGATCCAGGCGCGACGGTGTCCCAGCCTGGCCGACAACCAGGGTATTCGGATCCGGTCGATAAACGGCGCCCAAAGAAAGTTGAACGCGTAGACGCCAAAGATGAGGCCCGCCCAGCCGATTGTTGTCCGGCTCAGGCCGTCCTCCTTCAACCACAGGCTGAGGGCGCTTCCAATCAGCACCCACGGAAATCCACTGATGATGCCGAGCAGGAAAATGCGGCCCATGCGCCGCTCAAGGTAGGTGGCCAGTGATGCGCGAATGCTTGGCATGGCGTTGGTCCCAGAGTTCGATCGCGTGGCCGGCCAGGAATCGGTCGCATCGGGCCGATAGGTGATCTCGTAAGCAGCAATGCAGTATGAACGCTTCCCGGCCGGCCGGGAACCAATCGGATCGGCGACGGGCAAGATCATCCCGGGGGAGATCATGCTCAGGCGTGGCCGCTGGCGGGACTCCGGTTCTCCGCGCGGTCCAGCCGCGCGGTGGCCGTTGCGGGAGTGGCCCGGGAACTGACCCTGCGGCGCGGCGTTGAGACCCTGCAGGCTTCAGCTCTGAGCCTGTATCGGGCATTCACGGTACCGTCGGAGCGGCTGTTTCCCTCCGCCGAACGGCCAATGGATTGTGTCCGGACGACGGCTGCCAACCTCGTTCCAGCCACGATATATTGCCGGGGAGCACTGCCGTTCGCCCACGGCTCGGGTGCACTCCGAATCCCATTCACCGACGAATTGTTCCGAAGGAGGCCTCCATGGCCGAATACCGGGCTCCGCTCGCCGATCTCCAGTTTGCATTGAACGATATCGCTGATCTTCATGCGATTCCCGACAGCAACGGTGCAACGCCGGAGCTCGTTGAACAGGTACTGACCGAGGCGGGACGGTTCGCCAGTGACGTGCTGGCGCCGCTGAACCAGTCCGGCGACCTCTCCGGCGCGCGGATCGAGAACGGCGTGGTGAGGGTTCCGGACGGCTTCGCCGACGCGTACGGACGGTTCGTGGACGGAGGTTGGAACGCTGTGTGCGGGCCGACCGCTTGGGGCGGGCAGGGGTTGCCGTGGGTCGTGAGCACTGCCCTAAGTGAAATCTGGCAGTCGTCCAACATGTCGCTCGCAAATTGCATGATGTTGACCCAGGGGGCGGTGGAACTTCTCGCGCACCACGGCACCGACGCGCAGAAACGGGCCTACCTGCCGAAGCTCATCAGCGGTGAATGGTCGGGGACGATGAACCTCACGGAACCGCACGCCGGATCGGATCTCGGGCGGCTGCAGACGCGGGCGGAGCGGGCCAACGGCGCCTGGAAGCTGCGCGGGCAGAAGATCTTCATCACCTTCGGTGACCACGACATGTGCGACAACATCGTGCACCTGGTCTTGGGCCGACTGCCGGATGCCCCTGCTGGAGTGCGGGGCATTTCGCTGTTCCTGGTCTCCAAGCGCGATGTGCTGGAGGACGGCTCGCTCGGCGCCCACAACGACGTGCGGGTCAATTCGCTTGAACACAAGCTGGGCCAGATGGGCTCACCGACCTGCGTCCTCATGTACGGGGACGAACACGGTGCACGCGCCGAACTCGTCGGAGAGCCGCACGGCGGCCTCAAGACGATGTTCACGATGATGAATCACGCGCGGCTCAACGTCGGCATCCAGGGCGTCGCAATCGCCGAGCGCGCCTTCCAGCAGGCACTGGAGTATGCGCGGACCCGGGTCCAGGGATCGCCCATCGAGGAGCCACGCGCGGACGCCGTCGAGATTATCCGCCATCCGGACGTCCGGCGGATGATCATGGACATGAAGGCCAAGACAGAAGCCGCCCGGGCCCTGGCAATCGTGACGGCGGAGGCGCTCGACCTTGCCCGGGCGCATCCGGACCCCGGCGTGCGGGAGCGCTCCGCGCTTCGTGCCGAGCTCCTGGTTCCCGTGGTGAAAGGCTGGGGTACAGACCGGGGCGTCGATGTCGCGTCGACGGCGATCCAGGTGCACGGAGGCATGGGGTACATCGAGGAGACCGGGGCTGCCCAGCACTATCGCGATGCGCGAATCCTGCCCATTTACGAGGGTACCAACGGGATCCAGGCGCTGGACATGCTGCGCCGGAAGCTGCATCTCGGGGACGGCGAGCCGTTCCGGGAATTGGTGTCCGACATCCAAGCTGTTGCAACGCAACTGGCCGACAGCCCGGGCGAAGATCTGCCGGCGATTGGCAGGCACCTCGCGACTGCCGCCGCTGCGACGGGCGAGGCCGGAACGTGGCTCACCGGGAAGTTCTGGGACGATCCCCGCGCTGCAGCCGCCGGTGCAACACCGTTCCTGGAATTGCTGGGCTTCACGACGGGCGGCTGGACCATGGGGCGTGCCGCCATCCGGGCGGCGGAGCGGATCCGCTCCGGTGAGACCGATCCGTTCCTCGGTACGAAAATCCAGACCGCTCGATACTTTGCTGAGATGCACCTGCCGACGGCGGCGGCCCTGGCGGGACCAATCCGAGCCGCCGGCAACACCGTGGATGCAGCGGCAGCAGCCTGATGTAGTCCGCGGACTGCCGGGGCAGGGCTACGGAGTCGGCGGCATCGTCTCCCCGTGCATCGCGAGCCCGCCATCCGGACCGCGGATCCAGAGTTCCGCGCCGGTCTCGGTGGCGCGGCCTTCCGCGCGGATCGGGGTATTGGCGAACATGGGCCGAAGGGCCCGAAACGTGAAGGTCTCCGGACCCGCCATGCCGGCTTCGTGGCGCAGCGTCTCCAGGAGCAAGGTGGCCATGAGCGGTCCGTGGACAATCAGATCGGGGTATCCTTCGACTTCCCGCACGTAGGGGGCGTCATAGTGGATCCGGTGTCCGTTGAAGGTCACGGCTGAGTAACGGAACAGCATGACCGGGTCCGGCCGGACCAGACGGGACCACTGCGGCTCAGCCGGAACGGCAGCGGGTTTCGGCGTGTCTGCGCCCGGAGCGGGCGCGTCCCGGTAGACCAGATTCTGCGTTTCCTCGAGGCACGTGTCCTCCCCGGAGGCGATCGTGTGACGCACCGTTACGAAGACGAGCGGCCCGGTCCGCCCGGTCTTTTCTTCCACGCGTGTGACCTCGGAAGTTCGCGTGGCCGTCACGCCAATCCGTAACGGCGCGAACCATCGCAGCTTGCCGCCCGCGTACATGCGGCGCGGCAGGTGTTCGATCGGCGGAAGGAAGTCTCCACGTCGAGGATGGCCGTCGATGCCGATCTGGTCGGGTGCGACGGCTTCCAGGAAGTAGCTCCAGTGCCAGCCAGGCGGCAGGGTGTCTCCCGTTTGGGGAGCTGGCGCTCCCAGCGTGGCGGCCAGGGCTTGGGCCGGCCACTGGGAGATGACGTCTTTCTGGACTCTGGGCTGCGGCGTCCAATCCTTGGTCATGCTGAAAACTCCGCACGAATGGCGCTCGAATGCTGTCCGAGACCGGGCACTGCCCTATAGGAGGGCACCACGCCATCCACGTCGTTGGGCGGCGCAATCGTTTCAACACTTCCGCCCGGCGTGTCGTAGCGGACCAGTCGCAGTGCGGGGTGTTCGGCCAGGTCCGCCACGTCATTGAGCGCTCCGCACGCGATTCTTGCCTTGCGCAGGCGCTCGAGCAGCGCTGGACGGTCGCGGGTCCCGAAAGCGGCGCAGATGATCGCGTCGAGATCCCGACGGTTCTTGAAGCGGTCAACGACCGTTACGAAGCGCGGGTCGTCAGCGATCGCCTCGTCTTCCAGGACGTCGCGGCACAGGATTCGCCACTCGCGCTCATTCTGGATGGAGATCAGCACGAAGCGTCCGCATCGCGCGGGAAAGGCGCCATAGGGCGCGATTGAGGGATGGGTCAGTCCCAGCCGCTGGAGGTCCACGGCGCCGTACCTGCGGCTCAGGTACGGAACCGACATCCAGTCGGCTATCCCGCTGAAGAGGGACGTGCGGATCCCGCAGCCCACGCCGGTTCGGGTCCGCCGGAACAGCGCCTGGAGGATCGCCGCATGCGCGTTCACACCGGCACCGAGGTCGCAGATGGGGACCCCGACCCGGGCCGGGCCGTCCGGCGTGCCGGTCAGCTCGCAGACGCCGCTTTCCGCCTGAACGAGCAGATCGTACGCCTTCATGTCTTCGTAGCTGCTGTCGCCGTAGCCCGAAATGTCGACGGTAATGAGCTGTGGATTCGCGGCACGGAGAGAGTCGGAACCAAGGCCTGCCCGGGCGGCGGCGCCGGGGGCCAGGTTCTGGATGAACACGTCTGCCTTTGCCGCGATCGCGTGGAGCAGCGCTTGGTCGTCGGGGTCCTTGATGTCGGCTACCAGCGACTCCTTGCCGCGGTTCAGCCAGACGAAATACGCGCTCTGGTCGAGGACGACCCGGTCGTAGTGGCGCGCGAAATCGCCGCCGTCCCGTTCGACCTTGATTACCCTTGCGCCGGCGTCGGCCAGCCGTGCGGTGCACAGCGGCGCCGCCACCGCCTGTTCAAGCGACAGCACAAGAATGCCTTCGAGATCCTGCATTGGCGAGGTGTTTGGACTAGTACGAGCGGGGCAAGCCCAGGACGTGCTGCCCGATGTAGCCGAGAATGAGGTTGGTGGAAACCGGGGCCACCTGGTAAAGCCGGGTTTCGCGGAACTTTCGCTCGATATCGTACTCTTCTGCGAAGCCGAAGCCGCCATGCGTCTGCAGACAGCTTTCGGCCGCGTGCCACGAGGCGTCTGCTGCCAGCAGTTTCGCCATGTTGGACTCCGGTCCACACGGCAAGCCCGAGTCGAACCTGAGCGCGGCTTTCTGCACCATCAGGTTGGCTGCCTCCGTCTCCGCGTATGCCCGTGCAATCGGGAACTGCACGCCCTGATTCTGGCCAATAGGACGATCGAAGACCACCCGTTCACCGGCGTAAGCGACGGCGCGGTCGACAAAGAAACGGGCGTCGCCGATGCATTCGGCTGCGACCAGGATCCGCTCCGCGTTCATACCGTCCAGGATATAGCGGAACCCCTTGCCTTCCTCGCCGATCCGGGCCGTGTCCGGCACCCGGAGATCCTTGAAGAAGACCTCCGTGGTCGCATGGTTCAACATGGTCCGGATCGGGCGGATACTGAGCCCGGACTGCAATGCCTCGGCCATGTCCACGAGGAACAGTGACAGGCCGTCCGTGCGCTTGGCGACGGTTTCCGCCGACTCGGTCCGGGCAAGCAGGAGCATCAGGTCGGAATGCTCAGCCCGGCTGGTCCAGATCTTCTGGCCGTTGATGACGTAGGCATCGCCGTCTCGGTCAGCCCGGGTCTGCAGTCCGAGGGTATCGCTGCCCGCGTTCGGCTCCGTCACCCCGAACGCCTGCAACCGGAGCTTCCCGGAAGCCACATCTGGTAGATAACGCTGCTTTTGCGCTTCGGAACCATGCCTCAGTAGAGCGCCCATCATGTACATCTGGGCATGACAGGCAGCGCCGTTGCCGCCGCTGCGGTGAATCTCTTCGAGCACGGCGACGGCGGCGGACACCGGGAGGCCGGCACCGCCGTACTGTTCCGGGATCAGGCAGGCCAGGTAACCCGCTTCGGTCAGGGCCGCGACAAACTCCTCGGGATAGGTACGGTCACGGTCCAGCGCGCGCCAGTACGGGCCGGGGAAGCGGGCACAGAGCTTCCGTACGCCGTCGCGGACGTCGGCCCACGGATCGCCCCCATCGAGCAGGGGCTCGGAGCGCGTCAGATCAACTGGTTTCATGCAGGTCGGAACCGACGACTGGCAGTGCTGATCAGAAGCCGACGCTCACACCTACGGTCCAGGTGCTCTCCCGCTGGCCAGATTGCTCCTGCCAGCTTGCCAGTTGCTCCGGGTGCGTCACCTCGACGTAGTTGAAGTAACCCCGGAGCCCGGGCTTGAACGCGTATTCCAGATCGACGGAAAGCGAGTCAAGTGAACGTTGAGTGGCGGGATTCACCTTACGCCCCGTCCAGGAGCCGTCTGTCCAGGTAGTGATGAGAGAGGTGCCGACCCGGAATGCGCCGAACTGGTAGTTGGCACCGAGGTTGTAGCCGCGCCGCACGTTGTCGATCGCAGGATCGTCGGCGTCGAACACGCCGGCACCCAGGACGAATCGGCCGTACTGGAGCGCGCCTACCAGGGACACCGTTTCCCCGCCCGTCCGTTCTCGAGTGGTGAACGACCGTGGGAGCGCGCGGTAGACGACACCAACGGCGATGTCGAGTTCGGAATATCCCGCCGACCAGGCCGCGGTGGTCTCGAGCGGTTTCCTCGCCCGCCAGCCGTTACCCGATGGCCGGCCTTCCTCGCAGGTAGGCGAGGGATGCACGAACGTCGTGGACACCTCGCCGCCGATCCTGTGCGTGCGCATTGCGCACGGCACCACGTCGGACGATCCGAAGTGAAGTGTGCCGAGCCCGCTGGGGCGTCCGTCTTCTGCTGCCGCAGGGACCACTGAACATGCGATCAGCAATCCGGCCGCGCTCGCCAGCCGGCCGCCCCATCGACCCTTACTCACGCCCTGGCACTCCTGCAACGCTTCGGCAGCCGAGCCCGACGACCGTAGTGGCTTTCCTCACTCACGACTACCATATTTAGGTCTTCCGGACGGTTCAAGGAAGTTCGGAAATGCCACGGTCAAGTCGGGGCAGGCGACGACAGGGGGACGGTTGCCCGTGACGCGTTCCCTGCCGGAAACTTGACAGCGGCCGGGTGTCAGTCGTAGACGCACGGGCCGGGCCCGTTCGTGTAGCCTAAAGGGGCCGAGGTCGCCGGCCGACCACCGGGGGCGGGGTAGCTCAGTTGGTTAGAGCAGCGGAATCATAATCCGCGTGTCGGGGGTTCAAGTCCCTCCCCCGCTACCACTCTTGTGGCGTTTCCTGGACGGGTGCCGCTGTTTCAGCCTGCGTTGACAGCGGCCTTGGCCGGGGCTAGACATAGGCGCCCGGTTGCGACCTTGTGGCGGCGCAGCGAATGCAGTCGCGCCGCACCGTACGTTCCGCTAGGACCTTCCATGCGTACATATACCGCCCGCCCGGCGGAGATTAAGCGTGCTTGGCATCTGATCGATGCCGAAGGGGTTGTCCTCGGACGGCTCGCCAGTCTCATCGCCAATCGGCTCCGCGGAAAGCACAAGCCGATGTACACGCCGCACCTGGACTGCGGCGACAACATCGTCGTGGTCAACGCGGAGAAGGTGGCGCTGACCGGCGTGAAATCCCGTGACAAGCTGCACTACTGGCACACCGGGTATCCGGGCGGCATTCGGTCGCGGCGCTACGGGGATCTACTCGCAGGCGCGCGCCCTGAACAGGTGATTGAACTCGCGGTGCGTCGAATGATCCCGAAGGGTCCGCTGGGTCGGGAACAACTGCGCAAGCTGCACGTGTACGCTGGCCCGGAGCATCCACACTCGGCCCAGCAGCCGGTGCCCGTCGATTTGGCGGCGCTCAACCCGAAGAACCTACGGCAAACCTCCAATGACTGACACGCTAACTCCCGTCCCGGTAGTCGGCTCTGGTCCGGCGGCACCTGCTTCCAAGGCGCGGAGCTATGGCACCGGCCGGCGTAAGAGCTCCGTGGCACGTGTCTGGGTAATGGCCGGCAAGGGGAGGATCACGGTCAACGGCAAGCCCCAGCAGGAGTACTTTCCACGGGCGGGGCACCTGGCGCTGTTGCGACTTCCGCTTCAGGTGTCCGAGCGTCAGGACGAAGTCGACGTGGTCTGCACAGTCCGCGGCGGCGGAACTTCAGGGCAGGCAGGGGCAATTCGGCACGGTATCAGCCGCGCCCTCGCCGCACGCGAGCCGGCGCTCGGCCCCAAGCTTCGAGCGCACGGACTGCTGACCCGGGATGCTCGTCGAGTGGAACGAAAGAAGTACGGGCGTCCGAAGGCGCGCCGAAGCTTCCAGTTCTCCAAGCGCTGATTTGCTCCGGCTTGCGCGGCCGGTTGCTGACCTTACTGTTCACGTGGCGCAGACGCGCCGGGCCTTAGCACATGACTGATCGGTTCCCTGTCGCGATCTTGGGAGCCAGCGGGTACGTTGGCGCGGAATTGCTCCGGCTGGCGCTCGGGCATCCCCGACTGGAGATCGCGGCCCTCGGGGCAAAGCGCCAGGCCGGGGTCCTTCCAGAGACCCTTTTTCCCCGGCTGAGTGGCCTGGACCTGCCGCCATTCGTGGACGTGGACGAGTTCGATGGCTCCGGGTGTGCGCTGGTGTTTTGCTGCCTCCCGCACAGCACGACTCAGGAGACCGCTGCGCGCCTCGTTCCCGCGGTTCGCGTGGTTGACACTTCTGCGGACTTCAGGCTCCGCGATCTCGCGAGCTACGCCGAGTGGTACGGCACTCCCCATCTGGCGCCGGAACTGCAGCGCGACGCCGTTTACGGACTGACCGAGCACGCCCGTGCGGCGCTCGGCTCCGCCTCGCGGGTGGCCTGTCCGGGCTGCTACCCGACGTCGGCGCTCCTGCCCCTGCTTCCCCTCCTGTCGGCCGGGCTGATCGAACTCGAGCCCATCGTGATTGACTCCAAGTCGGGGGTTTCGGGGGCCGGACGGGCACTGCGGGAAGACCTCCTGTTTGCCGAAGTCTCCGAAGGAATCCGAGCCTACGGACTTGGCGGTCACCGCCACACGCCGGAGATCGAGCAGGAATTGTCGGGCGTCGCCGGCTCCGACATCAAGGTCACGTTCGTTCCGCACCTGGTGCCGATGAATCGCGGCATTCTGACGACCATCTACGTCAATCCGCGCGCCGGCGTGGCCGCCACGGATCTGCAGGCGTGCCTGGAGGCCGCGTACGCCGCCGAGGCCTTTGTGCAGGTCCTGCCCGCGGGAGTTGTTCCCGCGACGCGGGAGGTGCGCGGTTCCAATCAGGCGCACCTCGGCGTGGCCGACGGCCGCGGCGGACAGGCGGTGCTCATTTGCGCTCTGGACAACCTGCTCAAGGGAGCCGCAGGGCAGGCGATGCAGAACGCCAACGTGATGCTGGGCCTGCCGGAAGACATCGGTCTGATGGCTGGTACCTTGGCGCCGTAACCGAACCTCGATCCGTTCCTGGGTTGTCTGTGCCATGGTGTGCTGCAAGGTCGGCCATCATCGATTGGGCGGGGCGCAAAACCTCGTGCACAATCTCGGACAGGCTCGAAGATCGGGCGGCCTGACCGGAACAACTGGCCGATGAAGCAAATTCCCTCCCCCCGCGAGTTCGAGCGCATTCAGGCGCTGCCGCCGTACGTGTTCGCCGAGGTGAACGCGATGAAGGACGCCGCGCGGGCGGCCGGCGAGGACGTCATCGATCTCGGGATGGGCAATCCCGACCTCCCACCCCCGGATCATGTCGTCGACAAGCTCGTCGAGACCGTTCGCAATCCCCGCGTGCACCGGTATTCCGCCTCGCGCGGTATCCGCGGCCTCCGTCGAGCGCTAGCAGGCTACTACCAGCGTCGGTTCGACGTCACGCTGGACCCCGAGCGCGAGGTCATCGTGGCTTTGGGATCCAAGGAAGGGTTTGCCCACCTCGCAACGGCGATCACCGAACCCGGCGATCTTGTACTGGCCCCCGATCCCAGCTACCCAATCCACCCGTACGGTTTCGTGCTGGCGGGTGCGGCCATCCGGGGCGTGCCGGTCGGGCCCGGCCGCGACTTCGTTTCCGAGCTGGCGAAGGCGCTGGAGGCTGGCGCCGGCCGAGTCAAGGCGGTCACGGTGAACTTCCCAGCCAATCCGACGGCCGCAGTGGTGGGGCTGGAGGTCATGGAGGCCATCGTGGACCTCTGCCGGCGGCATGAAGTCTGGATCCTGTCCGATCTCGCCTACGCCGAGATTTACTTCGATGATTCGCCGCCGCCGTCAATCCTGCAGGTGCCGGGCGCCAAGGAGCTCGCAGTCGAGTTCACCTCGCTGAGCAAGACCTACTCGATGCCTGGCTGGAGGATCGGGTTCGCTGCCGGCAACCCGCACCTTGTGGCCACGTTGACTCGAATCAAGTCCTACTTGGACTACGGCGCCTTCACGCCGATTCAGGTTGCGGCGACCGCAGCGCTCAATGGCCCGCAGGATTACGTCGACTCGGTCCGTGCAACCTACCGCCGCCGCCGAGACACGTTGGTGGGCGGGTTGCAGCGCGCCGGTTGGGATGTCGAACCGCCGGTCGCGACGATGTTCGTGTGGGCGCGGCTGCCGACGGCATTCCAGGGCGCAGGTAGCCTCGCCTTTGCAAAGGAGCTGCTGGCGGGGGCCCGGGTTGCGGTGTCACCGGGCGCGGGCTTCGGTCCGGGCGGGGAGGGCTGGGTCCGGATCAGCTTGGTGGAAAACGAACAGCGCATCCGGCAGGCCTGCCGCAACATTCGACAATTCTTGGATCGCTCGGACCTCGGCGTTCGGACTGCGCGGGGTGCTGCGTGACCCGCGCGGCGCCAGGCGTCATGCACGCGCTCCTGGATGATCTACTTCGGGCGACCGAGGCGGCGGCGCTGGCGGCGTCGGCGTGGCGAGGCCGCGGCGACGAGAAAGCGGCAGACCAGGCCGCAGTCGATGCGATGCGTCGGCAGCTCCAGTCCGTGCCGATGTCGGGTACCGTCGTCATAGGCGAGGGAGAACGCGATTCTGCCCCCATGCTCTATGTCGGTGAAGCCGTCGGTGCCGGGACAGGGCCGGAGCTCGACATCGCGGTCGATCCGCTGGAAGGCACGACCATCTGCGCTACCGACGCCCCCGGCGCGTTGGCGGTCCTCGCTGCGGGAGCACGCGGAAGTCTGCTGCACGCGCCAGATGTGTACATGGAAAAGCTTGCGATCGGCCCCGGCTATCCGGAGGGCCTCATCCGGCTCGACGATTCTCCGGCTGACAATCTGGGACGCATTGCCGAGGTCAAGGGCTGCAGAGTTGAAGATGTGACCGTCTGCATCTTGCGCCGGGATCGCCATGCCGATCTCGTCTACGCGGTCCGGGAGACCGGAGCCCGCTTGCGACTGATCGGCGATGGGGACGTGGCGGCAATCATTCAGGTGGCCGACTCCGCTTCGCCGGTTGACGTCTACATGGGGGTAGGCGGCGCGCCGGAGGGGGTGTTGGCGGCGGCGGCGTTGGCCTGCACGGGCGGGGCGATGCTGGGCCGGCTTGTATTTCGCGACGACGGCGAGCGCGCTCGCGCGGCCCGGGCCGGTATCCGCGACTTCAACCGGGTGTACGACCGATCGGAACTTGCCTCCGCGGGCACGGTCCTGATCGTCACCGGGGTCACCGACGGGCCGCTCGTGCAGGGCCCGCGGCAGGCGGCGAACTTCGTTACGTGCGACAGCCGAGTCTACGTGTCCGGTGGTCGCTGGGAACGACGCCAGGCCACATACCCGGTGCCGGCGTGAATGCGGGACCCGCAATACCCGGGCGGTCCCTCTCAGGGAGGATTTGGCGCTACCGCGCCGCCGACGAGCAGGCGGTGGCGGCGGTCGTCCGGGCCACGGGGGCATCCGATGGATTGGCCCGCTTCCTAGTCGGCCGCGGCATCGCGCCGGACGAAGCGAATGGCTGGCTGCGTCCGGTGGGCATGCCGCACCCGCCGGGCGTGAGTTCGGTACTCGATCTGGATTGTGCGGCGACCTTGCTTGCGGACGCCGTGACGCAGCGGCGGCGCATTGGGATTCTCGGCGACTACGACGCCGACGGCACGGCGTCCACCGCCCAGCTTGTCCGCTACTTGCGGGCCGCGGGGGTGACAACCATTACGCACATTCCCGATCGGGTCGCGGAGGGATACGGTCCCAGCGCTACCGCGATCGACCGCTTCAGGGCGGCCCGTGCGGAGCTGGTCGTAACGGTTGACTGCGGCATCACTGCGTTCGCTCCGCTGCGGCATGCGGCGGAGCACCGGATCCCGGTCATTGTGGTCGACCATCACGTCGCGGAAGCCGAGCTGCCGCCAGCGGCGGCCATTGTGAACCCTAATCGCGGTGACGACACGAGCGGACTGGGGATGCTGACGTCCAGCGGCCTCACCTGGCTGCTGATCGACCGCCTGCACCGGGAACTGGGTCGCCGTGGCGCGGGGGACGGCCTCCTGCCGGAGCCAGGGTCATTTCTCGACTTGGCGGCGCTCGGTACCGTCTGCGATCTCGCCCCGCTGACGGGCGCGAACCGGGATCTGGTTCGTCGCGGCATCGAGGTCCTCGCGCAGGGCGGCAATCCCGGTCTCCGCGCCATTGCCGCCGCCGCCCGCCTGGAGGAGCCCCCGCAGGCATCGCACTTCAGTTTCGTGTACGGCCCCAGGATCAACGCCGCCGGCCGGGTCGGCGATCCGGCGCTGGGCTTGCGCGTTCTCGAAACTGACGACCCGGAAGAGGCCGTTCGCGTGGCTGGCGTGCTTGAGGACCTGAACCGGCGGCGTCAGTCGCTGGAGGCGCAGGCGTATGACGAGGCCGTGACGCAGGCAGAAGTGCGCGGTCCGGATGCGGGTCCGGCAGTGATCGTCGTCGGAGAGGGTTGGCATCCCGGAGTGATCGGGATCGTCGCAAGTCGCTTGGTGAATCGGTTTCGGCGGCCTGCGGTTGTATGCGTCCGTGATCGGGACCAGCTAAGGGGTTCGGCTCGCTCGCTCGCTGACATCGACATTGGCACACCCGTGATCCGGGCCCGGCGAGCGGGCTTGCTGGCGATGGGGGGCGGCCATCCGATGGCGGCCGGCTTCACCGGGAGCAGCGGCTGCCTGGGAGATCTGGTTGCCTTTCTCAATGAGGAGATCGCGCAGGCCCGGCAGCCGGACCCCGCCGTGGCCGACCTGCTGCTTGACGGCGTCCTGGCGGTGTCGGGCGCCAACGTTGCCTTGGGGACAGAGTTGGAGCGGGCCGGACCGTTCGGGGTAGGCAATCCGTGGCCATGCTTCACCTTTCCGCGGGTCTTTCCTGTTCAGGCGCGCGTCGTGGGTACTGGGCACGTCAGCTGTCTACTCGCCGATGAGACCCGTGGCCGGGTGAAGGCGATCGCGTTCCGGACCGAGGGAACTCCGGTTGGCAACGCCTTGCTGCGCGGTCGGCCACTGGACGTCGCCGGCCAAGTGCAGGTTTCGACCTGGCGAGGCCAGAGGCGCGCCGAAGTACACGTACAGGATGTCGCCAGGTGTCACGGTTAGCTGGCGCCCCTGGTTCCGTCAGGACCGCCATCCTTCCGATCGCAGGGCTCGGTACACGTTTTCTTCCGGCGACCAAGGCTGTGCCCAAGGAAATGCTGCCGGTGGCCGGGCGGCCACTGGTGCAGTACGCCGTCCAGGAGGCGTTCGAATCCGGGATCGAACGAGTGGTGCTGGTAGCGGCTCCAGGACGGGATCTGGCGGTGCGGCACTTCGCGCGCGACCAGGAACTTGAGGCGGCGTTGGCGGCGCGTGGACGTTCCCAAGCGCAGGCCGAGGTCCGGATGTTGGCAACCCTTGGCGAGCGGCTGACCGCAATCGAACAGGCGGAGCCGCTCGGACTCGGCCACGCCGTCGGCTGCGCCACCCGGGCGCTCGGACCGGGTCCATATGCCGTGATCCTGCCGGATGACCTCGTTCTGGGTCATGCGCCGTGCCTGCGTCAGCTGCTGGATGTCCACAACCGGCTGGGTGGCACCGTGCTGGCCGTGACCAGCCTTCCACCGGAGGAACTCCGGAACTTCGGGGTGGTCGCACCCGGCGTCGATGACGGCATCGTGGCGGAGGTGCAGGGTCTCGTGGAGAAACCGGCGCCGGGATCGGAGCCGTCGCAACTGGCCGTGGTCGGCCGCTATGTGCTTTCTCCAGAAGTGTGTGCAGCGCTGCCCACGTTGGCGCCCGGCGCCGGTGGCGAATTGCAGCTGACCGACGCGATCGCCGCCACGATCGGAACCACGCCGGTCCACGCGGTACGGTTCGAAGGGCGGCGGTTTGACTGCGGGAATCCCACCGGGATGGTTGCAGCGGGTGTGGCCGTGGCGCTGGCGGATGCGGCACGCAGTGCCGCCGTGGCGACTACGGTCCGCGCGCTCCTGTCAGGGATGGACGGGGAGCAGGCCTGACCTGGCACGACTGATGGCGAGCGATTACGTCGATGCCCGCTCGATCGCCGGGCCTGGTGCCACTGGACGATCGACTTGCCGTCGAGCCGCAGGCCCATGAAGCGCCAGGGAAGCGGCGCGCGGCGCCTGTTTGATCCTTCGATCCTGAGGGCCTACGACATTCGCGGAATCGTCGGCGAGACCTTGGGGTGCGCCGACGCACGGGCGCTCGGCCAGGCATTCGCAATCCGGGTATCGGCTGAGCGCGCGTCGTGCCGAATCGTGGTGGGTCGTGATGGCCGGCTGACCTCGCCCGCACTCGAGCGCGCACTCGTCAAGGGGCTCCGTGAAGCCGGCGCTCACGTGATACGGATCGGGGTCGGCCCGACGCCCATGGTGCATTTCGCCGACCATCGTCTGGCCGCCGACGGGTCCGTAACGGTTACCGGATCGCACAATCCACCGGAGCACAACGGTTTCAAGCTCTCGCTCGGCGGGGCACCGTTCTTCGGTAAGTCGATCCAGGAGCTGACCCATCCAGCGCCGCTCCCGCGCAACCCGGGGCCAAGCGTGGTGGAAGACCTTGGTGTCCGGTCGGCGTACGCCGCGTCCCTTGCGGATGGGCTCGCCGGCAAGGGACGCCCGCTCCGGGTTGCATGGGATGCGGGAAACGGCGCGGCCGGCGCGCTCCTGCAGCACCTTACGGCTCGCCTTCCCGGCGAGCATCACATCTTGAACGGCGCTGTCGACGGCCGGTTCCCGGCGCACCATCCGGACCCCTCGAAACCCGAGAACCTGTCGGAGCTCGCGGCGGCAGTACGGGCCGACCGTCTCGACCTAGGCGTTGCCTTCGACGGGGATGGGGACCGGCTTGGCGTCGTGGACGGCGCAGGACAGATCGTGTCGCCGGACCATTTGCTCTGTGTCTTCGCCGCGGACGTCCTGACCGATTCGCCGGGAGCCGCCTTGCTGGCAGACGTCAAGACCAGCGAAACCGTGTTTCGTCATATCTCGGAACTCGGAGGCCGGCCGCGGCTCGGGCCGACCGGCCATGCGCATATGCGGGCCCGCGTGCGCAGAGGGGAAGCGCTCTTCGCCGGCGAGCTTTCCGGCCACATCTTCTTCGCTGACGAGCACCCTGGGTATGACGACGCGCTCTACGCTGCGGTTCGGCTGCTGCGCGCGCTGAGTAGCGGACCGACGTTGGCGCAACGTTGTGCGGCGCTGCCGCGCACATTCAGCACACCGGAGATTCGCATCCCTTGCCCGGACAGTCGCAAGTTCGAGGTCGTACGCTCGGTCTGCGATGCGGTGATACGTCGCGGTGTTTCGCCGAACACCCTGGATGGCGTGCGTGTCTGCACCGAGCAAGGGTGGTGGTTGCTCCGCGCTTCCAACACAGAGGCAGCCGTGGTCACCCGGTGCGAGACCTACCGCGAGGCGGATCTCCCCGAGTTGCGTGCCGCGGTGCGAGGGTTGTTGATCGATGCAGGCATCGGCGCCGCAGAAGCGCTGGGCGTCTGACGGCCTCGGTGCCAGGCACGTCCGGCTTTGCACGCCGGGAGGGGCCTATCGGGGTGCCGGCAACCCGGATGGCAGCCAGTCAGGCGGTGGCGGCCGACCAAGATCAGCTTGACAGACATCCGTCTGCCTTTGATGATGTGATCAGCGGGCGCAGGAATCGAATTGTGCGACCGGCAGACGCAGGTAGATAACGCCGTGTCTGGTGGATGCAGATGCTGGCAGCCCACTGAGGGAGATTTTCTATGAGACGAATCGCTTCGGCGTTGGCCGTCCTGGCAGTGTGCGGTTTTGCGGCAGGAAGTGCTGTCGCAGACAAACACGGATCCGTGAAAGTCTATTGGACTGCTAGCGGCAAGTTCGGTCCATTCAATATTCAGGGTTTGATCCCGACGTATCCGGAAGCCCGCGACATTTTGATCCCCATCAACATGTGGGTGATCGATCATCCCAAGGGGCTGGTGGTATACGACACGGGAAATAACGTGGCGATTTCCGACGGCAACTGCGCCTCGCATTGGGCCCAGGGCAACTGTGATTTCCTGATGCCGAGCCAGACCAGAGGCGATGTCATCGACCAGCAGCTTGAGAAGCTGGGGTACAGCACGAGCGATGTGAAGGTCGTCATCACCTCGCACTCGCACCTTGACCACATCGGCAACATCGAGATGTTCCCGGACGCGATTCACGTGATTCAGAAACGTGAGCTCTACCAGGCTTGGTGGCCTGAGAAGTTCCAGCGCCCGAGCGGCGCCCACGTGGTTGGCGACTATGACGAGGCCCGCGAGTTCAACTATCACGCCATTGACGGTGACATGGACCTGTTCGGCGACGGAACGGTCATGATCCTGAGCACACCGGGTCACACGCTGGGTCATCAGTCCGTCCGGCTTGAGCTGGCCAACACCGGCACGGTCGTTCTTTCCCAGGACGCGATCTGGATGGAAGAGAACCTCGAAGGTCACCCGGCTGGCCTGAACTACAGCATCCTGGACTACTTCGACTCCGTGAACCGGCTGAAGATGATGGCCGACATCCAGAACGGGCAACTGTGGTTCGGTCACTCCATCCGACAGTACGACAGCATGGGCGAGAACTGGTACGACTGACGTCCAGCGATCTTCCATCGAGAGAGGCTCTCCCCATTCGTGGGGAGGGCCTCTTCTTTTTTGTTCCAGCGTTGGTCCCCATGGTCGCGCGCCAGACCATCGGCTTCCTTGATTCCCCGTGTCCCATCCAGTCGAACTTCATAGCCTGACCAAGACCTACGGCGAACGAACGGTCGTCGACCGTGTTTCGTTTCACGTGAGCCGAGGCGAGATTGTCGGTTTCCTGGGCCCAAACGGCGCCGGCAAGACCACCACTCTCCGGATGATCGCTGGCTACCTCGCGCCGACCTCCGGTCAGGTGACCGTCGCCGGCCATGACGTGATCAATTCGCCCACGGAAAGCGCGTCGGCGGTCGGGTACGCGCCGGAGCGTCCCGCGCTCTACGAGAGCTTCGACGTCCTGGGTTACCTTCATTTTGTGGCCCGCGCCAAGCGGGTGCGCCGCGCCGACACCGCCAGCCAGCTGGATCGCGTTGTTTCCGCCTGTCGGCTCGAGGCGGTTGCCCGAACCGAGGTCTACAAGTTGTCGAAAGGGTATCGCCAGCGACTGGGATTGGCCCAAGCCCTACTCGGACAACCTGAAGTCCTGCTCCTCGATGAGCCGACGTCGGGACTGGACCCCGGACAGATTTCGGAAACCCGCGAAGTCATCCGGTCGTTCGGTCGCGACCAATCCGTGCTGCTGAGTACCCACATTCTGCCGGAGGTGACCCTACTTTGTGACCGGATCGCGATCCTGCATCACGGTCGGCTGCTTGCCATCGATTCGCCGGCGGGGTTGGCGACGGCGGTCGGGCGAGCCAACCGGGTTGAGCTGCACGTGGCGGCTGGCGAGCCGTCCGACCTCATGGAGCGGCTGCTCGACATCAGCGGCGTGATCCGGGTCGACGTGGACGACCGACAGGTCCCGTACGCGGTCAACTGTGCAGTCGACTCCAGCGGCAACGTGGAGGCGGCCATTGCCAGGGTGGTGGCCCGCGACTGGGACCTGCTGGGACTGCGGCGGCACGACCCTTCGCTGGAGGACGTGTTCCTGCATTACGTCGAGGGGGCGGCATGAGCGGAGTACTTGCGGTCTACGGCAAGGAGATCAAACTCTATTTCCGGTCGCCGATCGCCTATTTCGTCTTGGCGGTATTCCTGCTCGGGACGGGATATTTCTTTTCGTACAACCTGTTCGTTTCCGGTCTCGCAACTATGCGGGAAACCTTCCAGAACATGGGCCTGCTGGCAGTTATTCTGTTGCCCGTCGTGTCGATGCGCCTGTTTGCAACCGAATACAGCGCGGGCACGTACGAGCTCTTGGCTACGCTGCCGCTCGCGCCGTGGCAGGTTGTCCTGGGCAAGTACCTCGGGGCGCTCACGATGCTCGTCCTCATGGCGTTGGGAACGGTGCTTGACCTGGTGCCGCTGTATCTGTTCGGAGCTCCGGAGACCAGCACGATCTTCTCGGGCTATCTGGGTTTTCTGTTGCTGGGCAGCGCCTGCCTGGCGATCGGGCAGTTCTGCTCGTCTCTGACCGAGAATCAGATCGTGGCCGCGTTGGTGACGGTTTCGCTTCTCCTGGGTTTTTGGTTCGTGGGGCATTTGCAATCGTTTCAGACCGTGCAATTCCTGCGAGAGCTTTTTCTCTACGTCTCCTTCGCTTGGCACTTCGGTGAGTTCATCGAGGGATTGGCCAGGTTCGAGTCGCTGGCGCTATTCGTGCTCTTTGCGGCCGGAGCGCTGATATTGAACGTCTGCGCCCTGGAGTGGAGACGCTGAGGTGAGGGCCTTTCACGCGGGTCTGGTACTGCTGGCAGCCGTCGCAGCCCTCGTCGGAGCCCTCGCCATCCGACTGATTGCCAACGAATGGAACCCCGGGAGCCTGTTGCTCGGGCTGGGAGGGCTCTCGCTCGCGGTCGTTGGTGGCTATTTCCTCAGAATCCGGCTGCGAGCCGGAATGACACGACGCCGTGGCGAAATCGCCCTGTTTGCGGTGGGCGCGTGTGCGGTTCTGGTGGTCATAGGGGCTTTTGCGTCCCGCGTTCCCCTGCGTTTCGATCTCACAACTCAGGGATCTCACTCGCTGTCCCAACAAACCGTTGACATGCTTTCAAGGCTGTCCGCGCCGGTGCACATTACGTTTTTCTATGACTCCGCCCTGCGCACTACGGTCGAGCTCTATGAACTGTTCGCCGACGCGACACCGCAGGTCACGGCCGAGTTCCACAATCCGAACCTCAACCCGGCCGCAGCTCGGCTGGCAGGCGTGCAGTTTGCAGGTACGGCGGTGCTCGAGAGCGAGGGGCGGCGGCACTTCGTGCATGGTTCGACGGAAACCGACATTGCCAACGGCGTTCTTCGAGTGTCGCTCGGCGTCAAACAGAAGATCTGCTTCCTGGACGGCCATGTGGAAGCCGATCCCTTCAGTCTCGAGTCACACGATCACCAGGAGGGGGCACCGGGTCATTCGCACGGCCTCGGGGCCAAGTTCGTCCTGCACGAGCGGCACGGGATGGCGAAAGCGCGAAACGCGCTGGAGACGATCAATTACGAGGTCGTCAAGGTAACCCTTGCGGGCGCCACGGAATCCCTCGAACCTTGTTCGGTTCTCGTGGTCGCGGGTCCCAAGACGGCGCTGCTGCAAGGTGAAGTCGAAGCGATACGCGCGTGGTTGGAGGAAGGAAACAACGCGTTCTTCATGCTCGACCCGTTCGTCGATACCGGTTTGGAGCCGCTGCTCCGTGACTGGGGTATCGTCGCCATGGACGCGATCGTGATCGACGATGCCAGGTACTTTTGGGCAGACGTCTCGACACCGACGGTGACGTCCTACAACCACCACAAGATCACGCGGGATCTGGCTCTGACGTTCTACCCAGGGGTACGGCCGTTTGCGCCGACGCCGGAGAGGGCTCCCGGAACAGCGGTCATTCCCGCAGTGAATTCCTCGCCAGCCGCCTGGGCGGAGACCGACCAGGTCAGTGCCGAGCGGGACCCGGGCGAGCAAACCGGTCCGCTCACGCTGGTGGCGATCTCGTCACGGCGCCTGGGCGAGGCAACCGAAGAGACGGACGGGTTGCGGTCGCGCATTGTGGTCGCCGGCGACGCTGACTTTGCGCAGAACTCCTTCTTCCATCTCCTGGGCAACGGGAATCTTTTTCTCAACATCGTCAACTATCTGGCAGAGCAGGAAAATCTGATCGGTCTCGAGCCTCGGTCCTATGATCTTCCCGAGATCAACATGACCAACCGGCAGATGAAGGGGACGTTCTTCTTCGCGGTGGTCCTGTGGCCGGCCCTGTTGGCGCTCGCCGGTACCGTCATCTGGTGGCGGCGGCGGTGAGCCGACCGACTTTCAGCCGCCGAACGTTTCTCGTCTGGGTGCTGCTGCTGGTCGCAGTCGTGGCACTGGTGCAGACGGAACGAACCCCGCCCGATCCACACGATGCGCACGATCACGGGCCGGAGGGATTGGACGACCTGCCCGAGGGAAGGTTCCCGGTCTTCGCGTTCGGAGAGCCGGAAATCGGTTCCGTTACCGTGGCGTGGAAGAGCCAGCACGTCGACTTCGAACGCGACCCGGACGGACGCTGGGTTCAGGCAAGCCATGCCCATGACCATGGTGCCGACGGGCACACGCATCACCATGGCGGCGCAGGGTCCGAATCGCCGGATGCAGCGCAGATCGCCGAGCAGTTCGAGATTACCGCAAGAATGTTGGCCGACCGGGCGATCAATCCGGATCGGCCGATGGTGGAATACGGCCTCGAGACGCCTGACATCCTGCTGACGTTTCGTGATCGCCTCAACGGCGATCCGCTGGCCATATTGCGGGTCGGCGACCTGTTGGTCACCGGATACGCCTACTACACCGTGCTCGAGCGGCGCCCCAACCGGATCCTTCTCATTCCCCGTTATCAGATCAATCTGTTGCTGGCGCTGGCATTCGGAGACGAAGCGCCGTCGTTGGTGCCGGAGCGGGCGGAGACCTAGGGCGAGGGCGCTGGCCTCGAAGTCAGCGAGGGGCGTGGGAGCGAGCCAGGAGGAACGTGAGCCAGTTGTCGCGGCGCACGGTACGCCGTACAGTCAAGCCTTGGTCGACGTGCGCTCGCAGTACCGGTAGCCGCTGTCGCACGAGCAGGCCGGACAGCGCGGCGTAGCCCCTCGTCGACAGGCTGCGGGCCAGTGCCGGCGCCATCACCCGAAGCGGGCGGGCAAAAAGGTTAGCGGCAACGACGTCGAAAACACTGCCAATCGCGTCGTACCCGTCGGCTTCGACGACGTCGACCCAGCGCGCTACCCCGTTCCGGACAACGTTTTCGCGAGCGCACCGGACGGCGGCCGGGTCGTTGTCAGCGGCCAGCACGGGACAGCGCCACAAACGGGCCATGACGATGGCAAGGGCGCCGGCGCCGGTACCCATGTCCAGCGCCAATTGCGGTCGAAAGCGGCGTTGCGCGAGGTGAGCCAGCATCTCGATCATGGTCGCGGTCGTCGGGTGATGGCCGGTGCCGAATGCCGGACCGGCGTCAATGCAAATGTCATTGCGTCCGGACGAGCAGGCGGGCAAATGGCGCCCCCGAAGGACGAACCGCCCGGCCCGCACGGGCGGCAGGCGGGCCAGTCCGCGGGAAACCCAATCTTCATCCGGTACCGGTTCGAGCAGGCAGGTCGGGGCCGGGATTCCGACACCCTCCAACGCCTGCTCAAATGCGTGCGTGTCGGGCGGCTGGCGCGAGTAGCCCAGTACCTCCGTCTCGCCGCCTTCGACCACGGTACTACTGGATGCCTCGGTGATGCCCAGCAGCATCTCTTCGACCGTGATCCGTGCATCGGCCGGCACCCGCACCCGGACCCGGTACATCACTGGCTGTCAGGCGTGTTCCGCCGGTCGCAGGTAGTCGCCCATGATGGTCTTTCGACTGCTCTTATCGAACTGGACGTCGACGGCACCGTCGTCACTGGTGATCACGATTCCGTAGCCGAACTTGTCGTGGAAGACCCTCTGTCCCTCAACGAATTGCTGAGCGGGTGCATTTGCCGGGGGCAGGACGGCAGTGCCCCCAAGATCCACGACGGGTCCTGCGGTGTCAAAGCGTGTTGCGCCGTACGCGGGTGCGCCGAAGGTTCCGGGAGGGGTCTCGATGGATACGTGTTCGGCGGGTAGTTCGCGCAGAAATTGGGAGGGGAAGCGGTCCTCCCAATTTCCATACGTGCGCCGTCGGCTGGCCCACGAAATTCGCGCCTCGTGACGTGCGCGCGTCAGGCCGACGTAGGCGAGCCGCCGTTCCTCTTCCAGCCCTTCGTCGCCGCCTTCCAGCACTGCCAGATCGTGTGGAAACAGGCCATCCTCCCATGCCGGAAGAAACACGACATCGAACTCAAGGCCCTTGGCTGCATGCAGAGTCATCAGGCTGACGCGGGATTCGGTCGTCGGTCCGTCGTGCTCGTGCACCAATGCCACGTGCTCCAGGAATCCTTGCAGGTGCTCGAAATCGCGGAGCGCACTGAGCAGTTCCTGCAAATTCTCGTACCGACCGGCTGCGTCCGCGTTGGTGTCGTGGCGCAGCATCTTGAGGTAGCCGGAGTCCTCGAGGACGGTCTCCGCCAGCTCGTGCGGTTTCTTGTCACGGGCCCGTTCGCGCCATCGGTCCAGGGCGTGGAAGAGTTCACGCAAGCCGGCCCGCGCGGTTCCGTGAATCCGGCCCGCCGTGAGCAGAGCGCGACCAGCGGATTCGACGGAGGTTTCCCGTTGCCTTGCCTCGCTGGCAAGCTTCCGGAACGTCGCGACCCCCACGCCGCGCCGCGGCCGGCCGATGATGCGTTCGAACGCCAAGTCGTCGTGCTCGTGCTGCACTAGCCGGAGGTATGCCACCGCGTCGCGAATTTCCTGGCGCTCGAAGAAGCGCAAACCGCCAACGACCTGATAGGGAAGCCCGATTTGCAGAAACCGTTCCTCTAATCCGAGGATCAGCGCTGTCGTCCTAACCAGGACGGCCATGCTGTCAAGCGACGTTCCGTCACGGCGGAGCAATTCGATTTCATCGCTGATCAGGCGAGCTTCTTCCTCACTGTCGTGAGCCTGGCGCACGCGCACGGGCTCCCCCGGACTTCCCTGAGTCCACAAGGTCTTGCCGAGGCGCATGCGGTTGCAACCGATCAGGGATGAGGCGGCACCGAGAATGTGGCCGGTTGAACGGTAGTTCTGCTCGAGTCGGATGACTTCTGCAGCTGGAAAATCCGCCTGAAAGCTCAGGATGTTTCCCACCTGCGCTCCCCGCCAGCCATAGATCGACTGGTCTTCGTCACCCACAGCGCAGACGTTGCCGCGCGCCGCAGCCAGTTGCCGAACCCAGAGATGCTGAGCAGTGTTTGTGTCTTGGTATTCATCCACAAGGATGTGACGGAACCGGGATTGCCATTCACCGAGGATCTCGTCGTTTTCAAAAAGGGTCAGGTTGTGGAGGAGCAGGTCGCCGAAGTCAGCGGCGTTCAATTCCCTCAGGCGACGCTGGTACGCCGCGTACAGCTCTAGTCCACGCCCACTGGCGAACGCCTTCCCTTCAACGTCAGCTCGCTCCGGCGTCAGGCCCAGATTCTTCCACCGATCGATGGAGTACAGCAGTTTCTTCGGTGGCCAGCGCTTGGGGTCGATGTTCGCGGCACCGAGAACCTGCTTCACCACCCGTTCTTGGTCGTCGGTGTCCAGGATTGCGTAGTCGGATTCCAATCCGACCAGCTGGGCGTGCCTCCGGAGGATCCTGGTGCCCAGGGAATGAAAGGTTCCAAGCCACCAGCCGGAAAGCGCGCGGCCGGTCAGGGCCTCGACCCGACTCCGCATTTCTCGTGCAGCCTTGTTGGTAAACGTTACAACCAGCAGCTCAGAGGACCGGGCCCGGCCGGTGGCAAGCAGATGCGCGACTCGCATCGTGAGCACCCGGGTCTTGCCGGTCCCGGCGCCGGAAAGGACCAGCAAGGGTCCGTCGCCAGCTTCGACGGCGCGACGCTGTTCCGGGTTGAGGCCGTCGTCAGAGAGATCCCCGTTGGCGGCTTCGGGAGTTCGATGTTGAAGACCAAGGTTTTGATTCATGGGCCTAGCGGGCCCAACGGCCCGCGGCGCGGGCTTCAGATTGCAGTCCAGCCACCATCGATCATCAGGAGATGGCCTGTCACCATGCTGGCGGCGGGAGAGGCAAGGTACAGAATGCCGCCGGCAATTTCCGATACCTCGGCAAAGCGACCAAGCGGCGTGCGTGCTTCGATGTAGGCCACCCGTTCGGGTTGCTCCAGCAATGGTCGTGTCAGGTCAGTCTTCACGTAAGTCGGGCCGATCGCATTGACTCGAATGCCCTGGTCGGCCCACTCGCATGCGAGCGAGCGCGTCATGTTCACGACAGCGCCTTTCGTCGCATGGTAGGGCAGGTTCGGAGCGGCTCCCCCGCCCGTGACGCCCATGATCGAGGAAATGTTGACGATTGCGCCGCTCTTTTGCTCCAGCATGGCCTGTGCGGCCTCTCGGCAACACAAGAACATGGAAGTCTGATTGAGGCGCAGGATTTCCTCCCAGGTCGCGAGCGGGACCTCCGTGGTGGCCATGCGAGGACTGCGACCAACGTTGTTGACCAAGATGTCAATTCGGCCGGTCGTGCTGCGGATCGCCTTGAACACGTCCACGATGTCGCTTTCGAACATGACGTCGAGCTTGTGTGCCGACGCATCACGTCCCACGCTGCGAAGCTCTTCCGCCGTCCGCTCCGCCGATTCCAGATTGACATCGGTTACCGCGACGTGGGCGCCGGCCTCGGCAAGGGCCAGGCAAGCGATCCGGCCGATCCCGTTCGCGCCACCCGTGACGATCGCGGTCTGGCCGTCAACCCGAAATAGATCGAGGGCCGAAAACGTGGCTGCAGGAGGCGGGGTGGGTACGTCGTTCATTGCTCAGAACACCCGATAGCGCTTGTAGGCTTCCTGCGGATCTTCGCCCTGGCGAATTGCCTCGCGAAGAGCGTCTTCGGTATTGGCCACCTGCTCGGCTTCGGCCACGATGGCCTCGGCCTGGGCGGCAGGGATGACGACAACCCCGTCGGCGTCTCCCAGCACATAGTCCCCCGAGCTGATGGTCAGGCCACCGATTTCAACCGGTTCCCCCATCGAATCGACCATCCAGCCAGCGCTGACGTCTGCCGGCGTCGCATAGCGGCAGAAGACAGGAAATCCGAGTGCGTTGACCATCTCGACATCCCGGCAACCGCCATCTACGACAAAACCCCGAACGCCCCGCAACTGCAGGGTTTCGGCAGAGAGTTCGCCCATATGCGCGATCGTGTGGTCATTCGGCTGACACACGATCACCTGCCCGGGCGGGGCGGCCGAGAGAAATCCCGTCCACGACAACAGCGTATCGTCGATGGAGACCCCGCTGCGCATGGATCCGGACAGAGTCCAGACAGGACCTGCCACTTTCCTGCCCTGATACAGGCTGGTGATCTCGGGTGGCAATGCGCGGTCGGTAAGTCCGGCAGAAGTCATCGTGTCGTAGACGACCGCCGAGTAGAGTTTTTCCAGGCGCTCGGCAAGATTGGTCAATGCGATGGTCCAATCCCCAGGTCCACGGGGACGGTACATCGTGCCTGCTCCACGTCGTAATCGCCGGTGCAAAGCAACTTGACCGGGTTGAACCCACCCGGCGCAGGATAGCTAGCGCAGCCGCCGACAACCGTCGCCAGGGTCATCATGGCGACGGCCAAGGTAAATTTGCTGGTCAAGCGACTCAGAGCAGGAAAAGTGCCAGCAACACCAGAAGCGCAATCACCCCGACCGTGGTGTAAATCGTGAGTCGCACGAAAATGTGCCAAGTCTTTCTGTGTGCTTCGAAATTCGCGTCGCTCTCTTGAGCCATGGTGCACGACCCCAACTCCGGCGCTGTCTAGCCAGTGGAGCAGAAAACCTAGCAAAGTGGTGCTGCCGCAACAACGCGAAAATCGATTCGCCTTGACCCTTCTACGAGCTGGCTTCCGTCTACTGAGCCGGTCAGCGGGAGGCGGCCACGGCGGTGCCGACCGACGGGAGGGCGCCCGGCCTACGATTGGTCGCCGCGCTGTTTCCCGGCGTCGGCAAAGCCCTTCATGAAGGCCTTCTGCACGGCGTCCCACCCCTGGGTTCCGGTCGGCAGCCAAGCCTTCGTCAACGTCTCCAGGTCCATCGACCTGACCTGATCTGCCACGCGCTCCTGCAGGGCAGCCATCATCGACTCTTGGACATCCCGTACATCGGGAAGGCCAAAGAACCGCCGGGCCTCTTCGGGGCTGCAGTCAATATCAATCCTGAATTTCATCCGGGTTGCTCCCCTGACTCACCGGCCCGAGCTGCCCTCTTCAGCTACGTACCAGCACGTAGCTACCTGGCGCGGGTTCGATGATCTTCGCGGCACCGTCGCCGACAATGCGCGAGGGGACCTTCGGTCCCGACCGGCGTGACAGCCAGTTGTGCCAGTCTGGCCACCAGGAACCGGGGTGCTCGACCGCGTCGTCCAACCATGCGTCAAAAGTAGCGTAAGCCTTGCGCCTGGTGTTCAACCAGTGCTGGTACTTCCGTTTCGCCGGCGGATTGACCACCCCAGCGATATGGCCGGCCCCCGCGAGGACAAACCGCCTTGGCCCGCTGAACAGGTGGTTCAGCTTGAACACGGATTCGGCTGGAGCAATGTGGTCTTCCACGCTGGCCTGGATGTAGACGGGAATCGTCACGGCGCCCAGGTCAAGCGGAGTCCCGAGGAGCTTGAATTGCCCCTTTTGCGCCAGGGCATTCTCCTGGTACATGCCGCGCAGATAGTCCAGTAGCAGCCGCGCAGGAAAACGGGTGGAATCCGCGTTCCAGAACAGCAGGTCGAAAACCGGCGGCTCCTTCCCCAACAGGTAGTTGTTGATAACGAAGTACCAGATCAGGTCGTTCGCCCTGAGCGCGTTGAACGTGCCGGCCATTTGGGCGCCATCCAGATAGCCCCTGGCACGAACCTGATGCTCCAGCGCGTCGACCTGCCCCTTGTCAGTGAAGACCTTGAGGTCTCCGGCGTTCTCGAAATCGGCCTGGGCGGCAAAGAAGGTCGCGGCAGAGATGCGATCGTCACCGGTGGCAGCCATGTGGGCGAGCGCCGCCGACAGTAGAGTGCCGCCGATGCAGTAGCCGACCGCGGTCACCTGGCGCTCGCCTGTTGCATGTTCGACAGCGTCAAGCGCAGCAAAGATCCCGTCCTGGACGTAGTCGTCGAAGCTCTTGTCGGACAGGCGCTCATCCGGGTTCACCCAGGAGATCATGAAGACCGTGTAACCCTGCTCTGTTGCCCAGCGGACGAATGAGTTTTCCGGCTTGAGGTCAAGAATGTAGAACTTGTTGATCCACGGGGGCACGATCAGCAATGGCTTTCGGTAGACCGTCTCCGTCGTGGGTTCGTACTGGATCAGCTGCATCAGCGGGGTCTGATGAACGACGCTGCCGGCGGTCGTGGCAATGTTCTTTCCGACCTCGAAGGCCGACATGTCGGTTTGTTGCGGCCGCAGCCCGTCCCGGCCTGCCCGAAGGTCGTCGCTGAGATTCTGCATCCCGCGGACAAGGTTCTCGCCCTTGGAATCTGCTGTCTCACGAAGCACCTGGGGATTCGTGAGGGCGAAATTGGTTGGCGCGAGGGCATCCACGAGCATCCGGCCGAAGAACTCCAGCTTCCGGCCGGAATCCGAGTCGAGTCCGTCTACCTCGGCGACCGTCTCACGGAGCCAGCGGGCATTGAGCAAGTATGACTGCTTGATGAAGTCGAAGACCGGGTTGTCGCTCCATTCGGCATCCCTGAAGCGCTGATCGCCCTGTTCCGGCTCGATCACCGGTGACGCGTCCTGCCCCATCATCCGCGTGGTCGTGCTGAGCCACAGGGCCTGATAGTCACGCCAGAGTTCCAACTGGCGAGTCATGATCCTGGATGGATCAAACTGCAGGTTGGAGAGCCCTTCGGCGACCGACCGAAAACCGCCGGTCGGCTCCGATTCTTCACCCTGTTGCTTGGCGAAAGAAGACATCCAATCCATCCAGTTCTTCTGCAACTGGGCTGCCGCCTTACCAAGGGTTTCCGCGATCTCCGTAAACTCGGGAGTCGGCCCGTTAGTGTCGCCGTTTGCCATTGCCGCCCTCAATACATGTGTTGGCCACCGTTGACCGAAAGGGTCGAGCCGGTGATGAAGCCCGCTTCGTCGGCAGCGAGAAACGTGATCGCTCGCGCTATTTCGTCGGCCCTGCCGAGACGCTTGACCGGAATGCGTTGCACGATCTTGTCGAGAATATCGTCAGGGACTGCCGCTACCATTTCGGTGTCGATGTATCCTGGGGCAATGGCGTTTACCGTAATGCCGTGGGCGGCGCCCTCTTGCGCCAGCGCCTTCGTAAACCCGTGAATCCCGGACTTGGCGGCTGCGTAGTTCACCTGACCGTATTGCCCGGCCTGTCCATTGATCGAGCCGACGTTGACGATGCGGCCGAACTTGCGCTTCCGCATGCTGACGATCACGGCCCGTGACATGTTGAAGCACGAGCCGATATTGGTGTCGATGACTTCCCGCCACTGCTCGTAACCCATGCGGTGCATGGTACCGTCACGAGTGATCCCGGCGTTGTTCACGAGAATGTCGACTGGACCCAGTTCTCCGGAAACCCTGGCCACACCCTTCTGGCAGGCGTCGAAATCGGACACGTCCCACTTGTAGACCGGGATGCCCGTGTTTGCGTTGAATTCCGCAGCCTTCTTGTCGTCTCTGCCGTAGACAGCTGCAACCGCGTAACCCTCTGCCTTCAGGGCAAGGGCGGTGGCGGCGCCGATTCCGCGGGTTCCGCCGGTAACGAGGGCAACTCTGCTCATAATGCGCCTCTATTCGTTGGGAGCTCGTATGACCGGGTCATTCCTTGCACTGGGCGCCTAGGTGGAAGTCCGGCAAGGAGATGACCCGTAGCGCGGGCCTGGCGCACGCGCCATGCCCGCGCAAATCTCGGATTGGAAGCTCGGCGAGGCTCCGGAGTCAGGCTGCGTAAGGCTTGACGAACACGTCGACGGCACTGTCGATCCGGCCCTTGATGGGCTCGAACGCCTTGGTCACCGTGTCGGCGGTGATCTTGTTCATCCTCGTCGACTGCGAGACCACCCGGTTGACCGCCTTGTTGGTTGCTTCAACCTGCAGGTCCATGAATTCCTGGGGCGTCTTCACGCTGAAGAAGCGCTGCATCATGTCCATGTTCTCGTCCAAGGCGACCTTCGTGTAGTCGACCACGCCCTCGTAGTAGGCTTCCCAGCCGGCCACCACGGCGGCAGCGGATTCGGACATCGCGTCCAGGTTGTCCTTGCCGTACACCGTCGCCTTGCCGTAACTGTCCCTGGCCATCTGCAGCTGCTCTTTGCCAAAGGCTGCAGCGTTCTTGTACCCCTCGGCAGTCGCTTCGGTCCCCATCTTCATGACGGTCTCGAGGGTCTCCTTGCCGGCGGCAGCAATCTGTTCGGCTGTCTCGGTCGCAGCGTTCTTGGGGTTAGCATCGGTGGCGGTCATTGCGTTCTCCGTTCGGCGAGTCTCGCCGGATCTGTGTCCTTGGTCGACGCAGGCAACCAAACAGCTTTTTGCGCCGCAAAAACAATGTAGCCTTGAGATGGTTGCATGTCAAGCAGGTTCTTCTGCATTGCAACACGACAATCCCTGAGAAGTCTCAAGCAGCACCACTCGGCATGGCTTGGACGGAGTCAGGCCTGTACTTTGACTTCGCTGGAATCCGCCTCGCCCGTCCTCCCGCCCGGAGGGGTAGTGACATGCTCCATGACGGGGTAAGAGTTTGTTGTTCGGTGAAGTTTCGCGATTCGACATTGCTGGGATCGTGGTGCGTCCGTGCGCAAACGCATAATCCCCTTGCCGTGCAAATGGGGCCACCAGTGTCTGCAACCACTCACCAGCTTGCGGTTCGCCTTTTCTGCAGTGCATAATCCCGACCCGGCAGTTTGACACTGTTTGCTTCGGAGGCACGTGTGGGCCGAGACACCAGCGAAGCGAACTCGTCGGCCGGCCAGGAGTCCACTGGAGGGCGGGAGACTGTCATCAGAAAATACGCGAACCGCCGTCTCTACAACACGGATACCGCGAAGTTCGTGACGCTCCAGGACCTCCATGACATGGTGAAGCGTGGAGAGGCATTCGTCGTGGAAGACGCCAGGACGGGCAGAGACATCACCTGTTCCGTTCTCGCCCAGATCATCTCGGAGGAAGAGACAAAAGGTCACAACATGCTGCCGCTGAATTACCTTCGGCAGGTATTGCAGGCCTACGACGCCGGACTTGGCCCGCAGTTCCGTCTCTACGTCGAGCGAAGCATGGAGGCCTTTAGTGCGAATCAGAAACAGATTGCCGAACAGATGCAGAACCTGTTCGCAATCGAATCCTCCGACAATGCATTGAAACAGTTTGCGGAAATGGGCCGTCAAAACTTGGAGATGTTTCAACGTTCCATGGAGCTGTTCACGCCGTCCGCCGAAGCTCGGAAAGGTGCTGCAGACGATTCCCCGGTGGCAAGAACTGAAGATCAGGGGCAACGCAAGGAGGACGAAATTGAGGGCCTCCGGCAGCAGCTCGCTGATATCACAAAGCGCTTGGATGCCCTGTCACGAACGAAGTGAGCGGCCTCTAACACTTGTGGCCACGTTCCGTTCCGTGAAGGATGACGTGGTCTGGGCAGGGCGAAGCAGGAATCTCGGAGTGCGATTACAGTATCGGGCGGAATCGATTGACTGACAGCCGGTTGGATTCGCAATTACCGGCTGGCACGATGCTGACTGAGAATCTAATGTTGGGGGGTGGCCTCCTCTGCAGGAGTGTAGCTCAATTGGCTAGAGCACCGGTCTCCAAAACCGGGGGTTGGGGGTTCGAGTCCCTCCACTCCTGCCACACAGGTTTCGCGCGGGTCGGATGGCCCTTCGGATTGAACGACCTTGACCTGCGTCGATCTGACGTGCGCTGACCGCGATGGCATTTCAGATTTCGTTGGACTGAGCTGCCCCGAACCGCCGCCTCCAAGACTGCCCGCCTGATGCCGTCTGCCCCCAAGCAGCCCGGCGTGCCCGTCGGGGGCCTGTCGTGATCGAGCTCTGCTGGCTGTTCAGGCACCCCGGAAGCGTGCCGGGCGGGACTCTCGGAAAGCAGACACGCCTTCGATGAAGTCCTCTGTCAGTTCGGTCAGCATGACCTCTTCCGTGTCCATGTGAATGGACGCGCCCGAAAGCGCGCCGGCGACGGCGTTGACGGTCGTCTTCGTCATGCGCAGTGGTACCGGAGGCATCGATGCGGCGCGTGCGGCGATTTCCAACGAGCGCCTCGCCGCATCCCCGTCTTCCACGACTTCCTGGACCAGACCCCAGGCCAGGGCATCCGATGCCTCGATGCGGTCATTCCCAAGGCACAGAATCTGCTTTGCGCGCGCCGGACCGACCAGACCGACAAGACGCGGGATCGTTCCCCAGCTCATTGACAGGCCCAGTGCCACTTCAGGGGTACGGAAATGCGCGCTGCTACCCATCACGCGTAGGTCAAAGGCGACGGCCAGCGCGAGCCCGCCGCCGATCGCAAAGCGTTCCACGGCGGCGACCGTAAACTGCTCAAGGTCTTCCCAGGCCGCACACAGGCGCTTGCCGGCTCCCGCTGCGTGTCGCCGAGCCAGCATCGGCTTGTCCTGACGCTGGTCCAAGGCGGGGTCCGAGAGGTCGCGCCCGGCCGAAAATCCACTTCCGTCGGGCGTGCGCAACACGATGGCCGAGGTTTCCAGGTCATCCGTGAAGCTCAGTGCCACCTCGGTCAACTCCTCGATTGCCTGCGGCGACAGCGAGTTCAGCCGGTTGCCCCGGTCGAAAGTGACGGTCGCGACGCGGCCTTCGCGTACGACGGTGACAAACTCGTGTGCCATGACGGGATGTGTCCTTGTCGGGTCGTGGGGAGCTGGTCACAGACCGAGCGTTCGACGCGTTGGCGGGACGGTTCGAGAAGGGGACCCTTCAGCTGTACCGATCGCAACCGTAGCTGACGCCGGTGGTGCCCGTACTCACTGCGTCGGGCCCTCGCCACCTCCGACGACTAGTTCGACGGGCATTCCGTCTGGAACCGTTCCAGCCCAATAGCGGCAGCAGCGCCGTGTTCATGCCGGTGCGTCGTCCGCGCAGTGCGCGTCGCGCGCGTGATGTTTCCGGCTGTGGGCGTCGCCTGTCGGCTCTGGCCAGGTGTTGTACCCTTCGCCGGCCATCATCCGTGGCTTGGCTGCCGCCAGCGGTGCCGGCGAGGGGGACCACGTGAGCGATCTCGACCAGTGGTTGAGCCGCGTCTATGAGGCCCGGTCTACCGCGGAGAGCCAGCGGATCTACGACGATTGGGCCGACAGCTACGACGAGGACGTGGCATCTGGAGGTTATAGCTACGCGCCTATGGCGGCTGGCTTGTTCGGGCGCCATGTCGCACCGGGAGATACGCCGGTGTTGGATGCGGGCTGCGGCAGCGGCTTTATCGGTGCCGCGTTGGCAGAGCTCAATTACGCCAACCTCACCGGAATCGATCTGTCGGCCGGCATGCTTCGGGCGGCTGCCCGCAAGGGAGTGTATCGGGACCTGCGTCGCAGGACGTTGGGTGAGCCGCTGGATTTCGAGGACGGCGCATTCCAGGCAATCGTTAGTACCGGCGTTTTCACGCCGGGCCACGCGCCGCCGGAGGCGCTGGACGAACTGGTACGGATCACCGCGAAAGGTGGGGTGCTGATCTTCTGCTGCACGGACGCGGCACTCTCCGAAGGCGGTTTCATGGACAAGATTCGTGCGCTAGTCGACGCCGGCCTCTGGACCCTGATCGACACGGCTGGGCCGGTCACGGCATTGCCCCGCGCCGAGATCCGCCACGACGCGACATTCTTCGTGTATCGGCGCTGACGAAACGTTAGTGGGGCGGCGGCCCACCACGACCATCCCCCACGTCGCCGCGCTCGCTCCAGTCAGCCATTCGGGAACGTCTGCCTAGGCTGCCGCTGCATGGAGCGACGGGTGATCGCGCACGCTGATGCGCCAGAGCAGCCGCGAATCCGCTTTGGAGGTGGCCACGCCGATGGGGGTGGCCGCATGCATGGTCTGCAGCGTGTCCCAGACCACTAGGTCGCCCGCCGAATACTTGTGGCGGTAGATATGCCGCTCGTCCAGTGCATGGGTCTTTAGCTCGTCGAGCAGCGCTTCAACCTGGTCGTCGGCCATGCCCTTGATGGCATAGGCGCCATGGCCTAGCGCGTAGAGCGCCTTGCGGCCGGTCACCGGGTGGCGCATGACCACGGGGTGGTAGACGGCCGGTACACGTCGATCCTGGTCCTCGCTGATGATCGGGTTCGCCGGCGGCTCGCCCTCCCGCCGCCTGCCGCGCCCGTACTTGTGGGCGACCACGATGCCCTCAATGCGACGCCGCATTGCGTCGCCGAGGTTGTCGTAGGCGGCGGCCATGTCACAGAACTGCGTTTCGCCACCGTGCTCAGGAGCGATGATCGAATACAGCATCGTCGCGCTGGCGGGGACCTTCTCGTAGGACTGATCGGTATGCCAGAGCGCTGCTCCGTTGCGGATCTTGTCATCCTCGTCGCGTTTTTCTGTGTTGCCGACAGTCATCAAATCGGGATAGCCGGGCATTCGCATGTGGTCGAGCACATGCGGGATTGGCGTGCCCAATTGCCGGCCAAAGCGCAGATAGGTCTGCCTGTCGAGGTTCTGGTTCCGGATGACAATGACGCGGTGCTCGTAGAGCGCGTCGGTCAGAAGGCGCGTCAATGCCTCGTCCATCCCGGCGCGTAAATCGACACCGCAGACTTCAACCCCGAATGCGGCGCGAAGCGGGACGATGGTGGCCATGGCGGTTCCTTCCCATGGACGACTTCATCTAGCCGCGGAGCCTACATTGGCAGACTGGAGCTGGACATTGATCAACCGGTAGGTTCTGCTCGGATCCGGACGCAGCCTTGCATGGTCGCCTTCGGACGCCTCGGCCTGGCCTAGTTCGCGGCGAGGAAACCCTGGGATACGGGACGGTGGGAGTGGAGGAAAGGAGCAGGCGCCTTGCCGATCGACCGTCGCGAAGCCAGCTTCGCCAACCTGCTCACCTGTTGCCTGGCCGGATCGACCCAGCTAGCAGAGGGTTTCGGCCTCGACCAGCAGGGTGGCATTGCCGCCGGCAGCGGTTGTATCGATGCATACGTGCCGTTCGATCACGTAGCGTTCGATCGCTCCCGGTTCGCTGATGAGCGGCAGAATCGGACCTGGACGCCGAGCGAGAGCTACGCGCAGCGTCGTCATGACACCGTGGTCGGCGCAGCTGGCAACGGCGGCAATACCATCGAGCGTCGCGAGCGTCTCCGGAGCAAGCTGTCCGTCCAGGACCGACACTCGGGGATCATCGCTCCAGCGGGCAAGCGCAGCCTCGGCTCCGTCGGCGATCACGACAGCGGCATTGCCGGTGCCAAGGGCTGTCGCCAGTTGTGCGCCCGCCGTGTCCACGCCTGGACCCAGGCAGAGGATCACCCCACGCGGCACGAGATAAAGCCGGTTTGCTTCACCGGTTGGTCCCGGAAGGTCGAAAGGAGCGAATAGGAAGCGCCCGGCGCGCTTCTTGCCATTGGATCGAAACTGATCGGCATCTGCCTGTTCGTCTCGTTGCGGATTGCGGAGACGCGCCACCTCGTCGGCCCCAGCCGTCGGGGCGCTCGCCCGCGGACCGTGGTCGTGCAGACAGGATTCGAGACCTCGCGCCGCATTACGAATTGCCCGCTGAAACCGTCTCCGGTCAACCAATGCGCCCGCCGGAACACCGCCCGGCTCCGTGACACCGCGGGTCAGGCGCCGCAGGTAGTGGGGACCGCCCGCCTTGGGCCCCGTCCCGCTCTCGCCCTCGCCGCCGAAAGGCTGCGAGCCGACAACCGCACCGATTTGGTTCCGGTTTACGTAGATGTTCCCTGCGCGGACGTGGTCGACCGCATGCTGTACGCGACCGTCGATGCGGGTGTGCAGTCCGAACGTGAGGCCGTAGCCGGCAGCGTTGATGGCTTGAAGGACGGCGTCGATGTCTTCGGCAGCGTACGTCGCGACGTGTAGGACCGGCCCGAAGATCTCCTCGCCGAGCGACTCGATACCGTCCACCTGCACGACGCTCGGCGGCACGAACAGGCCTGTGTCCGGAGCTGCAGCGCTTTTCAATAGGCGCCCGTCACGCTCGGCGTCACTGCAATGGTCTTCGATGCGGTCCCGCGCCTGGCGATCGATGATCGGTCCGATGTCGGTGGCGAGATCCCAGGGATCGCCGATGCGCAGTTCGTCGATCGCGCCGTACAGCATCGCGAGGACCCGCTCCTCGACCTCTTGCTGGATGTAGAGGATGCGGAGCGCGGAGCAGCGCTGTCCGGCGCTCTGGAACGCGGACACGACGATGTCGCGCACCGCTTGCTCAGGCAGCGCGGTTGAATCGACAATCATTGCGTTCAAGCCGCCGGTCTCGGCGATCAGCGGAGCGTCCGGCGCTAGGCCCTCCGCCATCGCACGATTGATCTGCCGAGCGGTTTCGGTCGAACCGGTGAAGCAGACACCATCGACCGGCGAGTCGGACACCAGCGCCCATCCCACCCGCTCCCCATCGCCGGGCAACAACTGCAATACGTCCCGAGGAATGCCGGCCTCGTACATCAGAGCGACGGCACGGGCCGCCATCAGCGGCGTTTGCTCGGCCGGTTTGGCAACGACCGCGTTGCCGGCGGCCAGCGCAGCGAGTATCTGCCCGGAGAAGATTGCGAGCGGAAAATTCCACGGGGAAATGCAGGCAACGACTCCGAGCGGGATGCGCTCACCGGTCCCACATTCCCTGATTGCCTCGTTCGCGTAGAAGCGGGCGAAGTCACACGCCTCGCGCACTTCCGCGACGCTGTCGGACACGGTCTTTCCCGCTTCCCGGGCCGCGAGCGCGAAGAGTTCCGACACGTGCGCCTCGTAGAGATCAGCCACGCGACGCACGCGGCTCGCTCGCTCCCGTACCTCTATCGAAGCCCAGGTGGCGGCGCCCTTGCGGGCGGCCGCCATCACCGCGGCAATGTTCGCTGACGCCGACTCCGTGACATAACCCACGACATCGTCGTGCCGGGCAGGATTCCGCACTTCCCGGCGCAGCGCTCCGCCTTCCGGTCCCGCAACCGGGGGAGCCGCTTCCCATTGGGCGAACCGGAAGGACTGGCGTTCGCGCTCCAGCGCCTCGAGCTGCACGGGATCGGCAAGGTCCCGTCCTCTCGAGTTTCGGCGTTCGGGCAGGAACATGTCCGCCGGCGCGGCAATGCGCGGGTTGGCGATCGTGCCGCCCAGGTCCTCGACCGCTGCCAGCGGGTCCTGGGCGATTTCCTCCGGCGTCACGTTCGTGTCGACAATCTGGTTCACAAACGAGCTGTTGGCGCCATTTTCAAGGAGGCGGCGCACGAGGTAGGCGACCAGATCTCTGTGGGCGCCAACCGGCGCGTAAATCCGGCACCGGACGCCTCGCGCCTGCCGCACGGCCTCGTGCAGGGCTGCACCCATCCCGTGCAGACGCTGGAGCTCGAACACTGAAGTATCGTCGGCCATGTGCAGCACTGCCGCAATCGTGTGTGCGTTGTGCGTTGCGAACTGCGGGTAGATGCGGTCCGTCATGCCGAGAAGTTTGCGCGCGCAGGCGAGATACGAGACGTCGGTGCATGCCTTGCGCGTGAAGACCGGGAATCCGTCGAGACCAAGCGTCTGCGCACGTTTGATCTCGCTGTCCCAATACGCGCCCTTGACGAGCCGCACCATGACCCGGCGTCCCAGTTGCCCGGCCAGCTCGTACAGCCAGTCGATGACGTGCGGCGCTCGTTTGCCATAGGCCTGCACCACGACCCCGAAACCATCCCAGCCGGCGAGCGCGGGGTCCGCCAGTACAGCTTCGATCACGTCTAGTGAAAGCTCCAGGCGGTCGGCCTCCTCGGCGTCCACGTTCAGGCCAACTCCGGCCGACTTGGCGAGCAGGGCGAGTGAACGCAGGCGTCCGGCCAGTTCGGACAGCACGCGGTCCCGTTGGCTGAACTCGTAGCGCGCGTGCAAGGCGGAGAGCTTCACCGACACACCCGGGCGGGCGCCGATCCCCTTTGTTCCATCAAGGCCTTCAAGGGCGACTATCGAATCGGAGTAGGCAGCGTGATAGCGCCGAGCATCCTCCGCAGTGCGGGCCGCCTCACCCAGCATGTCGTACGAATAGGTGTAGCCGCCTGCCTCCCTTGGCGCCGCCCGGGCCTTCGCCTCTCTCATGTCGCGCCCCAGCACGAAGCGATGGCCGAGTTGCCGCATCGCATGGGCAATCGCAGTGCGGATGACCGGTTTGCCGAGACGCCTGACGGCCTGGTGAAGCACCCCGGCCAGCCCCTCTCCGCTGCCGGCAAGCACCTTGCTGGCCAGGTGCAGAGCCCAGGTCGAGGCGTTTACCGCTGAGGATGTCGAGCTTCCCAGATGCGACGCCCAATCCGACCCGACGATCTTGTCCTTGATCAGGTCATCGATCGTTTCGGTATCCGGAATCCGCAGCAGCGCTTCGGCCAGGCACATCAGTGCGACGCCCTCGCGGCTGGACAGTCCGTACTCAACGAGAAAGGCTTGCATGACCGGAGTTCTGCCGGCTGCCCGTACGGCGTGAACCAGCTCGACCGCATGTGTAACGATCGTTTTCCGATCGGTCTTTGTGAGGCCGGCCTCGCGCATGCAGTCGCGCACTGCGTCGGCCTCGTCCATGAGGAGTGCAGCGCGTACGGACGCTCGCAGTTCCGGCAGACGGCCGGGCCGATCAAGCACGAACAGTCCTCGTTCTGTGAATCATCCCTTCATAGATGGAAATAGTCGCGTTTCCGGACCGATCAAACCGCTGCGGAACCGGGGCCCATCGAGGCCGCACAGGGATTCTGGCGTCGTGTCGGCGAACAGCGATTCCACCGGCCAGATTTCGTGGGGCGTTGCAGTTTGGCCAAGCGGAGTTCCCGACCGACCTGCCGGCGAGACCGCCATCAAGGGACACGGGAAGTCTGCATCCGCCCTTGGGTCCTAACTTCCCGCCGGAAGCGTTCCAAGATTCCTTCAACTCTAGGCATTCGGACAACCGTGCGAACTTGCCGCCAGCTGGACGCCGGGTGTCGACCGAGTTCTGCGGGCTGCGTTCGGGGTCATGCTCTTTCGCAGCCGCCGCGCCCCGCATTCGATCACGTGGCCGCCATGAGCGAGGTCACGCAAACCGCATGAGCTGCCGGGATTTCAGCTTGCTCAAGTCCGTCCACAGAATCTAGTGTGGGGGGAGAGATCAATTCCGCACGTGTTGTTCGGGAATCACGCGGCCCTATGACTTCCCCATCCGCCCTCACCGTCTATATCGACGTCAAGAGTCCCTACGCCTATCTGGCCATCGCCCCTACGCGGGCGCTGGCGGCCGAGTTCGACATCGCACCGGTCTGGAAGCCCTACACGCTGGAGATCCCGGATTTCCTCGGTGCGGTGGAGACCCGCAACGAGCACCAGTGGCGCAGGGTGCGCTACAGCTACATGGATGCCCGGCGCCTCGCGAACCAGGTCGGGCTGACGGTCCGCGGTCCGCAAAAGATATTCGACAGTTCGATCGCCCATATCGGCATGCTTCGAGCTCAGCAGCAGGGCCGGTTCGAGGCTTACATCGACCGCGTGTTCGAGCGCTTCTGGAAGCGCGAGCTCGAGATCGAGGATCCGGCCGTGATCGCCTCAGTGCTGGAGGAGGCGGGCGTACCGGCCGCGGACTTCGCGGGATGGGCGGAAGACGAGGGACGTCGGCGCCACGACGCAATCCAGCGAGAGGCCGAGGACCTCGGCGTGTTCGGCGTACCGAGCTACTTCTACCGGGAAGAGTTGTTCTGGGGCGGCGACCGGCTGGGGATGTTGCGCGAGCGCATCGAGGAGACGCTCGCCCGGTGATCGAACTGTGGATTCCGATCACGATCTTCGCCGCCTTTTGCCAGAACCTCCGAAGCGCCGTCCAGAAGCATCTCAAGGGCGTGCTTTCGGACGCGGGCGCGACGTTCTCCCGGTTCGGGTACGGGGTGCCCGTCGTGTTCGCCTACGTGCTGGCGCTGCACTATGGCGCCGGCTTGGCGTGGCCGGAGCCCAACCTGCGTTTTGTCATCTACGGCCTCATCGGCGGCGCGGCACAGATTGCCGCGACGTTCCTTCTCGTCTGGCTGTTCTCTTTCCGCGACTTTGCGGTCGGCACGACCTATTCCAAGACCGAGACGGTTCAGGCGGCGTTGTTCGGACTGGTCATCCTCGGAGACGGAGTGGGCTTTGCCGGCAGTATCGGGATCTTCGTCAGCCTGATCGGGGTGATGCTGCTCTCGACTGCGAAGTCCGGGCTCGCATGGCGGAAGCTGTTGCTCAGCTGGACCGAGCGGACGGCGCTGATCGGTGTGTTGTCGGGCACGCTCTTCGGGGTTGCGGCCGTCACGTTTCGGGCGGCGTCGCTTTCGCTCGATGGCGGCCCGAACGGGGAGGAGCCGGACTTCCTGATGCGGGCGGCCTTCACGCTCGTCTGCGTCATTCCGGCTCAGACGATCGCCATGGCGATCTGGATGGGTTGGCGCGAGCCCGGGCAGCTTCGCGCCGTGCTGGGGTCGTGGCGCTGGGCGAGCATCGCGGGGTTGGCTGGCGCGGTGTCGTCGATCGGCTGGTTCACGGCCATGACGCTTCAGAACGCTGCCTATGTCCGGGCGCTCGGCCAGATCGAGCTCCTGTTCACCTTCGCCGCCGGCGTCCTCATCTTCAAGGAACGCAGCTCCCACCTGGAGGTCACGGGCATCTTCCTCGTCACCGCCGGGATCCTGATCTTGGTCAGCGGTTGAGGTCCTTGCTCTGGGGGCAAGGGGATTCCGCCTGCGAGACTGGAACTGACAGTTGAGGCGGGGCTGGCCCGCTTCGGCTGTGCTGGCGCTCAATGGAAGTCCCTCGACCGGGGGATGACACGCTGGTTCCTCGGATGGTGCGCAAGCGGGGGTGCGGCGGCGTAGGGCCCGTGCTTCTGGTGGACGGCTTCGCTGTTTTCGGACAGCCGGGAAAGCCAGCCCGTGATGTCCTCGAGGCGATCGGCGACCAGATGGACGATTTTTCCGGTGCGCTGAATCCGTCCCCTGACCCAGGCCAGTCGGCTGGTCATCACGACCCGGCGGAACGCTTCAGTTGTTCTGGGCCAAACCACCACGTTCACGACACCGGTTTCGTCTTCCAGGGTCATGAAGATGACCCCCTTGGCGCTGCCGGGGCGCTGTCTCGCCAGGACCACGCCGGCGGCGACAGCTGACTGACCGTCGCGGGCATCCTGGTTGATTCTTTCGGCCGGCAGGGTTCCTGAGCGCGCGAGTCTCTTGCGCAGGAATGCGACGGGGTGTGCCTTCAGGGACAGGCGCAGAGACCGGTAGTCGGCGAGGACATGCTCACTCAGCCGTAACGGCGGAAGCGGGATTCTTGTGGTGCTGTTCGATTCGGAATGGGTGTCAAACAGGGGCATCTCGGGCGTGTCCTCAAGGGCCTCCCATAGTGCTTCGCGTCGGTCGAAACCGATGGAACGGAAGGCGTCCGCCTCGGCGAGACGCTTGAGAGTGGCGTCCGGAATGCCGGTGCGCCGGCGTACATCGGCGACACTGGCGTACCCTTGGTCACGTTTCTCTACCACGAGATTGGCGTCGTTTTCGCGTAGCCCTCCGATCTGGCGCATGCCGAGCCTGAGTGCCCCATGCTCGCCGGACGTCGGTTCCAGCGAATTGTCCCAATGGCTCATGTTGACGTCGACGGATCGTACCTCGACACCGTGCTCGCGTGCGTCGCGCACGATTTGCGCCGGCGCATAGAAGCCCATGGGCTGCGCGTTCAGCAAAGCGCAGGCGAACACTTCGGGATGGTGGCACTTGAGCCACGACGACACGTAGGCCAGGTGCGCGAAGCTGGCGGCATGGGACTCCGGGAACCCGTACTCGCCGAAGCCTTCAATCTGGCGAAAGCAGCGTGTCGCGAGTTCGGAGTCGTAACCGCGCCTGATCATGCGGCCGACCATCTTCTCGCGGAGCAGATGCAAGGTTCCGCGCTTCCGGAAGGTGGCCATCGAATGACGCAGGGCATTGGCTTCGTCGGGACTGAACCTGGCCGCCGTGATGGCGATGCGCATTGCCTGCTCCTGGAACAACGGCACGCCCAGGGTTTTCTTCAGCACTCTTTGCAACTCGTCTGGCGGACCGTGGTCCAGACTGGGTTTCGGGTAAATCACCCGTTCCAGGCCGTCGCGCCGTCGCAGATAGGGATGCACCATGTCGCCCTGGATCGGACCGGGGCGCACGATCGCAACTTCGATCACCAGATCGTAGAAGCAGCGCGGCTTGAGGCGCGGCAGCATGTTCATTTGTGCACGGCTTTCGATCTGGAACACGCCGATGGAGTCAGCGCGGCAAAGCATGTCGTAAACCGCCTGGTCCTCGCGCGGCACGTCGGAGAGCTCCAGGTCGATGCCCCGGTGGCGTTTCAGCAATGCGAACGCCTTGCGAATGCATGTCAACATACCGAGAGCGAGCACATCGACCTTCATGAAGCCGAGAGCCTCCAGGTCGTCCTTGTCCCATTCGACGAACGTACGATCCTTCATGGCCGCATTGCCGATCGGGACCATGTCGCACAGGGGGCTGCGGCTCAGCACAAACCCGCCGACGTGCTGGGAAAGGTGGCGAGGAAACCCCATCAGCTGAGAAGCCAGGGCAAGGGTCATGCGAAGAGCCGGATCGGCAGGGTCAAACCCGGCATCACGGACACGTTCCTCGGAGAATCCTCCCTCGGTCCTGAGGGAATCGGCAAGGGCCGCCGCCGTATCTTCGGACAGGCCCATGGCCTTGCCGACCTCACGGGCAGCGCTACGGGCGCGGTAGGTAATTACGGTTGCGGCCAACGCCGCCCGGTCTCGACCGTACCGCTCGTAGATGTGCTGGATGACCTCCTCACGCCGTTCGTGCTCGAAGTCGATGTCGATGTCGGGCGGCTCTCTGCGCTCAGGAGAGATGAAGCGCTCGAACAGCAGGTCGATCTCGGCTGGATTGACGGCAGTAATGCCCAGGCAGTAGCAGACCGCCGAATTGGCTGCCGAACCACGCCCCTGGCACAGGATGTCCCGCTGCTTGGCAAACTGGACGATGTCGTAAACCGTGAGGAAATAACAGGCATAGCCGAGCTGTGCGATGAGTCCGAGTTCGTGTTCCAACGTGCTGCGGAGCATCTCGGGAAGCCCGTCGGGAAAGTGTCGGGCAGCTCCTTCCCAAGTCAGATCTTCCAGATGCTGTTGCGCGGTTTTGCCTGCAGGCACGGGTTCATCGGGATATTCGTACGTCAGCTCGTCGAGACGGAAATTGATCGACTCGACAATTTCGATGGTACGGGCGGTCAGCGCTTCGTATCCGGCAAAGAGACGCATCATCTCGGCCGGGCTCTTCAGGTGGCGTTCTGCGTTGGCATTCAGCTGGTAGCCGGCGTTCTGAACGGTCGTATGTTCACGAATGGCAGTGAGGACGTCCTGCAGCGGGCGACGTTCAGGGAGGTGGTAGAGAACGTCGTTGGTGGCGACCAGCGGCATTTCATGGCGGTCAGCGAGCTTGGCCAGTTGGGCGATACGGGCGCGGTCATCACCCCGGTAGAGCATGTGAGTCGCCAGATAGAGCGGCCCCGAGAAACGGCTGCGTAACGCTGCGAGCCTTGTTGTGAAGGTTCCTATGTCCGGACCGGGGGGAGGCACGACAATCAGGACCTGACCCTCGGCATGGACACAGAGATCCCCCAGATGGAGTTGACAGTTGCCTTTGCTCGCACGCCGCTGCCCCAATGTCAGCAAGCGACAAAGGCGGCCATAGGCTTCACGGTTGCGCGGGTAGCACAGCAGAGAGAGACCGTCTTCAAGATCAAGACGGGCGCCGATCAGCAGGCGGACCCCTGCATTCTTGGCGGCCACATGTGCCCGTACGATGCCCGCCAGCGAGTTTCGGTCGGTGATTCCGATTGCCGTCAGTCCCAGCGCTGCCGCCCGTTCCACCAGCTCATCGGGATGAGAACCGCCCCGGAGGAAGCTGAAGTTGGTGGTGGTCTGTAGTTCGGCGTACAAGGGTGCCTCAGCCGTACAGGCCATGGAGAAACCAGCGGGGGACACCGTTACCGCGGAGGCCGGTGCGATAGAGCCAGTAGCGATGCCCGTCCGTGTCTTCGACACGCCAATAGTCGCGTGTCGCCTGGTCGGTGCCCGGTATCCACCATTCCGGAGCAATGCGTTCGGGACCAGCGACTCGGGTGATGCGACGGCGCACCCGTCGCCAGATGAACAGGCGCGGCGGGCCATCTGGAATCAGGGCTATGACCTGCAAGGGCTCCGGCCGTTCAAACAGACGGAACGGGCGTGGGGGGAGGTCTGGGTACGGAAATGGGGATGTCCCGGCTTCTCCGGGTCCGGCAAAACGCTCAGCTTGTTCCGGGAAACGGCGTTCAGTGAAGACCGGACAGAGGACGGCACCGGCTCCCAGGCGCGCCACGAGTCGGTCGATCAGCGGGTCAAGGTTGTCCTGCCGGCTGCCGTCGAGCAAAGGCTGTTTGGCTTCCAGCGGTTCGACCAAGGTCGCGTGAAGCACGATGGCATCGATCCCGAACCCGGGATCCACGGTTTCGAGTTCGCCTGCGAACAGGCGCTGGAGATGCTCCGTGTCCCGCGTCGGCCGGGAGGCCGCCACGGTGCATTCGGCCATGCTTCCGTCGATCCCGAAACACCAGAGCGCAAGCCGTCTTGCGCCATGCTGGCCGCGTTTCAGCGCAACCGTGAGCCGGGCCATCATGTTGGCCAGCGCTGTTTCCAATCCCTCTCGGTGCATGACCGGTTCCGCGAAGTCCAGACGCCACCGATAAATCGGTGGCGGGACCAGGGGGGAGAGATGTTCGTTCCGGTTGCCGAGAACCTGGTCAAGGCACTGAAGCAGCCCGTTTTCGGCCATGCAGGATGGGAATCTGCGCTCCAAGGCTGCGCGTGGCAATCGAGTGATCGCGCCGATAGTGCTCAGCCCCAAGTGACGCAGTGTCAGGGTGTCGCTGCGCGTTATTCCGAGGGCCTCAACGGGCAGGGTCTTCAAGGCTGCCCGAACCTTGCCGGGTTTGACAATGCGTTGGTGCTCAGGGGCAAAGCGAGCCAAGGCTCTGGCGGCGCCAGGGGTATCGGCGAGCCCCAGGCGCGTCTCCAGCCCGAGCCTCGTCAGCCGTTTTGAAACCGTCTGCATCATTGCCTGCTCGCCACCGAACAGATGGGAGCAACCTGTGACATCGAGCAAGAGACCGTCGGCACCGTCGCATGCGACGCGGGGCGTGAAACGGCCGCACCACAGCCCCAACTGCATGAGGGCTTGCCGGTCAGCGACGAGATCCGCCTTTTCGACGGTGATCCCGGCCACCAGGGCACGGGCGTCGACCAGACGCATGCCCGGCATCAGGCCGGTGTGTTCAGCCCGCTCATCGACGGCCGTCAGCACCATTCCGCGTCGACCGGGGGCCGCCAGTATCAGCGGAGGGGAGTCAACTCGCTCGAAGGACTGCAGGGCGGACTGTGTTCCGCTGGTGGGTAGCCGTCGCCGGTCGATGGCCCAGCGCGGCAGCCATACGGAAAGCACCCGCTTCATGGTGCCACTCGACATTGCACCGGGCTGGGCGGCCGCCCCGGCAGCGGACGAGTCCGAGGCGCCACCGGGGTGCTCCGGGAGCGCGGATGTCGAGCGAGTCGGAAGCGGAGGGGAGAGCCCTGACCAGCCATCGCGTGGCCGCTGTGCTGGTTGGAACGAGTCCATCGTCGCGCAGCAGCAAGGCGGGCGTCATGCTTTCCTGAGCGGCCAGCGACAGCCGTCGGGTCATGGTGAAACCAATGCTCCTGATTTCGGCGAACACCGCTGCCAGGGCGCCGGAGCGCAATCCTTCCTCCATGGCCCATAGGACCTCCTTGTCATGCCGGGCTCGGACGATCAGCAGTGCGCTTGGATCCCCCCCGAGGTCGCGCCATCCCCAGCCATGTAGACGGCCGGATCGACTTGCATCGCTTTCACAGACCAGAACGGTGTCGCGTCCGGCTCGGTGCGACAGTCGATGCAGAAGGGCAACGAGGAAAGCTGCAGCCGACGGTCCGTCGGTGCCGGTGGTGCCGGATGCTTCGTGCAAGGCGCCCAGCGTCAGTCCGTTAGGGGGGAGTGCGTCATCCAGCGTCTTGATTCCCGGCAGCCAGGCGGAATCCGGCTCGACAGGTGTGTGCTTCTTCGGCGGCCCTTCCAGCGTCGTGATCCGTTGCCGTAAGGTTGCCAGTGCGACGAAACGGGAGCTGTTATCCACGACGTACCCACATTTGGTCCGTGCATCTTAAATCTGAATGTTCTTTATATGTTCTCTCAATGACGTGTCAAGAGCTGGATCGGGGGTACTATCATTCGTGTTCCCCCCGTCGACACCACGGGCCATTTTCATGGGTTGTCGATGGAGCGTACCGAGTAAAACTGCACGGATTGCGGAACCTTCGTGTGGACGAAAACCTATGTGATTACAGCAGCAAAACGCCAACCAGCCCCCGCTCCGCAGCGTTCGCCGGTCGACATTCCCCCGCCTGTCGGCCGCCGACAGAGCCTGCCGCCTGCCGGATATACTGCCTAGCCATTTGGAACAGTAACCATGCACCCGGACGACCGCACCGATATCGGGGACCTTGCCAGCCCAATTGCCGACGTCCACTTCGGCCTCGCGAGGTACGCTGACGCGGTGGCGGCAGGCTGGCCGAAGGGCGACCTCGCGCGGTTCATCCTCCGCGACCTGCCGAGGCGCTTTCACGCACTGCCGCACGACCGGCAGGCAGCGGTGCTCGCGCTCGCCCCGCCGCTCGCTGAGCCCCGCTGGGATGCGCTGCTCGCGGCGACCGTGGAACACATTGCCCGCCTGCACGGTCACGACGTGCCCGCCTGGATCGAGGAGCCTGCCCGATTCCTCGCGCGCCCGTGGGTCGTCCCGGAGGTTCCGTTCATGCGCAGGAACGCCATCCTTTATGCGCCCGCAGCGTTCATCCGGCACGGGGCCCTGGCGGACCCGCGCGAACTGGACGCACGCGGGGGAGAACGCCATGCCTGGACACCCTGATCCCGGGCAGCCATTCGACCGCGAACACCTGCAGGCGCTCTTCAGCGAACTCGCGGAGGAACTCCGCCGGCGTGATGCGCGCGCCCACGTCTACATCGCCGGCGGTGCCGCGATGGCCATGGCCTGGGGGCGGGAGCGCACCACGCAAGACGTGGATGCACGGATCGACAGCGCCCATGACGCCATGACCGCTTCCGTGCGGGCCGTGGCAAAGCGGCACGGACTGCCCTCGACGTGGCTCAACGAGCAGGCGACGGCCTACTTCCCTGCCGCGCCGGACCGGCGGGCGCCGGTCGTCTTCGACAGCCCGTGGCTGGTCATCACCGGCGCCTCGGCCGAGCACCTGCTCGCAATGAAGCTGGAAGCCGCCCGGTCGGGCGACATCGACGACATCCGGACGCTGCTCGGTGTCCTCGAGATCCGGACACCCGGTCCGGCGGTCGACGTGCATACAGCGCTATTCCCGGAGTCGAACCGCTTGGCCGAGGTCCGGGAGGTCCTGAAAGCCGTACTGGCTAGGGAGGACGAATCCCCCCGCCAGCCCGCGCTACGCCGCGGCGCGACGCCGACGGGGCTTCGTTAATCGTCCGTCCCCATAAATGGTGCACAACGCGACCACGGCCTCACTCACGCGGGCGCCGTTAACCGCTTACGACTGGCTGACCTTTCGGGCCGCTTCCGCGTCACGCCTGGCGTGGGTCTGGCTGTGAAGTCGAGCGGGACGTCGAGTAGCACACGACGCGGACCACGATGGCGGACACGGCAAAACAGAGTACGAGGAACGGCCCGGCCGGAAGATCGGCGGCAGCCGATGCCAGGATTCCCACAATGACTGCCACGCCTCCGCTCAACAGGGCGCGCCACAAATTGTACGAACCATCCGTCCGCCGCCCGGCCAGCGCCGGCAGAATCAAGCTTGCGAAGACGACGTACACGCCCAGCAACTGAACGGATGCGGTGATCGCCAGTGCAAACAGAAGAAAGAACCCCTGTCCGCTCCGGAGATTCGGGTACCCGAGCCACAGTCCCGCGACCAGCAGATATACCGGCAGGAATGCGGCCAAATCTGACCATGACGTGAACAGGATCTGGCCCGAGAGCACGTGCTCGAGCTCTTCCCCTCCGTGCGGGCTGTTGGCGAGCAGCAGCAGTGTCACCGACGCCGCAACGATGAAGCAGCTGCCGATGACCGCCTCCTGCTCGGCGGGCACGGTCTTTTCCACCCACCGGAAAAAACGCAAACGCCGCCGCCGCTCCGAATGCCGCGACCTGGATTCCGGCCCAGGATGGCTCCATCACCCAGACGTTCAGCGCGACGATTGCGACGCCGGCCACCTGTGCCGTGGCAAGGTCGATAAAGACGATTCCCCGCTTCAGGACCTCAATGCCAAGCGGACATGCAGCGCCGTACACAGGAGGCCGGTCACGAACGCCGGCATGATGATCTCGAGGATCTCAGTATTGATCATGTACTTCTTCCAACAGCGCGAGCGTGACATCAAAAAGGTCAAACAGGCTATCGACACCCTCCGAACCGCCGACGGTGAAGGGGAGCTCGACAATCGGGATTCCAGCCCTGTCGGAAAGCCACTTCATCCCCTTGGTCGGTTCATACGGGGCACGGAGAATAGCCCGGGCTCCGGCACTCCGGGCCAGTTCCAGAACCTCTTGCAGATGGCTGACGGTGGGCGGGACACCAGGGAGGCGTTCGATTGCAGCGGCCTGCCTGATACCGGTCCACTCATACAGGTAGGCCCACGCTTCGTGGTAGGCGACAACGGGCATGCCTGCGAGGCGGGATGACCGTTCCATCCATCTTGCCGTGGCGCCCCGCCAGCGCTCCTGGAATGCTGACAGCTGCTGGCGATAGGTCTCGGTGTTCTCCGGATCGATCACCACAAGCCGGCGGGCCAGCTCCGTGGCCATGTAGCCAATGTTCTCCGGCAGGAGTTGTACATGCGGATTTCCCTCTGCGTGCACGTGCCTGGGTCTGCGGTCGACGACGCTCAGAGGATCCAGCAGTCGGACATGCTCGCTGGCTATCAGGTGACCGGGCTGACCATGCTGGAGGGACGCGCTCGCTGCGAGGTGCAGGAGAACCGGGAGCCAACCGTCCTCTAGGCCTGCCCCGGTGCAGAACAGCACATCCGCCCGGCGCACGTGTTCGATGAGACTGGGGTGCATCCGGATGTAGTGCGGGTCTTGACGGCCATGCGTTCCCGCGTAGACGCTGACCGCATCGCCCCCGACTTCCGAGGCCAGGGCTGCCCACTCTGGTTCACAGGCAAAAATCCGTACCTCGGCAGAGGCCGGGGATGGTTCGACCATCACCAGCACGGCCAACGGGACGAACCAGATCGCCCACGCAATTTGTCTCAGCGACATTGCTCGGTGCCGACTAGTACGCGTGGCTGCATACGTTCCCAAACTCATGATGGGCTGCAGGTACACCTGGGCGTCAGTCTCAACGTGGGTCAGGGATTCCCGACTGAGCCGCAACGGCATCCGTCGGAAGCCACTGTTGGTCCACTCGGCCGTCAGCGTGATGGTGGAGGGATAGTGTTCGACCTTGCACTCGTCGCTCATCGCGTCGGTGGCCGAAATGACCGGACTAGGGGGCGTGCGACGGGCACCGATCAACTGAGCGCAGTCGAACGTGTAGGTGTGTTGAAACGTATCAGCCGGCCCCTGCGCCGTCGACTTCGTGAATGTCCGGCACTTCTTCGCCCGCGCGGCAGTCGTCTCCGATTCGTCAGAAAACGCTACCCGGCGGGGTGAGTCCCTGTTTGCAGGGATTGCAGGTGGGCGCAAATGCGCAGTGGACGTCAAAGCCGTGAGGGGCGTGCTTCCGGGGAACGGGTCTTCTGCGAGCCGATCATGATGCTCATGCTCGTTGTCATCGCCATGGTCATCCCGTGGTCGTCGCCACTCCTGCGCACGACAGTGCTCCGCTTTACCCATACGCACTGAGCCGAACCGACAAGTCGCGGTTGAATTCACCCTCTAGGCCGACGTTGCCGAGAACGCGCCAACGCCGTTGCCCGAAGCGCGGAAGGGAACGTCGTCATCCCGGAAAAGCTCCGCTCCGGCTTCCGCGCACGTATCGACCGGAAACGCCGACGCAAACTCGAGTCTGGTGTCGCCATCCGGTTTGTCACCGAAGCCCCGGTACGGAAGCAGACTAGTCTCGAAGCCAAGCAAACGGTTGGTGGTGACATTGGCGGTTCAGGCGAATCGGATGCTGAGGCAGCGCTGATTGAGCCACGGGATGGGTGTCCGGCGTTCGGCGAAGCCGGCCTTGAGGAGGTGAGGGCTGTTGGCGAGCAGCAGCAGTGTTACCGATGCCGCGACAATGAAGCAGCTACCAATGGCTGCTTCCTGCTCCACGGTCATGGTCTTTCCCACCCATCGGAACAGAAACGCAAACACCGCTGCAGCGCCGAATGCCGCCACCTGGACTGCGGCCCGTGACGGCTCCATCCCCCAGATGTTCAGCGCGACGATCGCAACACCAGCCACCTGTGCTGTGGCTAGGTCGATGAAGACGATTCCCCGCCTCAGAACCTCAATGCCGAGGGGCGCATGCAGTACCGTACACAGGAGGCAGGTAGCGGAAATAGATCGAGGTCATCTCCCCCAAAGCCCCCTTCTGGGCGACGGGGCCGTGGATGATGTCAATGCCATTTGCGCCCAAACGCTCAATGGCGGCGTCGATAGGGCCGTCTGTGATGAAACACAGATCCAGCGCGCCCGGCGGATCGACCTCCCCCGTCCTCCAGTTGCTTGCCCCGCTTGGACGAAGATTGATCTTTTGTTGGCCGAACTTGAGCGCAATCCGCCGGATTGGGCCGAAGAATTCCTCTCGTTCGAACCCCAGTACCCGCTCACATCACTCTGCCATGGAATAGACATCACGGTAGTTAATGACTACGTGCTCGATCCGACTGATCATCGGCTCCCTCCCAGTTCGCAAATGGCCTTCGGCTTGGCGGCCCCGTCACTGTTACTTCGTGGGTCGGCAGCCACGGCCATCAATCCGATCCTTACGCGTTCCGCTGCATGTTCCGGCGATGGCGACCAGGCCCGCCGACGAAGTGTTCACGAGTGTGCCGCCTTCGTTGATCCCAAGGCGCGGGATGCCACCGTGCGCCTGCCTCGAAAGCAAGTGTTGGCAACACCTTCACTCCAGCGTTCCCCGGAAGAATCTCCGCACCCGCAGTCAGTTCGTCTCCCGGGGTTGCAGCTGAACTGCCAAGATGTCGGTGTCGTGGTATTGGCGATGCCGCACCGACGTCGCGTAGTGGCGCAACAGGCGCAGGGGAATCTCCGCTTCGTTCGGAATGTCCGTCACGCCCTCGTTCAACATCGCGAGCTGATCCTCTAGGTTCGTGCCGGATCCACTCGCAATAAACTCCAGGTCCGCGGATAGTTCGTCTGCGCTCGCTACCAGCAGCAACTTGCGGTCCTGGTCGTTGGCGCTGTCGCCAAGAAGGATGTGCAGCGCTTCTTCGCCCACGGCGCGCAGCCGGACCATCATCTGCTCGTCATACTGCCTCTGCTGGGCGAAATCCGACAGAAACTTGTCGATTTCGGTGAGGGAGCTTGCGGAAAGGGCGGTGCGCAGCCTCTTCGGCCTCCTGCTGGTCAGATCAAGAAAACCGGACAGGAGGATTACGGTGATCCCGCCCGCCGTCATGCCGTGCCCCAACAACTCACCCCAGGCACCCTGCTGGAGTTCCGGAAAGACCATGTCGTACTGGAAGGCGAGGCCCACGGAGAAGGCGAAGCCGACGATCAGGCTTTTTCGGTAGTCCAGCCCATCCTTGATGAGGATCTGCACGCCGAAGACAAACAGGAGGGCGATGGCGACCGCGAGGTAGGCTCCCACCACAGGTCCCGGCAGCGCCAAGACAGCCGCCACCGGTTTGGGCAGGAACGCCAGCGCGACAAACAGAGCGCCAACGCATACCCCGACGGACCGAGCGGCGATTCCGGTCAGCTCGGTCAACGCAATGCCAATGCCGTAGGTAGTATTGGGAACCGTCCCGCCAAGGCCAGAAAGGAGGTTGCCAAGGCCGTCGGCATTGATGGCCCCCTGGATCGACCGGAAATCGATGGCGCGCGGTCGTCGCCACGAGGCGCGCTGAATGGCGATTGCATCGCCCAACGTGTCCATGGCCCCAACCAGGGTGATGATCAGGAATCCCGGAAGCAGGGACCAGAACGTGGCGTCGAAGCTCAGGTCGAGGCCCGGATAGGAGCCGAATTCGGGGAGTCCAATCCACGGCGCGTCCACCACACGACCGAAATCGTACAGACCGTATGCGGCCCCAACGAGGCCTCCTGCAACGATGCCGATAGCCGGGGCCCAGACGCGCAAGGCGCCGGAAAACCGCAGTGCAACCAGGATGATGGTAGCCAGAGTCACCAATGCGGTGATAGGCGCGGCAAGTTGCGCGGACCCGTCAGGAACGTCTGTGAACTTCCGGAAAACGATTGGCGCGACAGTGACCGGGATCAGCATCAGGACCGTCCCGGCCACCGTGGGCGTGAAGACACGCCGCAGCATGGCCATCTTCGCACCGAGGAAGAACTGCACGAACGAAGAACAGACGATCAGGGTGGCCAACAATCCCGGTCCGCCTTGTTCGAGCGCAGTTACGCTAACCGCCAGAAAGGCCGAAGTACTGCCCATCACGAGGATGTAACCGGCCCCAAGCCTGCCGACACGGACGGATTGGACGGCCGTGGCGATTCCGCTCACCACCAGCGCGCCGAACACGGCCCAGTTCAGGTAGGCCTCGCTCTCGCCGGCGACCGTGATGAGCACTGCCGGAATCAGCACGACGCCGGCAAGGGACAAGACGGTGTATTGAAGGCCCAGACCAAACGTAAGGGGGACGGAAGGACGCTCATCTGCCTCGTAGCGGACTCCGTGGCGAACGGACAATTGGTCTGGAGCCATGGTGCAACTCGAACCGGAAGAACTTGGACTGGCATGCCGGTGATCGGGGATACCGGCCGAAGCTGAGAACATAGTCCAGAAAATCCGGAGCCGTCGGCGCGCGTGGTGCCGGAAGCGAATCAGGCTTTCCAGCGGCGCGTGCGAACGGCGCGTCCGAACGCGCCCCGATTTCCGCAGATGGTGATCGACCGCCTTGCCTCGCGCAGCGGTCGGGAAGGCACTGACTTGCGCTAACCGTGCTCGCCTGCGAGATAGCCGTCGGCGTCCAACGGCCAGAAGGGGTTGTGCGCGATCTCCCAGACGTGGCTGTCCGGGTCGGCGAAGTAGCCTGAGTACCCGCCCCAGTGGACCTGCTCTGGCCGCTTCAGGACGGTGGCGCCTGCCGCGACCGCGGCTGCAAATGCCGTGTCCACTTCGGCTGGCGAGCGGTAGTTCCGCGCCAAGGTCATGGCCCCCGTGCCGAGGCCGGCTCCGGGGCGTCCCTGGTCCGTTGCCAGGGCGTCGACGCCGATCAGGCCGAGCATCAGGCCTTTCAGCCGATAGAACCTTACCGCCAGCAATTCTTCTGTCGCCTGCCAGCCGAGAGCCTCATAGAAAGTGGCGGATCGTTCAAGATCGTCGACGCCGAGGGAAATCAGGGTTACCCGTTGTGCGGTCAACTGTTGGGCCATGGCCTCTCTTTTCGTCTTCGTGTGTTCGTCCAGTCAGCCGAAACGTGCCGGCGCTTACCCGCGATCGACACGGCTGCCGGCCTCCTTCCTCAGGCAAGCCATTTGAATTGCATCATCAATAACTTGCGCATCCATCCTGTGAATCACTCAGATCGGATTACGCTCTTGCCCGCCGTATAGTCCCCCTAGGAAAGCCATGCCTGCAGATACACCAGGGCTCCCGGAATTCCGAAGAAGACGACGAGGATGTAGCCGACAGCCAATCCCTTCCGCTCGCTCGCGATTCCGGCGATCCACTCGGCACCCGCGATCGGAAGATGCCGAAGCCAGTGGATGCCGTAGATCACGATGATTCCAAGCAGATTGTAGAGAAAGTGGACAATCGCGATCTGGTGCGCGACGGCATGAGTGGGGCCCGTGATCGCCGTTGCAGCTAACAGTGCGGTAATCGTCGTCCCGAGATTTGCGCCCAGGGTAAACGGGTAGACATGTCGAAGCCCGATCACCCCACTCCCCGCCAAGGGCACTACGACGCTCGTGGTGGTCGACGATGATTGGACTAGCACTGTCACTAGCGTGCCTGAGAAGATGCCCGTCACCGGCCCCTTGCTGACGGCTGCTTGCAGGAAATTTTTGGCCCTGCCCGCGAATGCAGTTTTCAGTGTCCTGCCGAGAAAGGTGATGGACAGCAGGATGAGTGCAATCCCTACTACGACGAGGACCGCGCCTGACCACATGTTGGGCAACCAGGACACAAAGGACTCGACGACACTGGCACCGCCCCCCACGACGACCTTGACGATGCCCTTTTCTGAGCCCGCGACAGGTCCGATGCCCTCGATGCCGTGAGCTACCAGCTCGCTCAGCTTCTCGAGCAGGCCAAATGCCAACTCCAGCGGCAGGAAGACGACGATGCTCAGGAGGTTGAAGAAGTCATGCACGGTGGCTGCCGCGAAGGCAGCCCTGAACTCGCCCGGTTGCTTTACATGGCCCAAACTGACCAGCGTGTTGGTAACCGTCGTCCCGACATTGGCCCCCATCACGATAGGTATCGCAACCGAGACAGGCATCCCGCCCGCCACGAGACCCACGATGATCGCGGTGACCGTGCTGGACGATTGAAGCAGCGCCGTCCCCAGGATGCCGAGCACGAGTCCGATGAACGGGTTCGTGGCGAACGTGAACAGGAATTCGACGCCTGCCTCGCCACCAAAGACTTGGCGAAATCCCTTGCCGACGACGTCGACGGCGACGAGCAGTCCGTAGACAGCGACTACGACGACCGACCAGCGAACAACCGCACTCCGAGAGATCATTCTGCTGCTTTCGCCATTTGCCAATGTCCCTATCATTCGAACGAGCTGATAGCGGCTCGCCCGTCTGCGCCCGTCAGAATCTGTCCGAAATCCCCTTGGACCAGCCGCTGCCGTGGCCTCTCGAGGTCACCGCCCCATCCCAAGGGGCCCAAAGTACTCCAACTGGCCGACGGCCCTCAGAAAAACACCACCAGCAGCGCGAGGCCACCTAGTCCGCCGAGGATGAAGGCAGCGGCGCTGACCATGCCAGCCAACGTGGCCCAGTCGGCCGCACGCCAGGTCTGCGCCTCGATGTTGAACATGACCTCTGACCGATCACCCTCGCCGTCGGTGAAGCGCTTGAGGGCAGTCTCGCTGCCATGCGCTTCCCGGATCGAGACCACGGTGACCAGGAACATGGTGAGCGCCGATGTCAGCGTGCCGATCCCGAATATCAGGACGGTGGCCAGCGCTAACCAGTGGAAGGCGCCTTCGGCCTGCCCACCGGTGGCAGCGCTCATGAAGCCGATGACGAGCGCGGTGCCCGCACCATTGCCGAACAGGAGGAAACGGGTCGCTTCAAGCAGATTGCGGAACATGATGTTCCGTCGCATGGAGACGACCTTGTAGCCCTCGCGAAGCCATTCCTCCGCGGTTTCTTCCCGTTCGAATTCGTTGATCCTCTTCACTGGGAAACCGCCTTCACCGGATGTTCCCCGGCAAACTCGATGATGCGCACATAGTCTGACCCCGTGTTGCTGCTAGCGTCGAAGGAAATCTCCCACCCGTCGATGACGGCCGGCTCCGCCGCCAGCGCGGTCCTGAGGAAGTCCTCTCGGTTCGGCGCGCCTGGCATGCGCTGAAGCACGTCGATGACGAACCGGCCCAGGATGTAGCCTTCCAAGCTTGTCGCATCCGCAGTGCGTGCCGCCGCCTCCGGCACAGCGGCTCGGTATGCAGCCAAGGCGGATCGAAACTGCTGAACCAGCGAGAGGCTTCCATCTCCGGCGTCCGGCATCACCCGGGCGACCAAAGCGGGTCCGAGGCGGTGCCCGAGCCGTTCCCGGAGTTGGCCGAGGTTCACGACCGACAGGAGCCCAAAGACGTAGTCGTGACCAAACGAACGCGCCATGTCGATCGCGTCGCCGGCATTCGTCGTCGTCGACGCGAGCATCACGACATCGAGTTCCGCTTTCTCCAGGACGAACAGGCTGCCGTAGACGGAGTGGGAGTGCCAGGAATAGGACGCCTTGGCAAGGATCGGCAGATCGAGAGCCATCAGCGCGTCGCGGTAACCGGCCAGCACCGAACGGCCGAATGCATCGTCCTGGTAGATGATGCCAAAGCGGCGGGCACCCAGCCTGTCGTGCATGTAGGTGACCAGCTTTCGGGTCTCCTCGGCATAGCCGGTTCGCAGGTTCACCACGTTGGGAAAGCGGTCTCGATCGCGTAGCAAATTGGTGCCGGAGAGGACCCCGATGAACGGTACATGCGCACTCCGCAGTATCGGTGCCATCCTGAGCGCCGTCGGCGTGCCCAAGCCACCGATGACAGCGAAGACGCCGTTGTCGGCGGCAAAGCCAACCGCGTTGGCCGCGGCAGTATCGGCATCGTACGCATCGTCACGCGACACCAGCGCAAGTATTCTGCCGTCGATACCGCCCCGGAGGTTGCGCTCGTGGAAGGCCGCGTCAATGCCGGCCCCGTACTGCAGACCGGTGGTTCTGCACACACCGGAGAAGCAGCTGCTCTGGGCGAAGACGATTCGGTCGCCCGTCACACCAGGCACTTCGGCGTTGGAATCAGCGAAGGCCTGGACCGGCAGTGCCAGCGCGACGATGGCAAGCTGCCTAACGGGCAGGAGCATCGCTCGTCTTTGCCTTCGTGGTCGGTTTCGGCTCCGCTCCAGCGACGGTCTCCAGCATTGAGCCAGCCGCCCCGGGCTTCACCTCCTCTGTCAGGGCGGGCTTGTCTTCGGTCCCTTCGCCGGGTTCGACGACCGTCCCGGTCACAAGCGGAGGTTCGTCTCGCTCAGCGGCCGCCGCGACATCGGTCGGCGCGACATGGCGGTGACTGAAGATGGAGAGATCGTCAAATATCAAAGACCGAGGCTGGGCCGTACCCAGATGGTGGCGTTCCGCACCAGTCGAATGGAAACGGCCCGAGATCGGGAAGCGGTCCTGCGCAATATTCTCGAACCCGTGCCGGCCCCGTTCGCTCGCCGTTGTGAGGGACCGCCGCGTACCTACCAGGGTTCCCGTCGAGACGTCGGCAGGTGCCCGCGCACCGGGTGCCCAACCGGCGCCGGGCACGAAACCATCGATCATGTTGATGTCGATCGCCGAAGCCTCACCGGGCCCCGCCGCCGCGAGCGTGGCGTCCTGGAAGATCGTGCGCATCCGCTGCCAGTAGCGCGTTACCGTCACCGGGGCTGGCTGGCTGCGATATGCCGCCAGCAGTTGTGAAAACGCATCAGCGCTGCCCTCAGCCTGCTGCCGGCGCTCCTGCGCACGGGCTTGCGCGTTGGTGACCACGGCATTGGCCTGGCCCCGGCTGCGGGCGAGCAGCCGCTCTGTCCGCCGTCTTGCATCGCTGACCGCCTGAATGCTCTCAGCGATCGCGTCGCTCACGTCCCGGAACGCCGCCACGGTTTCGTCGATCGGGCGCAGGTCCACGATGCTGAGCGCCAACAACTCGATACCGACGTCGTTGGCTTCCAGCCAGGCAAGTACGTTCCTGAACAGGTGCGCCTGGATGATATCGCGGTTGTTGGTGAAGATGAGGTCGATGAAGTTCCTGCCCATGATCTGCACTAGGCGTTCGCGCACGATCAAGGTAAGGACGGTTTCCGGATCGGCCGTCGCATATAGGTAGTTCCGCAGGTTGCCGATGCGGTACTGCAGCGCGATGCTGGCTTCGAAGAGGTTGGCGTCGCCCGACAGGATCGAGAAGGACACGCTGCCCTGTTCATCCCGGGTCGCCACATCGCGCCGGGTGATGCGCATGACCTTGCGGACATGGGCCTGTTCGACGAACGGCAGCGCGTAGTGGATGCCGGGCGGAATCTCTGCCCTCACGACCTCGCCAAAGCGCGTGAGAACCGCCTGCTCTTCCTTCTTCACGACATAAATGCCGGACGCCAGGACCGCTGCCACTGCAAGTGCCGCCAGCGAGGCGAGGGTGACCGTGCCGCGCCCGCGCAGCCGGTCAAAGACCGCGTAGATGACGCGGGTACTCGGCGCAAGCGCTTCGGAAGCTTCCTGCATGGGTTCGGCCCTCTACTCTGGCACCCGCACCGAATCCGGGGTCGGTGCCGGTGCCGAGATCGTCCCACCGTCCAAGTATTTGAACAGCTCGCTGTCGGCGGGCAGGATCAGTGTGGTGTTCTGGTCGATGATCGAATCGTAGCTGTCGAGCGCCCGGATGAACTCGTAGAAGTCCGGGTCCGCGCGATAGGCCTCGGCAAGTGTCTTCAGGGCATCGGCCTCCGCCTGGCCCAGAATGACCGTCGCCTCGGCATGGGCGGCCGCCATAATCTTCTGATGCTCGTTGATCGCGAACGCTTCTATGCCAATTGCCCGTTCCTCGCCCTCGCTGCGGTAGCGGGCGGCGATGCGGGCGCGCTCGGAGATCATCCGCTTGATGACGCTCGGGCGGTTCTCCGCCGGCAGGGTGTATTCGACCAAGCCGGCTCGGACGACGTCGATTCCGTAGTCTACTGAGGCAACGGGCTGAATCTGTTCGAGGATTTCCCCGGAAACCTTGGCCACGTCCTGATGCTGCAGGCCGAGGCTGACAAAGGCGTCCCTTGACTTGTTGCTGACGACGATGCCGACACTCGATCGGTAGAGGTCGCCCAGACGCTTGACGGCATTGGCCTCGGTCCGGATGGCTTCGACGAAGCGGATGGGATCCGCAACCCGCCACAGCAAATAGCCGTCCACCAGGACATTCTTCTGGTCCTCGGTGATCAGTTCCTGCTTGAGGCCTGTCAGTGGCCGGATCCGTCGGTCAACCTTGTAGACGATGGAAATCGGCGTGGGCAGTTTGAAATGCAGGCCAGGACCCCTGACCGGCGGGATGATCTTCCCGAAATGGGTGAGGACGCCCTGCTCCGATTCGTCGATCACATAGTGAATGTCCCAGGCCAGCACGCCCGCGATCAGGACTGCGGCGGTCGCCGCGATGGTCTTGTACCTGCTCATGGCTGGCCTCCCGAATTTGCCGCTTCGTGTCCGCTCTGATGTCCGTGTCCCGGCTGCTCGGGGCGGCCGGGGTCAGTGGCGGTGACGCCGTTCGATGATTTCCACAAGGCGACTTTCTTCAGCGTGTCTCCGTTCGGCACGATGACCTTGCGCCGCCCCGCAAGTGACGCCTCGAGCTTCTCCCGCCACAGCATGGTGTGCAACACATCGGGCGCCTGCTGCACCACGTCCGCGACCGTGCGGATGGCCTCACTCTCCGCGGCCGATGTCACCGTTCTCCGTTCCGCTTCGCCCTTGGCCTGCTCGACTTCGTAGGTCGCGTTGCCGTGCGCCCGGGGGATCATCGACACGGTCAGGCGCTGGGCGTTTACGATGATGCGTTCCCGATCATCCTGCGAACTTGAGACTTCGCGGAACGCGCTCATCGAGTCGGCCGCCGGTTCGACCGACAGCAGGCTGACCCGGACCAGTTCGATCGCGTCGAGCAGGACGCCGTCCCCGCCGGCCATGCGCCTCTCGAACACATTCGCGATATGGTCCTGAAGTTGCGCCCGCTCAACATTCAGCAGTTTATCGAGCGTCCGCCCGGCCACGTACTTCCGCAGTTCCTTGCGGATATTGTCGCCGATCACCCACTCCGGGTTCGCGACGCGGTAGTGGTAGACGTACGGATCCTTGACCCGGTACTGAACGCTCATCGACATGGACACGAGGTTTACGTCGCCTGTGAGATACTCGTCTGACGGGCCGCTGGTGACGGATTTGACCTGTCGCACTGGCCAGCGATCCGCCTGTGCAAAGGGCCAGGGCGCGAGATAGTGCAGGCCGGGCGGCAGGTCGCGCCACACCACCGCGCCGAACAGCCTCCCGTAACCGACCTCGCCGGGACGCACGACCATAAGACCGCTGGCCAGAAAGGCGATGACCAAGGCAGCCAGAATGCTCGCGCCGGCCGGGGTGCCAGGCCGGAACAGGCCCTTAACAGGGGCATTGCGCGTCATCCTGGCCCACCAGCTCTTCAGTGGTGCAGACACCGGGCGCAGGTTGGAAAACAGGTCCTGGTAACCGGTCTTGAATGCACCGGCCCGGAAACGCCAGAACATGAGGGCGAAGAGACCGAGCGCACCAGCCCACTGGAGGGTCAGCAAGGCCGGCGACTCAGACGCATCGAGGTTCACCGAAAGCGACAGGCCGAAGGCGATCATGGCCAAGTCAACGGCGATGCCCAATACCATCGTTACGGCAATCACCGACCCGACATAGACGGATGCGAAGCGCGCGCCAAACTGACTGGCGACGATTGCGATAGTCCCGGTATTGGTGGCTGGGCCGGTCATCAGGAAGATGAGCGCTGCACCGGGGCTGAAGCCCTTGGCAACCAGGGCTGCAGCGATCGGCGTGCTGGCAGAGGCGCAGATATAGAGCGGGACCCCGACTAGCACCATGACCGGGTAGGACAGCCAGCGGGCGTATTCGTGGGCCATAAGGTCGTTTGGTATGGCGAGATAGAGCGCGCCGCCCAGAATGACGCCGACCAGCAGGGCAAAGAGGATATCGTCGGCGACCTCGACAAAGCCGTAGCGCAGAATGTGCTTGCAGACAGTGGTGAAGGACAGGTCGCCGAGGCCGTGACCGGCGTCGGTCCGTTGCGTGGCTTGGACCTCGGGAAGCGAGAGAAACTCGCGGTAGAAATCGGGCTTGATCCACGTCATCGACCGGGCCCGCCCGATGCCCTGGTTCATGCGGGCCAGCCAGGCAACGAAGAACGCCTTAAAGGCAGCCGGGCTGATGTAGCAGTCGTCGTCGCCAGGGATCAGGGTCTTGTGCCCATGATCGTGACCATGATGATCGTGTCCATCATGGTCGTGGTCCTGGTCGGAATCTTCCGCGGCCGGCTCGGGCGTCGCGCCATCACGGATCATGCCGATGCAGAAGATGCCGGCCACGACGGCGGTGATGAAGCTAATGACCGGACGGACCACGGCAGCGACGGGGCCGAAGAAGGCGTTCGTGACCAGAATCGAGTCTGCCCCGGTTTCGGGCGCCGTGATCAGGAACGACATGCAGGCCGAGCGCGAGGCCCCCTTGCGCCGCATCTCCGCGACCACCGGGACCACTGAGCAACTGCAGAGCGGCATCGGTACGCCGATCGCCGCGCTGGCGGCCACGGACTTCAGACTGTCGCGGTGCAGCCATCGCAGGACGGCATCCCGCGAGATAAAGACGTGGATCAGCCCGGCCAAGAACAGCCCGAGCAGAAGCATCGGCCCGAGCAGCAAGAAGGACGTCCACAGGAACTCCAAGAACAAGACAAGGGTTTCCATTAACCCCTCCCGCCGCTGAGGCATCTTTCGAAGGCGGACCCGAGATTGCGCATGATCTCGAACCAGGCGTCCGGACCGGATGGGGCCGTGAGCCCAATCGGGTCCAGCGACGCTGTGCGCACCCCCGTCCCCTCGATCACGGTCCGAACTAGGTCCGGCTCGAACTGCGGTTCGGTGAAGACGCAACTGACGTTGCGCGCAGCCAGCGTCGCACGCAACTCAGCGAGTCGCTTGGCGCCCGGCGGGCGGGCCGGATCGACGGCGACTGCGCCCGCAGCCTCGAGCCCGAACGACTCTTCGAAATATCTGTAGCCGTCGTGAAACACGATGAAGGCGCGGTCGCCAAGCGGCGCCAGGTGGGTGCGCAACGCCGCCGCCAGCGCATCGATGCGTGCCTGCACCGCCTCCGCGTTGCGGCGATACGTCCCGGCATGGGTCGGGTCGATCCGGACCAACGCGTCCGCAATCACGCCCGCGATGCGCCGCGCGTTGCCGGGGTCGAGCCAGAGGTGCATGTCAAATTCACCATGGTCGTGGCCGTGGTCGGCGTGTTCGTCCGCGTGAACCTCACTCTGCACACCGTGCTCGAAGATGCCGCCCTCCCGGTTGGGCAGTAAGCGCAGCCCGGGCTCCTCGTGCAGCGTGAGCACGACGGCGCCAGTCCCCAATGTCGCAACCGGTCGTGTGAGGAAGGACTCCAAACCAGGCCCGATCCAGACCACTAGATCAGCCCTGCGCAGCATCCGCGCCTCCGAGGGCCGCATCTGATAAAGATGCGGTGACGCGCCGCCACTCACCAGCAGCCGGGGTTCCGCTACGCCCTGCATCACGCCAGCGGCCAAGGAATGCAACGGCTTGATGCTTGCCACCACCTCGGGCGCAGCCCCCGCCGGCAATCCAGCGGACGCAGACAGGACGGCGGCTAGGAGGGCCGGTACCAAGACCGCTCGCCGCCACCTACCACTGCTCTGGCCGCCCGTCATGGCCGCGCACGCCGGGCCGGGACGGGCAGGCCGGCGAGGAACAATAGGCCGGCGACCAGGACGATGGCTGGCCCTGCCGGAAGATCCCAAGCCAGCGATCCGGCGAGGCCTGCCCCGACCGAGACCGCCCCGGCGGCAACTGCGGCGGCGGCCATCGCCTCGGGCGTCGTCGCGATCCGGCGTGCCGCAGCGGCCGGCATGATCACCAGTGCCACCACCAGCAGCATGCCGACGATCTTCATGCCAACGGCAATCACTGCAGCTAGCAGAAAGACGAGCAGCAGGCGGACCCGTTCGACCGGCACGCCCTCGGCTGCGGCTAGGTTCGGGTCGATGGTGATCGCGAGCAAGTTGCGCCACTGCCAGGCGATGGCGGTGAGGGTCGCCGCAGCGGTCACGCCGATCAGCCACAGATCCGCCGCGCCGATCGAGAGGATGTCGCCGAATAGGTAGCCGATCAGGTCAACCCGCACCCGTTCCATGAACGCCAATGCCACCAGACCGCCAGCGAAGGCCAGGTGGGCGAGCACGCCGAGCAAGGTGTCGACGGCGACAGGTGAGTGACGCTCAAGCAGGGCAAGGCAGCCAGCAAACAGGAAGCAGACCACCAATACTGCGAGCGTCGGTTCGATCTCCAGCAGGAAGCCGAGTGCCACGCCGAGCAGCACCGCGTGCGCCAGCGCCGTACCGAAATATGCCATGCGCCGCCACACCACGAAGCAGCCGACTGGGCCTGCCGCCAGCGCCACACCGAGTCCACCGGCGAGTGCGCGCCACACGAAATCCTCCATCAAGCCCGCCCGCCGGTCGGCGCTGGGTCCGCCAGGGCGTCGTGGCGGTGATCGTGCTGGTGGGGATAGGCTGCCAGCGCCTCGGCGAGGTGCTGGCCGAACAATGCAACGAAGGCTGGGTCACGCGCGATCGTCCGCGGCGGGCCCGAACAGCAGACATGCCGGTTCAGGCAAACCACCCGGTCCGTCGCAGCCATCACCAAGTGGAGATCGTGCGAAACCAATAGCACGCCGCAGCCGTAGCGGTCTCGGATCCGCGCCACCAGGTCGTAGAGCTCGCCCTGGCTTGCGATGTCTACCCCGGCGGTCGGCTCGTCGAGCACCAGCAACTCCGGCTCGCGCAGCAGCGCCCGCGCCAGCAGGACGCGTTGCAGCTCTCCGCCGGAGATTTCCGCCATCGGCAGGTCAAGGATCGCGTCCGCCCCAACCTCGCCGAGCGCCCCCGCCACCCGCTCAGGCACCACCAGCGCACTGAGCGAGAGAAAACGCCGCACCGTCAGCGGCAGGAACGGGTCACGCCTAACCTGCTGAGGTGAATAGCCGACGCGCAGGCCGGGCGCACGCGTAGCCGTACCGTCGTCAGGCCGGAGGATACCAAGCAGAACCCGTACCAGCGTTGATTTGCCGGCGCCGTTCAGCCCGACAAGAGTGACGATTTCGCCGGCGTGGACCGTCAGGTCAACCGCCTCTAGCACGCGCCGTTGGCCCAACTGGACGCTGACCTGCCGTGCCTCTACGAGCGGCCGCCCGCGGTGTTCGCTGTCCCGCCCGCCCCTGTGTCGAGGATCGCCCCCGGACGCTTCGCCGCCGAATAGCTCGTTGGCGGGCGGAAATGCGTTCACCGCAAAATCTACCCTGGTTGCCGTCCGGCGGGTGAAAACACGCCCCGCTTCGCGGGCTGGGCAGAACCGCGTTGGCACGCCCGTCGCCGGGACACGCATGCCATCATGTCATCGGCTCGCCATTTGGCGACTGCCCTGTCTTCTCGAACGCCATCGCCGTCCTCTCCCCCAATCCACACTCGTCCTGATCCCGTCCAAAGGGTTCCGAGCACGCCAGAACCGAGTGGCGAGTGGCGCTGCGGCCCGAATTTCGCTCACGCTACGCGATAACTGTCGCTATCACGCACAATGATGTCAAGTCACGTCCGTAAGCCTGTCGCACCGTCTTCCAGGTATGATCTGTTGCCAATGCTAGATTCTATGTCTTTGAATCGCACGGTTTTCCTGGCTTCTGACGAGTTGCGCTTAAGCCGCACCGTCAGATAGAAGGGCTTACCGGCACCGTCAATTGTTCAAACCGATAACTGTTTGGTGAATCCGTCTCCGGCTGGTGTGCACGGCCTGACCCGGGCGCTGCGCCCGGACAGACCCTGCACCACCGTGGCGGGCGGGCTACGCGCGCCGCCGTCTTGAAGATATGGGGGCACCTGCCCGGGGCTGAGCGTCTCGCCGCCTCAATTTGCCATCCTTGCCGAGCGAGCGAGACAACCGGTCGTCGGCGATGCTGCTGTAAATAGAATAAACATTTGGGACTTATATCGATTACTTGACAGCTTACGCTGCCAGCCTTCGATCCGTTTCACGGGTCGCCGGGGTCGCTGAATGCGATCGCCCCTCGCCGTGCAGCCGCGCCAGTCCCCGACGCCGGATGTTGCGGGCCGCGTTCAGGTCCGCGTGATCCGCGTGGCCGCAGGCGACGCACTCGAAACTCGCCCGACTGCGGCGCGAGGCGGCGTCCGCATGGCCGCACGCGGCGCAGGTCCGGCTGGTATGGGCCGGGTCCACCGCGACCAGCCGCGGCGCCTTGTAGGCCAGCATCGCGCGGAGACCGCTCCAGCCCGTCGCCAGGATCCCGCGGTTCAGGCCGGCTTTCTGCCGGACGTTCCGCCCGGGCGCCGCCACCGTGCCCCTCGCCGATGCGGTCATCGCGCGCGTCCGCAACGCCTCGACCGCCACCGTGCCCCCGGCCAGCGACCGGCTCACGTGGTGCTGCCAGTCGCGGCGCCGCTGCGCGATCCGCCGCTGCGTGCGCTCGCGCCGTCTCGAGCCGCGGCGCTGCCGGGCGAGGCGGCGCTGATACCGCCGCTTCCGGGCCTCCAGCCGCCGGCTGTCGGGCGCGTGCACGATGCGGGCGCGACGGCCGTCGCTGACGGCGACCTGGCCGACGTTCATGTCGATGCCGGTGGCCGTGCCGTCGTCGGGACGCGCGGGCGCCACGACCGCGTAACACACGACGGCCATACATGCGCGCCATGTCATGGAGCTGCGCCTGCTGGTCGAGCATCTCGTTCCAGACGAACCGGCAACCGCCGCCAGGCGCTGGGCGGTGGCCGGCCGAACAGCACCCGGTAGACGATCTGCCGGTGCTCCACGCCGTCCGGCCCATCGGGCGCCCGTTCACTGGCGCTCTGGTCGGGCAGGCTGGACTGTGACGAATGTTTCACTTATGTGCTGTTAGAACAAGAACACTAACGCAACAATTCGGGGCGTACCCGATCTGTCAAGTAATCGATATAAGCCCCAAACATTTCATTGGAATTCGGCTCGGCGCGCTGAGATTCACGACATGGACAGCGGTAGTAGGGTGCGGTTGCGTGTGTCAATCAGCCAGTCCCTCGCTGCATTGAGCAGGCGCTGGCGCGACGACTAGGCAGTCGGGTCGCTTGGGACTGGCGGCATCCCCTGCGGCGGTGAATGCGCTTGAACGCGAGTTCGACGTCTGGGCTCGACAGCGCTCCACCCTGTCCGGCTCCCCTGTCGGCGCTGACAATGTTGGCGACGTAACGGTGCGTCGTCACCGGCGCCCGGGGTTCGGGCATGGCGTCAATGTAGGCAGCACGGGCAAAGAGGCGCACCTACGCGGCCGGGACTTTCAGATGTCATTCCGCATTGGCATTTGGCTGGTAGCCGTCGTTCTGGACCATCGCATGTTCACGGATGGCAGTGAGTACATCCTGCTGCGGGCGGCGTTCAGGGAGGTGATAGAACACGCCGTTGATGGCGATCGACAGCACGTCACGACAACCAGCGAACCCGGCTAGCCGGGCGGCGCGGGCGCGGTCGATCCCCCCGGGTAGGGCCTGTGATCGGCCAGACCGAACGGTACGGAGAGGCGGTTGCGTAATGTGGCGAGTCTTGGGGTGAAGGCTTCGATGTCCGGACCGGAAGGGGGCAGGACGATGAGAACCTGACCCTCGGCATGGACGCTGAGGTCCTGCAGAAGGAACCGGTACTTGCCCTTGTCCGTGTGCCGCTGCTCCCGCGTCAGCAGACGACGAAGGCTGCCGGAGGCCGCACAGTCGCGCGGGTAGTACAGCGGAGGGGGACCGACCTCGCAGTCGAGTCGGGCACCGGCCGGTAGACAGAGCGCGGCATCCCTTGCGGCCGCATGTGCCCGCACAATGCCCGCCAGCGAATGCCGGTTTGTGATGCCGGCCGCCGACAATCCCGGTGCCGCCACCGCAATTTACGGCTGCCTGACCTGCCACACTGCTCCTGCGTCACGTCTGGCGAAGATCTTGCCGTGAAGTTGGGCGGGACATCCAGCGAGACACGACGCGGACCACGATGGCGGACACGGCAAAACAGAGTACGAGGAACGGCCCGGCCGGAAGATCAGCTGCGGTTGACACCAGGATTCCTGCAATGACCGCAACGCCACCGCTAAGAAGGGCACGCCAAAGACTGTATGAGCCGTCCGTCCGCCGCCCCGCCAGCGCCGGCAGAATCAGACTCGCAAAGACCACGTACACTCCCAGCAATTGAACAGACGCGGTTACCGCGAGTGCAAACAACAGGAAGAACCCTTGCCCGGTTCTGAGAGCCGGGTACCCCAGCCAAAGCCCGGCGACCAGGAGATACACCGGCAGGAATGCGGTCAGATCTGACCAAGACGTGAACAGGATCTGGCCCGAGAGAATGTGCTCGAGCTTTTCCCCTCCATGCGGGCTGTTAGCGAGCAGCAGCAGGGTCACCGATGCGGCGACGATAAAGCAGCTGCCAATGGCCGCTTCCTGCTCATCGGGGATGGTTCTTTCCGCCCACCGGAACAGGAAGGCAAACGCTGCTGCCGCTCCAAATGCCGCCACCTGGGTTCCGATCCACGATGGGTCCGTTACCCAGATGTTGAGCGCGACGATCGCGACCCCGGCCACCTGCGCCGTGGCTAGGTCGATGAACACGATTCCTCGCCTCAGCACCTCGATGCCCAGCGGCGCATGCAGCGCCGTACACAAGAGACCGATCGCGAATGCCGGTAGGACGATCTCAAGTAATTCAGTGTCGATCACGCACGGTTTCCAGCAGCGTGAGTGTTACGTCAAAAAGGTCGAACAAGTCGTCGACGCCCTCCAGGCCGCCGACGGTAAAGGGCAACTCGACAATTGGGATCCCGGCCTTGTCAGAAAGCCATTCCATCCCCTCTGAAGGCTCGTACGGAGCACGGAGAATGGCGCGGGCGCCCGCAGTCCGGGCCAGTTCCAAGACCTCTTGCAGATGGCTGGCCGTCGGCGGAACACCCGGGAGGCGTTCGATCGCCGCGACTTGTTCGATACCGGTCCACGCGAACAGGTAGGTCCATGCTTCGTGGTACGCGACGACGGGCATGCCTTCGAGTTGGGACGTCCGTCCCGTCCATCCTGCGGTAGCGTCCTTCCATCGGTCCTGGAACGCCGACAGCCGACGGCGATACGTCTCGGCGTTGTCTGGATCGATCACCGTGAGGCGGCGGGCCAGCTCGGTCGCCAGGAAGCCAATGTTCGCTGGCAGGAGCTGCACGTGCGGATTGCCCTCCGCGTGCACGTGTCCCAGGCTGCGGTCGACACGGCTGGGCGGGTCCAGCAATCGGACATGGGCGCTGGCCATCAGGTGACCGGGTTGATGGGGCTGGATGGTCGCACGAGCTCCCCGCTGCAGAAGCACCGGAAGCCATCCTTCCTCCAAGCCCGCCCCGGAGCAAAACAGAACGTCGGCCCGGCGTACTTGGGCGATTAGGCTGGGGCGCGCACGGATATAGTGCGGGTCCTGTCGGCCATGCGTTGCCGCATACACATGGACCGCATCGCCCCCGATGTCGGAGGCCAAGGCCGCCCATTCTGGCTCGCAGGCGAAAATGCGCACTTCGGCAATCGCCGGGGATGGTTGAACCATCCCCGGCGCGGCCAGCGCGGCGATCCAGGTCATCCGCGCAAGTCGTTTTAACAACATCGATCAGCCCCGATCAGTACGTGTGCGCTCCATGAGCGCCCAGGCTCATGATGTACTGCAGGTACAGTTGGTCGTCGGTTACCTCGCTGGTCAGCGCTTCCCGGCTGAATTGCAGCCGGACCCGCCCGAACTCGCTGTTGGTCCAGTCGCCCATTAGCGAGACGGTCGACGGGTCGTGTTCGACTTCGTACACGTGATTTGCCATGTCGGCCGAGCTCAGCGGATTGAGGCGAGAATACCGGAAGCCGATCCGCCAGGCAGGGTTGAACTTGTACGTGCCTTGCAGGTACCAGCCGCTGCTCGTGCCGTCGACCGCGGTCATTTCGCCCTCATCATCGCTGTACACGCCGTCTTCAGCACGCCAGAAGTACTCGCCTTGCAGCGTCACCTCTTGGTCACGAGGATTGCCGGTCGGTGCCCACGTGTAGCGTACATCGAGGGCGTAGAGCGTGGTGTCGCCGGTAAACACGCCTTCCGCGAGAAGGTCGTGATGCCCTTCCTGCTCCTCGTCGCCGGCCATTTCTGGTTCGTCATCGTGATCGTCGTCATGTACGTCAGTGTCAATGCGTTCCTCTTCATCGTGATCCGCATCATCTTCGTCGTCATGCACCTCTTCGTCGTCATGCCCCTCTTCGCCATGTGCATCGCTGCTGCCATGACCGTGGGCAATGCTGCGTGGGGTGGCCGATCCATTCAGCACGTAAGCGCCAACACGGAATGACTGGTTGGTGCCGATGTCGTTACCAAGCCGGGCGTAGGCCGACGTCACGCCGCGGCCGGTGTCTGAGCTCCCGAAGGGGAAGTCGTCGCCACGAAACAGTCCGGCACCCGCCTCCGCGTACATCTCCGACGGGAACACGTAGGCGAGTTCGAGGCCGTTATCGTTGTACGATTTGTCAATGAACACCCGGTAGGGAAGTGGCCGATCAACGAAGTCGTCCGCGTGTGGATGGTGTTCGTTCAGGTAGCCCAGGGTCCAGAACGCCCGTCCGGCCTTGACGCGGAGCCCGTCCGGAAGTCCGGCGCCTGGCAGGGTTTGGATGTAGGCCTCTTCGAGCTCAATGGCTTCGGAGCCGTCCTCTTCTGCGTGAATGCCGATAGTGCTGCTTCCAAAGAACTTGTCGTCGATGTTGGCGGAGAAGTTGAATTCGGTTTCGATCAGAGAGAGGCCTTCTTGGCCGCGCTGGCTTTCGTGTCCGAGCTGAAACCCCGAGACTTCCTGGGGTGCCGCCGAAAAGTCCGCCACGGCCGCATTCAAGATGACCCCGATGGCGGGATTAAACGCACTGCTTTGGCCACGGGCGCCGGTTGCCGGAGTTGCCGGCGCAGCAGATTGGGTGGTGATGGCTTCGAGTTGAGCCTCGAGGTTTTGGATGCGGGTCTCGTAATCTTGTTTCAGCGCCTTGATTTCGGCGGCAAGTTCCGCCGCAGTTGGCGCATCGTTGGTTTGGGAATGCACTTCCGGCGCGATCAGGAAAATCGGCGCGGCCAGAAGCGCAAGTCTAGTTAGTCCATGAAGGGATGGCATGAGGTTCTCCGTACGTCCATGCAGTGCCGCAGCGCCACGCGCGAAATCAACCTCGCTAGAGGCACACGCGTGGTTCTTGATGGCTGGTGCGAGCGCTGGTTAGCCGGCTCGCAGGTATCAGGTCAGGCGAACGTCGGAGGGGCACGAATGCGGTTTGCCCAAAGTGTGCGTGTCGCAACCGGAAGCGAGTTGCTTGCAGTTGGCGGCTCGAGAAAGCTGGGCGCGCGATCCTGCAGAGCGATAGGGAGAAGGGAAAGCTCTGTAGAAGCGAGCGGAAACACGCATGACCCGTGCTCGTCGTGCCAGTGCTCGTCGTGGCCGAACTCTGCCGCATGGTGGCTGGTAGCCACCTGCGCGGCCAACAGACCGACGGCAAGCGCGGCACGGACGCAGCTTCGGGTCAGAGACGTAATCCTGTAACCAGCGCAGCAAGCCATGCCTGCAGACTACATCAAGTGTCTAGACCCCGAAGTTGCATGCCGGCGCCTGGGAGCAACCTGCGTGAGCCAGTCTGTTTCTTGATCGGCCGCGCCGGATCTGCAAGCAGAGCGGCGGCTGGTGTTCCAACCAGCCCGATGCCCGATTTACCGATGCGGCGTGTACGCCCTGCGCATACGTAGGTTCCGATCCGCGTCAGCAGGAAGCCGCATGGATTCCGTGATTTCAATCGTGTCTGCTATCGGCGGACGGCGGAGCTCCAGCATTGCGGACGGGGGTCGGCCAAGTACACTGGCTTGGCAAGGAGGATTGCGAATGAGTTCCCCAATCGTTGCCCAAGAGGAGCCCTTCTCCGTCGAAGTTGAGGCTGGAAAAAACTACGCCTGGTGTGCCTGTGGCAGAAGCGAGAAACAGCCCTGGTGTGATGGCTCACACCGGGACACAGAGTTCTCGCCGGTCGTATGGAAGGCAGAGAAATCGGAAACGGTGTTCCTGTGCGGGTGCAAGTCGACCGGCGACAAGCCGTACTGTGATGGCACCCACAACATGCTTTGACCATGTGGACGACTGAGCAAACGGCAGCGGTGCTGCTGGAACACCGGCGCAAGCTTCGACCCCAGCACGAACTCCCATCGGGAGCGGTACCTGCGGACCGCGATGCGGCGTACCGCGTGCAGGATGCCCTGATCCAGCTTCACCTTGATGCGGGCGACGGCCCGGTGGCGGGGTGGAAGGTCGCGCTCACCAATCCGGCCATGCAGGCAATGTTTGGTGTGGACGAGCCGGCCGAAGGCGCCATCTTCGGGCCCCTCGTGCATGCATCGGGGAAAAGACTGGAACCCGGGAAGTACCGTCATCTGGGTGCGGAGGGCGAAATCGTCCTTCGTATGCGCGAGCCGCTCACGCCGGACCAGGCCCCGTTTACCGCAGAATCGGTATCCGAAGCCGTCGGCGGGTACATGGCCGGAATCGAGATCGTCGACGATCGGGATGCGGGCGCGGGCGCGACCATCGGGCTCCTCGTGGCTGACAACGCGATGAACTACGGCTGCGTGATCGGCCGCGAATCGGCGTACACTCCGGCCGTTGATCTCGCGACGGTTTCCGGACGGTTGACGATCGACGGACAGCCGGCAGGGGAGGGCGTCGGGGAGAACGTGCTGGGTGGTCCGCTGCACGTTCTGGCGTTGCTGGGGAACTCGCTGGCGAGACGTGGCCGGAGCCTGCAGGCCGGCGAGATCGTCATGACAGGGAGCCTGGCGGTGACCATCTGGCCGCAACCGGGCGAGACGATTCGGTGGGAGGTTGATGGTCTTGATCCCGTCGAGTTCTCGCTTGCCCCCGACGGGACGACGTAACCATGGGAATGGTGGAAGAGGTCCGGGTCCACCGGCTCGTGGAACATCTCCTGGCTGGTCGCGCCGACGGCACCGCGTTTGACGGGACATGGGATGACAGCCTGACGCCGCAAACGATGGCGGAGGCCTATCGCGTTCAGGATACGATTGTCCGGCGCATGCGCCATCGTGGGACCGAACCCGGCGGCTGGCGGATCGCGCTGACCACGGATGCCCAGCAGAAGCAACACGGCGTCGTGCATCCGGTGGTCGGGCCTGTCTGGGATCGGGACCTGCACGCTTCCCCGTTCGGATTGCCTGTCGGCGACACGCATAACCCGCTGGCGGCCGCCGAACTTGCACTGCGAATCAAGCAGCCGATGGCGGCTGAGGATGGCCCCTGGAACCGTGAATCGGCCGCCGCCGCCATCGATGCGGCGGCGTTGGCCGTTGTGATTTACGACGACCGCAACATTTCCGGCCTGGCTGCGTACACGATCGGTCTGGGTATCGCGGACCTGGCCGGCTCAGCCGTGGGCATTCTCGGCCCGGAAACTGCTGACCTCGACGCGCTGGAACTCGATGGCCTCGAACTCCACACCACCCTGGACGGGCGTGATGTGGGCGTGGCCAGCACGTCGACCTATCTTGCCCATCCGTACGAAATCGTGTCCTGGGTCGCGACTCATCTCAATGTCCGCCGTCGACAACTTGAGCCGGGCGATGTCGTGCTGCTGGGGTCCCCGGGTGAACCGTTTCCACTTGGCCCTGGCGATCGCATCGCGGTCGCCAACGATGCCCTTGGCGTTGCGGAGTTGGCCCTTGAGGTTCAGCCTGGAGCCGCTTGACCCGTTCAGAGGCTGGGGCGGCGCTCGCAGAGAAATTGACTGAAACGGTCCCGGCTGTGGAACAGTAACGTGGACGTCTCGACCGGCGTGTAAGGCGATTGCTTGACGTCGGTCCACTGGCCGTCATCCCGAAGTCCACGGCACGCCAGGTCCGCGTCCTCGGGCCGGTGCACCCGCACCTCGTACTGGTTGACGCAGTCGCACGCGCAGACCCGAAGCATCTCGAAGCCGTCAACCGGGACTTCTTCGCCTGCGTGGGCGATCCCGGTCAGCCAGCCGAATGCGACCCAGGCAGCTGCGATTCGAAATGCGGTCTGCATGGGCACATGGTGCATCGAAGCGCCTAACTTGCCAAGTGCCTGTGGCCGCGCTGGCGACAACCGCCGCTCCGCGTGCAGTCATCCGTGACCGGCTGCAGCGCACTTGGGTGTTCTGCCGTTGACCGAAGCTCGAAAGGAACCGGCGAACACCACCGTCAGTTCGGCGCGGCGCCGATGAACGCGGGCAGCCCCCGTTCAAGCTGCGCACACGAAAAAAAGGCCGGACGGGCATCGCCCGTCCGGCCTCGAATAGCTGACTGGAATGCCTGGACGCGGATGGACCGCGCCCAGGTTCCGGTTCCAGGTCAGGCTGCCGTGATGTCCTCCGGACGGATCGGCAGGTTGCGAATCCGCTTGCCGGTTGCATCGAAGATCGCGTTGGCCAGCGCCGGGGCAAACGGCGGGACCATCGGCTCGCCAACACCACTCGGAATGTGATCGTTCTCGATCCGGTGGAGGTGGACGTTGAGCGGAGCGTCGTCGATCCGCGACACCGGGTAGTCGTGGAAGTTGCTCTGCTCCACAGCACCCTGGGCGTAGCTGATGATGCCCTGGCGTGCGATGGTGTTGCCGTAAACGGCAGCGCCTTCACACTGGGCCCGGATCCGTTCCGGGTTCGCGCCCAGACCGCAATCCAGCACCGTGTCGACCCGCGTGATGGAGTAGTTTCCATCGTCCGCGACCTGCACGCGCACCGCCTGGGCGATGTACGACAGGAACGAGCGGTGCACCGCGAGACCAAGCCCGTGCCCCTTCGGAAGCGGTTTCCCGTACCCGGAGACGTCACGCGCCTTCCGCAGCACGCCGGCCAGACGGCCGGTATCGATCGGGTAGTCCTCGATCGGGTCACCGTAGTTCCAGTAATCCTCGACCTTCTCTTTCGTCAGGTCGATGATTGCCGGCTCACCGATGAGCTCGAGCTGGAACTCGACCGGGTCGCGGCCGATCTCGTGCGCCAACTCGTTCGCGAAGCTGTTGATCGCGAAGGCGTGCTGGATGTTGTTCACGGAGCGGTACCAGCCGATCCGGGTGTGCAGGTTCGCATCCCCGTTCTCGATCCGAATGTTCTCGATCGAGTTGTAAGGCATGTCGATCAGGCCAAGACCGTGCTCAATGTTGAACCCGATCTTCTGTTCCGGGACCCACAGACCCAGGATGGACGGGAACGCCACACCGTGCCGCCATCCGGACACCCGGCCGGCGTCGATGACCGCGCTGACGCTCTGCGCACTCGCGGCGTGGTAGTAGCCGTTCTGGATTTCGTCTTCACGGGTCCAGACCAGGCGCACCGGGGCGCCTACCTCGCGTGAGAGGTAAGCCGCTTCCACGGCGTAGTCCGCCTTGGACTTCCGGCCGAACCCGCCACCGAGCAGGGTGATGTGCACCAGCACATTTTCCTTCTCGATGCCGAGTACCTCGGCGATCGTGTCCCGAACCGCCATCGGATGCTGGGAGGCTGCCCAGATCTCGACCTTGCCGTCCTGGTAGTTGGCGACCGCTGCCGGCGGCTCCATTGGCATGTGGATGAAGTACGGCACGAAGTATTCGCGCGTGAACTCCTTCGCCGACGCCTTGTCACGGGCCAGCTCGTAGCTGCCGCGTTCACGGATCGTGGTACCCGGTTCGGCTGCCGCCTTGCGGAGTGCGTCATTGTACGACGGGCTGTCGAGGGCACTGTTATCCGATTCGGACCATTGGACGCTGAGCGCCTTGCGGCCTTCCAGGGCAGCCCACGTGTTGTCGGCGATAACGGCGACACCGCCCAGCTGCTTGAACGCGATCGGCAGGTCCGGCATCGGAAGCTCGATCGTGCCGCGGACGCCCGTGATCGCCATGGCGGCGGAGTCGTCGTAGCTCTCGACCTTGCCGCGGTACACCGGCGAACGCGCGATCACAGCGGTCTTCATGCCGTCCAGCATCGTGTCCGCACCGAACACGCCTTTGCCGGTGGTCATGTCGACCAGGTCGACGTACGCGTCCGGCGTGAAGGCGGATTCGTTGGCGATGTACTTCCAGTCGCTGCGGTCCTTGACCTGGACCGTAGCCGGGTCCGGAGCCTCGAGGCCGGCAGCCGTGGCGACGAGTTCGCCGAAGTCGGCGGAACGGCCGCTTGGAGCGTGGCTCACGCGGTGGTTCTGCGCAACACACTCGTCAGCCGGCACGCCCCACATTTCGGCGGCAGCCATCTCAAGCATCTTGCGCGCGCCCGCACCGGCGGCCCGCAGGTGATTGATGTCCCGACGAACCGAACGGGAGCCGTCCGTGTCGAGCTCTTGGCCGAAGTCGTTCCACTTCTGTTCGGCGTCCGCCTGGACCACCGAGCAGCGAGCCCAGTCGGCTTCCATCTCGTCGGCGATGATCATCGGCAGCGAGGTGCGGACACCCTGGCCCATTTCGGACCGGGCGCAGGTGATCGTTACGGACCCGTCACCGTCAACCGCAACGAAGAGGTTGGCTTCGAGTTTCCCTTCCGCCGCGTTTGCGGGAAGGCCCAGCAACTGATCGGAACCAAGCCGGGCACCCAGAACGAATCCAGTGGTACCGGCGATGCCCTTCAGAACCGTGCGTCGGCTCAGATTAGTAAGCATGGTCATGGTCAGACCTCCTTCGCGGCCGTTTTCACGGCGGCGAAAATGCGCTGGTACGTGCCACAGCGGCAGATGTTGCCGCTCATGCCGTCCAGAATCTCCTGATCCGACGGATCCGGGTTCTGGGAAAGCAGGGCCGCCGCTTGCATGATCTGGCCAGACTGACAGTAGCCGCACTGGGGAACGTTGTGAGCACGCCAGGCCCGCTGCACGGGGTGGTTGCCCTCCGCGTCCAGCCCTTCGATCGTGGTCACTTCCATGCCCTCAGCGGCCGACACAGGCGTGATACACGCCCGCACCGCTTCACCGCCTACATGGACGGTGCAAGACCCGCAGAGACCGGTGCCGCACGCGAACTTGCTCCCGGTAAGGCCGAGCACATCTCGGACGTACCAAAGCAGGGGCATGTTCGGGTCGCCGCCGAATTCCTGCGGATTACCGTTGACAGTCAAATTCATGTCAACTTCCTCCTCGTTGTATCCGGACCCGCGGCCGCGAACCCGGAACCGGTGGTCGGCGTAGCAACCCCTCCAACTGGGAGCCGCCGCTACGTCGACAGCTTCCCCATGGTACTTTGCATGGCGCGCAAGTCCAAATCGGTACGATTGCCCCCGGCGCGGACTGAAAACGGCGTAGCTTGACGTCGCGCCAGGAGGGAATGATGGACAGTCTCGTCTACGCGGAAGGAACCTGGCACGAGGGTGATCCGCCGCTCATCGGCGCACTCAGCCAGAGCTACATGCACGGCACGGCTGTCTTCGACGGCGCGCGGCTGTTCAACGACTGTGTTCCCGATCTCGGCCGCCATTGCGAGCGTCTGCTTCGGTCAGCCGCGGTGATGGGATTGGACCAGCCCGTCGATGCAGCGACGGTCGAGAGCCTCGCGCGCGAGGGCGCGCGCCGCTTCGAGACGGGTGCCGAACTCTACATTCGTCCGTCCCTGTATGCGGCCCGCGGATTCCTCACGCCGGAGCCGGGGAGCACCCGTTTCCTGCTGTCACTCATGCGGATGGCGATGCCGGCTGCGCACGGGCGATCGATCACCGTGAGCCCGTACCGTCGCCCCGGACCGGACATGGCCCCGACCGAGGCGAAGGCTTCGTGTCTCTACCCCAACGGATCACGGGCCCTGCAGGACGCCGAGCGGCGGGGCTTCGACAACGCGCTGATGCTGGATGGCGACGGCAATGTGGCGGAGCTTGCGTCGGCCAACATCTGGCTGGGTCGCAACGGAGTCGCGATCACGCCGGTCTGGAACCGGACGTTTCTCAACGGAATCACCAAGTTGCGGGTGTCTTCGCTCCTGAGCGAGCGCGGAATCGATGTCGTTGAGAAGACGGTTTCGCTGGACGACGTGATGGGGGCGGATGAGGTGTTCAGCACCGGAAACTGGGGCAAGGTGCTGCCGATTACCCGCGTTGACGATCACGAGTTTCCTGTGGGCCCCCTGTATCGTGCGGCCAGAGAGGCGTACTGGGCGTATGCCGAGACGGAGCCGCTGTAGGGCGAGACACCTCGGCGGTCTTGGCAGTGCCGGGCCGGCCCCCGGATGGTCATGGCGCCCGTGGCCCGGAGCCGTTTGCCGCGGACAGATCGGTGAGCTTGCGGGCTGGCAGCGGCACGCCAGAATGCCGAGCTTCAAGGGGATGTCGCCATGCAGTTGAGACTTCGGCAGATCTGCCTCGTCGCCGGCAACCTGGATCCCGTCGTGGACGCGTTGCGCCGGGTCTTCGGGCTCGCGGTCTGCCACGTTGACGACGCCGTTGCCGAGTACGGGCTCGTGAACGCCCTGATGCCGGTCGGCAGCCAGTTCCTAGAAGTGGTGGCGCCGACCCGGCCGGGAACGGCGGCGGGCCGCTACCTGGAGCGGCGCGGCGGGGACGGCGGCTACATGGTCATTACCCAGTGCGACGATCTGGATCGCCGCCGGAGGCGGGTCGACGAACTCGGCGTCCGTGTCGCCAACCACCTTTCCTACGGCCAGTTTCAGGGCATGCAGCTTCATCCCAAGGACACGGGCGGCACGTTCTTCGAGATCGATCGCCAGGAGGACGGTGACTCCGGGGACGGCGCCTGGCATCCGGCGGGCCCTGATTGGCATCCGTGCGTCCGCACGGATGTGGTGTCGGCGATCGCGGCGGCAGAGATTCAAAGCCCTGATCCCGACGCCTTGGCGGCGCGCTGGAGTGAGATCGCACAGATCCCGCTGATCCGGGACGCAGCGGGGGTGGCGATCCTGCCCCTTGCCAACGCGGATCTTCGCTTTGTCGTCGCGTCTGACGGGCGGGGCGAGGGACTGGCGGGACTGGATCTGGCCGCCGAGGATGCTGACGCGGCGATCGCCAGCGCACGCAGCCAAGGATTCCCTCGAGAGGGGAACGTGATTCGGGTCGGTGGAATGCGATTTGCACTCGTGTGAGGCATTGGCGAAGGTGGCGCGCCACGGTGCCCGCTGACTGCAAACCTGATGGGTCCCGCTAATTCAGACCAGAGGCCCGGAGGCCATAGGCAATGTCTGATCATCTTTTGGAATCACGCGACAACGGCGTGGCATGGCTCACCCTGAACCGCCCGGACCGCCTGAACGCGATGAGCAACGAGATGCTGGATGGCCTCCTTGCCTCCATGCTTCGATTGGCTGCGGATGAGGAAGTCGGCTGTGTCGTGCTGACCGGAGCGGGACGCGGATTCTGCGCCGGCGGTGACGTCAAGGGCATGGCGCAGGGGTCACTTCGGGAAGCCAGCCTCGAGGGCCGGATGCAGGCGCTGCGGCGGAGGATGGAAGTCAGCCGCGTGATCTACGAGATGCCGAAGCCGGTGGTAGCCATGGTTCGCGGTCCCGCTGCCGGGGCCGGGCTTTCGGTGGCCCTGGCCTGCGACCTCCGAATTGCCGACGAGACCGCGCTGATGACCACTGCGTTTGCACAGGTCGGGCTGTCCGGCGACTTCGGTGGATCCTGGTTCTTGTCCCGGCTGGTGGGTGCGGGCAAGGCCAAGGAACTCTATCTCACGGCCGCCCGGCTCACGGCATCCGACGCTCTTGCGCTGGGGATCCTCAATCGCGTGGTGGCCAGTGACGCCCTCGAAGCCGAAACCCGGGCCCTGGCGGAGGGGTTGGCCTCGGGGCCCCGCGTCGCGCTGGGCTACATGAAGCAGAATCTCAACGGCGCCTGGACGGCTTCCCTGTCCGAGACGCTGGACATGGAGGCCCGCAATCACACGCGTTCGGGCTTTACCGAGGATCATCTGGAGGCCTCCAAGGCCTTCGTCGAGAAGCGGAAGCCTTTGTTCAGCGGCCGCTAGCCGCCGGTGCGCTTGCCGGATCCGGCACCCTGGCGGGACCGGGACAGCCCGGCGGAATCAGAGCATCCGCTTGAGCGTGCCGTGCTTGTCGACAAATTGGTGCTTGAGGGCGGCGCCGGCGTGGATGACCACTACCGGGAGGAGTCCGTAGGCGACAGCCGCGTGCACGCCGATGGCCAGATCACGCAGGGTTTCCGACCGCGGGAAGATGGCCGGAATCACGAACAGATCGAGAAACGGAAATCCGGAGCCGGCCGAGGTCGAGATCACGTAGCCGGAGGCCGGAAGGGCAAAGATGGCGCACAGCAGCAGGGCGTGGGTGAGGCGCGCCCCGTGTCGTTCCCAGTCTCGGAGTTCGGCCTGGAGCGGCGGGGACGGCGATACGAACTTCCAGACCGTGAACAGGACGCCCAATCCCAGCACGGCCATTCCCAGCGAGCGATGCAGCGACAACGCCAGGTTGTACCGGCTGTCGAGGTAGCTCAGGTCCACCATCCAGGCGCCGAGCGCGGTCAGGCCGATGATGCCCGCCGCCAGGAGCCAGTGAAGAAGCTTGCTCGCCAGGCCGTAGCTGCTTTCGGTGTTGGACAGCACGACGTGGTGGCGGGCGCCGCGCTACTGCCGGATCGCCTCGAGCATCAGGTGGATTTCGACTTCCTCCGCCGCCGGACCCAGGTTGTAGTCCATGCCGAAGTCCCGGCGTTTGAGCACATAGGTGCCTTCGAAGCCTGCGCGGTAGCCTCCCCAGGGATCACTCCCTTCACCGATCAGGCGGACGGGGAACGAGATGGATTTCGTTACCCCGAGCAGGGTCAGGTCTCCGGTCAGGGTGCCGCCGTCCGCGTTCCCCTGGAATCCGGTGCTGACGAAGGTCACCTCGGGGAACTCGTCCACGTTGAAGAAATCCTCGTTGCGCAGGTGCTTGTCCCGTTCCGCATGATTGGTGTCGAGGCTGGCGGCATCAATCGTGACCCGGATGCTCTGCGCGTCCGGCCCGGATTGCGGATCGTAGGTCATGCTTCCCTCGAAGCGATTGAAGCGACCGACCAGCCAGCTGAAGCCCAGGTGCTGGGTCCGAAATTGAATGAACGAGTGGCTTGGATCGACCGTGTATTCCGCCGCGCTCGCTGGAATGGCCGGACCTGTGGAGAGGATGGCAGCCAGCCCGGCGGCCAGGAGGAGGGGCGTGGTGGTTCGATACGTCATGGGGGCACGGCGGTTCCGGGGCAGGATGGCCTGAGACTAGCAAGCAGGCAGGCGGCGGGCATGGTGATCCGACGCCGCCCCGCCAACCGGCGCCGGTCGGTTCGGCGAATAGGCAGTGGTATGCTAAGCGTCTATGTCTTTTGTCGGACCAGTTGTGCGTCTACTGCTTCGCCGGGCGGCGGCGGATCCGCGTGTTCGGAAGGCAGCCGCTGAGACTGCTGCCTCGGCAGTTCGCGAGGCGCGCGACATCGTCAACGACCCGTCGCCGGCCCGAAAACTCGGACGCCTTGCCGGCCGCGCGAAGCGGCGGCTTTCGGAGGCCGTGCGGAGCGACGACTAACTGTGCGGGGTCAGGTTCGCGTGTACTGGAGGCTCGGGCTGGCGGTCGCTTGCGCGCTGGTCCTCGCTGCATGCAACAGCCCGGAGGTGCCGCCCAAGCCCTTAAACCCTGAGGTTGCCGCATTTGATCGTCTCCAGATGGCGTTGCCTGGCGGCGATGGGCCGATCGACGCGGAAGCCCTGGTGCTGGCTGCTATCGAGTACGCACCGTCCCGCCGCCGGGCAGAGGCCCGATTGGCCCACATGGCTGCGTCCGTGCAGTTGACGCAGGTTAATCAGCCGTTCCTGTATGCACCGGAGGTCGAGTACCACACGGAAGGGGCGCCCTGGACCCTGGGATTGTCGGTCGAACGACCCTTTACCCGCGAAGCCCTGCGGACAGCTCGAACCGACGCAGCGGTCGCCGAACGCGTAGCGGCGCAATGGGTTCTCGAGCGCGTGGGTTGGGAGGTACGCGACCATGTTCTGAAGGCGCTTGTGCGCATTGAGCACACGCGCCATGAAATCGCCTTTGCCGAGGAAGATGTTGAACTGCGGACGCAAGTGGAGGCGATGCTGCAGCAGGGGCTTCAGGCTGGCGTGTCGCGCCTGGCAGATGCCCAGCGAGCAGCTGCCCTTGCGCAGCAGGCCAGGCTGGCGCTCGACGCGGCGCGTTCGCGGGCGGCGGAGGCAGAGACGGCACTCGCCGCGGGCCTTGGCGTGTCGCGGCTGGCGGTTCAGGGACGTGAAATCAGGCCGCCGGTCGGCGAGTTGCTGCCGTCGCGAATCGACCCCGCCCAGTTCGACGCGATGCTTCGCCGAGCCCTGGTGCGCCGTTCCGATGTGCTGGTGAAGATTGCCGCCTACGGCGCGGCCGAGGCGAGGCTCCGGGTGACGCTGGCCGAGCTGACGCCCGATATCACCTTGGGGCCAGGCATCCTTTGGGACCAGAAGGACTTTGTGCTGCGTCTCGGCGGCGCCATCGTGCCGGTGCCCGAGATCACGGATGCGCGGGTCGCGATCGCGCTGGCACACCGGGACGAGGCGCGCTTGGCATTCGAAGAGATGCAGGCACAGGTCCTCGCCGAGGCCGAATCGGCGTGGTCCCAGTTGGCCACGGCGGGCCGGGAATCGGCATCGGCGGAAGCCGAAATCACCGCTGCCGGCGAGTACGCTGCGCAAACCGCGACGGCGATCCGTCAGCGCACGTTGCCGGCTGCGGCCAAACCTGACGCGGATCTTCGGTTGCTCGCGGCCCGCAGGGCGGCGGCGGCGGCGGAGTTGCGCAGGCAAATGGCCTTGATCAATCTGGAATTTGCGATGGAGCGGATCTTCAGCGACGATTCGGCTCCGCGCGGCGCCCCCTGGCACCGCCCATCGCGGGATGAACAATGAAACCCGCCGCACTGGACCGATGCGCGTAGTTCTCGCCCTGATTGCCGCGTTTGCGGGGGGTTATGCAGCCGTGTACGGGCTGCAGCGCTTCGCCCCGGACGAGGTTCTGGCTGCGGTGAGCTTCGGACTGCTGCCGACCGCGTTGGTCGAAGATCGCGCGGATTCCGACGTCGACGGCCTGGACTTGGCACGCGACGATGACGATGACGACGATGGTGACGACGACGATGCACCGGTCGCGCTGCTGGAGATTCGTGACGACGAACGCGTCCTGATTTTTCCGTCCGGCGTGGCCGAAGCGAACGGGGTCGTGACGGCGCCCGTGCGGGCTGCGAACTGGGTCGAGCGCTACACGAAACTTGGGACCGTCCTCGATGTTGCGTCCCTTCTCCAAGATGTTGCCGCCTTGCGCGGCACGGAACTGGTGCTCGGCCAGTCTGAGGCCCGGCTTGAGCCGCTGCGGAATCGACTCGAGCGCCTTCGGCAGGCCTACGACACCGGATTGGTCCTGCTGGCCGACGTTGATCTGGCTGAACGCACCTTGCGTGACGAGCAAATGATCCTGGCGGAGCACACGGCCGCACGCGCGCACACCCTGCGGGAGATTCGGCACGGTTGGGGCGCGTATTTCGCGGAGGCGGCCGCCGCCCGCTCAACCCTCCTCGAAGCGTTGGCGGACCGAACCCGGGCGCTGGTACAGGTGTCGCTGCCCGAACCGCTCAGCGGGCGCGGCTTCCACGCGGAAATTCAAGCCGGCGATGCCGTCCGTCCGGCGGAACCGGTCGGGCCCGGTTACGCCGAGATCGCCGGAATGGGCCCAGATGCGGTGGTGCTGTTGGCCGAAGGTGCCGGCCTGCGTCCGGGCCTCCGGGTCGAGGTCACATTCCAAGCAACGGAAGGCTTCGAATCGGGATTCGTGCTGCCGACCGGAGCCGTCTTGTTCCACGGCGACGGCATCTGGGCTTATCGCGACCTGGGCGACGGACGCTTCCACCGCCTGCCTCTGAGCGGGCTCCGGCGCCTTGACCGCAGCTGGTTTGTCCCGACGTCAGTCCTGGCCGCCGACGCCCGCGTCGTGATTCGGGGCGGACAGATGCTCTTGGCCGAGGAGTTCCGGGCGGAGATCATGCGCGAGGACGACGACTGAATTCGTGCTCGGTCTGATCGTCAAGTTCTCGATCCGGCATCCAGGCGTGGTGGTGACACTTGCCGCCGCGTTGGTCACGGCGGGGTTGTGGCGCCTGTCCGAGGGCGCCTTCGACATATTTCCGGAGTTTGCGCCTCGGCAAGTCATCGTTCAAACCGAAGCACCCGGTTTGACGGCCGAACAGGTGGAAACCGGCGTCACTCGCCCGCTTGAGGAGGTTCTCAGGGGGTTGCCGCGCCTGATCGGGACGTTCTCCGAATCGATCAGCGGCTTGTCGATCGTGAACCTGACGTTCGAGGACGGTACCCGGGACGAGATCAACCGGGCTGCCGTCGCCGCCCGGCTTGCGGTCGCGTCCGGGCAGCTTCACCGTTCGGCCGCCACGCCTACGATCGTTCCGCTTTCCTCCAGCGCGGCCACCGTCATGACGCTTGGATTTACGGCCGAACGGGCGCCCGAACGCCTTCGGTCCACGGTCGAGCGGGTCGTGCTGCCGCACCTGTTGGAGATTCCCGGCGTGGCTGACGTCAATGTCTTCGGCGGCCAGATCGAAGCGCTCCAGATCCGGCCCGACCCTGAGCGCCTGCGGCGTGCGGGCGTGACGATTGGCGAACTGACGGAAGCAGTACGGGCCGCTGGCTACCGGGGCAGCGGGCGGGTCGATACGCCCAACCAGACACTTGCCGTCGTGGTGGGCGAGGGCGCGCTGTCGGTGGCAGCCCTCCGGTCTCTCAACATCGCCCGGGCCGACGGCACGCGCATTCCTCTCGCCGACATCGCCGACATCGGGTTCGGCGCCTCTCACCCGATCAGCATGGCGACCGTCGGCGGCGAGCCCGCCGTGCTGCTCATGATTATCGGTCAGTTCCAGTCAAGCACCGTAGCCGTGACCCGCGGGCTGGATCAGGCGCTCGATGACCTGACACCGGCCCTCGCCTCGATCGGGATTTTCATCCATCGCGACCTCTTTCGCCCGGCCCATTACGTTGAACGTTCGGTTGCCAACATTTCCGCCCACCTTGCGATTGGTGCCGGGCTGGTTGTGCTGGTGTTGCTGGTGTTCCTCTTCGACGTGCGGGCCGCAATCATTACCGCCAGCGCGATCCCGGTGTCCCTGATCGCCGCCGGGCTGGGCATGCTGGAGACCGGCACGACCTTCAACATCATGGTCATCGGCGGGCTGGCCATCGCCTTGGGCGAAGTGGTCGACGACGCCATCATCGATACCGAGAACATCATGCGGCGCCTTCGCCAGGCGCTGACGCGTCCGGCGCCGGTCCGTGCCGACGACGTGGTGTTCGATGCTTCGATGGAGGTCCGGAGTTCGATGGTGCATGCAAGCGCCATCGTCATGCTCGTGTTTGTGCCGCTGTTCGCGGTCTCCGGCGTGGCGGGCCGCATGTTCGCCCCGCTGGGTCTGGCTTACATCCTCGCGATCTTTGCTTCCCTGGTGGTCGCGCTCACACTGACCCCGGCGCTTTGCCGGGTACTGCTGGCCTCGCGCGGCGCGTACCGGGTGCCCCCGCTCATTCGGTGGATCACGCCTGTCTACGCGTGGATCCTGCGCCTGCTGGGCAGGGTTCCCGGCCTGACCGTTGCGGTGGCCCTCGGTGGCTCGCTCTTCGGCGTGGCGCTTCTGCCCGGGCTCGGCAGCGCGTTCCTGCCCGAGCTGCGTGAGGGTCACTACATGATTCACACGTCGGGGCTGCCCGGGACCTCGCTGGAGGAAACCATCCGCACCGGTACCCGACTCACGCGGCAGGTGCTGCAGGTAGAGGGTGTACGGTCCATGTCGCAGTGGGCGGGGCGCGCAGAGCGAGGGGCCGACACGTACGGGAGTCACTACGCAGAATACGAGGTCGAGCTCGATCCACTGTCCGGCGCGGAACAGCAGGCCGTATTCGATCAGATTCGGGAGATCCTGGACGGTACGCCCGGCATCGCCGCGGAGCTCAACACGTTCCTGATCGAGCGCGTGGATGAAACGGTCTCCGGTTACGCGGCGCCCCTGGTTGTCCGCATCTTCGGCCCGGATCTGGATGTGCTTGACGCCGCTGCCGCCCGGGTGGCCGACCTGCTGGACGACATCGCCGGTCTCACGCAGGTACGCGTGCGTGCAGCGCTTGGACGCCCGCAAGCCGAGGTACACCTCGACTGGCAGCGCCTCGGGCAGGCGGGAATCACGCCGGCCGAAGTGGTGGAGGCCGTCGAAGCGGCCTACGGCGGCCTGCAGGTCGGCACGGTGTTCCGCGACGGTATCCCGGTTCCCGTGACGCTCGTGTTCGAAGCGAGCGACCGTGCCAATCCGTTCGCATTGGGCGACCTCATGGTGCGCCGCTCGGACGGGATCCTGGAGCCGCTGAGCGCATTCTCAGACGTCCGCATGGGACGGGGCCGTTACACGATTCTCCGGGACGGCGGCCGCCGGTTGCAGGTGGTTACCGCGCACATGACAGACGCGGATGTGGAAGCGGTGGTACGGCGCGTCGAGGCGGCGCTTGTCGAAGCGGACGTTCTTCCCAGAGGCGTGTACTTCGATTTGGCGGGGACAGCGCTGGAGCAGCGCCGCTCGCGGTCGGAGCTGGTGTTCGCGGCGCTGCTGGCTGGAATCGGCATCATGGTGCTGGCCAGAATCGCACTGGGACGAGGGCGGGCGCTTCTATTGGTCCTCGCCAACCTGCCGTTCGCGCTGGTGGGTGGTGTGGTCGCGGCCTATCTCACGGGCGGCGTGGTCTCGCTCGGCTCCCTGGTGGGTTTCGTCACGCTGTTCGGAATCACGCTGCGCAATTCGATCATGCTGGTATCGCACTACCGGCATCTCGTAGTGGTCGAGGGCGCCCCCTGGACGATCGATACCGTGGTTCGCGGCGCGTCGGAGCGTCTCCCGTCAATCCTCATGACGGCGCTCGTGACGGCGCTGGCGATGCTGCCAATCGCCTTCGACGCGGACAATCCTGGTCACGAGATCATGGGGCCAATGGCGGCAATCATCATTGGCGGGCTGGCGTCGTCCACACTGCTGAACCTCCTGGTCCTGCCGCTGATCATGCAGTTGTTCGGAAGCTTTGAAGCCGAGCGCCGCGAAGCCGAGGCGCTCTCCGCAAGCCAGACCGCTTACGAGGGCTGAGGCCAGCGTGGAGGCACCCGGCCGGAGCCCGGGCACCGGCCGAGCCTCAGCCGCGGTGGTCGCGGCGGCAGAGACAGCGTCTCACCGTCATCCTCTGGTTGCCGATGGACGGGGGCGCGCCTGCCGCAGCGACGGCCTCCCGCCAGCTCACAGAGCTTCTTCCACCGACCCGTGTCGTCACGCGGCAGCCATGTAGCCCAGAGCGTCATCGAGCGTCCTGGTTTCCGCCAGCGCCCGACGCCACCGTCGCGCCTTGGGTTGATCTCGGTATAGCCCCACCAGCGGCCGGGCAACCCGGTGAAAGGGCTCTCCATCGGCGAGCGCGCGGTCCACATACGGGGCATGGGCACGGAGGGCTCCCTCCCTTGTCGAGGGCAAGGAGGATTCAACCCCGAATACGCGCCGGTCGGCTTCGGTGAACTGCCAAGGATGCTCCCAAGCTGCCCGCCCGATCATGGCGCCGACCAATCCCTCGGCAAGGAACTGATTGGCTTCGGCGAGCGACAGGATTCCACCGTTGACGACGATGTCGAGGTCTGGCCGCTTTCGGGCGAGGCGCTGGACTCGAGCGTAGTCGAGCGGCGGGACCGAACGGTTCTGCTTCGGGCTCAGTCCCTTCAGCCAGGCTGAGCGGGCGTGAATGATGAAGCACTTGCATCCGGCTTCGGCAACCGCGCCGACGAAATCGTCCAGGAACGCGTCGCTGCGTTGGGCATCGAGGCCGATTCGCGCCTTTACCGTGACCGGAAGGCTCGTGCTTTCCACCATGGCCCGAACGCATTCGGCCGTGTGCATCGGGGTCCGCATCAGGACGATGCCAAAGCCTCCGTGCTGGACGGAGTGGCTCGGGCAACCGCAATTGAGGTTGATCTCGCGGTAACCGTAGGCTTCGCCGTAACCCGCCGCGGCCGCCAGGCCGGCGGGGTCGGCGCCCCCCACCTGCAGCGCGACCGGCTGTTCGAGCGGATCCAACCGAAGGCTGCGCTCCCGTGGACCTTCAAGGATGGCACCGAGCGGAATCATCTCGGTGTAGAGCAGGGTGTGCCGGGTCAAGAGACGCATGAAACGCCGGAAGTGAGAGTCAGTGCGCTGCATCATGGGCGCGACCGACAGCCGCCGATCCAATGCCGCGTGCGCCGGTGATCGCACAGTTGATTCAGCCATCATCTTCCTGCAATGTGCGGCGATTGCACGGATCGGGACCTGCGCGGCTCGTGCTGTGTGCGCAACGCCGCGGAGACGCGTAATGATGGCGCTGGCCGCGATCGTCGTCGACAGTCTTGTTTACGCGTCCTGGCTGTTCATCGTCTCGATCGGCCTCACCCTGATTTTCGGGGTGATGAACGTCCTGAACGTTGCCCACGGAAGCCTGTACGCGCTCGGAGCGTACACGGCCGCCTGGGGCGTGGGCATGTACGTTGGCGGGGCGCCGGACGCCGGGTACGTGCTGCTTGCCATCATGCTGGTTGCCGCCATCGTCGTCGGGGTCCTCGTTGGCATCCTGATTGAGCGTGGCGTGCTGCGTTGGGTTTACGGACGAGACGAAATTGTAATCGTTCTGGCAACTTACGCGGTCTTCCTGGTCCTCGAAGATGTCATGAAGCTGATCTTCGGGCCGGAATCCTACATCGCATTTCAACCGCGATTCCTGTTCGGGACGGTATCGGTCGCGGGAATACCGTACGTGGGGTACGACCTGCTCCTCGTGCCATTGGTGGCGCTGATCGGCGTCGGGATCTGGGCAGCGATCCACCGTACGCGACCCGGGAAACTCTTGATCGCGGTGATTCATGATCGAGAGATCGCCTCTGCTCTCGGAATCAACGTGGCCCGGTTCTTCACGGTGACCTTCCTCTGCGGAGCCATCCTGGGCGCGTTGGGCGGTGCCCTCAGTGCGCCGCTGATTTCGGTTGTCCCGGGGATCGGCGTTGAACTGATTGTACTGGCGTTTGCCGTAGTGGTGATCGGCGGGCTGGGCTCCGTGGAGGGCGCGGCGATCGGCGCGCTGCTGGTGGGATTGGGCCGGACAGCCGCGGTGTTTTTCCGTCCTGAGCTGGAATTGTTCGTGGTGTTTGTGGTCATGACGGTGGTCCTGGCAGTACGACCGGAAGGCCTGTTCGGCAAGCCGCAAACCCGCCGCATATGACGACACTCCGGAATATCCGCCCGACGACGGCGGGCATCGCACTGGCGGCAGCGGCGCTGCTCGGGCTCTGGCCGCTGCTGCCCGCCTGGGCGGCCCACACCGCGGCCGTATCGCTTGGCGGGGGTCTGGTCGCGCTCGGACTGATGATCCTGATCCGATTCGGGCTCGTGTCCTTCGGACAGGGCCTGTTCTTCGCCATTGGCGGATACGCCGCTGCGCTGGCCAATCAGTTTCTCGGCATCACCGACATGCTGGTCCTGAGTGTGGCCGGGATCGCGGCAGCCGGCACGATTGCCTGGGCTCTCGGTTACATCGTCCGGGGGCATCGGGGCATCTTTTTCGCGATGCTGAATCTGGCGTTCTCGATGATCCTGTTCGGGATACTGGCCAAGACCGTGGCGCTGGGAAGCACCGACGGCTTCAGCGTGGGCGTGCCGACATTGCTCGGGGTGGCACCGGGCCCGGAAGCTGGACGGCTCACCTTCGTGCTGTTCGGCTTCATCGTGATTTCGAGCGCTCTCGTCGCATGGATGGTGGACCGGATCCTGGCCAGTCCGGTCGGCTATGCCGGCCAGGGCGTGCGGGAGAACGAGCTGCGGCTCCGCTACCTCGGGGTCTCCGCCCGTGGCGCCGTCCACCTGGCCTACATCATGGCGGCAAAACTCGCCGCGCTCGGCGGCGTGTTTACGGTGTTGCTCATCGGTCATGTGACCCCCGAGGACACCGCCTACTGGACGAAGTCAGGCGAGTTCGTGTTCGTGGCGATCCTCGGTGGCGCCGGCAACGTCGCGGCACCGTTCATCGCGCAGACGGTGTTCGAACTGGTCCGCACGTTTGCCCTGCAATACGTCCCCGAAGCGTGGCAGATGTTGCTCGGTATCACCCTGCTCCTGGTCATTCTTTTCCTGCCGGGCGGCCTGTGGTCGCTGGTCGACCGACTGCGGGGACGCAATGCCTGAAGCGCTGCTCGAGACCCGTGGCCTGGGGAAGACCTTCGGTGCGGTGGTCGCCGCTGAAGATGTCAGCGTATCGGTTGCAGCCGGAGAGATCGTCGGCGTGATTGGCGCCAATGGCGCCGGGAAAACGACGTTCTGCAACATGGTGACCGGTTACCTGACGCCGGACCGCGGTCGGATCCTTTTCCGCGGCACGGACATCACCGGTTGCACCGTCGGAGAGGCCACGGCCGCCGGGATCCACCGTTCGTTCCAGATCCCGCAATTGTTTCCGGGTCTCACGGTGTACGAAAACCTGCTGCTGTCGGTGGGGGTGTTCGGCCACCGCCGGCCCCCCTGGTGGAAACCGCTCGTCCGGCCGGAGATCCAACAGGAGGCGCGCCGGGTGATGGAGCAGTATCACATTGCGGACTCGGCCGAGACGCGCGTGGACCGGCTGCCGCAGGGCGTGCGGAAGTTGCTCGACATCGCCATGGCGATGGTGGGCGGACCTGCCATGATCCTGCTGGATGAACCGACCAGCGGGATCAGCACCGAGGAAAAGTTCGACGTGATGGGCAACGTGATCGACGCGCTTCGCTCGTCAGGGGCGACGGTCCTGTTCGTCGAGCACGACATGGACGTGGTGGGACGTTACGCCGACCGCGTCATCGCGTTCCGCGAGGGGCGGGTGTTGGCGGATGGAACCCCGCGGGAAGTGCTCGAGAACCCGGCCGTCATCGAGCACGTGGTCGGCCGTCGCCCGCCACGACCTACCGATGCTTGAAACACAGAAACTGACCGTCAAGTTCGGCGGCAGCACGATCCTGCATGACGTCGACCTGCGGGTCGAAGGGTTCACCGGACTGGTCGGGCGAAACGGTGCCGGCAAGACCACGTTGATGCGGGCAGTGATGGGATTGATACGCACCGACTCCGGACGCGTGCTCCTGAACGGCCAGGACATCACCGCAGTTCCTGCCCATCGTCGCACGCGCGCGGGGGTCGGGTACATGCCGGAGGATCGGCGCCTGATCCCGGGTTTGACGGTGGAGGAAAACCTGCTGCTGCCGGCATGGGGAACGCGGCGTCCCGACGGCCGGGACCGCTGCGAACGGGCGCTTGCCTATGTCTCGGAAGTTGCCGACATGCGCTCGCGCCGCGTCGAGCAGCTGTCAGGGGGGCAGCAGAAGCTGGTGGCGCTGGCGCGCGCATTGGTGTCCGGCGAGCAGGTACTGCTCCTCGACGAACCCTTTGAGGGTGTGGCTCCGGCCCTTGCACTGAGATTGTCAGAGGTCCTGGCAAACCTCCAGAAAGAGGGCACGACCGTGCTGATCTCTGAATCGGACATGGACCGGGCCGGCAGTCTGTTTGAGCGCACCTATCTGATCGAGCGGGGCGCGGTGGAACCGTGGGATTCCGCCTGAATCAGCTCGAAGCCCACTCGCCAACGATCTCGGGACGAAGGCCAGGGAATTGCGGGCGGTTTCCGGGGACGACCCGTCAACACATCCTGTCCGCATTCCGGTTCGCGGAAGTCGGCGACCGGCAGGGGCTGCAGACCCGTTGGAAGGATCCGGGGCTTCCTGCCGCTCCCGGCATGCCGTGACCGGGGACGGCGTCGCACCCTGGGGACGGCCGCCGCCAGCTACCCGCGCAGAAATCCTTCGAGTTCGTTTTCGGCCCAGGCGATCGCGTCGTCGAGCGCCTCGTTGTGAGCCGTCACGCGCGCGACCAGATTCCCGAACACGCCCTGGGTGAAGATCTGGGCGGCTACATCGTTGGGAGCGGGCGTGCCGCACAGGATGAGCTGTTCGTCGCCACGCGGCGCGTAGTTGTACAGGGTGCCCGCTGGCGGGCCCGCCTCCTCGACCACGCCGAAGTCGCGGAAGGAATCGAAGATGATCGCTTCGTAGCCCTTGCTCGCGGTCACCAGCTGCTCCGCCACTTCGCGGGTTGCCATGTGCCGTAGCAAGTCCTTGGCGGCTTCCTTGTTCGATGAAAAATGCCAGATGCCCCAGCCGTTCGGGATCAGGTGCCGAAAGCGTCCGCGCGGGCCGACGGGCAGGTCATGGTGCCAGATCAGCGGCGCGAGTTCGGGAGCGTCGCGTTTCGCCACGGCCCACGGGCTCGGCGGGTTGACCACCGCGGAGCCGCGCCCGGACAGCATCCAGCGATTGTTGCTCGCGTCATCCCATGCGTAGACCGTGTCGGACATGAACTGACTGAGTTCCTTCATGTACTCGAGCACAGCGCGGGTTTCGTCACTGTTGACCGTAATCTGACGGTCGGCGTCGACCAGGACCGCACCGAAGGCCGCGAACAACGGCGCAAGCCAGAATGTCCCGTCCGCCGTCGGCGACAATGCGGCACCGAACCCGTAGCCCGCGACATGCAGTTTCTGCGCGGCGCTCAGCAGGGTGTCATAGGTCCAGGTAGCGACCTTCGCGGGGTCACGCGGGCCAGCCGGAAAGATGTCGGGCAGATCAATCCCGGCGACATCTCGAAAATGGTCGATCCGGCTGTTGAATGCGTGGGTCTGGCCCATGACGGCCACCGGTGACGACCGCCAGGCCCCGTCAATGAAGAAGCAGTACTTGGCGGCCGGGTCCATCGGGCCGACGTCGGCCTCGACGTCGGCGATGACGTCATCAAGCGGTTCGAGCTTCGTTCGCTGGATGCTCGGGCCCCACAACCCCATCTGGAAGATGTCGTGGCCGGTACCGGCGCGGGCTTCTGCTTGCGCCGTCAGCGCGAGCTTGTTGCCGACGCTCGTGATGAAGTCGACCTTGACGTCGACATTGTTCTGCAGCCCCCATTCGGTGCAGATTCGTTCCACCACGGGGTTGACGCCAGGCACCCAGTGGTCCTGGACGCCAAGCTCAAGTCGTCCGGCCGAATGGGCGGTCTTGACGTAGGGGGCAGCCATCGCGACTGCGGCCGCTGAGCCCGTTCCGAGAAAACGACGCCTGCTGAGAGCTGGAAGTCCTGCCATGGTGGCGCACTCCTTTCAGAAGATGTGCCTGTCGCCGATCGACGAACTACGACGGTAGCAGCAACGCCTCCTAGGCCGGCGGAACCCAGGCACGCGGTGCGATTCCGTCGATGTCGGTCTTCACGTCCACCAACGCCGGTTTCCCGGCCTCGAACGCCTGCTCGAGCGCGCCCTGCAGCTCCCTTGGCTTGTGGACCGTGATGCCGAAGCAGCCCATCGATTCGGCAATCCCCGCGAAATCCGTCTCGGGGAACAGCCAGAGTTCGTCGGAACCCTCGGTTCGCCCGCCGTAAACCCCCTCGACGCCATTCTTTTCCTGATTGAGCGAATGGTTGTTGTTGACCACGGTCACCGTGTGGATCCCGCACCTGCGCGCCGTATCCAGTTCTCCGATGTGGTACCAGATGCCGCCGTCACCGGTGAAGCACACCACCGGGCGATCCGGTTGCGCGCATTTGGCACCCACGGCTGCCGGGAGACCCCAACCCAGGGATCCGGCGCAGCGCAGGTAGCGCTGATTGGGATGCTTCAGGTCGAGCATGGTGCCGGTCCAGACGCCGGAATGCCCGGTGTCCGACACCAGAATCGCGTCGGTGGGAAGCTGCTTGGAGAGTTCCGCGCACAGGCGCTCGGGACGCATGGGCACATTGTCGGAGGCCACCAGCGCGCTGACACCCTGCTTCCAGGTGTCGACCAGTTCCTGTACGCGGTCGATCCAGGCCCGGCGCGGGGAAACCGGCTCGGCATGGGCAAGCATGCGACGGATCGTGTCGCGCACATCCCCCTGCAGCCCGACCTTGACCGGATAGTTGCGGCCGATCTCGGCGGGATTGATGTCCAGTTGAATGGCCGGTGTGCCTCGGGGCGGAATGGTGTAGCCGTTGGTGACCTGGCCGCCGGCGTGGCTGCCGATGAAAAACGCCAGGTCTGCCTCGCACAGGGCCTGGTTGGCACAGGCACGGGAATAGGATCCAGGCACGCCCAGCGCAAGCGGGTGGTCGCTCGGGAACATGACCTTGGCATTGAGCGAGGTTGCCACCGGGATCGACAGCTTCTCGGCCAGCGCACGCAGTTCCGCGCCTGCATCCGATGCGGTCACACCGCCGCCCGCCACGATCACCGGCCGTTCCGCCTGCGTCAGCAGTTCGAGCGCCGAGATTACCGCGTCGACGTCCGCCTCCGGTCGGAACGGCGGCACCTGCGCGAAGTTCTCGTCGATCACGACGTCAAGTTCGGCTTCGGCGTCGACCACGAACTGGCCGGCTAGACCTTCCAGGTCCAAGTGCGCCGGCCCGGGAGTGCCCGAAGTGGCGGCGCGAAACGCCTGCGGCAGGTAGACCGGCAATTGGTCGGGCGTTGACAACGCGACGCTGTACTTCGTGACCGCCGAGAACGGACCCTTGTGATCCACCTCCTGATAGGCGTGGCGCTGCTGGCTCACCTGGCGCTCCCGGCCGGTGATCGCGAGGACCGGCGAACAAGCCAGGTAAGGATCCTGCAGCCCGGCCGCGAGATTCATCGCGCCCACGGACTGTGCCATGCAGAGGCCGGGGCCGCGCCGCGCCCGTGCATAGGCGTCAGCCATGTAGGCGGCCGCCTTCTCGCCATGGGTCTGGACGCGTTTGATGCCGAGCGTTTCCATTTCCATCAACGCCCGGGGCGCGATGTACGGGACGAAAAAGGCATGGGTTATGCCGTAGCCGTGAACGGTTTCTGCGACAAACCGGCCGCCGGTCATTCTTGTCATGGTGCGCCCCCCGGCGTGTGCGGATCGGTATCAGACCGAATGCCTCTGACGATTGCAAACAGCCCCCTGCCGCCGGCTGGGTGGCGGCGTCGCATCACGGAGACTGTCGCGCGTCCCGTTGTTGCTGCCGCCTGATCCGACGGCTTGTGAATGGTGTGCAGCGAACATTGTCGAGTGATGGACCGACACCGACGGGGCCGCGACGTCGCGGGGACGCCTACCCGACCGACGCCGACGAGTCGGCACGTCGTCGCGATCGACGCCAACGCACCCGGTCTGGGCTCCTGCATCGAACAGACCGCAGCGCCAACTGGAGTCGGCCGAGCTCAATGATGTCCCGGGATCTGCCGGCCCCGACCTACGTGCCGGTGTCGAGGGGTTTCAGTGCTTTCAGCAACGCGACCAGATTCTCGTCGCGCCATCGTTCGAGAGTGTCGGCGTCACGCTCGCCCGTCATCTCGTCGACCGCTGCAACTGCCATCTCCTTCAGCGCGGCTGGCCCCGACCAACCGAAGTGGGCGATGTTGCCCCTGATGCCGCCTTCGCCGCCGGTGAAGTGCATGCCGAGCATTGGCCCCATGAACGCCCAGCGCATCCCCGGGCCGTAGACCAGCGCCTCGTCGGCTTGGTGATAGTCGCAGATGCCGGCCTCAACCAGCGAATCGATCTCCCGCCGCACGACGGATTGCAACCGGTTGGAGACGTAGCGCTCGATTTCCCGCCGCAGCTGGAGCGGACGTTTCCCGATGCGGCGATAGAAGGCCATGGCCCAATCCAGCACGGCCCCCGGGGTGGCATCTCCGCCGACGACCTCGACCAGCGGCATCAAGTAGGACGGCGTGAACGGATGCCCCACGATGACGCGCGCCGCCACCCGGCTTTGCCTGGCCAGGACACTCGGCAGGAACGTCGATGAGGAACTGGCAATGACCACATCGTCGGGCAGATGCCGGTCGATCTGTTCGATCAGCGCGACCTTCAGATCTTGGTGATCAGGCGCCGACTCCTGGACGAACTGGGCGCCGGCGAGCGCGGCTCCAAGGTCTGCATCAAACATCAGGCGGGACGGGTCCGCGCCGGCGGCCAGCCCCAAACTTTCCAAACTTGGCCAGGCTCGTGCCACCAGCGCCCGCACGCGGTCTTCCGCGCCCTCTGCCGGGTCGCTTGCGGTAACGGCCAGCCCCTGGCTCAGAAACAGGGCCGCCCAGCCGGCGCCGATGGTCCCGGCGCCAACGCATGCCACGCGGTTGACGCTTGCTGGATCAGACAGGTTCATGACGGCATTCTCCGGTTCAACGCAGCTGGATGGCTTGGTGGTCGAGACGGGTTCTAGCGTGGAGAACGCGTGCACCCGGGCACGAGGAGGGATGAGGGCGATCGATCCGGCGGCACCGTGCCGTCACCCAGGCATTATTGGACTGGTCGCCCGGTGTCAGATCAGGTTGTCGATGACCGCCAGCGGCGTGGCTGCCAACAGCCCGGCATCAACGGGCAGGATGACACCTGAAATCCAGCGCGACTCGTCGCTAGCCAGAAACACTGCCGCCCACGCGACGTCCCAGGCGTCGCCCGTAGTCCCCAGCGGAGCAGCCTTCCGCCGCAACTCCAGCTGCTCCTCTGTCATGGAGGCCACGAACGGCGCGTGGAGGTGCCCGGGTGCGATGCAGTTGACACGGATGTTGTCGCGGCCGTGATGGACTGCCATGGCCTTGGTCAGCGTGACCAAACCGCCTTTTGCAACCGAGTAGGGGACATTGAGCGACGCGCCGGCGCGCAAACCGTCGATCGAGGAAACGTGGATGATGGAACCGCCGCCGCCGGCTGCCATCTGCGGGACCGTAAACTTCGACACCAAGGCGGCGGACTTGAGATTGCCGTCGAGGGCGCGGGACCATGCCTCGTCCTCGATATCCGTGACCTTGCCCGGCCCCAGCGCACCCACGTTGTTGACCAGAATGTCGATACGGCCGTAGCGGTCGGTGCAGGCGTCGATCAAGGCCCTGCAGGCCGGCTCGTCAGTAACGTCCGCTTCGAATACCGAAGCCGTGCCGCCGTCGTAAGCGATCTGACGTTCGGTCGCGTGAGCACGACCCTCGTCCAGGTCGGCGAGCAGGACCTTGGCGCCGTGACGGGCAAAGAGAATCGCGGTCGCCTCCCCGGTGCCGGTAAGCGAACCGCGTGATCCGGCACCGGTAACCAATGCCACCTTGTCGTTGAGGCGTTTCTCGGCCATGTCCGCCATCATTCCATCACCGCGCCGCCGGCGACCGTGACCGACAGGCCGGTCAGGAACTCCGCGTCGGCTGACGCCAGAAACGTGGCGACCCGGGCCACGTCCTCGGCATTGCCAACGCGCCCGAGCGGGGTGTTTGCTTCGGTTCGGGTCTTCATGGTCAGGTGATGCGCCTCGGCCGTGACTCCTTCGGGGGCCAACGCCGCGGCGATCTCCGCGACTCGTTCAGTTTCGACGTAGCCCGGGCAAATGGCATTCACCGTGACGTTGTGAGGCCCGAGTTCCTGTGCCAGCGCCTGGGTGAACCCGCGAACCGCAAACTTGGATGCGCAATAAGCGGCGAACCGGGCCACGCCGCGCTTGCCCGAAACCGAAGACAGATTGATGATTCGCCCGCCGGTCCCCTGGGCGATGAGAGCCCGCGCCACGGCGCGAGAGCAAAGGAACGTCCCCTTTGCGTTGACGTTCTGCACCCGGTCCCATTCGGCTTCGTCGAGGTCAACCACGGGCACGCGATCGCGCCCGGCGATCGCTCCGGCATTGTTGACGAGAATGTCGATGCGGCCGAAATGGTCGAGTACCCGGCTCACCATGACCTCGACATCATTTGCACTTGATACATCGCCGACGACACTTAGCACTCGCCTGCCGATGGCCTCGATCTCCCGCTCAACATCCGGCAGGCCCGCCCAGTCCGCTGAACCTCCGCGTCGCGGGACGATGTCGTTAATGCCGACATCTGCGCCCGCCTGCGCCATGCGCCGGGCAATGGCACGTCCCATTCCCTGCTCGCCGCCCGCCCCAGTAACCAGCGCGACCTTGCCCGTCAAGTCGTACATCGTCTCATTCCTCGTCTCGCCGGCGTGCCGGCCGTGAACGCTGCCTGGTTGTCTCGAAGCCTTGCCGACAAATCAACCCTGTCCGCCGCGTTCGATTGCCAAACCGGCGGAGCAATAACGCCCAAAGCCGCATGCCAATTCGCCGGGAGGGCACTATAGGGATGTTCCGCAGCGACCCGGCGGCACCGGGGCTCACCGGTTCAGCAACATCGGACAAAAAGTCCCTTGCATCGATGAGAGGCAGTTGCCCGTCACCCGTCGCAATCGGCATGGCGGGGTGGCCGAACTGCGCAGCGCATCGGGCTGGGCGCCTTCTAGACGATTTAGGTCTTCCGTGGGGCCGCCGGCCACGATTCCGTTTTTGGGCGCGATCTCCGGTACGTCATAAGCACGCGGTCCCACGCCGGCAAAGTTTCCACTTCGATGATGACCAACAGTCGATCGCGTCTGAACTGAAGAGAGAAAGTGCAAATTGGAAGTCGACCGGCACTTCCGTACCTGAGTTGGCGCAGGGAGCACTATTCCAGGGAAAGCAGCAATCGCACCACCGCATCTGCCGCCTCGTCGGCGGAGAGCTCGGTCGTGTCGATTCTCAGTTCGGGGCTTTGTGGCGGCTCGTACGGCGAATCGATACCGGTGAAATTCGCCAGCTCGCCGCTGCGGGCTTTCGCATAGAGCCCCTTGGGATCGCGTGCCTCGCAGATCTCCAGCGGGGTATCGACAAAGATCTCGACAAATTCTCCTTCCTGAAGCAACGCTCGGGCCATGGTCCGTTCGGATCGAAACGGTGAGATGAAGGAAACGACGACGATGAGCCCGGCGTCCACCATCAGCTTCGCAACTTCGGCGACCCGGCGAATGTTCTCCACACGGTCCCGGTCGGTGAAGCCGAGATCCCTGTTCAGGCCATGTCGGACATTGTCTCCGTCGAGCAGGTAAGTGCGTTTTCCCATCGCCTGGAGCTTCTGCTCCAGCCGATCGGCGATCGTCGATTTGCCGGCTCCGGAGAGGCCAGTCATCCATAGGACACAGGGTTTTTGTTGGTTGACCCGCGCCCGCTCCGCCTTGTTCACCTTCATCTTCTGCCAAACGATGTTGGTTGCGCGGCGAAGCGCGAAGCTGATCACGCCCGCCCCGACCGTGGCATTGGTGAACCGGTCGATAAGTACGAAAGCGCCCGTCCTGCGATTCTTTGCGTAGGAATCGAAGGGGACGGGGCGGTTGAGCGAAATCTTGCAGTACCCGACTTCGTTCAGTTGGAGTGTCTTGGCGGCCAAACGGCCCAGGGTGTCCACGTCGATACGATGGGTAAGGTCCGTGATCTGGGCGACGGCAGAGGCGCTGGCAAAACGAGCCAGATAGGGTCGTTCCGGCAGCATGGAATCGGCATCCAACCAGATGAGATGAGCGGCAAACTGATCGGCGAGCGCCGGAGGCTGTCCGTCGCCGGCGATCATGTCGCCGCGACTGATGTCGACTTCGTTGGCTAGCACGAGCGTGATCGCCTGGCCCTCGACTGCCCGGTCCAGATCGCCGGACGGCCCGAGGATGCGATCGACGGTCGATTGCGAACCGGACGGGCTGGCGACAACTGCCATCCCGCGCTCGACGGAGCCGGAGACCACGGTGCCGCTGAAGCCACGGAATTCCGAATCTGGGCGATTGACCCACTGCACCGGTAAGCGGAATTCGCCCGTCACGTCGTTCCCGGGGATTTCGCAGGTCTCCAGTACTTCCATGAGCGTCGGGCCGAGGTACCAGGGCGTATCTTCGCCAGACGCGAAGACGTTCACACCGGTCAGCGCCGACAGCGGAACTGCGGTCACGGATTCGATTCCCAGTTCATGCATAAACGCTTCGTATGCATCGACGATGGACCGGAATACGGAGCGGTCGTATGCGACCAGATCCATCTTGTTGACTGCGAGGACTACTTGGCGAATGCCCATTAGCGACACGATGTAACTGTGTCGGCGGGTCTGGGTCAGAATCCCCTTGCGGGCATCGATCAGAACTATCGCGAGATCAGCCGTGGAGGCACCGGTGACCATGTTTCGCGTGTACTGCTCGTGGCCGGGCGCGTCGATCGCGATGAATCTTCTGCAGTTGGCCTCGAAATAGCGATGCGCGACGTCGATGGTGATGCCTTGCTCGCGTTCCGCCTGCAGGCCGTCGACCAGTAAGGCGAGATCAACCGCATCACCCTGGGTGCCGTAGGTTGGACTCTCCGCCTTGGCCGCCGAAAGCTGGTCTTCGAAGACCGTTCTGGAATCGTGCAGCAGCCGCCCTAGAAGCGTCGATTTGCCGTCATCGACGGCGCCGCAGATGATGAAGCGGATCTGCTCTTTTTCATTCTGCGTTGAGCGGGCAGCATCGATGTGTTTCGGCGCGGCCGGCGCACTCCCGCTGGCCGGCATCAGAAATATCCTTCCTGCTTCTTTTTCTCCATCGAGCCGAGCTGGTCGTGGTCGATGACTCTGCCCTCCCTTTCGGAGACGCGGCTCTGCCGTAGTTCGGCCATGATTTCCGGGATCGTGACGGCGCTGGACGGGATCGCGCCCGTCAGTGGGTAGCATCCCAAGGTACGGAACCGGACCAACATCTCTCTCGGCGTCTCCCCGGGCTCGAGCGGCAACCGTTCGTCATCAACCATGACCAGAACGCCGCCACGCTGCACGGTGGGACGAACGGCGGCGAAATACAGCGGCACCACGGGAATATTCTCCCGTTCGATGTATTGCCAGACGTCGAGTTCGGTCCAGTTGGACAGCGGGAACACCCTAACGCTTTCCCCGGGCGAGACGCGCGTGTTGTAGAGGTTCCAGAGTTCGGGCCGCTGGCTCTTCGGGTCCCAGCGATGCGTGCTGCTGCGAAAGGAGAATACCCGTTCCTTGGCGCGCGATTTCTCCTCGTCGCGTCTCGCACCACCGAGCACGGCGTCAAAACCATGCATGTCGAGGGCCTGCTTGAGTGCCTCGGTCTTCATGACCTCAGTGTGCACCCTGGACCCGTGGGTGACGGGGCCGACCCCTCGCTGCAAGCCCTCCCGGTTGACGTGGACAATCAGATTGATCCCGTGACGGGCGGCCGTCTCGTCACGAAACCTGATCATGTCGCGGAACTTCCACGTCGTATCGACGTGCAGCAACGGAAAAGGGAGGCTTCCGGGTGCGAAGGCCTTGAACGCCAAGTGAAGCATGACGCTCGAGTCCTTGCCGATCGAATACAGCATCACCGGGTTGCGGAATTCGGCCGCCACCTCCCGCATGATGTGAATGCTTTCCGATTCCAGGCGGTCCAGATGGTTCAGCATCGGTCAAGAATGCGGGGTTTCCATTGTCGTTTCCATCGGACTTCGACCCTCGGCGCCAACTCTTGGCTTCGTGGACACTCAGATCCTGTTTGGCGGAAGTAGCGAGTAACCGAGCTGGCCCAGCGATGCGGCGGCAGTCCAAGCGTGCCCTGCACGATGGCGTGACGTCATGGCGCCGACGAAATTCCGTTGCAAGTGCGTGATCGCAGCTTTAGCCACCGTCGCCGCTAGCTGGCACCCATAGTCAGGCAACGCATGGCATCGGTCGAAGCGAACCGAGCCATGCGGAAGATGCGGCGTACGAACAGGGTGTATGGGAACCTGCATTCGATATCTCTAGGCCCTCGCTTTTCGAGCGACTCTGTTGCAAGCGGCACGGGGATACGATTTATCATGAAATTGACGTGGCTCGTTTGCCTGTCGACCGGCGCAAAAACGTATCCACACGCGAAGTTTGCGGTTCGCTGACCTGGTGATGGACCTTTGAATTCCGCACACATGTCGCGCTTGGTACGATTCCTATCCGTTCAACCGAAGGCAGCGAACTTGATTGGTAGATTCGACCACGATCAGGTTGCCCGGTTCGAGCCGACTGGATCGCGGTCGATTCCGGCTGCGGGCTTGCCGGCAGTTCAGTGCGCCAGGAGCAAATGCTCGCTGGGTCTTTTGTGCGAAAAGGAGGGCCGGCCGCAGGGTCGCGAGCCATTCCGAAGAGGCTGATCAACGACGCCCCCGGAGCAAGTCCGAACAACTGCCTCGCAAGTGGGATTGAAGGTTTGCCGCCGTTCCCGGCGACGCTAGTTGGCGTCTCCCACCACTTCCTCAAGACCTTTCTTGTCAGGAGAAGCCGTTTTCAGCTGTCGGGCAACCCCCTCCAACACGCTGGCTAGTTGTCGCTGTACCTGTTCTTCCTCGGATCCGGTCGGGAGATAGACAGTAGCTGCCAGGATGCCCGGGGATTTCCTTCCGTCGCCTGAGTTCGTGGACCCGGAAACCAAGACATCAAACCTTGCCGTCGGGCTTCGGTCATCGGGAAAAGCGTGAACGTCGACATACTTGATTTCAAATTCCTGCATATCGAAGCTCCATTGGTTCCATTTGGCATCCTAGCATGAAGCCGGAAGGAATCATGTATCGAACGTAGTATCGAGGTCCGAGAACTCAGGGCTAGCAACAGTCTCGTGAAATCTTTTGGAATCTGGCAAATTATCCGGGCAAGTGTTGACGCGATACCGAAAATGAAAGAGTTCCGTTCGAAGCTCTGATCAGCAACAGCAAGGCGACCAACTCTATATCGCGACGAATTATGGAAGTTCCCCAGACATGGACATCGCTTGTCGGGTTGGTGGTGCTTCGCGCAAGTACCGTTCCCCGCCCAATGACGCGGAGATGCGCGTGGCTGGCGAACCAGTCCGCAATACCGCGATAACTGGGAGCCTCGCGCCACATGCGCTGGACTGCAGGATGCTCTCGCCGGCACCGCCTGATCCCCGCAGCTCCGGATGTGTCAGTTGCGAAGTGGCCGGGGTTCGCCCTCAACCAGAGCTCAAACGGCTTTTCTTGTCTGCTTATCCTCCGCTCGCGCAGCACTTCGCGGGCGTGATTTATGGGAGCGACTTGACTGTCCCAGTGGATCGGCCGATTCGCGTAATTGGGGGCGCTTCGGGTCAAGTTGCACACCCGCCAAACTGGCGGTCCGCGAAGACCTCGGTTGTCGGCGGCGCTGCGGTGCAGACCCGATGCCAGAATGGCGGCGGCCCAGGTCCGAGCCGGTGCCGACGGAGGGACTTGAACCCCCGACCCACGCATTACGAATGCGTTGCTCTACCGTCTGAGCTACGTCGGCGATGATTGGTGCGGAAATCTAGCCTAGCATGTCTGGGCCTGCAGCCGTGCCGTGCTTAGTCATTCGGATCGCAGGCGTTCTAGCTGGCGCTGCGATTGGTTGCTCGGCAACCGGATCCGGATTCGCAGGCCCGGGATGTTGTCCTCCAGGCTCAGCGTTCCATCGTGAAGGCGGACCACCGCGGCCACGAGCGAAAGCCCCAAACCACTACCAGGAAGGTCTCGGCTGGAACTCAGCCTGACAAACCGGTCGAGGACCCGCTGACGTTCCGTCTCGGGAATGCCGGCCCCGTCGTCGGCAATGATAAGTTCGCTATCGCCGGACGGGGTCACGCGGACGGCAATGCGGATGCTGCCGCCGGGTGAGCTGTACTTGATGGCGTTGTCCAGAAGATTGGACAGGCTTTGCGCGAGCAACGTGCGGTGACCGAAGCACACGCACGGGGTTTCCTCCACGTGGACGAAGAGCGCGAGGCCCGAATCGTCAGCCACGGGCTCATAGATTTCGGCCAACTCGCGCACCAATAGAGCGACGTCCACGGGTTCGAACTTGGGCTTGACCCCGCTTTCCAGCTGCGCGATCTCCAGCAATCCGTTGAAGGTTTCGATCAGTTGATCCGCCTCAGCGATGGCCCGGTCCAAGGCGTGTTGCCGCTTCGTGGCGTCGTGCGCATCGAGCAGGGCGGCTTCGAGCCCGCTGCGCAGCCGATGCAGGGGAGTGCGGAGATCGTGTGCAATGTTGTCGGTGACTTCGCGCAGGTTCTTCACCAACCCCTCGATACGCTCCATCATGACGTTGAACGTGCCGGCCAATCGGTCGAGTTCGTCACCGGAGCCTCGCTCTGGAAGGCGCTGGGTTAGGTCACCCTCCAGCACATTGCGGGCAGCCGAATTGATTCGGTTTACGCGCACAAGGCTATGGCGGGCGATGAGTGCGCCGCCTGCAAAGCCCAGGACGAGAACGATGCCGCCAGCCCAAAGGAAGGATTCCGTGTAGCGACTTTCGATCATTTGGAGCCCCTGCACGTCCCGCCCCACAAGGATCCGAAGGTCAGGTCGAAGCAGGACCACCTGAGCCCGCGCGGCTCGGGTTTCAAGCAGCCCGCCACGCTCCGGCAGCGAGTAGCTGAAATTGACCCAGCCGTTGGGATCGGCGGCGACCGTTGGCCAAGAATCCAGATTGCCCGTGGTCATGGCGGGCTGACCTACAAACGAGAGCAGGTAGAGACTGGTCGTTTGTCCGTAACTTCGATCCTCTACGATGTGACGAAGTGTCCGTGGCCCACCGCGCCGAAGTTGGGCGGAAAGGAATTGCAGTTCGCGCTGAATGCTCTCGTCGGTTTCACGATTCAGCAATCCGACAGACATGGTGTGCACCAGGGTCAGCAGGGCTGAGCCCGTGATGGCCACAAGCACCAAGTAAAGAAGCGTAAGCTGTACCGCAGCCGTCCGCAGCAGCGAGAAACGTGGTACCGGTGGCGCGGTTCCCGCCATCAGAGGGACGTACCGGAACTACGCAGTGAGTAGCCGGCTCCCCGGATGGTCTGCAGGAGCGGCTCGGAGAAGCCGCGGTCGATCTTCGCGCGCAGACGACTGATGTGGACATCGATTACGCGCGTCTTGGGTTCGAAATGGTAGCCCCACACCTTTTCGAGGAGCATGGTGCGCGTGACGACCTGGCCGGCGTTTTCGAGCAGGAATTCCAGCATCCGGAACTCTCTCGGCTGCAAGTCGATGGGCTTGCCGGCGCGCATGACGGTTCGTTTCAGGCGATCAAGTTCAAGATCCGATAGCCGCAGCGTCGAAGCAGTAACTTCTGAAGAGTGGCGTCGTACGAGAGCATCCAGTCGAGCCCGTACTTCTGCGAACGCGTATGGCTTGACGACGTAGTCGTCTCCCCCTGCCTCCAGGCCCCGTACCCGGTGATCAACTTCCCGCAACGCCGATAGGAAAAGGACTGGAGTATCGATCTTCTTGGCGCGCAGTTGCCGAACCATCGCGATACCGTCAAGTTCGGGCAACATGCAGTCGACGATCAGCGCGTCAGGCCGCGTGTCGAGTGCCCGGTCCAGGCCGGTCAGCCCATCTGCAGCGTGATCAACGACGTGACCGAGCTCCGAAAGGCCTTTGACCAGAAATTCCGCGGCCACCGTGTCGTCTTCCACAATGAGAATGTGCATTGAAGACGCCTCCTGTCTTTGCACTCGATAAACATTCCTCGGAATAGTCGGCGCAAATGCAGTGGGAGCCACCTCCTATGGCGGGAGCCACACCCCTCGGGAGGGTTCTTCTGTTTTGGCCGCAATCCTAGCCCGTCGGACTCGACTTAGCGATTTCGCGAGACGAAGTCCACGCCTCCGGCCTCCCGGTCAACTGGGCACCTCGCGGAAGGACTGGTGCCAAAGCGATGCTTCGATTTCCTCTGCAGGCGCTGGGACGGCTCCAACGGGTCAACGAGGACATCGGTGGTCGTGGGTACGGCGAACCGCATTGTCCGCAGGTGGCGCCGATCAATCGGCCGTTAGGCCACGTGCGGTTGCGTGTCCGTCGACACGTATCGCGGCCGGCGGCCACCAATCCCGAGCGGGATCTTCGTTGCTGCGATCAGCAGCAGACGGGGCAGGTGGTGGAATTGGAGTCGGGGTTCCGAGCCGTTGGAGTTGTCTAGCTCAAGATCGCCCGTTCAATTGACGTTTTCCGGCTTGAGCGTGTAGCGGCCTTTCTCAGGGCCATCAAAGAGTCTGGAAATCTGCGGATGCAGGCACGGCTGGCTGCTTGTGTCCGGAAGCAAGTTCTGCTGGCTTACATAGGCGATGTAAGGACCTTCCTCGCTCTCCGCGAACAAGTGGTAGAAGGGCTGATCCTTGCGGGGACGGAGATCCTCAGGAATCTGCTGATACCACTCTTCGGTGTTGTTGAATTCCGGATCCACGTCAAAGACTACGCCGCGGAAGGGGTAGATTCGGTGCCGGACCACCTGGCCAAGCCCGAATTCCGCCCGAGCTTGCAGCAGCTTCTGCATGATCGTGTTCCTTCGCCTGTACCGACAGGTACCGAACTACCGGTAGTTTACCAGATGGGGTCCGGCCCATACATGTTCAAGCCGGACCTAATCGGTCAGCGCCTCGCGGACGAACTCAAGACGGTCCTGGCCAAAAAACATCTCGTCGTCGACGAACATCGTGGGGATTCCGAATAGACCGCGCGCCACGGCGGCGTCCGACTGGTGCCGCAACTCCAGCTTCACGTCGTCCTCCTGCGTGCGACGCATCAGGAACTCGGCATCCAGTTCGCCCTCTCGAAGGCAACGCACCACTTCTTCCGGTTTGCTGAGGTCGACGTCCTGCGCCCAGAACGCGGGAAAAATGACATCGAGGTAGGCCTCCAGCTGGCCGGACTGCTGGGCGGCCACGGCGCCACGCATCAAACCAATGGTGTTGATCGGGAAAGCACTGTTGTAGACGAGCGGGACGTCGTAGCGGCGGGCAAACCGGGCCAGATCCATGGACAGGTACCGACCCTTGGCCGGGACCTCGGCCGGGGAAGTGTTCCCCGTTGCCTTGAAGATTCCGCCGAGGAGGATCGGTCGGTAGTCGATCTCTGCTCCGGCTTCGCGGGCAATCGCCGGCAGCTGTGTCCATGCGAGGTAGCCGCTGGGACTCCCGACGTCGAAATAGAACTCGACCTGTTTGGCCATGAATGCATCCTCCGTTGTCGATGGGCCGGTCGGCGAACATATACTCACTGGTCGCCGCTGGCGATCAGATCCACTTCGAGGACCAGCACCGATGTCCAGCCTTACCGAGCAACTCGTCCAATTCATCGAGGCCAAGCCGATTGCCGACGCTGACCTTGCGAAGGCCTCCGGCTACGTTCTCGATGCCCTGGCGAACACGCGGGCGGGCCAGTCGACGGAACCGGGAAAGATCATCAAGGCCTGGGGCGAAGCTGCCGGTCGCGATCCTGGCCGCGAAGCGTTTCAGCTTGGCGCGCTCACGCACATTCTCGAGGCCGACGACCTGCACCGCGAATCGGTCACGCATCCCGGGTGTGTGGTCGTGCCGGCGGCGTGTGCGCTTGCCCGCTCCACCGGTGCCGATGGGCGGACATTCCTGACGGCTGTCCTAAAGGGGTTTGAGGCCATGTGCCGGATCGGTGCCGCAGTCGGACCGACGCACTACCGCACTTGGCACAATACCGCGACCTGCGGGCCGTTTGGTTCCGCCTATGCGGCCGGTACCCTCTTGGGACTTGATCCGCAGGCGATGGTTCACGCACTGGGGAACGCCGGCACGCAGTCAGCCGGCCTGTGGGAGTTCATTGCGTCTGGTGCGATGAGCAAGCACCTCCATGCCGGCCGTGCCGCGGAAGCAGGGGTCGTGGCAGCTGAGCTCGCGGCACATGGCTTCACCGGCGCGCCGTCGATCCTGGAAGGGCCCCGCGGCTTCTTTGCTGCCGCCTGTCCGGACGCTGACCCCGAGGCAGTGCTTCGTGCCCCGGATCAACCCTGGCAACTGCACCTGACGTCGATCAAGCCGTGGCCGTCCTGCCGACATACACACCCGGCCATTGACGCGGCCTTGGAACTGGCGCCGCACGCGGACCGGTTCCGGAAGGTCGAGGCGTGGACCTACCGGGCCGCCATCGACGTTTGCGACAACGTTCAGCCGAAGACCGAATACGAAGCAAAGTTTTCGCTGCAGCATTGCATTGCCGCGGCCTTGATGGACAAGGAGGTCGTGTTTGCCAGCTTCGAGGCAGCCGCCCGCAAGCGACACGCCGATCTCGCGAACCGTGTCGTGCTGGCGTCCGGTCCTCCGTACGACGAGGCCTACCCTCGCGCGTGGGGGGCGTCGGTCCGCGTCGAACTGGCCGACGGGCGCGTGCTGGCGGCGGAACGGAAGCATGCGCTCGGCGACCCTGACGCCCCGCTCTCGTCACAGCGCCTGGAGGCCAAGGCGCGCGACCTCCTGGCCCTCGGCGGAGTGGACCCGGAGCCCCTGGTCAGTCAGGTGAATGCGCTTCGGGCTGGCGGATCCCCAGCCGGCCTTGCGGACCTCGTAGCCTAGTCTGCGTCGTGCGCTAGCCCGATCCAGACAGGATCTCCATCGCGTACGTCCCGCAGAACTGCCGGGTCGCCGTGAGCGTCCGCCCAGACGTTCACGGCCGTCACCAGACGAATCTCGTCTCCGCGCGACGCCGGTGTCCGGCCGTACCCGATGGCGATTGCCGAGCCGCCGGTCCAAAAAGCAATCTCGCCCTTCTCGACGGTGTCGCGGGCATCGTCCTCCAGTGCTGCTGACACCGGCACGCGGAAATAGACTTCCTCGCCCCACGTTTGCGCGACTGCCTGCAGCGGAAGTTCCTTCAGAATCGCTTTGGCAGTGGGCGTGTCCCGAGCGGTCATCCCGAGTTCGGTGGTGTTGATCCGGACCACGATCCGTTCCATCAGTCGTCCTCCCGAAGTGGTGCGCAACCGCACGACGTACGGCTCTGTACACCTTGTCCAAAGCCTGCCGCCCCTTATCATGCAGCATTGGACGGGCGCAAATGGACGCCCCTTGAAAGGAGCTTCCATGGCCCAGTTCGGTATCGGTCAGCCCGTAGAACGGGCGGAGGATCCCCGACTCCTGACCGGCAAGGGGCGTTACACCGCCGACCTTTCGCTTCCCGAGCAAGCCTGGCTGCACGTGGTCCGTTCGCCGATGGCCTGTGCCGACATTCGCTCCGTCAGCACTGAGGTTGCGTCGCAAGCCGAGGGCGTGCTTGGTGTATTTACCGCCAAGGACTTCGCGGAGGCAGGCGTGGGGAACCTGGCCTGTCTGTACGTCGGCAAGAACCGCGACGGATCGGACAATCTGGTCCCCCCGCGACCGGCGTTGGCTGGTGAGCGGGTTTACTACGTGGGTGAGCCCGTTGCCATCGTGGTGGCGGAAACGGCGAATCTTGCGCGCGACGCGGCGGAACTGGTCGAGGTCGACTACGAGGAGCGCCCGGCGGTCACGGACACGGCTGGTGCCACGGCTGATGACGCGCCACAGATCCACGAGGGCATCCCCGGCAATCTCTGTTTCGACTGGGCTCTCGGCGACGAAGCGAAGACGGACGCCGCGTTCGAGAACGCCAGGCATGTCGTTTCCCTCGACCTGGTGAACAACCGGCTGGTTCCGAACCCGATGGAGTGCCGCGCGGCGGTCGCCAGCTACGAGGAAGGCAGCGGTTTCTCGATCACCTGCGGCTCGCAGGGGGTTCATCTGCTCCAGGGGCAGTTCGCGTCCATCCTCGGAGTCGAGGCGGACGCAGTCCAGGTGCGAACCGGCGATGTCGGCGGCGGCTTCGGGATGAAGATTTTTCTGTATCCCGAGTACATCCACGTTCTGTTCGCCGCGAGGGCGCTGGGTCGTCCCGTGCGCTGGATTTCCGAGCGTACCGAAGCGTTTCTTTCCGACACCCACGGGCGTGACCATGTCACCCGCGCCGAGCTGGCGCTGGATGCGGACGCGCGTTTCCTGGGGTTGCGGGTGCACACGATCGCGAACCTGGGTGCGCAGTGTTCCAACTTCGGGATTTTCGTGCCGACACTCGCTGGCACCATGATGCTCACAGGCTGTTACCAGACGCCCGCCGTGTACGCGAATGTGCTGGGCGTGTACACGAACACGCCACCGGTGGATGCCTACCGGGGAGCAGGGCGCCCTGAGGCGGCGTTCGTGGTGGAGCGGATCGTGGACAAGGCCGCGCGCCAGCTAGGACTAGCACCTGACGAGATTCGCCGCCGCAATTTCATTCGGTCCGACCAGATGCCGTACACCACGCCCATGGGCGAGATCTACGACACTGGGAACTTCGTCAAGAACATGGATGACGCCGTCGCGCGCTCGGACTGGGCCGGCTTCGAACAGCGCCGAGCCGAGTCGGAACGGGGCGGGCGGCTTCGTGGGATCGGGATGGCCAGCTACATCGAGGCATGCTCGAGTGGCGCGCCCGAGGAGGCGACCATCGAGGTTGGCGCCGATGGCCGCGCACGCGTGCTGATCGGCACCCAGTCCAACGGGCAGGGCCATGAAACGGCCTATCGGCAGATCGTGTCGGAACGTCTCGGGCTATCGTTCGACCAGATCGATATCGTCCAGGGCGATACCGCGACGATTGGCTACGGTGGAGGAACCGGTGGGTCGCGATCGGTTCCGGTCGGCGGTGCCGCCCTGTCCGATGCAGCGATGCAGGTGATCGAGCGTGGCCGGAGTCTCGCTGCTGACCAACTGGAAGCTTCGATGGACGACATCGAGTTCCAGGATGGCCGCTTCAGGGTACCCGGCACGGATCTCGAGGTGTCCCTCGGCGAGGCCTCCCGGCGCGCCTCCGATGCCGGCGACCCGTTGGCGGAGGCTGCCCGATGGACCCCGCCGGCCGCGACGTTCCCGAACGGCACCCACGTCTGCGAGGTGGAAGTGGCCCCTGAGACCGGGGCATTGCAGATCATGCGCTACACGGTCGTGGATGACTTCGGCACGGTCATCAATCCGCTACTCCTGGAAGGTCAGGTTCACGGCGGGATCGTGCAGGGCCTGGGCCAGGCACTGCTTGAGCAGACACAGTACGATTCCGAATCCGGTCAGTTGCTGAGTGCGTCCTTCATGGACTACGCGATGCCGCGCGCGGACGACGCGCCTCATATCGATTTCACCTACAATGTGGTTCCGTCGACCACTAATGCGTTGGGCATGAAAGGGGCTGGGGAAGCGGGTGCCATCGGCGCTCCACCGGCCATCATCAACGCACTGGTTAACGCGCTTCAAGGTTACGGCGTCGAGCATGTCGACATGCCGGCGACACCGGAGCGCGTCTGGTCGCTCATCGATACTGGCTCGCGTCGAGCCGCCTGAGATACATCCTTGTTTGATCCCACTGAGCGGCCGGGACGCCCCGGCTGGCAATTCCTGCACACGCCGGGGCCGACGAACATCCCCCGACGGATTGTGTCCGCGATGGCGGCGCCCCAGTCAGATCATCGGAGTCCCGAGTTCCTGGCAATTGCCGAGCGGGCCCACGCCCGGCTCAAGGAGTTGCTTGGTACGAAGTCGCCGGTAGTGCTGATGAGTGCTCCGGGCCACGGAGCCTGGGAGGCGGCCTTGGTGAATCCGCTGGCTCCAGGCGACCGCATCATCATGGCGGAAACCGGTTTCTTCTCTCAGCGATGGAAGGAGATGGCGGAGCGACTGGGTCTTCAGGTCAACTATCTGCCAGGTGACTGGCGTACCGGGGTCGACGCCAATCGGGTGGAGGAGTACCTGCGCGCCGATGCGTCCGCGAGCATCAAGGCCGTCTGCGTCGTCCACAACGAGACGTCGACGGGGGTACGGAGTGACCTTCCGGCGATTCGAGCGGCGATGGACGCTGCGGGGCACCCGGCGCTCCTGATCGCGGACGTGATCTCGTCCTTTGCTTCAAGTCCCTACCACCATGATGCTTGGCGCGTGGATGTCTGTGTCGGCGGGAGCCAGAAAGGTCTTATGTTGCCGCCGGGCCTTGCATTCAATGCACTGTCGGACCGGGCACTGGAAGCCGCCCGGATATCAGGGGGCTGCCCGCGCTATTTCTGGGATTGGAATGAGCACCTCGGACCAGAGGGCTCTCTGGGCTTTATTTCGACCCCGGCGATCCCTCTCTGGTACGGGCTAGCTACCGCCCTGGAGATGCTGTTTGAAGAGGGGCCTGAACAGGTGTTCGCCCGCCATCGGCGCCTCGCCCGAGGTGTACGGGCGGCGGTGGCCGCATGGAATCTCGAGCTTGTCAGCACCATTCCGGATGAACACAGCGACACGGTGACGGCGATCCTGCTTCCGGAGGGCAACGACCCGGATGCGTTCCGGGCCCTGTGCCGAGAGCAGTACGGGGTTGCGCTGGCTGCGGCCATCGGGCGCTGGGCCACGAACGGATTTCGAATCGGACACCTGGGCGCCCTGAGCGAGGCGATGATTCTCGGTTCGTTGGGGGCTACCGAACTTGCTCTGGGGGACGCAGGCGTTCCGCATGAAGCGGGTGGTGTCGGAGAGGCCCTGGCAAGCCTCCGGGCGAATCATGCCCGGGAAGCACCGCTGCGCGCCGTCGGCTGAACGACGCGTTCGCGTCAGGCGAAAGCCTCTTCCCACGTTCCCCGCGTGGCAGCTCGCGAGTATTCCGTGGACCGGTTTTCAAAAAAGTTGGTGTGCTCAAGCGCATTGAGCATCTCGTCCATCCAGGGAAGCGGATTCGTGTCAGCGGCGAAGAGAGGCGGCTGCCCGAGACGGTTGAGTCGACGGTTGGCGATGTACCGGATGTAGGCTTTCACCTCTGCCCCCGTCAGACCCTCCACACCGCCCAATTCGAAGGCTCTGTCGATAAACGCGTCCTCGTGGCAGACCACCGTCTGACAGGCCTCGCGCAGGTCAGTGGCGAGTTCATCGGTGTCGATGTCGGGGTTTTCCTGCAGAAAGGTTCGGTAGAGACGGACAATCGAGTTCGTGTGCAGGGTTTCGTCGCGGGCCGACCACGTAACGATTTGGCCCATCCCTTTCATCTTGTTGAACCTTGGGAAGTTCAGCAACACGGCGAAGCTTGCAAAGAGCTGGATGCCCTCGGTGAAGGCCCCGAACATGGCAAGTGTCCGGGCGATGTCCTCGCGGGTATCGGTGCTGTAGCTCTGCATGTAATCGTACTTGTCGCGCATCTCCTTGATGTTGAGAAAGGCCTCGTACTCGACTTCCGGCATGCCGATCGTGTCGAGGAGATGTGAATACGCGGCGATATGCACGGTCTCCATGTTGGAGAATGCGGCCAACATCATCTGCACTTCGGTCGGTTCGAATACGCGCGCGTAGTGCCGCATGTAGCAGTTGTTGACCTCGACGTCCGACTGCACAAAGAAACGGAAAATCTGAGTCAGCAGGTTCCGCTCTTCGTCGGTGAGCTTCTCGCTCCAGTCCTTGACGTCTTCAGCGAGGGGTACCTCTTCCGGCAACCAGTGAATCCGCTGTTGCTGCAGCCAGGCTTCATAGGCCCACGGGTAGTGGAACGGCTTGTAGACCGGGTTAGCCTTGAGCAGGGACACTGCGGTTATCCAGCCTTACCGACGGCCTGTGCAGCGAGCAGGGGAGATCGCTCGCTACCAGATGATGTTTCCCGAGGCCCATGCGGCACAAGATACAGTGTCTCATGGGAATTGTGAAACTGCCTCATCCTGTTCACTCCGGGGTCAGTATCGCCCTAGCGGAACGTGGCTTCGACCCGCCCAAGCGGGCCAAAATCGCAAACCGCATGGTCACCCGGCTTCGCGTGGACGGCGGCGTTGGCGATGTTTCCGGTCGTCACGATGTCTCCGGCATGAAGCGTTTCGCCCCTACCGGTAGCGCGGTTGGCCAGCCAGAGCAGCGCATTCGCGGGATCGTCCAGCGCGTTGGCTCCGACTCCGTCGGTGACGGGCTCTCCATTCACCGTGACTGCCACCGTGAGCCCCAACCGATCGATGTCGGCCCAGTCCGAACTCCAGGATCCCGCGACGAAGCACGCGTGCACGCCGTTGTCGACGATCGTTTCCGCAAGTGTGGGTGACCAGCCACCTTCGAACCGGCAGTCCACCACCTCGATGGCGGGGGCCAGCGCGGCGGTTGCATCCAGAACCTGGTGAAGCGTGAACGGCGCCTCGGCAGGCGTGAGGTCTCGATGGAACCGGAAGGCAATCTCCGGCTCGACAATCGGTGACGCGAATGCGAGGCCGGCGAGGTCCGCAGGGCTGTCGAACGTCGTCTCTTCATGCATCCGGCCGTAGAACGGCTCGTCGGTACCCGTCAACTGCTGGGCCCATGCGTTCGTGCATCCGATCTTCCAGCCGACCGCGGTGCCGCCGACGTCGGCATTCAGTTGGATCTGTAGGTCGTACGCAGAATCGGGTTCAAGCGGAACGGTCGACGGGAACTTCGCCATCAAACTACCGGCCCGCCGAGACGCGGCGAGCGCCGATACCAGGGACTCCGGCGAGGCGCTCACCGGGCAGCTACCTGCTTCAACTGCAGTCTCTTCGGGGCGAGTTCGCCGACAAGCTGGGCTTCCGGATCCGCATTCTCCACGTACGGGTGCCCGACCCGTCCGTACGCGTTCCAAATGCGAAAATCGAGCCGGTCCAAGAGTTCTCTGGACGCATCTTCAAGAAGAGCCGGGTCCGCACCGAGCGTGTAGTTCTCCTGAGGTCGGAACTGCGGTCCGCAGAACGTGGCCAGCACGGCAAGGCGGTGCTCACCCGACTGGTTCGCACCGGTTCCGTGCCAGATTCTTCCATCCCACACAATGGCTGAACCGGCACCCGCTTCGGCGGGCAGCGTGGGCACAGGGCAGGGGATACCGGGCGGCGGCTGGAGGCCCGTCAGGTGGCTGGTCGGAACGAGCCGCGTGGCGCCGTTCGCTTCCGTAAAGTCATTCAGGCAGTACACCACGTTGGCGGCGCAGGGAGGGTTGATTGGGCGCGTCATGTCCCCGTCATCGGCGCCGTGGAACTCGCCGCGCTGCATGGCGCCGGGCACGTGCGGCTCGTCATGCCGGGGCAGGGGACGTGGCAACCACCATTGGTCGGTGTGCAATCCCATGGGACGACCGCCGGGTTTGGCGATGTTGGCGGTAAGGCTGGACAGGACAAATTCAGGCCCGAGCAGGGATTCCACCAGAGGGGAGAGTCGCTGGTCGGTCACCAGGTTGCGGAACACGGCGCCCTTGTTGACCAGCATCCAGAGACGCTGATTGATGCCGCCATTGGCCGCCGTGAACACATTCCCGCGGGAGTGTCGGTGGCGACTGGACCAATCCTGTCCGGGCCCCTGATCCTCGAACGCGACCCCTATCTCGATTTCCGCTTCTGCCTGCTCAACCAGACGTGTTCGAAGGGCGGCCAGTTCGCTGTGGCCGAGGACGTCCTCCACGATGCAGTAGCCGAATTCCCGAAGGTCGCTTCGGGCTTGATCAATGTCATTTGTGGGAGATGCGGTGGGATCGCCAGGCTGCCACGGTGCACAAGTTTCCATGCCGAACCTTTGCCGGTTGCAGATCGTGAAAGAGGTCATCGTAGCGCTTTGCACCCCTGTCACAAGATCGGGTCAAGTCGCCGGAACGGCTCTCTCGGACCGTCGATCGTCGGGCTGAAAAGGCTCTGGCCGCACCCGGCATTCGCCGTGTCCCGGTCCCGGCGATGCGGTGGGCGAGGGACAGTGCCGCGCTTGCCTCGTTACCGATCATTATCGCGACAGAAGCCCGTCCTTCGAGGACGGACGGGGCTGGCCATGGCCATGAACGCAGCCAGAATCCCGCGGCAAGCGACGCGGGAAGCGCCGGGGCAGGCCTGAAGACGCAGGGGCAGCTCTGCCCGGTGGCCGGTCAGTTTGCAGGTGCTGGCGGCTCTTCCGCTGTTTCCTCTGCGACCTGCTCCTTGATCAGGTCGGTCATGCGTCGCGAGAACTGCTTGCGCTTGGAAGGCGGCACGGCGAACGCCCACTTCGACAATTGGGCATTGAGTTCGTCGACTTCCAGCTCAACGTCTTCCAGCGACGGCATCTCCGGAAGCCCGACAACGTTGGGTCCATCTTCCGGCAACTCCTTGCGAACCGATGGGGCGTACTCGGCGTCGACCCAGAGCCAATCGATGTCGTCCAGTTCTGCCGTTCTGACAACCAGTCGGAGCCCATCAAACGTCTCTACCGTCGTGGCCGGGCCTTCCTCCGGGAGCGCGAGGTCCGATCGTTTTTCAATCGCCACCGCCTTGACCCGCTCGAGCGCCGTTCCGTGCTGGTTGCCGACGTACGGATTCTCCGGCTCGTAACCCTCAGGGACATTCTGGAGGCCGAAGTACTGATCCGAAAACAGCGCCCGTTCGATCAGGACCTGTTCGCCGTCTGCGTGTTCCGTGATGAAGCGCTGTACGCGCCAGCGGGGCAGGTCAAGAATTGACGAGTCCAGCCAGCCCATGGGCTGGCCGGGGAGATCGAAATTTCGCCACACCAGCCAGGCCTGATCCTCGCCGGCACGGCGCACATAGCGAGCCCTCTGGTTGCCGCTTGCGTCGCGTCCGACGAGCAGCGACGCAAGAGGGGTTTCCGCCTCGTCGACGAGCGAAATCGATACCGCACCGCCCTCGGATGCTGTGGGATCGTTGAGGCCGAGCGCACCGTGCCGCGCCGGGTCCGACGTCCGGGGCTCGAGCGTTTCCAGCACCGACATGGAGACAAGGACCTGTTTGACCTTGTCGGGTTCCACCGGGTAGTCGGCTAGCTCCGGCATGATCCATTCGCCCGCCTCGCCGCGGATAATTCGGAAGGTCCCGTGTTCGCTTTCGACGCGCACCTCCTGAACCGCGTTGATCTCGTCCATCAGAGCCGGAAACACTCGCTGTGGCTCATTGGTGCTCTGCAGACTTGTGTCGCGCCAGATCGTGGCGGCGACGGCGACGGCGACCACGACCACCGTGCCGACAGCAAAGACTACGAGGCGCCTCACTGGGACTGCCTCCGGCGTCGTCGGACCAGGGGCACGATCAGGGCTGCAATCACGACTAGTACCGGCATCACGTAGCTGTTCAGCGCCTCCAGGCGTGCGGACAGCGCGTCGATGTCACTCCTGAGGTCATACTGCACGTCCCGCAGGCGTTTGCGGATCGTGACGATCTGCTCGCGGAACTCGGCAATCGTCTCGCGCTGTTCGGCGGTCAGGATCGGTGCGCCCTCTTCCGCTTCCTGGGCGACGGTGCCCTGCAGCTCACGAAGCTTGTTCTCGGTCTCCTGCAACTGGCCCTGCAGCGCGCGCTCAGTTTCGCGATAGCGCGTCTCCGCCTCGCGCTCGAGGTCTTGGACCACCGTGAACGGACGCACGGACGACCCACGGCTTCGGAGCCCGATGAGTTCGCCACCGCCGGCGAGCGACTCCAGCGCATTGATTACGAACGAGCCATTGTCGGCGGTCGGCACAGCACTTGTCCGGCCGAAGAACTCCCGCGTTGCTACCCACACGTTGTCGGCGAGGACATCGCTGTCCGCCACGACGACCAGGTGGCCCGCCTCGGTCGATGCCCGGTGATCCGCCGGTACAGCCTCCGTGTCCTCTCCGGCGTCGTCTGCGCCCGGCGGGCCGTCTGGAAATGCCGACGGGAGCGTCCCGGTGACCCTCGCCGCCAGCACCCGTGTTTCCGTGTCCGCCACGAAATCCGCCAGCAACTGGGTGGGGTCGGGGCGGACTTGGATTCGAAAACGCTCAACCGACATCGACTGGGGCGTGGCGCGGACAAGGGATGCGAATCCGGGTGCCGGATTTTCTTCGGTCGGTCGCAGCCATCCGGACGAATGCATGAACAGCCGCTCCAGATTGGCGGTGATCACGTCGTCGTTACTGAACGATGGATTCAAGAGCGCGAGCCAGAGAATGTAATCCACGACCTGTCCGCCGCCGATGCTCACCTTCCGCGCTGCCAAACGGTCGCCCACGACTTCGCCGGGTGCCAGTTCGAAACCCCAGGGCTGGAAAAGTTCTGACAGATTGGAGTAGGGGATGTAAATCCGGCGCTGCTGCGGATCGATGTATGAGAACTCGATCTCGGAAAAAGGATCGACGAAGAAGATCGCCCCGCGCCCACTCATGACGAATTGGTCGATCAGATAGAGCACGTCCGGTTTCGGAGTTTTCGGGTGCACCACCATCAGGATGTCGATGTCGTCGCCGATCTCGGTTGGCTCGGGTCCGAGGTTTTCGACATCGAACAACTGGAGCAACTGTCCGTGGATGGCCCACGGGGGTACATAGTCGGTCGGGGCGCTTTCTTCCGTCGGAAGCCCACCGGCGACCGGAAGTGAGGTCACCAGGCCCACCTTCACGCGGCGCGGGTTCGCCAAGTCGTAAACGATCCGCGTCAGGTCGTATTCGAGAAACGCTTCCCGTTCCCGCTCGAAAAACGGAATCCGTTCCGTGTCGTCGGTGCTGTTGGTGGCCACCAGTCCGAAGTACAGGCGCTCGCCGGCCGAACTGACAGGGACTCCCTGCAAGTCGTAGACCACCGCCAGGTCCTCCTGGTCGGAGAAGGGCACCGGGTCGATCCGCTCGAGCTCGATCAGACCGTCGGAGGACGCGACGTATTGTTCGAGCAGTTCCCGTACGCGCCGCTCGTAATCCCGGACCTGCGGGATATCCCGGCTCAGCTGCTCGGAAAAGAAGAGGCGAAGGGAAATCGGCTCGGCAAGATTGTCCAGTACATGCTGGGTGCTGTCGGAGAGGGTGTAGAGCCCTTCAGCCGTGAGGTCGACGCGGGCATTCCGGAAGAGCGCCCCGGACAGGACATTTACCGCAACGAATGCTGCAATCGTCAGGGCCAGCCAGACGCCGGTGGCGAGGGTGCGTTGTTTCTGGAGCATCGGTCAGCTGCCGCGCTTCGCGTCAACAATGACGGTGTTCAGCAAGAGCGCGCCGATGATCAAGGATCCGAAGAACACCAGGTCCCGAAGATCAATGACCCCCCGGCTCAAATCATTGAAGTGCGTGAGGAAACTGAACGAGGCAATGGTGTCGAGCAGTGCCTGCGGCGTCCAGGCCGAGAAGAAGTTCAGGACGATCGGAAGGCCGCTGACGGTGAACAGGAAGCACACGCTTACCGAGACCACGAACGCGATGACCTGATTCCTGGTGAGCGCGGATACACAGGAACCGATAGCGAGGTATCCACCCGCCATCAGGAAGCTGCCGACGTAACTGCCAATGATGACCCCGTGGTCCGGGTCACCGAGGTAGCTCACGGTGATCCACAGGGGAAACGTGAGGCTCAGCGCAATGCCGGTAAAGATCCACGCGGCGAGGAATTTCCCGACGACGGCCTGTGCCGCCGATATCGGCAGGGTCATCAGGATTTCCAGCGTCCCAGTCTTGCGCTCTTCGGACCAGAGGCGCATGGCGATGGCGGAGACGAGAAACAGGTACAGCCACGGGTGCCACTGGAAGAATGCGTACAAGTCGGCCTGACCTCGATCGAAGAAGTTTCCCATGTGAAACGTCAACAGTGAGGCCAGCAACAGAAAGATGGCAATGAATACGTAGGCGACCGGCGTGACGAAGTAGCTCACGAGTTCGCGTCGCAGGACCGCCAGGACCGGGGTCGTCATTCCGTCCTCCCAGTCAGCTTCCGGAACACGTCGTCGAGCGTTCCGGCGCCGCCGGCATCCGCCAACAGGTTGGACGGCGTGCCGTCCACCAGCTTGCGTCCCCTAGCGATGATCATTGCACGAGTACATACGGCGTCGACCTCTTCGAGAATGTGGGTTGAAATCACGATCGCCTTGGTATCCGCCATTGTCTTGATGAGTTCTCGGACTTCGTGTTTCTGGTTGGGGTCCAGGCCGTCGGTGGGTTCATCCAGGACCAGCACACCGGGGTCGTGCAGAATGGCAAGTGCCAGGCCTACTCGGCGCTTGAATCCCTTCGACAGCGTCTCGACCTGCTGATAGAGAACCGTTTCAAGACGCAGCCGCTCGATGACGTATTCCGTGCGCTGCTGGCGGGTGGTGGTGTCCATCCCGCGCGCCGACGCGACGAAGTGGAGGATGGCGTCCACCGTCATCTCGCCGTACAGCGGTGCGCCTTCCGGAAGGTAGCCGAGCTGGCGTTTGATTTCGCGTGGGTGGTCCTGCACATCGAACCCCGCGATGCGCGCGGTGCCGCCGCTCGGCGGCAGATAACCCGCCACCATCCGCATGGTGGTGGTCTTTCCAGCCCCATTTGGGCCCAAGAAGCCCAGGACTTCGCCTTGTTCAACCGAAAATGAAATGTCGTCGACGGCAGTGAACGGGCCGAAGCGTCGGGTCAGCCGGTCGATTTCGAGCAATGCAGGCATGGCTTTGGGAGAGGTCCGAGGAAGGTGCGGGGTCGCGGACTGCCGGATGGAACATAATGCGGAAGGACGCATGCGCAAGCCGTTGGCCAGATCGCACGGGCAGCGCCCTGCCGCGTATTGGCCTAACGGAGCCGATCAGCCCGTCGCATATAGCGGAATATTCGCGCTGCGGATAGCTTGATTCTGTGGGGATGCCAAGAAGGTGATGGCCTGTGCAGCGGCTTCGAGGGTAACCCAGCTCGAGTAGTCGGCATCAGGTTGGGCACGCCGGTTCTCTTCGGTGTCAAGAATCGAGGGGGCAATCGCATTGACGAAGATGTTTTCCCCGGCCACTTCCTCCCCAATCGCTTCAGTCATCGTGGCGACAGCGCTCTTGCTGAGGGCATAGGCAACCATACCGCCCGCGTTCCTGGGCTCGAGGGCAGCGCGCGCGGACACGTTCACTATTCTCCCTCCACCCCCGTGGACGCGGAAGATGCGAATGGCTTCCCGGCAGCAGAGGAAGCAGGAGCGAGCATTCATCCGCCACATATGCTGGAGCATGTCCTCGTTAGTGTCGCCGATGTCGGCCATCGCGAATCCGCCGGCAAGATTGACGGATGCCCACATCTTCGGATGCCGCCGGTACCAGAGGTGCACGGCCGACTCCCGAGCCAGATCGGGGCCGCCGTCAGCCGGGTCCTTTGGTGCCTGAACGTCGGCGTTGAGCGTCTTAAGCATCGCCACGACTGCTCGGCCGAGGTTTCCTGCCGCACCCGTGACCACGACTAGGCGACCCTCGAAATCGACACCGATCGGCATTGGCTGGCTCCGGAACCGGGGTATTCTGGTGAGGCGGGCCTCGTCCCGCGACCCGCCCAATGTCTACCGTCTTGTCCGAAATGCAAGCAACCGCCAGTAGGAGAAGCTCATGGCCGCCCAAACCCCGATCTGCGACTTCGGCTGGAACGCTCCCGATTTCGACCTACCGGGTATCGATGGCCGAAATTGGACGCTTGCCGACGTGACCGGGCTCCGGGCGACGTTGGTGATGTTCATTTGCAACCATTGTCCGTACGTCGTCGCGGCGGCGCGGAAGATCGTCCGGGATGCGGTCGAACTCAAGGATCACGGGGTTGGCATGGTCGCCATCATGCCCAACGATACCGAGGCGTATCCGGCTGACGACTTTCCCCGCATGAAGACGTTTGCGGCGGATCATCAATTTCCATTTCCCTACTTGATCGACCGCTCGCAAGAGGTTGCGCGCGCGTACGGTGCTGTCTGCACTCCCGATTTCTTCGGGTTTGATGACACTGGGGGGTTGCAGTATCGCGGTCGGTTGGACGATGCCCGAGCGGAGAAGCGCGACGGGAGCAGGCGAGACCTCTTCGAAGCCATGAAAGCCATCGCCGCGGGACTGGGAGGACCGCAGGAGCAGCACGCGAGCATGGGATGCTCGATCAAGTGGAAAACCTCCTGACGAATGCGAACGGATGCGCGGATTCGGGTCGAGGGAACAGATCTGACCTTCGACGCGGCTTCGGACCAGCCGGTTCTCGATTCCGCGCTGGACGCGGGAATTCGTTTGCCGCACAACTGCAGAGGGGGGATCTGCGGGACCTGCCGGGCATCGGTGGTGTCCGGCACGCTCGAGGCGGATAGTTCGGTTCAATATGCCCTAACCCAACGGGAGCGCGAGAACGGTGTCTGGTTGCTTTGCCAGGCCCGCCCGACGGCATCCGACGTCGTCGTCCGGGTGCACGCTCCCTTGCCCCCCCAGCCCAAGGCAGCCGACGCACGACCTCAGACGTTTCTCTGTGAAACGGTTGCGACCCGCCCCATCACACCACGGGTCCGTGAGCTGGTCTTTGCCCTGCCGAAGACTGCCGGTTTCGTGTTCAAGGCCGGCATGCACGTGGAAATCGCCGTGCCCGGCATCGAACCGCCACGCACGTATTCCATGCTTGACGCGCCGGGTCCGGACGGAAAGCCCGTGGATGGGCTGCTTCGGTTCCTGATAGCCCGCCAGGCCCCGGGGGCGGCGAGCGCCTGGCTGCACGAGACGTTGCGTCCGGGCATGGTGAGCTCCCTGACAGGCCCGTTTGGTACGTTCGGGCTGCCTGAGCGCGTGCCCGGACCCATCCTGGGTCTTGCCGGCGGAACAGGAATTGCTCCGGTGCTGGCGGTCGTTGAGGAAGCGCTCTCCGCCGGCTTCAGCGCCCCGGTCACGCTGGTGCTGTCCGTGCGCGACCGGGACGAGATCTTGGCCATGGACGCCTTCAGCCGAATCGCGAGACGGCACGAGAACTTCGCGTGGAAAGTCACGCTGACCCGCGAACAACCGCCGCCCGGTACGCGGTTTGGCACTGGCCGCATCCCGGACATGCTCCATCGGGTGCACGGTCAGCTTGCGCACCATACCGTCCTGATCGCCGGAACCCCGGGGTTCGTCGATGCCTGCGAAGCCTGCGTCCAGGCTCTCGGCGCTGCGCCGGATCGAATCGCCGTCGACTCGTTCCTTCCGGCTGATCCCGCCACACCGCAACAAGGCGAGTCAATAGCTTGAATTAGACGATACCGGGTCGGCTTCCTGCCCGGCCAACGTTAACTGAAATTTACGTTTCGGAAACGTCGCGACAACCTTCGGGAAATATTCCCTAAATGCGGGGTCCTTAAGTTGGAATCCCGAGGCTCCCGGGTTCGATCGGAGCCTCCGTTTCTCCGATAAGGAACCTGCATGTCAAGAGAAGTTCTTCTGTCAGCAGCCGCGGCGGTGGTGGCGTTTGCGGTTGCGTTGCCAGCAATGGCTGCCGTTCCGAGCTTGGCGCCAGTGGTCGAGGTGGTTCAGCCGGCCGTCGTGGCCATCGAGGTGGAACCGGTTGCACAGCCAGTTGCCCGAGATGAGCCCAGGACCCTGCCGCAACAGAGCCCATTCGATCCAGATTTATTCTTCAAGCGAGAGTTCGGCCAGCACCTGCCTTGGCCCCCCGGGGTTCCGGCAATCCCTGACGACCAGGTTCGAAAGCACGGCGGTTCGGGCTTCTTCATTGATGCAGAGGGCCACCTCGTCACCAACGCGCACCTGATCGGCCAGGGCCGCGACATTCGGATTCACACCACTGCCGGGGATGTTCTGGAGGCGACGGTCATCGGCCAGGACCGACAGAGCGACATTGCCCTGCTGAAGGCAGACGTTGAGCACGCGGTTCCGTACGTGGCGTTCGCCGACTCGGACGCCGTGCGCGTCGGCGACTGGGTGTTCGCGATCGGCAGTCCCTACGGTTTTCGAGGCACGGTGACGACCGGCATCGTCTCGGCGCGCGGCCGGGATATCGGCGCCGGGCAGTACGACGACTTCCTGCAGATCGATGCACCCATTAACCGGGGGAATTCCGGAGGTCCGACGTTCGACCTGACCGGGCATGTGGTTGGCGTCAATACCGCAATCTACTCGCCCAGCGGCGGCAGCGTCGGCATCGGATTTGCGGTGCCATCCAATACCGTTCGCCTGATCGTCGCTGACCTCATGGACGACGGGAAGGTGGACAGGGGCTGGCTGGGCGTTCAGATCCAGCCGGTCGACAAGGATCTCGCTGAAGCTCTCGGTCTCGACGAGTCGCGCGGCGCAGTGGTTACCGACGTGACAGAAGGCAGCCCTGCAGCAGCGGCAGGACTGCGGCCCGGTGGCGTCGTGATCGCGGTGGACGACACGCCGGTTCGAGGGGCCAGAGACCTGGCTAGGCAGATCGCTTGGGCGGCGCCTGGCGAAGAGGTTGCCCTCACGATCTGGCGGGACGGGGGCGAAGACACGGTTTCAGTTCGCCTGGGCCGCCGGCCCGGAGCCGATATCGCGACGCTTCCTGCAGCACCAAGCGGACCGGACCTGGGTCTGCAGCTGGGGCAAGACGATGGCGACGGTGCCCTCATTGAAGAAATCCGGCCCAGGAGTCCCGCAGCCGCCAAGAGCCTGCTCCCCGGTGACCGAATCCTGAAAGTGGACGGCATCCCGGTGGCCGATGCAAACGACGCGACCAGCCGGTTGACGGAGGCGTGGAAATCCGAGCAGCGGTTCGTCGTGCTCGAGGTGGCACGCGGATTCGGGGTCCGGTTCGTCGCACTGCGTTTGCGGCACGCGTAACTACGCGTGCCGCATGCGGGCGGTGATCGGCATCCAGCCCGTCACGATCACCGCCCGCCCCTCGGTTGCACGCGGGCAGTTCCTCCCGTCGCCCGCCTGCCTGTAGCGGCCCCGGTCATCAGGTGACCGGGGCCGTATTTCTCTGCCTGCAGATCTGTCGTGGCCGCGCCGGGTTGCGTCCGCCGGGAGGGCCACGGTCCTGACATGAGTCTAGGACGGGGAAAAACGATGATTTGGCCTGATCAGCCCCTGAACACCAATCCGGATTCCAACTCAAGGGAGAGAGGGCCCGCACCCGGCTCCGAAGCTCGGCAATAGACGCTGGTCTTGCCCGCGACGTCGACCGCAGGAAATTTGGTCAAGAGAGTTGATCGCGCTTGCCGACGACCGGGGCCAGGAGGGCTGGCCCGTTCCGGCAGGGACACCCGTGCGGTCAGAGGGCCGGACGGTCCAGGCCTGCCGGCGACAGGGTAAATACCTCGAATCCTTCGCTGGTCACACCAAGCGTGTGCTCAAACTGTGCCGACAGGGACCGATCTCGCGTTACCGCCGTCCACTGATCGTCGAGAATCCGCACGTCCGGTCTCCCTGCGTTGATCATGGGTTCAATGGTGAAGAACATGCCCTCCCGCAACGTCAGGCCGGTATTCGGCGTGCCGTAATGGAGGACGGACGGAGCATCGTGAAACACCCTGCCAATACCGTGGCCGCAGAACATCCGGACCACGGAGTAGCGCTTGACTTCTGCACAGTTCTGAATCGCGTGCCCGATGTCGCCGAGAGTGGCTCCTGGACGAACTGCCCGAATCCCTGCCCACATGGCATCAAATGTCGTGTCGGTCAGGATGCGTCCCTGCAGAGATGGCTTTCCAACCCAGAACATCCGGCTGGTGTCTCCATGCCAACCGTCGAGGATCACGGTGACATCCAGATTCAGGATGTCCCCGTCCTTGAGACGGGTGCCGTCCGGAATGCCGTGGCAGACGACGTGATTGATGGACGTGCACACGGACTTGGGAAAGCCCTTGTAGTTCAGCGGCGCCGGGACCGCCCCGTGGTCCACGATGAAGTCGTGGCACAACTGGTCCAGCTCTTCGGTGGCCACCCCCGCCCTGACCTTCGGCGTGATGAAGTCGAGCACCTCCGCAGCGAGCCTGCCGGCCTTTCGCATTGCGGCAAACGCCTCGGCATCGTGAATTCGGACATGTCGATGCAAATCGTTCATGGGGCGTTTCCCACGGGGTCCGTCATGGGCAGGGAGCCTGCGACCGTAATTTCTTCCACCGTCAGTCGACACCCATACGCTAGCACCTCGATTCCGGCAGCGCGTGCTGCGTGGAACGCCTCCACGTAAGCCGGGTCAATGTCACCGGCGAGACGGAAGGCCGTGCAGTCTTCACGTTGTACCAAATAGAGCATGACGGCACGGTCGCCGCCTTTGACCCGCCGGGCGAGCTCGACGAGATGCTTGCGACCGCGGTCCGTCACCGAATCGGGAAATTCGGCGACGCCGGGCTCCCGAGACATGTGTACGTTCTTGACTTCCACGTAGCATGCCCGGCGGCGCGGACCCTCCAGCAGCAGATCGATCCTGGAACGGGTTCCGTAACGCACTTCCCGTCGAACCGACGCGTAACCTGCCAGCGGCGCCAATCGGCTGGCCCGGATGGCTTCCTCGGCCAGGGCATTCGGGCGGCTCGTGTTGACACCGATCAAGGTCGATCCGAGTCGCAGCATTTCCCAGCTGTAGCGCAACTTCCGTTTGGGGTCGTCGTTCGGCGCGAGCCAGGTCTCGACGCCCGCGTGGGTCAGCCCCAGCATCGAGCCGGGATTCGCGCAATGCGCCGTGACAAGCCTGCCGTCGTCGAGTTCGTGGTCACTGAGGAATCGCTTGTAGCGACGCTGGAGACTGGCTCGGACGAGCGTGACGGGAAACTGCACGGGAAGGGTTCCGTCCGGTACCGGGTGGCGGCGTCAGCGGAGACTAGACGAACGGCGCACGCCCGATGGCAAACGGCTAGCATGCCGGCGACCGTCCGGAGCCAGCCATGCCGTCCCAGCAAGCCCCCACTGCCGCAATGCTCGTGATCGGCAACGAGATTCTCTCCGGCCGCACCCAGGACAAGAATGTCGCGCACGTGGCGAAACGGATGTCTGATCTGGGAGTGCGGCTGTCGGAAGTGCGGGTGGTTCCGGATGTCCGCGAACGGATTGTCACTGCGGTCCAGGAACTGTCATCGGCCTGGGACTACCTGATCACGACCGGCGGCATCGGACCCACGCACGACGACATTACGACCGAATGCGTGGCCGCGGCGATGGGGGTTGAGGTGGAGCGGAACGCCGAGGCCCACCGGCGTCTCCGGGCGCACTACAAGGGTACCGAGCTCGAACTGAACGAAGCCAGGCTCCGGATGGCGAACATCCCGGTGGGGGCAACGCTGATCGATAATCCGGTTTCCGCGGCACCCGGATTCCGGCTGGCGAACGTGTTCGTGTTGGCCGGGGTGCCGGCCATCATGAAGGCCATGCTCGCGGTCCTGGAGCCGCAATTGGTGCGCGGTCCGCCGCTTCGCTCGCGTACGCTCGTGGTGAACCGGCCAGAGGGGTTGATCGCAGACGACCTGGCAGCCGTCGCCGCGGAATATCCCGACGTCGATATCGGCTCATATCCCTTTTATCGCCCACCGGATATCGGGACCAGCCTCGTGTTGCGCGCCACGGATTCTGAACGGCTCGGCCAGTGCGCTGATGCGGTGCGTCGGTTTCTGACCCGACTGGGAGCACCCTTCCGGGAGGAACCGTGAGCGATCGCTATGATGTCGCCTGGGGCCTGCGGGCGTGGCGGAATTGGCAGACGCGACGGACTTGCAGGAAGTTGAGTGCCTGCCGGGAAATCGGCAGCGTAGAACCGCTCAAATTCGGGGAAGGCTCACCGGCATGGCCGATGCTGATCCCGAGCCAAGCCTGCTTTCGGGCGGGAAGGTGTAGAGACTAGACGGGCGGCGCCTGGGGCCGACACATCGGCGACGGCGAAGGGATAGTCCAGACCACGAACGCGCCTTCAGCGCGGCGGCGAAAGCCGAAGTGGTACGAAAATCCGTTTCTCCGGAGGAGAGTGAGGGTTCGAGTCCCTCCGTCCGCACCCCGCCCGCTCCGGCGACGGATGTCCCCGGACGCTGGAGCCGGGTGGACCCGATGCGGCCCCCTGGTCCGTATTCATGCGCTGGCAGGGCATGCGATCATCAGTCCTGCGAAAACAGCCCAACGCCCCTGCGCCGCCGTCCGGAGAACGATGGCCAACGGCGGGGCGGTCGGCGGGAACCGAGCGAACGCGTGCTTACCCGAGCTTCTTGCCGTGCGCTTCCAGAACCCCCTTGTAGCCGGCGATCCGCTGGCGGCCGAGCTCTGCCAGCGCGGCTTCCACTTCCTTGGGATCAAAACCGTGGTCGCGATGAAAGGCGTCTTGGTCCTTGAGGTAGGCTTCCTCCAATTCCGCGTCGTGTTCCATCCGTTCGTGGAGGTCGCGCAGCCGATCCAGCAAGGGGCGGTCGTCGGAGGTCTGGGACATCTGTTGTACTCCCTGAGGAATGTCGTCAGTCAGGTGGCAGTCGTTCGCCGTTGCGGTAGCGTGCCAACTCACGGTTCGAGTACGCGGACCGCACGGATAGTGCGTACGGGATGGGTTCTCCACCGGCGCTGATCGAACACGACAGCAGGGCCTCAAGTCCATCCTGACCCTCGGTCCCCATGTCATCCCAGCGCTCGGCATCAATGCGCATGACGTACTGCAGCACGCCATCCTTCTCGGAAGCCCAAAACGCCAGCGTGTTCGTCGCCAAAAGCTCCTGGATCCCGGTCCGGCAGTCAGGCCACGCGTCAGGCGAGGCGACTTCGACCACAGCCGGTAGGAGTACGAGCTGAACAGCCGCGATCCAACCCGCCAGCATCATGGTTGCGAGAACTCTACCGCCAGATCGCGGCTGCGACTACGGGCAAAGGCAAAGTCATTGGTGTCGAAACTGCCCAGCACGAGATCTCGATTCCGCGCACCGTCGCTGCTTCCTCGCTCGGCGGCAAGCAAGAAATACGCTAACCCTTCGAGGCGGTCCTCCTCGACGCTAATGCCATTGAGGAACATGTAGCCGATGCTGCTGAATGCGTCCGCATCGCCGTTGCGGGCCGCCCGGCGGTACAGGTCGAGGGCCTTGGCCTGGTCGCGTTCAACGCCTTTCCCCTCGAAATACAGTAGACCGAGGTTGTACTGGGCTGTGGGATGGCTCTGGTCGCCGGCCGCGGCGTACCAACGGGCCGCTTCCCGATAGTCCTGCGGAACGCCCTGGCCGGTGTCGTGCAGGATGCCCATGTTGAATTGCGCGTCGGCATCACCGCTTTCGGCAAGCGGACGCAAGGCCGCCATCAGCGCTACGGCGTCCCCGGCTTCGAATGCGCGCCGTACCTCCGCCCAATCCGCGGCCGCGGGCGCGCCGATCGCCGCGACGAGCGCGATACACAGAACTCGGACGATCCTCCGATCGATCATGCGTCTTGCTCCATATCGGGACCGGCCGAAGCGTCTCACTGGTGCCGGCGGCAGGACTTGAACCCGCAACCTTCCGCTTACAAGGCGGGTGCTCTACCGTTGAGCTACGCCGGCTCAAGTACCCATCTGAGGCCCAAGTATAGGATCCGAATTGCGGGAATTTGGCCCGCGTCGGTCGGCCCTATGGTGTGCTAGTCTACGGGCTTGTCTCCGATTTCCGCAAAGGCTCCCTCTTGATGCAGCAGAATATTGCCGCGGTATCTCCGCCGGCTGAGGACGGGTTCGCATCTCGTCTGATGACCACGATGGCGACCACCATCGTTGGTCAGAAAGAGATGCTGGAACGGATTGTGATTGCGTTGCTGTCCAACGGTCACGTCCTCATCGAAGGTGCGCCGGGGCTGGCCAAGACGCGGGCCGTGACCACGCTTGCTGCTGCCATCTCGGCGAGCTTTCGCCGGATTCAGTTCACACCCGATCTGCTTCCCGCCGATCTCGTGGGCACCATGATCTACGAGCCGAAACAGGGCGAGTTCCGTATCCGGCGGGGGCCCATATTCGCCAATATCGTGCTTGCGGATGAAATCAATCGGGCGCCCGCCAAGGTTCAGAGCGCGCTCCTGGAGGCGATGCAGGAACGGCAGGTCACCATCGGTGACCAGAGCGAGCCGCTGCCGGCGCCGTTCATGGTGTTGGCGACGCAGAACCCGATCGAGCAGGACGGCACCTATCCGTTGCCCGAGGCGCAGATGGACCGGTTTATCTTCATGCTCCGGACCGAGTACCCGGATCGGGAGCAGGAGATCGCCATCATGGACATGGTGGCGTTCACCGCCGAAGGATCGATGCCGGATCCCGTGGTGTCCATCGAAGAGATTGTGCAGGCGCGTCAGGCGGTCGATCGGGTGCGAATCGAGGAATCAGTGAAGGAATACATGGTCGATCTGGTGCGCGCGACCCGTCATATCGAACAGGTGGATTCCGACCTCACCCCGTACGTCACGTTGGGCGCGAGCCCACGCGCCACGATCTACCTCGCGATTGCCTCGCGAGCCCGGGCCTATCTGCAAGGTCGCAACTACGTTACTCCACACGATGTCAAGGCGATCGCGCCCGACGTGCTGCGGCATCGGATTCTCACGTCATACGAAGCCGAGGCTGACAGCGTCACGACTGACGACCTGATCACGAGGATCCTCGAACACCAGCCTGTTCCCTGACCCAATGGATACGGACAGCCGGCCCGCTGCCTCGCGGCGTGGGGCGTTACGCCTCCGGATCCGCCCGAAGCGTCCCATCGACGGAGCGGTTACAGGCGAATTCCTGAGTGTTTTCAAGGGCCGCGGTTCCGAGTTCGAGGAACTGCGCGAATACGCCCCTGGCGACGACGTTCGGACGATTGACTGGAAGGTCACGGCTCGCGCCGGCAGGCCGTTCGTGCGCCAGTACATCGAGGAGCGAGAACTTACCGTCATCGTGGCTGTCGACCTCAGCGCATCGCTCCGAACCGGCAGCGGGGCGCTGAACAAGGATGCGATGGCGCGAATGGCCGCCGCGTCGATCATGTACGCGACGATCGGGAACAATGACCGTGCGGGTTTGCTTCTCTTCAGCGACCGGGTGGATTCGTGGACCCGTCCGAAGAAGGGCAAGGGGCATGCGGTCTTTCTCGAGGAGCGGCTGCGACGCGCCCGTCCGGAGGGCCTAGGCACCGACCTTCGGGGGGCACTCATTCGGTTGGGGATTGTTGCCAAGCGGCGCTCGCTTCTCTTCATTTTGTCGGACTTCCTGGCTCCGGACTTCGAACGCCCGCTGCGCGCCCTCGCGTTGCGGCACGATGTCATTCCCATCGTCTTCAGGGATCCGCTCGACGACACGCTGCCCGCTGCGGGCCTGGTGGCCATCCGCGATCTCGAAACGGGGAAAGAACGCCTTGTCGATTTCAGTGATCCCCGGGTCCGGAGCCAGTACGAAGCGGCCGGCCTCCGCCGACTTGAGGAACGCTGGCGCGTCTTCACGACACTCGGACTCAAGCCGCTCGAGATCGTGGGCGACGCGGACCCTGTCCAGGCACTGATTCAGTACTTCATGCGGCGCGCCGGGGTGGACGCCGGACGGGCGGCAGCATCGGCATGAAGTATTTCTCGGCTCTGGCCTTTGCCTTGCTGGGGATGGCCGCGCAGATCGCGTCCGCCGATAGCGTGCTTGACGACATTCGGATCTCGGTGGCCGCAGAGCCCGAGGCGGTGCGTCCCGGACAGGAGTTCACGCTGTCCATCTTCATGGACATGCCGTGGGATATCGGTGTGCACGTCCCCCGCTATTTCCATTCGATCGGACCGTTCAGGATCATCGAGGGGTACCAGGCCAAGGCGGTCCCCGTGGCCGAACGCCGGCGCTCGCACGCTACCTATCGCCTGCAGGCGCCCAACCGGCCGGGCAGCTACGAAATCGAAGGGATGACGGCGTACGTGCAGCTAGTCCGCTTGCAGCGTCCTGGCGACTGTGAACGCGGTCCGGACGGTGAAGTCGTGACGATTCCAGGGGCTGGAAGCCCGTTCGAAGAATGCAAGGAAGATCTCAGTGCGCGCTTCAATCGCATGATGCAGGGTGACCGCTTCGAGATGACGTCACCGCCGCTGGTCATGGTGGTATACGAACACGTCCCGCCCGACGCGAACACGATGGCCCCCCGAGCCCTTGCACCGCCCGTGCCGCTGCCCCCGCAGGCGGAAGCGCCCCTGTGGCAATGGGCGGGTGCAGCCGCGGGACTTGTCGCGGTGGTTGGGATTGCGGGGCTCTGGCTGCGCCGCCGCCGACCCCGCGCCCCCAGACCGGAACCGGTGCCCGAGACCCTGCAGGTTCCGGCCGGCGACGTTGCTCGCGCAGCCTTGGCCCGCCTGCGCGAAGCCTTGACGGGGGAAGGGCGCCCTGCCACGACGGCCCCATTTGAACTGGCGGCCGTTCTGCGCAGCTACATCGAGCAGCGCCTTGGCCTGCCGGCACCGCGTCGCACCACGGAAGAGACGGTGTCGCAGCTACCGGAGACGACGCAGAAGGCCGGGGTGCCGACGAGTGTCCTGGTGCGCCGCGCGGAAGAAACGCTGGCCATTTGCGATATCGCGAAATTCGCCGGCCGAGCGGCGACTAGAGAGGACATGGAGACAGCCTTGGGCGCCGCCGAGGCGTTCGTGAGCGCAAGTTCGGAGAAAATGGCGTGAGCTTCGCCGAACCCTGGTGGCTGGCGCTGCTGGTATTGCTGGCGCTCGTGGGATTGCGCGCGCGGCAGCGACCGGTCCGGCGGCTGGACGGAGGCAACGTGGGAGTGGCGTCCCTGGACGACTTCGACGGCGCGGCCTCGGGGCTACGTGTTCAGGCCGCCCGGCTCCTGCCGGTCATCACTGCCCTCGCCTGTATCGCGCTGGTCGTGGCCTTGGCACGTCCACAGGCCGGCTTCGAGGTGACGGAGCGGGAAACCGAGGGCATCGCGATCGCGATGGTCGTCGACGTGTCCAGCAGCATGTCGGCGGTCGATCTTGGCGGCGAGAGCGAGGCAGATCGAAACCGCCTGGAGGTCGTCAAGGACACGTTTCGCGACTTCATTGCCGGCGTCGGAGACAACCTGCCGGGTCGGGGCTCCGATCTGGTTTCGCTCGTGACGTTCGGTCGTTACGCGGACACCCTGACGCCGCTGACGCTTGACCATGAGGCGTTGCTGCAGTTGAGCGCATCGCTCCGCCCGGTGGAACTGCCTGAAGAGGATGGTACGGCGATTGGCGACGCGATCCTGGCTGGTCTTGATTCCCTGACCGGGGGAGAGCATGCGAGTCCTGTCCTGATCCTGTTGACCGATGGCAGCCACAACGCCGGGACCGTGGAGCCGCTGGTCGCGGCTGAGGCGGCGCGAGCACTGGGGGTCCGCATCTACGCGATCGGTGCGGGAAGTCGAGGGCGGGTCGCGATGCCCGCGCGTCCCGGGAGCTCCGACATTCGGATGGTGCAAGTGTTCATCGATGAGTTCACGCTGACCAGGGTGGCCGAGGCGACAGGCGGCCGCTACTTCCGAGCGACCGACGCCGAGGGTCTCCTGGCGGTCTATGAAGAGATCGACCAGCTGGAAAAGGGTCGAAACGTTGCCCGTCACTACCAGCGGCGTGTCGACGTTTATCCGTTGTTCCTGGGCCTGGCCTTGATTCTGGTGCTGCTGCGGGCGGGCCTGGATGCAACCGTGCTGCGCATAGCGCCCTAGAGAGCGGGACATGGAGTTCGAGCACGTCTCCCTACTGTGGATTGCCCCGCTCGCCGCGGCGGGGCTGCTGTTGCTGCATGGCCATGCCGCGCGTGCCCGTGCCCGTGCGGTCGCCATCTTCCATCCTGGCTCGGGCCAGTTGTCGGCGATGGCCGTGGCCCGGCGACGTGCAACATGGTCGGTGGCTATCGCCGTTGCCCTGATGGGGACCGCTCTTGCCAGGCCGCTAGGGGGATTCGAGGAAGGGATCGCTTCGCGCGAGGGACGCGACGTCCTGGTGGTGCTGGATGTATCGCTCAGCATGTATGCGAGGGACCATGACGGGAGTTCCCGCGCCGACGCTGCGCGTGACGCCGTCGATCGGCTGGTGGAATTGCTCGCCGGGGACGGAGGCCACCGGCTCTCGTTGCTCGCATTCGCCGGCCGTGCCACCCTGTTGCTGCCGCCGGCACTCGACTACGAGGCGTTCCGAACCCGCTTCGACGCCGTGGGCCCACATGACATCTCCCGGCGGGGTACCCGCGTGGATACCGGACTGGCGGCCGCGTTGGGCAGCATCGAGACCGGCGACGAGGGATTTACCGACGTCGTGCTGGTCTCGGACGGCGAAGATCACGGAACGGCCCTGCGGGCGGCGGGTCGGAATCTCCGCGGGACAGGCGTGGCGGTCCACGTGCTGGCGCTGGGTATCCCGCACCTGCCAACTCCAGTGCTCGTCCCGGGTGCGGACGGGATCGATGCTCCGCTGCTCTACCAGGATGAACCCGTCCGGAGCCGGGCGGACCACGCGAGCATGCGGGACCTCGCCGCCTTCAGCGGCGGCTCGTTCTGCGCGCTCTCCCAGGCCGACTGCATTGGCGGCGTGTTCACGGCGATCGATGGCGCTCCCAAGCGCGCATTCGCGGCCGAAGGTCGGGAGCAAAGGCGTCGGCCGCTGTATCACTGGTTGGCGGTGCCGGCGCTGGTCTTGCTCATGGGCAGTGCGTTGGGATGGCGGGCGCGATGATCCGGGCCTGGTCCTGGTGCGGCGCGGTGGCGGGCTTGCTGGCGCTCGGAGGTTGCGTGGAGGAGGATCTGGCCCGCCAGGAAATGGACTTGGGTGTCCAGGCCTACGCGGCTGGCGACTTTGCCGAGGCACTGGCTCGGTTTGAAGCCGCCGAGGCGGAGGCAGGGGAGACTCCTGAAACTCTGTTCGCTCGGGGCGTAGCAGCGTACGCGGCGCACGACAATGCCGCAGCCGATCGGTACTTCACCCTGGCCCTGGAGACGGCTCCATCGGAGTTGCGAGCCCTGGTGCACTACAACCTCGGTTCCGTCCGCTACCGCCAGACGGTTAACGCGGTGATGAGTTTCCTGAACGCTGACGCCTATCTGCGGGAGGCCATCGAGCAGTACCGCGATGCGCTTGCCATCGACCCGACGCTGGCGGACGCTGCGTACAACCTTGAGCTTGGGATGCGCCTCCAGGATGAGCTGGCCCGGCGGCTGCTGGTGACCGCGGGCAGCGAGGGCATGGCGGAAGGGGAGGCCCGCACCGACGAGGGTGTCGAAACGCCGGAAGGATGGGATCCCGGCGACGTCAAGGCCGGACGGCCGCAACCGAACGAGGGCCAGTCACGGGCCCGGCAGGGAGGGGATCCGGGCGAAGGCGGGCGGGAAGCCGGTCAGGCGACCGGAGCCAACGAGGCGCAGAAAATTGATCTCACGAGCGCGACTGCCCGCGAGATGACCGCTCAGGAAGCGGCGGAACTCATCGAGATGGTGCAGGGAGCGCCCGGTAAGCAGTCCGAGCGGGCCTCCGACCGGGAGGCCAGAATGCGAGCTGGCGGCGACGTGCCGACGTGGTGACCTAGAAGGTGGTCATCGCCTCCAGCGACTCGCGCTTGGTCCAGCCCACGAATTCCACTCGTGTCGCGCGGCCGCCGCGCCGTGGCACCTCCGGTGGCCGGAGGCGCTGGTAACGCTCGACCAGGAACTGAACCTCGACGAGGTCGTCCTCCTCGCCAACGATGCCGACCCAAGGGGCCATGATGTCCTCCACGTCGTCGAGGGTGATCAGGGCACAGGGGAGGTCACCGGGCGTGTCGGTCTCTGCCAGCCGGGTCTCCAGGCTCCG